>CAVSNJ010000028.1:0-540494 GCA_963729295.1 uncultured Alphaproteobacteria bacterium
CATCCCGGTCCGGGCCGCAATGCCAGCGATCACGTTTGCCGTCATGCTGCGGGCAAAAGGGCGCGCCGACTACGTGACGGCGGGTCACGCGGCGCTCGCGGCCGAGCCTGCGCGTGGCGCCGCGATCGCGTTCGCGCGGGACGGCCGCATCGTGCGCGGCACGATCGATGCGCTCGTCATTCCGCCCGGTTGCGAGGAGAACTGCATCGGCACTCTGTTCGTCTCCGAGGCCTGAGTCCCCGCGTGGGCAACGGCCCATTCACTTCGTTGCAGGCGATCGTCCCACTCGGATACACTCGGCGCCAACATAGGAGGGGAAAGCCCATGACACGGAAGACGCAGCATCCGTCACGCCGCAAGGTGGTGAAGCTTTTGGGCGCCGGCGCGGCCGGCGCGCTCGCCGGCCCGGCGCTCTTCGTGCGGCCGGCGCACGCGGCGTCGCGGCCCATCAAGATCGGCTTCATCAGCCCACAGACCGGGCCGATCGCCGCATTCGGCGAGGCCGACAATTGGGTGATCGGCGAAGCGCACAAGATCCTCGACAAGGGCATCGTCGTCGCTGGCGAGACGCATCCCGTCGAAATCCTCTACCGCGACAGCCAGTCGACCTCGAACCGCGCCGGCGAGGTCGCGACCCAGCTCATCAACAACGAGAACGTCGACATCATGCTCGCCTCCTCGACCGGCGACACGACCAACCCGGTCGCCGATCAGTGCGAGCTCGCCGGCGTGCCGTGCGTCACCGCCGACGATCCGTGGGAGGATTGGTTCTTCAGCCGCAAGGGCGACCCCGCCAAGGGGTTCGAGTGGACCTATCACTTCTTCTGGGGCTTCGGCCAGTTCGCCAACATGTTCGCCGACATGTGGCAGACGCTGCCGACCAACAAGCAGGTCGGCATGATGCTGACGAACGATCCCGACGGCATCGCCGCCCACGACCCGCAGCACGGGCTCGGCGCGACCTTCGCCTCGAAGGGGCTCAAGGTCGACGATCTCGGCCTCTATCCGCCCTTGAGCGAGGACTTCACGGCGCAGATCGCGAAGCTCAAGGAAGGCAACTGCGACATCGGTTGCGGCATCTTCAATCCGCCGCAATTCGCGATCTTCTGGACGCAGTGCGCGCAGCAAGGCTATCAGCCGAAGATCATGACGCCGCCGAAGGCGCTGCTGTTCCCGTCGGCGGTCGAGGCCTTGGGCGATCGCGGCACCGGCATCACGACCGAGGTCTGGTGGTCGCAGCACCATCCGTTCAAGTCGGGCTTGACCGGCCAGACCGCACAGCAGTTCTGCGACGCCTACTCGGCCGCGACCGGCAAGCAGTGGACGCAGCCGATCGGCTTCAAGCACGCCACGATCGAGGTCGCGGTCGACGTGCTGAAGCGGGCGAAAAAACTCGAGGCGGGCGCCATCCGCGACGCGATCGCGGCGACCGACTATCAGTCGCTCGTCGGACCCATCACGTGGAACAAGGGCGGCGCCATCAACCCGGTCAAGAACGTGTGCGCCACGCCGCTCGTCGGCGGCCAGTGGAAGCCGGGCAAGAAGTTCAAGTACGACCTCAACATCGTCTACAACAAGACCGCGCCGAACATCCCGCTCGACAGCCCGTTCGAGTTCATCAAGTACTCGTGAATGCCCGGGCTGTTGCAGCTCGACGCCGTCTCGAAATCCTACGGCGCGCTCAAGGCGGCGGACAGCCTCACCCTCGCGGTCGAGGAGGGTGAGGCGCTCGCCGTTATCGGACCCAATGGCGCCGGCAAGACGACGATGTTCAACCTCATCACGGGCGACGTCGCGCCCGATGAAGGCCGCGTCGTCTTCGCCGGGGCCGACATCACGCGCGTGACGCCGCACCGCCGCGCGCGCCTCGGCATCGGCCGCTCCTACCAGATCCCGCACCCGTTCGCGAACATGACCGTGTTCGAGAACGTGCTCGTCGGCGCCATCTTCGGCGCCGGATCGAGCGAGCGCGACAGCTACGAGCGGTGCGCCGAGGTGCTGGAGCACACGCGCCTTATCGACCGCGCCAACGCGCCGGCGCGCACGCTGACGCTTCTCCAGCGGAAACGCCTCGAGCTCGCGCGCGCGCTCGCGCTCGAGCCAAAGCTGCTGCTGCTCGACGAGATCGGCGGCGGCCTCACCGAGCACGAATGCCAGGACCTGGTCGAGACGATCCGCTCGATCCACGCGCGTGGCACGACGATCGTGTGGATCGAGCACATCGTCCACGCGCTCTTGTCGGTGGCGACGCGGCTCATCGTGATGAATTTCGGCGAGATCCTGGCCGCGGGCGAACCGCGCGCGGTGATGGCCGATACGCGCGTCCAGGAAGTGTATATGGGTCTCCCCGGCACATGAGCTTGCTGAAAACGACGGGTCTCTGCGCCTTCTATGGCGATTTCCAGGCGCTCTTCGACCTCGAGCTCAGCGTCGAGGCGGGCGAGACCGTCGCCGTCATCGGCGCCAACGGCGCCGGCAAGACGACGCTGCTGCGCTCGCTCGCGGGCGCGCTGCGGTGCTCGCGCGCGATGGTCGAATTCGACGGCGAGGCGATCGGCGGATACTCGGCGCACGAGGTCGTGCGGCGCGGCATCGCCATGGTGCCGGAAGGCCGGAAACTCTTCCCGAGCCTGACGGTCGAGGAGAATCTGCTGATCGGCGCCTATTGCGGCCGCAACGGCGCCTGGACGCTGGCGCGCGTCTACGAGCTGTTCCCGATGCTGGCCGAGCGCCGAACCATGCCCGCGCACGCGCTCTCGGGCGGACAGCAGCAGATGGCGGCGATCGGCCGCGCGCTCATGTCGAACCCGCGGGTTCTCCTGTGCGACGAGCTGTCGCTCGGCCTGGCGCCGCTCGTCATCCGCGACATCTACGCGCGGCTCGGCGCCATCACGGATGAAGGCACGACCCTCGTCATCGTCGAGCAGGACATCAACCGCGCGCTCGATGCGTCGGCGCGCTTCTATTGCTTGCAGGAGGGCCGGGTTGCGCTGACGGCCCCTTGCCGCGGCTTCGCCCGCGAAACCATCACGCGCGCCTATTTCGGGATCTGAGCGCGCGCCCGTGGCCTGGCTCAACATCTTCATCCAGGGCGCGCTCTTAGGCGGGCTCTATGCGCTCTTCGCGATCGGGCTGTCGCTCTCCTTCGGCATCATGCGGCTCGTCAACATCGCGCACGGCGATTTGATCGTGCTCGCGGCCTATGTGGCGCTCGTCGTGATCGACGCGACCGGCCTCTATTCGATCGCGACGCTCGTCGTCGTCGTGCCGGTGATGTTCGCGCTTGGCTATGTCTTGCAGCGCTGGCTCCTCAATTTCACGCTCTCGGGCGGGCTCCTGCCGCCCTTGCTCGTCAGCTTCGGCATCTCCGTCATCATCGAGAACCTGCTCTTGCAGATTTTCGGCGCCAGCACCTACCGGCTTCAGGCGGGCGCGATCGAGACGCAGAGTTTTGACCTCGGCGGGATTTATGTCGGCGCTTATCCCCTTCTCGTCTTCGCGACCGCGTTGGCCGCGATCGCGGGCTTGCAGCTGCTCTTTTACCGCACGTCCTTGGGCCGCGCCTTCCGCGCCACCTCGGACGATGCCGACACGGCCGAGCTGATGGGGATCGACAACCGCCATCTCTATGCCATGGCGATGGCGATCGCGATGATCTTCACCGCGGTCGCGGGCGTGCTGATGGCGATCCGCGAGACGTTCGATCCCGCCGCCGGGCCGATCCGCCTCATCTTCGCCTTCGAGGCCGTCATCATCGGCGGGCTCGGCAGCCTGTGGGGGACGCTCTTGGGCGGCATGGTGCTGGGCGTGGCGCAGGCGGTCGGCGGCGCGCTTTCGCCCACCTGGGAGATTCTCGCGGGCCATCTCGCCTTCCTCGTCGTGCTGCTGCTCCGGCCGAGCGGGTTTTTCCCGCACACGAGGGATTGATGGCGCTGAAGGTCGAGCGTTCGACGCCGGAAAGCCGCGGCTTCGCCGTGGTCCTGGCGTTGGCATTGGCGGCGCTCGCGGCGCTCCCTTATTACGGCGGGCCGGGCGCCATGCGGCTCGTCGCCGAGATGGCCTATTACCTCGCGCTGGCGCAGCTCTGGAATTTGCTTGCGGGCTATGCCGGGCTCGTCTCGGTCGGGCAGCAGGCATTCGTCGGCATCGGCGGCTATGCGCTCTTCTACCTGACGAGCGAGCTCAACGTGCATCCGCTCGTGGCGCTGGCGCTCGCGGGCCCGATCGCGGCGGCGATCTCGCTGCCGATGGCGTTCGCCGTGTTCCGCCTGCGCGGCGCCTATTTCGCCGTCGGCACCTGGGTGCTGGCGGAGATTTTCGCGCTCGCGGTATCGCTCGTCGAGCGGCTCGGCGCCGGCTCGGGCATGAGCTTGACGCCCGCAATCGTGCGCCAGATTTCGCCGGACCGCGCCGGCCGCGAGCTCATCGTCTATTGGCTGGCACTCGCGATCGTCGTGATCGTGTTCGCGGCGGCCTATCTCCTGCTGCGCTCGCGCCACGGCCTGGCGCTCACCGCGATCCGCGATTCCGAGCCCGCGTCGGAAAGCCTCGGCGTCGATACGTTCCGCACCAAGCTCATCGTCTATGTCGTGACCGCGGGCTGCACCGGCCTCGTCGGCGCCTTCATCTTTTTGCAGAAGCTGCGCATATCGCCCGAGGCGGGATTCAGCGTCAACGACTGGACCGTCGTCGTGATCTTCATGGTGGTGATCGGCGGCATCGGCACGCTCGAGGGGCCGATTGTCGGCATGCTGGTCTATTTCGGCCTGCGCGAGACGCTTTCGCAATACGGTACGTGGTACCTCATCCTGCTCGGCATGGCCGCGGTCGCGATCATGTTGCTAGCGCAGGACGGGCTCTGGGGCCTCGTCGTGCGGCGCTTCAACCTGCACCTCTTCCCGGTGCGCCGCCACCTCGCGAGATAGGCATCAGATCAGCGGCGTGTTGGGTTTGAGGCCCAGGACGACGCGGCTATTGCGGGAAGAGATGGATCGTCACTTTGAGCGGGACGCGATCGGGATAGTCGGCGGGCGGCGTCGGGAAGGGCGTGGCCGCGACGATCATGCGGCGCGCCTCCGCGTCGAGCAGCGGCGAGCCGGACGACGTTTCGACCTCGAGTGCGTCCAAATGCCCGTCATGGTCGAGGAGCATCTTGAACACCGTGATGCCCTCGAGATGAAGGCCCTCGGATCCCACCGGCGTGGTCGGCTTGCGATTGCGCTCGATGCGCGACCACAGCGCGTTGAGATAGGGATCGCCGGTCTCGTCCTTGTCGCCGAGAATGCGATCGAGCGGCGCCTCGACGGTGGGCGCGCGGAGCGCGAGCTTGGGCTTGGGCGTCTCGGGCGCCGGAACCTCGGGCGGCTTCGGCTTCTCGGCGGGCGGCGGCTCGAGCCCGTTGGCGACGGGCGGCGCGTCCGGCGGCTTCGGCGCTTCGCTCGGCTGCGCCACGGGCGGCGGCGTCTCGGTGTCCGGCGCCGGCGCGGCGGCGCGCGGCGCGGCGGTCGTTTCCTGGTCCGGGCCCGATTGGCGCGCCGAGAGCTGCTTCTGCGGCGGCTCCGGCGCGGGCGGCGGCGGCGCGGGCGGGGGCAGCGTAACGAGCGTCACCTCGATCGTCGGCGGCGCGGGCGCCGCTTCCTTGTCCCAGTCGACCAGCAGCCACACCGCGATGGCGACGTGCAGCAGCAGCGCAAGCGCGACGGCGATCCGCGCGAGGCGATCCGGCCCCGCGGTCGGACCGACGATCCGGAGGGAGAGGTCGGCTTCGCTCACCGTTCGAGATTAGCGCATCTCCCGGAGCCGCGCCCGCGCGCACGGTGCGCGATGGCCGTGGCGCGGCCGTGAAATCGCTGTTGACCCGGCGGACGGCGACTTATATTCAGCCGTCCCTCTGATTTTCCCGGGTAGCTCAGTGGTAGAGCAGGCGGCTGTTAACCGCCGGGTCGGGGGTTCGAATCCCTCCCCGGGAGCCAGAGAGTTTATTCGCCGGCGGGACCCGAGCGTCACAGCATGAGCGAAACACCGGTCACTATCCCTCTGTTGCAGCAGATGAAGCGCGACGGGAAGAAATCCGTCGGCGTCGTCGCGTGGGATTATCAGCTTGCGCGCATCGCCGATCGCGCCGGGGTCGATTTCGTCTCGGTCGGCAATTCCGTCGGCATCAACCTGTGGGGCCACGCCAATCCGCTCGAGGTCACGCTCGAGGAAATGCTGATCTGCGTGAAGGCGGTGCGGCGCGGCGTTGCGCGCGCGCTCGTCTCGTGCGACTTCCCGTTCGGGCCGTTGCAGCGCGGCATCGCGAGCGCGCTCGACGCGGCGATCCGGCTCGTCAAGGAAGGCGGCGCCGATCTCGTCAAGCTCGATGCGGCGGCAGAATATCCCGATGCGGTGCGCGCCATCGTGCGCGCCGGCATCCCGGTCTTCGCGCAGATGGGGCTCACGCCGCAGACGGCGCTGCGCTATGGCGTGCCGTACAGCGCGCAGAGTTCGCCCGGCGCCGCCGCGACCGCGGACCTGACGCAAAAGCTCGTGGCCGAGGCGCGGCTCGTCGAGGAAGCCGGCGCCGCGCTCATCGACTTCACCAATTCCGGCCCCATCGCCGGCCCCGCGGTGGTGCAGGCGGTGAAGATTCCGGTGATCGGCGGGTTCGGCGGCGGCCCGTGGCTCGACGGGCGCGTGCGGCTCGCGCACACCGCGATCGGCTATGGCGAGAAATGGCTCGACGCCACGACCGAGACCTATGTCAACACCGCGAAGGCAAGCCTCGGCGCGTTCCAGGCGCTGATATCCGACGTGCGCGAGGGCCGCCAGATCAAGGGCTGAGCGCGGCGCTCACGCCCAGGCGCGATTGTCGACGACGGTCTCGTAGGTGGCGCCGGGGACAACCATGTTCCACTTCACGGTCCAGTTGTACGTGTCATCGAAGCGCTCGCGCGTGTAGGGCGTGGGCGGCGCGTGCAGCAGGCGCCAGGTCTGGACCTCGCGCGGCTCAAGCAATCCGCCCGTCTCCTCGACGAAATAATGGACGTAAGGCGTCGGATCCTTTTCCAGAACTTTGACGGCGCGCGCCTGGGCGCGGAAGATCGCGGCCAAGGTCGGGCCGTCGAGATCGTCGCCCGCCGCTTCGCTCCGCGTCGAGTGCGATTCGATGAGGATGCGCAGGCCCAGCTTCTGCGCGACGCTGATCCACGGCTCCATCAGGCTCGCCGCCGCGATCTTGCCTTGGCGCAGCGCCTCGATCCGCTTCGGCATGGTGCCGGCGTTGGTGGTCTTGACGTGCTCGGGCGTGAGGAATCCTTCCATCATCTTGAGCGTGGTGAAGTTCGAGCCGTTGTTGGGCGTCACCGCGATCGGCTTGTCCTTGAGCTGCTCGGGCTCGTAGATCGGGGAATCGGGCGCCACGACGATGGCGAAGCTCGACATCGACGCGCCCAGCGCCACGATCTTGCGCCGCCGCAGCCCTTCCCTCTCGGCCTCGACCGCGCGCTTCATGATGCCCCACTCGCACATGCGGTACTGGTCGATGCCGCCGTCGTTGTAGACGCTGTCGAGCGGACGGTCGAAGATCGAATCCCACTGCACCATGTGCGTCGTCGTGACCTGCGCCATGCCCGGCGTGGTGACGAACTCGATGTCGAGGCCTTCGTCGCGGAAGAAGCCTTGATCGCGCGCCACCAGCACCGGCAGATCGTGCACGGCGTTCATGATCGCGAGCTGGGGTTTCCGGGAATTGCGCTGCGCCGCCATCTCTTCCTCCAGGATTGCCGCGGATGATCGGCTCGGGAGCCGCGCCTGTCAACGCGCGAGCATCGTCCCAATTTCAATTCAGTAAGGGAGGTCTTCGGGGTCGACGCCAACAAAATCCGGCGCGGGGTCTTCTATGAACTGCCTGGCCGGTATGCTGGCCACCCCTTCCAACAGAGCCTTCGCTGCCCGATGCATCCCATCCATGACACGCCCGTCGGACGATAGGATGACAGGGAAGCTCAGGTCGGCCTCATTGATCAGGCGAGCATGTTCCGCAATGTCGCGGCAAGTCGGCGGGATGCCATCGCCAAACCAATAGGGTTCGTCCAGCTCGCGAATTGCCGAGACCGGAATTTGGACGATGGCAAGCTCCTCGGTCAACGCGATCAGGCGGCGAATGTCCCACGCTCTCAGGCCATCTGGCCCTGGGCGAAAGTGGTATTGCGGTCGCAGCTTCATCGGTTCTTGGCTCGAACACTCCCCTCTCCTAGCAGCACTCGCAGCCGAGCATCGGCATTTCGGCGAGGGCAGGCTTGAGCCACGACGGCGGCAGATCGTCTTCGACGATCTCCGTGATCGGCTTGAACACCTTGTAATGATGGCGCTTGCCGCCGTCGATCCAGAACCCGACCACGGTCTCGAGCGGCGGACAGCCCGGCACGGCGCAGTGCAATTCGGACACCATGACCGCGGCGTCGTCGGGCAGCGTGAACCGCGCGCGCGTCCAACGCTCGACGCGCTCGGCAGCCGCGCGCTGGTCCGGACCTTTGTTGACGACACCGAGCATGCGATCGCTAGTATGACGGCGGCAACAATATAGTATGACGGGGCCGGAATTATAGCGGGAGGTCGTGGTGGCGGAACAAGTGCTGGCGGCCGTGCGCACCGGCCCGGGCAAGACCGAATTGCGCGAATATCCGATGCCCGACATCCCGGCCGATGCCGCCTTGATGCGCATGGAAGTGGCTGGAATCTGCGGAACCGACGTAAAACTCTATCAGCATCCGCCGACGCCCGCGCCCGTCATCATGGGGCACGAGAATATCGGCACGATCGCCAAGGCGGGCCGCGAGTTCACGCAGCGCAAAGGCTTCAAGGAGGGCGATCTCGTCTTCGTCGAGCATTACGTCGCATGTGGCAAGTGCGAATGGTGCCATCTGGGCCAGTACCGGCATTGCGAGAACACCGATTGGCGCGGCAACCCCGACGCGATCCGCTATGGCTACACCTCGGCCGAGAAGGCGCCGCATCTCTGGGGCGGTTTCGCGCATTATGTCTTCCTGCCGTGGAACTCCGTGGTGCATCGCGTGCCGAAAGGGGTGACGCCTGAGCTCGCCGGGCTCGTCACGCCGATGGCGAACGGCGTCGAGTGGTCGCTCTTCGACGGCGGCGTCGGCTACAACTCGACCGTGCTGATCCAAGGCCCGGGCCAGCAGGGCCTGTCGCAGACGGTGATCTGCAAGCACGCGGGCGCTTCCCTCATCATCGTCACCGGCACCGCGAAGGACGGCGCGCGGCTCGAAGTGGCGAAGCAGCTGGGCGCCGATTACGTGATCGATGTCGAGCGCGAGAACCCCTTGGAACGCATCATGGCGATTACCGGCGGCAAGGGCGTCGATGTGGCACTCGACTGCACCTCGGGCGCGGGCACGATCCCGATCCTCTTGGGCGTCGAGGCGCTGAAGCGCAAGGGCGGCGTCATCGTCGTCCAGGGCGAGATGGCGGAGTTCCCGAATTTCCCGCTCGCCAAGGTCACGGTGAAGTTCATCACCATCAAGAGCGCGCGCGGCCACAGCTACAAGGCGTGCGAGCTGGCGCTGGCGCAACTCGCCTCCAAGCGCTTCCCGCTCGAGAAGGTGACGACGCACCGCTTCGGCCTCAAAGACGTCGATCTCGCCATCCGCTCGGTCGGCGGCAAGGGCGTCAAGGACGTGATCCACGCCTCGCTCATGCCGTGGGAATGAACGAGCGCATTCCCGTCACCGTGCTCACCGGGCATCTGGGCGCCGGCAAGACCACGCTTCTGAACCGCATCCTCAGCGAGGATCACGGGCTGCGTTACGCCGTGATCGTCAACGAGTTCGGCGAAATCGGCATCGATAACGACCTGATCGTACGCGGCGACGAGGAATTGTTCGAGCTCAACAATGGCTGCGTCTGCTGCGCCGTGCGCGGCGACCTCGTGCGGATCGCGCACGGGCTTTTGGCGCGGCCCGGCGGGTTCGACGCGATCGTCGTCGAGACGAGCGGGCTCGCCGATCCCGGCCCGGTGGCGCAGACATTCTTCCTCGACCAGTTCCTCCTCGCACGCACCGCGCTCAATTCCGTGACGACGGTGGTCGATGCCAAGCACATCCTCCTGCGTCTCGCCGATAGCGCGGAGGCCGAGGAGCAGATCGCCTTTGCCGACCAGATCGTGCTCAACAAGACCGAACTCGTCTCGAGCGCCGAATTGTCCGCGCTCGAAGCGCAAATCCGCGCGATCAACGCGCTCGCCCCCATTCACCGCGCCGTGCGCGCCGACGTGGCGCTCGACAAGATTCTGGGGCGCGGCGGCTTCGATCTCGACCGCATCGTGGAATTGGAGCCCGATTTCCTCGCTCCCTCCGGTCACGCGCACGAGCATGGAGCCGGGATCCGCAGCGTGTCGCTCGCCTGCCTCGCGCCGCTCGATGGCGAAAAGGTGAGAACCTGGCTCGCGGGTCTCGTCGCGGCGCGCGGCCGGGACGTTCTGCGCGGCAAAGGCATTTTGGACATCGCCGGCGAGACGCGGCGTCTCGTGTTCCAGTCGGTGCACATGCTGCACGAATGCGATTTTCAGCGCCCGTGGCAGGCGGGCGAGCGGCGCGAAAGCCGCCTCGTCCTCATCGGCCGCAATCTCGACGAAGCGGCGCTGCGCGCCGCGTTCCAATCCTGCGGTGCGGGTGGGTCATTTCCCGGTCGATGAGCCGCTGCTTTGCGGCGCCGCGTTCGGCGCGTGGCCCGTGAGCTGACGGTAGAGGAGATCGACTGTCGCCTGGTCGCGCGCCGCGCGACGCCGCGCCGCTTCGTCGTTGCCATTGCGCGCCTGCTCGCGCTGATCGACCTCGGCTTGGGTCGGCTGGCGATGGCGCGTCGCGTCGAGTTCCTGGGCCGGCACCTGCCCCGGCGGCAAAGTTTGCGCGCCCGCAACGGGCGCCCATGCCAACGCGGCGAGCACCAAAATCAGTATCCGGACGAAGTCCCGCACCATCGCCCCGGTGAACGCTCGCCGGGCACGTTCGTCGTCGTCGTCAGAACGAGCGCGGCTGCTGCCAGGGTGCGGCTTGCGGGTTGGTCTGTGCTTCGGGGCTGTCGAAGGCGTTCGGCGATTTCGGTGCGAACATGCCATAGACGAGCACGCCGAGCACCACGACCATGAGGACCGTCATCCAGGTCGGTAGGCTGCGCTCTTTCTTTTTCGGCACAAGGCCGCGTCGTGTTGCTGCGGTTCCGGTCACGTCACTCACACTCGACTTTCCGGCGCGGTCGCCGAAGCGTCGGCGACAGAGCGCCGCGATGACAAGAGCGTAGGCGACAAATTATTAAAAAAACGCTTCAACCAAAGAGGCGTTTGAGGCGCGCCGAAACCCCATGGCGCAGTCGTTCGCGCCGCACCACGCCCGCGTTGGTTACCCAATTCAACTGGACCACCCGGCGCGCCCCGTCGGCCGGCTTGTGGCCGTGCCAGGAATGGGGCGTGACGCGGAAGGCCAGAAGCGTTCCGGCGCTGGGCGGGACCTCGGCAACCGTGCTTTCCATGTCGTCGCGCCGGCGCAACAGGCGCAGCCGCCCGCCCGGCGCCTCCCACGCCTCGTTCATGTAAAGGAGCACGGTGATGAGCTTCGTGGCGCTGTCGGCATGGATGCTGCCGTCCGAGGGCCGGGCCTGGCCGCGCACCGTGATCATGGTCGGCCGGCCGGCGAGGTCGATCCCGAATTTCCCGGCGAAGGCGCGGCGCACCGGCTCGCCCTCAAGCTCGCGGACGAGCCCGGCGAAAGCCGGCCCATAGCGCAGCTCGGCCAAGGGAAAACTGCCGGGCTGGTCGATGCGCGGATAATCGGCCGCCACCGCCGCGCGCCCTTCGGAGCGCAGGAAGCCGGGCACGATGAGATAGGGAAATGGCTCTAAATTCAGAGGCATGCGTTCGAAAGCAGAGAGATCGATATAATTCAACTCGCCGTGTTCGACCGCCGCCAGCCCCACAACCAGCTCCTGCGCCTGATCCTTTAGAGCGCAGCCATGATACTCCGCGCTGCCTTGCCCTTGAAGCGCTGCCGTTGCAAGGTTCTCAGTCGGCAAGCGGGCATCACGTTAATCTCTCGTTGACCATAATGGTGGCGGAGTGGGCGGTGCGGAGGCGAGCCAGGAGCGTATGGAACGTTGGAAGGCGGCAGGACAGGCTTGGCGCACCGCGGCGTTGCTGGCGGCGCTGGGCGGAGCCGTTGGGCTCGCCGGCTGCGTGAGCCCGACACCCACGCCGCTGCCGCAGGCCGCGGTGCCGCCGCCGGAACCGACCCCGCTGCCCGCGCCTGAAGCAGCCCTCCCGCCCCATCCCATGCACAAGCCCGCGCCGCACTCCTTGGCGTCATTACCGGCGGAACCGGCACCGGCCACGGCCCCCGCGCCGTCCACGGACGAGACGGAAGCCGATTTCGCCCGGCTGACCGGGCTCGACCAGGACGAGACGCTCGCCATGCTCGGCCAGCCGCAGCAGCGCGCCGAATCGCCGCCCGCCGTGCTGTGGCGCTACACGAGCAGCGCGTGCGAGCTCGACCTCTATTTCTATCTCGACCTGCAAAGCCGCGAGATGCGCGTACTCCACTATGAGCTCAGGGACAATGATGGAAGCGACCGAACTGGGGAAAAGTGCTACTCCGAGCTTGTCCCCGCCCCTCACCGCACCGATTAGTAAGGGCGCCAGGATCGTGCTCGTGGACGACGACGATTCGTTCCGCGAATCGCTCGGCCTCAATCTGATCGACGAAGGCTTCGCCGTGACGAGCTTCGGCGGCGGCGGCGAAGCGCTCGCATTTTTCGAGGGCGGGGGCGCTGCCGACGCAATCCTGCTCGACTGGCGCATGCCGGGAAAGAACGGCATCCAGGTGCTGCGCGAGCTGCGCCAGAGCGGCAACAACACGCCGGTGATTTTCCTCACCGTGCATTCCCAGGACATCTACGAAGAACAGGCCCTTTCGGGCGGCGCGGTCGATTTCATCGACAAATCGCGCAAGCTTTCGATCATCGTGAAGCGCCTCAATCTCATCTGCGAAGGAGTGCGTGCCGCACCCGAGCCCGAGCATCAGCACGGCGAGATGATGCGAATGGGCCCGCTCGAGCTGCGCTTCGACACCAACCGCGCCTCGTGGGGCGGGCGCGAGCTCGAATTCACGCTCACCGAATTCAAGATCGTTGCGCTCCTCGCGCTCCGCACCGGCGAGGACGTGGGCTATCGCGAGATCTACGATCTCGTGCACGGCAAGGATTTCGTCGCGGGCTACGGCGCCGAGGGCTACCGCGCCAACGTCCGCACCTTCATCAAGCGCATCCGCAAGAAATTCCGCGATGTCGATGGCGAGTTCGACCACATCCACAACTACGCCGGCTTCGGCTACCGCTGGACTCCCGGCGAGAACGGCTGAGCCCGCGGCGGCGGGGGAGCCGCGTCCGCGCCGGCGGGCGCGCTTCTACCGTTCGCTCGCGGCCAAGGTCACGGTTCTGGCGCTCATCTTCCTCGCCGTGCCGGTCATCATCTACGACCGGTTCAGTACGGCCGACGAAGCCCAGAAGGCGCTCCTCTTGCGCAGCGCGCGCGAGCAGGGCCGCGTCATGGCCGAAGCGATGATCCCGCTCCTGGCGCAGACCGAACATCCGAACCTGCCGCAACTGGGCCAAGCGCTGGCGCGCTTCGTCGACGACATCACCAGCGTCAAGCTGCTGTTCTCGCCGGCCGACCGGCCGGGCTTCTACTACGTCGCCTCGTGGCCCGCCGTGCCAAGCACGCTGCTCGACACCGAGCGCGAGGAGCTGGTGCGCGAAGGCGTGCTCGACCGGCTCGTCTCCACCTGCGACGGCGATCTGCCGTTCGCGCTGCGCTATCGCCTGCCGGGCGGCAGCGACGAGATCGTGACCTCGGTCACGCCGATCCGCGCACCGACCGGCTGCTGGGCGGTCGTGACCTCGTTCTCGGCGAGCGCGATGCCGGGCGCCAATCTCGGCCGGCCCTATTGGGAAAGCCCCGAGGTGCGCATCGCCTTCATTATCTATCTCGCGATGGTGCTCCTCACCTTCACCACCTTCTGGAGCATCCGCAGCGGCTTGAAGCGTTTTGCCGAGCGCGCCATCGCCATCCGCGAGCATCGCCGCGCCGGCTCGTTCGGCGCGCAGAACGACGTGCCCGAACTCGCCGACGTGGCGCAGGAATTCGACCGCATGGTCGAGGTGCTGGACGCCTCGGCGCGCGACATTCGCCGCGCCGCCGAGGACAACGCGCACGCCTTCAAGACGCCGATCGCCGTGATCCGCCAGTCGCTCGAGCCGCTGAAGCGCGCGGTCGATCCATCGAACCAGCGCGGGCTCCGCGCGATCGGCCTGATCGAGACCTCGCTCGACCGGCTCGACGGGCTTGTGGCATCCGCCCGCCATCTCGACGAGACGACGGCCGAGCTCATGGACATGCCGCGGATCGACATCGACCTGTCGGCGCTGCTCGCGCGTCTCCTCCAGGCGCAGGCTCCGTTCCTCGCCTCGCGCCGGATCGACCTCAAGGGTCACATCCGGCCTGGCGTCACCGTCCACGCCAACGAGGAGTTGGTCGAGACCGTGATCGAGAACCTGTTCGACAATGCGCTGTCCTTCTCGTCCGAGGGCGCGAGCATCGGCGTCCGGCTCGAGCAGCAGGATGGCATGGCCGAATTCATCGTCGCCGACGCCGGGCCGGGCGTGTCGGCGGACAATCTCGAGCGCATCTTCGATCGCTATTTTTCGCTACGCCCGCCGCCCCAAGGCCCTGGTGCTGCGGAAGGCCGCAGCCATTTCGGCATCGGCCTGTGGATCGCGCGGCGCTATGTCGAGGCGCTGGGCGGCACGATCGCGGCGCAGAATCGCACGCCGCACGGGCTTGCCATCCGCATGCGGCTGCCCTTGGCCGAGGCGGCGCGCCTGCACGGCCCGGTGCCATAACATTGACGCACATCCTCGGGTGAAGCTTCGCTACTTTCGAGCGATCCAAAGCAGCTTAGCGAGCCCGATCCCATGGACCTGGCCAAGCTCTTGTCCCTTCTCCAAGGAGCGCAGGAGGGCAGCGAATATCTCGATTACGCGATCCAGCGTGTGCTGTTCCGGATGGCGAAGCCGGTGCCGCTTTACACGCGTTCGCTCGACGGCGCGATGATGCTGGTGCCGGACGGCTGGACGATTCACCGGCTCGGCGAGCTCAGCAACTGCCGCGGTGGCACGAGCGGGTGGGTTGCCGACATTTTCCGGCCGGCGGACGCGGTGATCGCATTTCCATCCGAGGGCACGGCGGCGACCGCGCCGCTCGCGCTCTGCACCGCCGCGGTGCGGACGCGCCTCGGCCTCATGCAGCGATCCGAAGAGCCTTTGCAGCGCAGCACCGCAACCTAAAGCCCTCGTTCCCTTCACGCGTCTGACGATCTAGCGTGGCTCCCGTTTCCGGGGAGCCCGCTGTGAGGGACGGCGTCGAGATTTTCGGTCACGAGACGGCCTATCAGGGATTCTTCCGCATCGAGCGCTTTCGTCTGCGCCATCGCCTCCATGCCGGCGGCTGGACGACGCCGATGGAGCGCGAGATTTTCGAGCGCGGCCGCACCGTGGGGCTGCTGCTCTACGATCCGGCCGCGGACGCCGTGGTGCTGATCGAGCAGTTTCGCCTTGCGCCCCATCTCGTGGGACTGCCGGCATGGCAGATCGAGATCGTCGCCGGCATCGTCGGCCCGGACGACCGCTCGGCGGAAGATGTGGCGCGGCGCGAGGCGCGCGAGGAAGCGGGCGTCGCGATCACGGGCGCGCTCGATCCGATCCACCGCTACATGCCGAGCCCCGGCGGCTCGACGGAGGTGGTCGACATGTTCTGCGCGCGGGTCGATGCGACGAAGGCGGGCGGCATCCACGGCCTGCCCGAGGAGCACGAGGATACAAAGGTTCTCGTGCTCTCCTACCGCGCGGCGATGCGCCGCCTCAAATCGGGCGAGATCATCAACAGCCCAACCATGCTCGCGCTCTACTGGCTTGCCGCCAACCGCACGCGCTTGCGGCGCGCGTGGGCCTAACGGGCGCGGCGCCGGAATCCCTGCGAGGCGGCGATGAGCTCCTGCGAGTGCGGATGATGCACTTGGCCCGCGCGCAGGACGGCCGTGTCGAGCGTCTCGACGAAGCGTCCCTCCTGCATCACGGCAATGCGCGGGACGAGCTGCGCCACCACGGCGAGATCATGGGTGACGAGAAGATATGACAAGCCGCGCTCGCGCCGGAGCCGGCGCAGCAGCTCGATCAGCTCCGCCTGCGCCAACACATCGAGCGCCGAGGTCGGCTCGTCGAGCAGCAGGAGCCGCGGCTCGAGCATGAGCGCGCGCGCAATCGCCACGCGCTGGCGCTGGCCGCCGGACAGCTGGTGCGGATAGCGGAAGCGGAATTTTTCGTCGAGCCCGACGGATCGGAGCGCCGCGGAAACGCGGCCGGCGGGATCGTCGAGGTGGTGCACGATCGCCGGCTCCGCAAGCGCGCGCGCCACGGTCTGGCGCGGATGGAGCGAGCCGTACGGGTCCTGAAACACGAGCTGCAGGCTCAGGCCGCGCGCGCGGGTGCCGATTGCCGCCAAATCAACGCCCCCAAGCCGCAGCGTGCCGCCCGCAACCGGCTCGAGCCCGGCAAGCGCGCGCAGCAGGGTCGATTTGCCGGAGCCCGATTGACCGACGATGCCGAGCGCGCCTCCATCCTCGATCGCGAACGAGACGCCGCGCACGACGTCGCGCCCGCCGAGCCGCACGACGATGTTTTGCGCCTCCATCATGGCGCGAGCGTCGGCCGTGCGGCCAAGAGCCGGCTCGTGTAAGGCTCGCGCGAGGATGCCAGCGCATCGGCGGCACAGGTCTCGACGATACGGCCCGCCTCGATTACCGCGACGCGGTCGCAGAATCCCTCGACCAGACGCAAATCGTGGCTGATGAACAAAAGCCCCATGCCGCGCCGCTCGACGAGCTCGTCGAGGAGATCCAGCACCTGCATCGCCGTGCTTGCGTCGAGCGCCGAGGTCGGCTCGTCGGCGATCAGAAGCTCGGGCTCGCCCGCAAGCATCATGGCGATCATGGCGCGCTGCCCCATGCCGCCCGACAGCTCGTGCGGAAAAAGCCGGAGGACGCGTGCGGGCTCGGCGAGATGCACGATCTCAAGGAGGCCGAGCGCCGCCTCGCGCGCGGCACGGCCGGAAAGATCGCGATGAAGGCGCAGGGATTCCCCGATCTGCGCACCCACGCGCATCACCGGGTTGAGGGAGAGACGCGGGTCCTGCGCAATCCAGCCGATGCGCCGGCCGCGCAAGAGCCGCATGTCGGCGTGCGCAAGATCGATGCCGTCGAATGCGATGCGCCCCTTGAGCCAAGCGCCCGGCGGCAGAAGCCGCAGGATCGCGCGCGCGATGAGCGATTTTCCCGCGCCCGATCCACCGACGAGCGCCAGGCGCTCGTGCCCCATCGCAAGGCTCACGCCGTGCAGCGCCTCGCTTGCTCCGAAGCCGGCGGTGAGGTCGTCGATCGCGAGGAGATCGGTCATCGCTGCCGCGGATCGAGCACGTCGCGCAATCCCTCGCCCAGAAGATTGAAGCCCAAGGTCGCGACCGCGATTGCCACGCCCGGCGCTGCCGCGACCCACCATTGGTCGAGCATGAAGCGCCGTCCGGCGGCGATCATTGCGCCCCATTCGGCCGTGGGCGGCGCCACGCCAAGACCGAGGAAGCCCAATCCCGCCGCCGTCAGGATCACGCCCGCCATGTCGAGCGAGGCGCGCACAATGAGGGACGGCAGGCAGAGCGGCGCGATATGGCGCACGAGGATGCGCGCCGGCGATGCGCCGGCGAGGCGCGCCGCGGCGATGAAGTCGCGGCCGCGGAGCGACAGCGTCTCGGCGCGCGCGAGCCGCGCGTAAGGCGGCCAGGCGGCAAGGCCGATGGCGATGAGCGCGTGATCGAGACCCGGCCCCATCGCCGCCACCAGCGCCAGCGCCAGAATGAGGCGCGGGAAGGCGAGAAAAACGTCGGCCGTGCGCATCAGCACCGCATCCAGAATCCCGCCGCTCATGCCGGCGAGGCAGCCGATGACGAGCCCCGCCGCCGGCACGCTGAGCCCGATGACCGCCACCACGGAAAGCGTCACACGGCTGCCGTAGAGGATGCGCGCGAGGATGTCGCGACCAAGCTCGTCGGTGCCGAGGAAATGCTGCGCGCTGGGCGGCGCAAGGCGGAGCGCCAAATCCTGCACGTCGGGATCGGCCGGCGCCAATACCGGCGCGGCCAGCGCCATGAGCGCGAGCGCGAGCACGATCGCGCCGCCGGCGAGGGCCGCGGGATTGCCGGCGAGGGCGCGGCCCGTCTCGCGCCAGCGCTCTATTTTTGCGGCGAAATTCGAGGAAGGAGCCAGGTCCGCGGCGGCCGTCATCGGGTCCTCGGGTCGAGGCGGCGATAGACCCCCTCGACGAGCAGGTTGAGCGCGATGAAGACGAGCCCGACCACGACGGTGCCGCCCATCACCGCGTTCATGTCGAGGCTCAGGAGCGAGCCGGTAATATAGCGCCCGAGCCCGGGCCAGGCGAACACCGTCTCGGTCAGCACCGAGCCTTCGAGGAGCTGCGCGTAGGCGATCGTCACGACGGTCGCGAGCGGCACCAGCACGTTGCCGAGCGCGTGGCGCCACAGCACGCGCGTCTCGGTGAGACCCTTGGCGCGCGCCACCACTATATATTCCTGGCCGAGCTGCTCGAGCACGAGCGAGCGCGTCATGCGGCTGATATAGGCGAGCGAGTAATAGCCCAGCACGAGCGCCGGCAGCGCGAGATGGCGGAACGCGCTGACGACGACCGCGCGGTTCCCGGCGAGCGCGCCGTCGATGAGCAGAAGCCCGGTGCGCGCCGGCACGACATCGTCGAGCCACGGATCGATCCGCCCCGGCCCCGCCGCCCAGCCGAGATCGGCATAAAAGAGCAGGAGCGCCATGAGGCCGAGCCAGAACACCGGCACGGAATAGCCGAACAGCGACACGACGCGCAGCACGTGATCGGGCCAGCGATTGTGGCGCGCCGCGGCGATGACGCCCATCGGCACGCCGAGCGCGAGGCCGATCACGGTCGCGGCCGTCGCGAGCTCGAGCGTCGCCGGAAAGAAGCGCGCGATGTCGGATGTCACGGGCTCGCGCGTCAGCGCCGACTCGCCGAGATCGCCCGTCGCCAGCATCCCTACATAGCGGCCGAACTGCACTACGACCGGGCGGTCGAGCCCAATTTCGGCGCGCACGCGCATATAGGTTTCGGGCGACGCGCGGTCGCCCACCAGCGCCAGAACCGGATCGACCGGCACGACCCGGGCGATGAAGAACGTGACGAGCAGCAGCCCGAAGAGCGTCAACGCCGCCTTCGCCGCGAGCGACAGGAAAGCGAGAGAGAATCTCATCATGGCGAAACTATCACACCCCCCACCGTCGACCGCATGCGGTCGACCCTCCCCCTCAAGGGAGGGAGCCTGAATCGTCGCTTTCATCAATAACCATCGGCATTACTGGACTCCTTGCGTTTTGATGCCCCTACAACGTGCCCCTATTGTACCGCCGCGCCGCGACGCTCGATTGCCGCCCGCATCGCCGGGTCCGCTTCGCTGTAGATCGCCGTCGCAACCGGCGACGAATGGCGCATCATCTTTTGCACGTCGGGAAGCGTGCGACGGCGCGGAGGATACCGCGTCCAGCCTCTTGCTGTGACGCCCATGGGGCATCCTAGAGCTTCGCCGGAACGGCGAGCCCGGCATAGGCGCGCCGTCATGCAAAAGGGCTTCGATGCCAGGGCTGAGCATGCCGGCGGCTCCGCAGCGTTGCCGGCAGCTACTACGTGTGCCACTGTACGACTGCGAGGCTCGCGACATGAGCGCAGGGAGTCCTCAAGGCAATGAAAGTAGAGCATGTCAATACGTGGAAGGAGTGCGAGTGCAAGCTTCTCCAATTTGAAAGAGACAATAGTACGTCTTCGGGACGAGTTTGGTTTCGCGGTGTCTCCAAGGCGAAGTGGTGCCTGACCGCGACGCTAGAGCGCTACCGTTCCGACCCATTCTTCGTCGCGGATTATTGGAACCTTATGCAGAAAATAAAACCACAAGTGGAATCATTTAACGGACTCACTTGGGAGGTCCCGGATTGGTGTGAACCGGATAGCCAATTCTCGGACTACTTTTGGAAAAATTCGGCTATCGGCTACATGGCGCACCTGCGACATCATGGATTTCCGTCACCGCTCCTCGATTGGAGCCGCTCACCGTACATCGCAGCATGCTTCGCGTTTGCAGGGGTAAAAACGAAACCTGAGCACAGAGGGGACGATCGTGTGGCGATCTACGCCTTTTCGGAAATGCCGAACAACATAAAATCTTCCACACCTGAAAGCCCAACAATAAGCAGTCATGGCGGGTACAATTTGAAAACTCATGCCCGGCATTTCCGACAGCAATCAGCTTACACGGTATCCGTCAACCGTGTACAAGAAAACGGACGGAGCCGTTGGAGATTCGTCCCGCACCAGAACTTCAACTCGTCGGAAACGGGAAAGGAGCAAGATTCACTTTGCAAAATTACGGTGCCATCAAGTGAGCGGGAAAGAGTTTTAAGTCGGTTCGATAGGTACAACTTGAATGCGTTTTCTCTATTTGGTTCGGAGGAGGCGCTTATGGACACGCTAGCGTTCCGGGAAGCGTCAAAGACTGCCTGAGCCTACTATTCTTTTTCCGGCGCAGTATCGAAACAAGTAATGCCAAGCACCCTGTCGAGTAGACCGCTGCACCGATGCTCGCTGCCAGGAATTGGTTCGCCGGGACCAACTGACAGCGCACGCGCGCACGCCACTTTGCCATCTTCCGTCAACTTAATTCTTCCATCGTTGCACGTCAGGTAACGTCCTCTTGCACTCATGTGGTCAAGGGCATACGCGTTTGCGTAGCCGTGTTTTATGGCTTCACCACGCGTCGCGTCGAAATCACTTGCAAAACCATTCCACGCGCCCGGAACGGCGGCGGAATACAGAAGGATTGGCACCGCGAGCCAGAGCGCGCCTTTCGCTATTCGTTGTATGAGCATGACGGCGCCTATGGCGATGGTGCCGCCGATGCAGAAGAAAATTCCGGTCACGAGGTCATCTAACGAGTTCACGACCAATTCCGCGCCGCTCCATCCAACTTGAATTGCGCCAAGCGAACCCACGATTACCGCCGCGACGACAACCGGGGTCTTCCAGATGATAGACACGAATCTCATTACGGATCGCCCACTGGTCTAACCCTTTCACGGAAAGTATTTGAACACCGCCGCTTCCCGGTCGCTCCGCGAGGGATCACCAGTGCGGAGGCTCGCCACTAACTCATCAACGGACGGCTCGGGCGCCTCTAAAATCTTCCGTAGCCGATTCGTTGTCCGTACGGTTTTGCCTAGGAGAATCGTTTCGGAGAAAAAAGTCGATAGGCGCCGGCGCACTTGATTCATCATGCGTTAGAGCCCCTTCGTCTATTGGGTGTCAGGCACGGATGCGGAAGTCCGACTTCTCGTTCATGCCGCCTTGTTGTCAACCAGCCATTTCCTCGTAGGTGATTTTTTCGACCGTCGCCCGCTTCACTTCCAAATAGGCGCTGTCGCTATAGGTCTTTTCCGAGAATCCATTTTTCTCATGTCCCACCACGTCGGCGATGATCCCGGGCGGCACAAGCGCATTCTCAAGGATCGTGATGACGGTATGCCGGAATGACTTGTG
This sequence comes from uncultured Alphaproteobacteria bacterium, assembly GCA_963729295.1. Classification (GTDB taxonomy): domain Bacteria; phylum Pseudomonadota; class Alphaproteobacteria; order ATCC43930; family CGMCC-115725; genus DATJLY01. The sequence continues at coordinate 21,775 of CAVSNJ010000028.1, forward strand.
ACTCTTGCGTGCTGCCGCTTCGCCCAATGTCGCGGCTTTGAGCTTGCCGAATCGCTCCCCGAGTTTGTCGCCGCGGAAACCGTCTTGATCCGTCGTCAGTCCGGGGAACAAGAATCCGTCCATCAACTCGGTGACGAGCTTTGCGACCGTCGCTTGCAAGGCACCGTGAATCGGAATGATCCGATTGCCGGCTTGCGCTTTGTCACTCTCGATTGTGAGAGTCCATGCGGTCAAATCGACGTTGGCGATGTTCCGGGCGATAATGTGGACCCTACGGCGTACCCCTACAATGGCGTTTTTAGACCACGCGAATCCGCCATTTTTCGCCCATCGCTCCCCCTCAAGGGGGGAGGGAAAACAGATCAATCCTTCGCGATCGCGCGATAGAGCGTGTGATCGGCGCCCGAGCCGAGGAGGAAGCCGTGCACCGACCGGCGGTGGGCGGCGATCGCCACCTCCTGGAACATGATGACGAACGGCGCCGCCGCCTCCTCGTCGCGCTCGAGCGCGCGATAGAGCCCGGCGCGGCGCGCGAGGTCGCCTTCGCGCTCGGCCGCCTCGACCCGTGCGCCGAGCGCCGGATCGGCCCACGAATTGCGCCAGGCCAGCGTCCGGAGCGCGGCCGTGTCGCTCATGTCGTCATCGGTGAGGAAGGCCTGCGCGTTGCTGTGCGGATCGGGATAGTCGGAGCCCCATTGGAAGAGATAGATCTCGTGCCGGCGCGCCCGGTATTTCGTGAGCGCGGCCTTCTCGTCGCCGGGCAGGATCGTCAGGCGGATTTTCGCCTGCGCAAAGCCCGCCTGCAACGCTTCGGCGATGTCGAGCCAGGGCGAAACCGCGGTCACGTCCATCGTCACATCGAATCCGTCGGCAAGGCCGGCTTTGGCGAGCAGCGCCTTGGCGCGCGCCGGATCGTACGCGAAGGGAAGCTCGTCATCCGCGCCCAGAATCCCATCGGGCACGAAGCTCTGATGGACGACGCGCGTGCCGCCCAGAAGGCCCTTCGCGATGCCGTCGTAATCGACGAGATATTTCAGCGCGAGGCTCACCTCGGGGCGGCGCAGATAGGGGTTGCGCTGGTTCAAGGCGAAATAATCCAGCGACGAGCGCAGCGCGCGGTCGAACACGATATCCGGGTCGCGCGCAACGGCGGCCAACTGGTCCTTGTCGAGATCGCGCGCGTAATCGGCATCGCCGCGCTCGAGCAGAAGGCGCTGCGTCGCGGGCTCGGGCACGTCGAGCACGATGACCTCGCGGTTCTTCGCCGCGCCGCTCCAAGATTGCGGCACCGCATCGAGCACGTAGCGCTCGCCGGGGCGCCACTCGCGCAGGCGGTAAGGCCCCGAACCGGCGGAATGGAATTGCAGCCAGCGATGGCCGAGATCGCCGTTCTGCTGATGCGCCAGCGCCTCGTTCCGGTCGACGACCGAGGCGATCGACGAGGTGAGGATGTAATAGAGCAGGCTCGGCGCGACCTTGACCGGCGTTTCGATGACGAGCGTCCCGCCCTCGGCGCGGATGAGCTCGCCGACATTGTCCTTCGAGAAGCCGAACTGGCGCAGCACGAAGGCCGGCGAAAGATCGAGCAGCACGATGCGCTGCAACGAGAACGCGGCGTCGTCCGCCGTGACCGCCGCGCCCGAGGCGAAGCGCGCGTCCGCGCGCAGGACGAAGCGATAGGTCTTGCCGTCGGCATCGACGCTCCAGCTCGAAGCCAGCACGCCCGCGATCTTCTCGGGATGCGCTGCATCGTAATCGAGCAGATGGTCGTAGCAGTTGGCGATCGCCTCGATGTCGGAGAATTCGTACGCCTCGGCCGGATCGAGCGACACGAAATCGTCGATCTCCTTCGCCATCACCACCGTGTCGTGCGGGATTTGCGCGCGCGCCGCGCACGAGAGAATGACCAACGTCATCAGGGCAATGCGAAAAAACCAGGGCATGACGATGAAGCAAGAGTATCACGGCGTCTCTCTTGATCCAAAAGCGCGCTTCCCTATAGTCGGCGCATGGAGATTCGCACCGGCTTCATTGAAACCGTCGGCCACACGCCGCTGATCCGGCTGCGCCGCGCCTCGGAAGAGACCGGCTGCACCATTCTGGGCAAGGCCGAGTTCATGAATCCCGGCGGCTCGGTGAAGGACCGCGCCGCGCTCTTCATCGTCAGGGACGCGGAGGAGCGCGGCCTGCTGCGGCCCGGCGGCGTCATCGTCGAGGGCACGGCCGGCAACACCGGTATCGGCCTGGCGCTCGTCGGCAACGCGCTCGGCTACAAGAGCGTCATCGTCATGCCCGAGACGCAAAGCCAGGAAAAGCAGGACATGCTGCGCCTCTGTGGCGCCGATCTGCGGCTCGTGCCGGCGGTGCCTTACGCCAATCCGATGAACTATGTGCGCTATTCCGAGACGCTGGCGAAGGAAGTGGCGGCGCAGGAGCCGAACGGCGCGATCTGGGCGAACCAGTTCGACAATCTGGCGAACCGCCGCGCGCATTACGAGACGACCGGTCCCGAGATCTGGGACGACACGGGGGGCAAGGTCGATGCCTTCGTCGCCTCGGTCGGCACCGGCGGCACGCTCGCCGGCGTGGCGATGGCGCTCAAAGAGCGCCGCCCGTCGGTGCGGATCTATCTCGCCGACCCGATGGGCTCGGCGATCTACAGCCATTACGCGCACGGCACCTTGAAATCCTCGGGCAATTCGATCACCGAAGGGATCGGCCAGGGCCGCATCACCAAGAACCTCGAAGGCGCGCCGATCGACGGCTGGTTCCAGGTGACGGACGAGGAAATGCTGCCGGTGCTGTTCGACCTGGTGCTCGAGGAAGGGCTGATCGTCGGCGGGTCGTCCGGCATCAACATCCTGGGCGCGATCAAGGCGGCGAAGGAGTTGGGGCCGGGCCACACGGTCGTGACCATCCTCGCGGACTATGGCACGCGCTATCAGTCGAAGCTGTTCAATCCGGCGTTCCTGCGCGAGAAGAAGCTGCCGGTGCCGCACTGGCTCGCGCGGTAAGGGAGGGATGATGGAGTACGCCCATCCCGAGTCGCTCGTTTCGACCGATTGGCTCGCGCGGCAGAGCGGCGGCGGGATCGCGCTGTTCGACGCCTCGTTCAAGCTGCCGGGCATCACTCCGACCGCGGCCGAGGATTACGCGAAGGCGCATATTCCGGGCGCGGTGTATTTCGATATCGACGCAGTGGCGGACCATGCCAACACTCTGCCGCACATGCTGCCCGCGCCGGCCGAGTTCGCGCGCATGGTGGGGAAACTCGGCATCGGCGACGGCCAGCAAGATCGTGGTCTACGACACGGCCGGCACGGCGGCGACGCGTGTCTGGTGGATGCTGCGCATCATGGGCCATGCCGATGTCGCGGTGCTCGACGGGGGCTTGCGCAAATGGCGCGCCGAGGGCCGACCGCTCAGCGCCGAAGTGCCGCGGCCGACCGAGCGGCGCTTCACGCCCAATTTCGACCGCGCGCTCGTGCGCGACCGGGCGGAAGCTGTTGGCGAACCTCAAAACCCCGCGCGAGCAGGTGGTGGACGCGCGCGCGGCCGCGCGCTTTGCCGGAGCCGCGCCCGAGCCGCGCCCGGGCCTGCGCGCCGGCCACATTCCGGGCGCCGTGAACCTGCCGTACGAACAGCTTTTGGATGCGAAGACCGGGACGTTTCTGGCGGCGGACGCGCTCGCCGCGCGGCTCAAAGCGGCCGGGCTTGCGCCCGACCAGGCGATCACGACGAGCTGCGGCTCCGGCGTCAGCGCCTGCGTCGTGGCGTTCGCGCTCCACCTCGTCGGCTGGAAACCGGCGGCGGTTTACGACGGGTCCTGGTCGGAATGGGGCCTGCCCGGCGACACGCCGATCGCGACCGGGTCGTGACCGGTGCGATCAGGGGTGATTTGACGGGATCGGATAGGGCTGGGTGATGAGCGGCCGGCAGTTGCCGAGCGCGCCGCAAAAGGGGTTCGTTTCGGGATCGTAAGGCGCGTAATTCGGCGGCAGCGTGCCCGATTCCGTGGGCGCGACTTGCGCGCAGCCGGCGATGACCAGCACCGCGAATGCGGGAGCGAGCAGCGCCGCGACCTTCCCTCTCATCCGCTCTTCCCAACCGGTTCCGGAAACCGAGCCCAGTATCCACCTGGAGTCTGATCCCGTCACATTGAATCGTCGTTCCTGCGAAAGCAGGAACCCAGGGCAAGCGACGTGATGTTGCCCTGGGCCCCCGCTTTCGCGGGGGCGACGGAAAGATGCTGCAACCTGATTGGATCAAATTCTAGTGGCTGAGCACCCGGCTCAGGAACAGCCGGGCGCGCTCGCTTTCGGGCGCGGCGAAGAATTTCTCCGGCGGCGCTTCCTCGACGATCTCGCCCGCGTCCATGAACACCATGGCGTCAGCGACGGTGCGGGCGAAGCCCATCTCGTGCGTGACGCAGATCATGGTCATGCCGTCCTTCGCGAGCTCGACCATCACGTCGAGCACTTCCTTGATCATCTCGGGGTCGAGCGCCGAGGTCGGCTCGTCGAACAGCATGACTTGCGGGCGCATGGTGAGCGCGCGCGCGATGGCGACGCGCTGCTGCTGCCCGCCCGACAGCTCGCCCGGATATTTCAGCGCCTGCTCGGGGATGCGCACGCGCTCGAGGAAATGCATGGCGAGCTCCTGCGCCTCGGCGCGCTTCATGCGGCGCACCCAGATCGGCGCGAGCATCAGGTTCTCGAGCACGCTCAGGTGCGGGAACAGGTTGAACTGCTGGAACACCATGCCGACCTCGCGGCGGATCGCGGCGATCTGGCGCGCGTCGTCGGTGAGCTCGATCCCGTCGACGACGATCTGCCCCTCCTCGTGCGTCTCGAGCCGGTTGACGCAGCGGATCATGGTCGATTTGCCCGAGCCCGAGGGCCCGCACACCACGACGCGCTCGCCGCGCTTCACCGTCAGGCTCACGCCCTTCAGCGCATGGAACGCGCCGAACCATTTGTGGACGTGCCGCATTTCGATCATCGGGCTTGCGTCGTTCATCGCCGGCCCCGCCGGAAACTTGCCTCGAGCGACCCGCTATAGCGCGACATGAAGAAGCAGAACACGAAATAAATCGCGCCGATGAAGCCATAGGCCTCGACATAGAAGCCGCGCCAGCTCGGATCGGTGATCGCCGTCGACGCGGTCGTGATGAGATCGAAGAGGCCGATGATGGTGACGAGCGTCGTGTCCTTGAAGCCGGCGATGAAGATGTTGACGAGCGCCGGGATCGAGATTTGCAGGGCCTGCGGCAGGATCACGAGCCAGGTCTTGCGCCAGTACGGCAGTCCCAGCGCATCGGCGGCCTCGTACTGGCCCTTCGGCATCGCTTGCAAGCCGCCGCGCACCACCTCGGCGAGATATGCGGCATAGAAGAGCACGAACCCCACCTGCGCGCGCAGGAGCTTGTCGATCGACGTGCCTTCGGGCAGGAAGAGCGGCAGCATGACGGACGCCATGAACAGCACGGTGATGAGCGGCACGCCGCGGATGAGCTCGATATAGGCGACCGAAAGCGCGCGCACCGCCGGCATGTCCGAGCGCCGGCCGAGCGCCAGCAGGATCGCGAGCGGAAATGCCGCCGCCAGGCCCACGATCGCGAGGATGAGGGTGAGCGGCAGGCCGCTCCACAGATCGGTCGAAACGTAGGCGAGGCCGAACACGCCGCCCAGCATCAGCACGAAATTGACGCCGAGGCCCAGGAGCCAGATCGGCGCGAGCCAGCGGCCCCAGAGCCGCCGGTCGCAGCTCAGGAGCAGGAGCGCCGCGAACACGACGATGACGAGGAGCGGCCGCCACTGCGCGTCATAGGGATAGCGGCCGAACAGGATGAAGCGGCCCCAGGCGCCGAGAAAGGCCCAGCACGCGCCGGCGCCATTGCTTGCGGCGACGCAGGCGCGGCCGTCGGGCGCGCGCCACACCGCATCGACAAGCGCCCAGTCGATGAACGCCGCTGAGGCCGCGCGCGACGAGATAGGCCGCGAGAAGCGTCACGAGCGAGCTCGCGACGCCGCCGAACAGATTGGCCTTCGTCCAGGCGAGCGCGCCCCGCATCTCAGCTCTCCGCCAGCGCGACGCGCCGGTTGTACCAGTTCATCGCCAGCGAGGTGGCGAGGCTGAGGGCGAGATAGATCGCCATCATCAGCGCGATCGCCTCGATCGCCTGGCCGGTCTGGTTGAGCGTCGTGTTGGTGATCGACATGAGCTCGGGATAGCCGATCGCGACGGCGAGCGAAGTGTTCTTCGTGAGCGCCAGATACTCCGACAGCATCGGCGGCACGATGATGCGGAGCGCCTGCGGCATGACGACGAGGCGCAAGGTTTGCGCGCTCGACAGGCCAAGCGCGAGCGCCGCCTCGCTTTGGCCGCGGCGCACGCCCTCGATCCCGCCGCGCACGATCTCGGCGATGAAGGCGGCGGTATAGACGGTGAGGCCGAGAAGCAGCGCCGCGAACTCGGGCGAGAGCGTGATGCCGCCGGTGAAGTTGAAGCCGGCAAGGTGCGGCACGTCCCAATGCAGCGGCGACAGCGCCGGCAGCGGCAGCGCGATGCCGCGGACGGAAACGAACACGCCCGGCAGCGGATGCCACGCCTGGCGCGGCGGCGGCGCGCTGACGCGCAGCACATCCCACCACACGATGAGCTGCAACAGGAGCGGCACGTTCCGGATCGCCTCGACATAGACGAGCGCGAGCTTCCGCAGCAGCCAGTTGCGCGCGAGCCGCGCGATGCCGACCGCCGTGCCGAGCACCGTCGCAAGCACGATCCCGAGCGCGGCGACAAGGAGCGTGTTGAGCAACCCGACGACGAGCGCCCAGCCATAGCTGTCGGACGGCGCATAGGGAACGAGGCTTTGCCCGATCTCGAACGCGGCCTCGCGCCCGAGATAGGAATATCCCGTCGCGATCCCGGCCCGCTCCATGTTGGCGAGCGCGTTCCGCACGAGATAGACGCCGAGCGCCAAGACGGCGCCGATCACCAGCGCCTGCAACAGCACCGCGCCGAGCCGCGGCTTGCCCGACCGCATGGGCTACTGCGTTCTCAGGAGCGAGGCCCCCTCACCCCAACCCTCTCCCCAGAGGGGAGAGGGAGGGACCCGTCGCGAAGCGATGGGAGGGTGAGGGGGTACGGCAATGCATCGAACGCGCAGGATCAGCGGATCGGCATGCCGTACATGATGCCGCCCTTGGTCCAGAGCTGGTTGACGCCGCGCTCGAGCTTCAGGGGCGAATCCTTGCCGACATTGCGCTCGAACAATTCGCCGTAATTCCCCACCTCTTTGACGATGTTGTAGAGCCATTTCTCGTCGACATGCAGCGCCTTGCCCATGCCGGGCGTTGCGCCGAGCATGCGTTTTATTTCCGGATCGTCGCTTTGCAGCATCTGGTCGACGTTCTTCGACGTGATGCCCTTTTCCTCGGCATCGACCATGCCGAAGACGCACCATTTGACGAGGTCGAACCATTCGTCGTCGCCGTGCCGCACCGCGGGCGCCAGCGGCTCCTTCGAGATCACTTCCGGCAGGATGATGTAGTCGTCCGGATTGGGCGCCTTCGAGGCGCGGGTCGCGGCCAGGCCGGAGCGGTCGCTCGTATAGGAATCGCACCGGCCCGAGAAGAACGCGTTCTCGACCTCGTCGAGCTTTTCGATGACGAGCGGCTTCACGTTCATATGGTTCGAGCGGAAATAGTCGGCGAGGTTCAGCTCGGTCGTGGTGCCGGGCTGGACGCACACGGTGGCGCCGTCCAATTGCTTGGCGCTCGTCACGCCGGATTTCTTGGCCACGAGGAACCCCTGCCCGTCGTAGTAATTGACGGGCGCGAAATTGAGGCCGAGATCGGCCTCGCGCAGCAAGGTCCAGGTCGTGTTGCGGGTCAGGATATCGACCTCGCCGGTTTGCAGGAGCGCAAAGCGCTGGTCGGCGGTCGCGGGCACGAACTTGGTCTTCTCGGAATCGCCGAACACGGCCGCGGCGACCGCGCGGCAGACATCAACGTCGAGGCCGCTATAGTGGCCTTGCTTGTCCGCCATGGAAAAACCGGCGAGCCCGGTGTTGACGGCGCAGGCCACATAGCCCTTGGCCTTCACCGCATCGAGCGTCGGACCGGCCTGCGCCGGCGCCGGCGCCCCCGCGCCCGCCGCCGCGATCACAAGCCCCGCCGTCGCCGCCAAGCCCAAATACCGCCTCATGTCCCCCTCCCCACGCTCAGGTTCCTTTCCATCATAGCTTTTCACGCGAGCTTTTTTCGATAAGGTTGCGGGCGATCCGCCATCTTTCGCCCGAGGCCCCGCTTCATGCGCAGCAAGTCCCGCAAGACCGACACGCTTCTGGCCCATGCCGGGCGCGCGCCGGAGCAGAATTTCGGCATCGTCAACCCGCCGGTCTACCACGCCTCGACCGTGCTCTATCCGACCGTGGCGGCGCACGAGGCGGCGGCCAAGAACCGCTACAACCAGGTGACCTATGGCCGCACCGGCACGCCGACGCAGTTCGCCTTCGAGGAGGCCGTGGCCGCGATCGAGGGCGGCTACCGCTCGGTCGCGTTCTGCTCGGGCGCGGCGAGCTGCTTTGCCGCGGTCCTGGCCTTCGTCACGGCGGGCGACCATGTGCTGGTGACCAACTCGGTGTACGGGCCGGTGCGCTATTTCTGCACCAGTTTTCTGGAGCGGTTCGGCGTTTCGACCACGTTCTACGATCCGCGCATCGGCTCCGGCATCGCGGCGCTGATGCGCGAGAACACGAAGCTCCTTTATCTCGAAAGCCCCGGCTCGCTCACCTTCGAGGTGCAGGACGTGCCGGCTTTGGTCGCGGCGGCGAAGGCGCGCGGGATCGCGACCGTGATCGACAACACCTGGGCCGCGCCCATGTTCTTCAAGCCGCTCGCGCTCGGCGTCGATGTGTCGGTGATCTCGGCCACGAAATATATCGGCGGCCATTCCGACGTGATGATGGGCGTCGCCGTCTGCACCGAAGAGAGCTTCATGCCGGTCAGGGTGTCGGCGACGCAGCTCGGCACCCACGCCGCGCCCGACGATTGCTACCTGGCGCTGCGCGGCCTGCGCACGGCGCATGTGCGCATGAAACAGCACGAGGCGCAGGGCCTGGCGCTGGCGCGCTGGCTCGAGCGGCGGCCCGAGGTCGCGCGCGTGCTCCATCCCGCATTGGCGTCCAACCCGGACCATGCTCTGTGGCAGCGCGATTTTTCGGGATCGTCGGGCCTCTTCGCGGTCGTGCTCCAGAAGGACATACCGGCCGAGGCGATCGCGGCCATGCTCGACCACATGGAGCTGTTCGGCATGGGCGCGAGTTGGGGCGGGTTCGAGAGCCTGATCCTGCCGTCCCATCCCGAGCGCATCCGCACCGCGCTCGCTTGGACCGAGGGGCCGGTGCTGCGGCTCCATGCCGGGCTCGAGGACATCGACGACCTGATCGACGATCTCGCCAAGGGCTTCGAGCGGATGGCGGCGGCGCGGCGCCGATGATCGAGGTCGCGGTCGAGAAACGCCTCGGCGCGTTTTCGCTCGACGCGAAATTCGCCGCGCCCGCGCACGGCATCACCGCGCTCTACGGCCGTTCGGGCGCCGGCAAGACGAGCCTCGTCAACGCGCTTGCCGGGCTCATGCGGCCCGATCGCGGCCGCATCGTCGTCGAAGGCGAAATCCTGTTCGACAGCGAGCGCGGCATCGATGTGGCGCCCGAGCGGCGCCGGCTCGGCTATGTGTTTCAGGACGCGCTGCTCTTCCCGCACTACACGGTGCGCGGCAATCTTTCGTACGGGCGGCGCGCGGGCGCGCACGAAGTCGATTTCGACGCGGTCGTGGCACTCCTCGGCATCGCGCATCTGCTCGACCGGCGGCCGGGGAGTCTTTCGGGCGGCGAGAAGCAGCGCGTCGCCTTGGGCCGCGCGCTCCTGGCGGGGCCGCGCCTGTTGCTGATGGACGAGCCTTTGGCCGCGCTCGACCAGTCGCGCAAGGCCGAGATCATGCCCTTCATCGAGCGGCTGCGCGACGAGCTGCGCATTCCGATCGTCTATGTGACGCACGCGATGGACGAGATCGTGCGGCTTGCCGATACGCTCGTGCTCATGACCGAAGGCCATGTCGCCGCGGTCGGCTCGGTCGAGGATCTGACCAGCCGGCTCGATCTGCGGCCGCTCACCGGACGGTTCGAGGCGGGCGCCGTGATCCGCGCCGAGGTCGAATCGCACGCCGAGGCGGACGGCCTCACGCGCGTCGTCTTTCCCGGCGGCGCGCTGACGCTGGCGCGGCTCGATGCGCCAGCCGGCGCCAAGGTGCGCGTGCGCGTGCGCGCGCGCGACGTTGTGCTGTCGCTCGAGCCGCCGCACCATCTCTCGATCCGCAACGCCTTGCCGGGACACGTCGTCGAGATCGCGCCGGCGCGCGGGCCCGCCGTCGATATCCGCCTCGACATCGGCGTCGCGGGGCACCCGGTGATGCTGTGGGCGCGCATCACCCAGCGCGCGCGCGCCGAACTCGGCCTCGCGGTCGGCAGCCCCGTCCACGCCCTCGTCAAGACGGTGGCGCTCGACCGCTCGAGCTTCGCCCGCCACGAGCCCGACCTGCCGCCGCCCGACGAAAGCGAGGCGGGCTGAGCCAAAGTCCGATCCATCCAGGTTGAAACATCTTTCCGTCGCTCCCGCGAAAGCGGGGGCCCAGGGCAACTGCACGTCGCTTGCCCTGGGTTCCTGCTTTCGCAGGAACGACGATCCAAAATGACTGGATCGGAGCCTGGCAATAAATGCCGGCGAGCGTCAGCGCGGCGCGCTTAACCCAAATTTTAGCAATTCCGGGGGCTTCGTAAGGGTCGGTCAACCTCTTGCGCCTATTCTCGCGCACGGTAAACGGCCGGACCGCCATGCACAGCAGCACGCAACTCGTGAACGGCAAATCGACGCCGCGCGCCATGGCCGCGGAACGCCGCCGACACAAGCGCAAGGCGGTGCTGTGGTCAGCGCGCATCGAATCGGCCATCGGGCCGGCCGACTGCATCATCCTCGACCTGTCGCTCGGCGGCGCCAAGATCAAGACGGCGCACGCGCCCCTTTCGGCGCGCCACGTCGTGACGCTCGTCATCGACCGGTTCGGCGCGCTGCGCGCCGAGGTGGCGTGGTCGCGGATGGGCCATATGGGCCTGCGCTTCATCGACGCGCCCGATCACGTCGCGCACGTCGTCGGATCGACCCTCCCGCTCTGATTTTCTCGGCTGCGCGGGCCGCGATCGCGCCCATCGCGGCATCGTGACTTACGGGTCCTTGTCCCGGCGCCCGAACTGCTGCACTTTTCGCGGCGAGGGAGGGCACACCATGGCATCGACAGCGAAATTTCTGGCCGGGATCGCAGCGGCGGCGCTTCTGTCGTCGGCGGCAAGCGCGCAAGGCGTCGTGACGCAGAAGAACATCTCGCTCGCGCTGGCGCAGCAGATCGCCAACGCCGCGATCGATAAGTGCAAGGAGTTGGGCTACCCCTGCTCGGTCGAGGTGGTGGACCGCGAGGGCCTGCCGATCGTGATGCTGCACGGCGACGGCGCCGGCCTCACGACGCAGGAAGGCGCCGACCGCAAGGCCTTCACCGCGCGCACCTTCAACGCGCCGTCGGCCGATTTCGTCAAGCGCATGAAGGACAATCCCGACGCCGCCGGCTCGATCCACTACACCCGCGTGCTGGCGCTTGCGGGCGGCCTGCCGATCAAGGCCGGCAATGAGGTGATCGGCGCGATCGGCGTCTCGGGCACGCCGGGGAAGGACGACGAGTGCGGGCAGGCCGGCATCGACAAGGTCGCGGCCGAGCTCAAATAGCCGCGTCCGCTCCGTCTCTCACACCGGCCTCATCGCGGCGCGCGGCGCGTCGCCGTAGAGCTTGCGCGCGCGCGCCTCGAAGGCGCCGACCATGCGCCGCACCGCCTCGTTGAACAGCGCCGTGATGATGCGCTGCAGGACGCGCGAGCGGAATTCGAAATCGACGTAGAAATCGATGGTGCAGCCGCCGTCGGGCTCGGGCTCGAATTCCCAATGGTTGGTGAGATAGCGGAACGGCCCCTCGCTGTAGCTCACGTCGATGTGGCGCGGCCGGTCGAGCACGATCTTCGAGGTGAAGCGCTCGCGCACCATGCGGTAGCCGATGATGAGATCGCCGACGATCGTAGTCCCTTTCCGCTCGCGCACGCGCGCGGCCACGCACCACGGCAGGAATTCGGGATAGCGCTCGATGTCGGCGACGAGGTCGAAGAGCTGCGCCGGCGTGTACGGGAGGCGCCGCCGCTCGGCGTGGGTCGGCATCGATCCTCAGGCGCCGGCGGCGAGCCGTTCGGCGCGCGCCGCGCGGAGCCGGGCGAAATCGTCGCCCGCGAAATAGGAGGACCGCGTCAAGGGCGAGGCCGAGACCATGAGGAAGCCCTTGCCCAAGGCCTGCGCGCGGTAGGAGGCGAACTCCTCGGGCGGGACGAAGCGGGCGACGGCGTGATGCTTCGGCGTCGGCTGCAGATATTGGCCGATGGTCAGGAAATCGACCTGCGCCGCGCGCAGATCGTCCATCACCTGATATATTTCTGCGGCGTTTTCGCCGAGACCGACCATCAGGCCCGACTTCGTGAACAGCGCCGGATCGAGCGCCTTCACCCGGTCGAGCAGCTTGAGCGAGGCGAAATAGCGGGCACCCGGCCGGACCTCGCCGTAAAGCCGCGGCACGGTCTCGAGATTGTGGTTGTAGACGTCGGGCTTGGCCGCGACGACCGCCTCGATGGCGCCGTCCTTGCGCAGGAAGTCGGGCGTCAGGACCTCGATCGTGGTCGCGGGCGCAAGACTACGAATGGCGCGGATCGTCGCTACGAAATGCCCGGCGCCGCCATCATCGAGATCGTCGCGGTCGACCGAGGTGATGACGATGTGCGCGAGCTTGAGGCGCGCCACCGCCTCGCCGACGCGCAGGGGCTCATGCGGGTCGAGCCGGTCAGGCTTGCCGGTCGCGACGTTGCAGAAGGCGCAGGCGCGCGTGCAGACGCTGCCGAGGATCATCACGGTCGCGTGGCCGAGCTTCCAGCATTCGCCGATATTGGGGCAGGCGGCTTCCTCGCACACGGTGTTGAGCTTGAGCTCGCGCATGAGGCGCCGCGTCTCGTGATATTCCGGCGAGACCGGCGCCTTGACGCGAATCCACGCCGGCTTCTTCAGCGCCGGAGTGTCGGGCTTGCCCGCTTTTTCGGGATGGCGGACGCGCGCTTCCATGGCGCTAGAAGTGGATGGCGCGGCCATAGGCGTCAAGCACCGCCTCGTGCATCGTCTCGGACAGCGTGGGATGCGGGAAGATCGTCTCGATCAGCTCTTCCTCGGTGGTCTCGAGCGTCTTCGCGATGGCATAGCCCTGGATCAGCTCGGTCACCTCGGCGCCGATCATGTGCGCGCCCAGGAGCGCGCCGGTCTTGGCGTCGAACACGGTCTTGACCATGCCCTCGGGCTCGCCGAGCGCGATCGCCTTGCCGTTGCCGATATAGGGAAAGCGGCCCACCTTCACCTCATAGCCCTTGTCCTTCGCCGCCTTCTCGGTGAGGCCCACGCTCGCCACTTGCGGCCGGCAATAGGTGCAGCCGGGCACGTTCGTCACGTCGAGCGGATGGACGTTGTTGAGGCCGGCGATGCGCTCGACGCACAGCACGCCCTCGTGGCTTGCCTTGTGCGCGAGCCAGGGCGGGCCGACCACGTCGCCGATCGCATAGACGCCCGGCTCGCCCGTGGCGCACCACGGATCGATCACGATGTGCGTTCGCTCGACCTTCACCTTGGTGCCTTCGAGGCCCAAATTCTCGACATTGCCGACGATGCCGATGGCGAGCACGACGCGCTCGGCCTTGACGCTCGTGGTCTTGTCGCCCGCGACGAGCGTGGCGCTGACGCCATCAGCGGATTTCTTCAGCTCCTTCACCGTCGTGCCGGTGTGGATCTTCATGCCCTGCTTCTCGAAGGATTTGCGCGCGAAGGCGGAAATCTCCTCGTCCTCGACCGGGAGGATGCGGTCCAGGACCTCGACCACCGTCACCTCGGATCCGAGATCGCGATAGAAGCTCGCGAACTCGATGCCGATGGCGCCCGAGCCCACGACCAGCAGCGATTTCGGAATGGCGGGCGGGAGCATCGCCTCCTTGTAGGTCCAGACGAGCTTGCCGTCGGGCTCGAGGCCGGGGAGCGAACGCGCGCGCGCGCCGGTCGCGAGGATGATGTGCTTGGCGCGCAAATCCGCGACCGGCTTGCCGCCTTTCGCGACCGCGATCTTGCCGGGGCCGGCGAGCTTGCCCTCGCCGTCCACGACATCGACCTTGTTCTTGCGCAGGAGGTATTTGACGCCGTCGGAAAGCTGCTTTGCCACCTTGCGCGAACGCTCGACGACCTTCTTGGCGTCGTAGCGCACGTCCTTCGCCGAAAAGCCGAACGCGTCGAGATTTTGCAGCAGGTGATTGATCTCCGACGCGCGCAGCAGCGCCTTCGTCGGGATGCAGCCCCAGTTGAGGCAGATGCCGCCGAGCTGATCGCGCTCCACGACGCACGATTTCATCCCGAGCTGCGCCGCGCGGATCGCCGCGACATAGCCGCCCGGCCCCGATCCGACGACGACCAGATCGTAGTTCGCTTCTGCCATCGGACCCTTCCTCAGAGCGCCAGCAGCGCCGGCGATTCGATGATCTTCTTGAACGCCTGCATCCAGCGCGCGCCGGTCGCGCCGTCGAGCACGCGGTGATCGCAGGTGAGCGTGCAGCTCATCACCGTGGCGATGGCGAGCGCGCCGTTCTTCACCACCGGCCGCTGCTCGCCGGCACCGATCGCGAGGATCGCGCTCTGCGGCGGATTGATGACCGCGGTGAAATCCTTGACGCCGAACATGCCGAGATTCGAGATCGAGAAGGTGCCGCCCTGGAACTCGGTGAGCTTGAGTTTTCCGGTGCGCGCGCGCGCGGCCAGGTCCTTCATCTCGGCCGAGATCGCGGCGATGCCCTTCTGGTCGGCATGCTTGATGATCGGCGTGATGAGCCCGTCCTCGAGCGCCACCGCCACGGCGACGTCGATCTCGGCCCAGCGCAGGATCGCGTCCTCGCTCCACGACGCATTCGCCTCGGGCACCTCTTTCAGCGCCAGCGCCACCGCCTTGATGACGAAGTCGTTGACCGAGAGCTTGTGTTCGGCGGCGGCATTGGCCTCGGCGCGCATGGCGAGGAGCCGGTCGATCTCGCAATCGGCGGTGAGGAAGAAATGCGGCGCCGCCTCCGATTGCGTGAGGCGTTGCGCGATGACGCGGCGCATCGCGTTGATCGGCACTTCGGTATAGGCGATGCCGCCGGCGAGCGCCGCGACCTGGTCCTTGCTGTAAAGCGGTGCTCCGCCCGGCGCGGTGACGGCGGCCGGGCGCGGCGCGGCGCCAGGGGCTTGCGGCTGCGCCTGCGCCGGGCGCGGTGCCGCGCCGGGGCGCGCGCCCTCGATGTCGGCGGCGGACGATGCGGCCGTGCGGACCCGAGCCGTGCAATGCGGCGAGATCGACGCCCTTCTCGCGCGCGAGCCGGCGCGCCAAGGGGCTCGCGAAGAGACGCCCGTTGCCGGCGTGCGATGGCGGCGCAGGCGACGGCGCTTGCGTTGCCCCCTCACCCTGCCCTCTCCCCGGTGGGGCGAGGGTTGGCGCCCGTGCTCCCTCTCCCCTCTGGGGAGAGGGTTGGGGTGAAACTCCCTCCCCCCTCGAGGGGGAGGGTTGGGGTGGGGGGGCCGCGGGCGCAGCGGGCGCGGGCTTGGCCGCCGCCGCCGCCGGCTTCGCGGCGAGCGCGCTCTTGTCCTCGTCCTCGCCGAGGATGAGGGCGATCGGCTCGTTGACCTTGACGCCTTGCGTGCCCTCGGCGACGAGGATGCGGCCCATCGTGCCCTCGTCCACCGCCTCCATCTCCATCGTCGCCTTGTCGGTCTCGATCTCGGCGAGCACGTCGCCGGCCTTGACCGCGTCGCCTTCCTTCTTGTGCCACTTGGCGAGATTGCCCTCGGTCATGGTGGGCGAGAGCGCCGGCATCCGCACCTCGATCGGCATCGTGCGTTCCTAGCGGTAGGCCACCGCCTTGGCGGCGGCGGCGATGTCGGCGGATTGCGGCAGCGCCAACCGCTCGAGGTTGGCGGCATAAGGCAGCGGCACGTCCTTGCCGGTGACGCGCACGACCGGCGCGTCGAGCCAGTCGAACGCGTGCTCCATGATGAGCGCCGCGATCTCGGCGCCGATGCCGGCGAAGGGCCAGCCTTCCTCGACGCTGACGATGCGGTTGGTCTTCTTGACCGAGGCGACGACCGTTTCGATGTCGAGGGGCCTGAGCGTGCGCAAATCGATCACCTCGGCCGAGAGTCCATCGGCAGCGAGCGCGTCCGCCGCCTCCATCGCCACCTGCACCATGCGCGAGAACGCGACGATGGTGACGTGCTCGCCGGCCCGCGCGATCCGCGCCTTGCCGATCGGCACGGTGTAGTCGGCGGTATCGGGCACCGCAAAGCTCTGGCCATAGACCAGCTCGTTCTCGAGGAAGATCACCGGATTGGGATCGCGGATCGCGGATTTGAGCAGGCCCTTGTGATCGGACGCGGTGTAGGGCGCGATGACGATGAGGCCCGGCACATGCGCGTACCAGGAGCCGTATTCCTGCGAATGCTGCGCCGCGACACGCGCGGCCGCGCCGTCGGGGCCGCGGAACACGATCGGGCAATGCATCTGCCCGCCCGACATGTAGCGCGTCTTGGCGGCGGAATTGATGAGCTGGTCCATCGCCTGCATGGCGAAGTTCCAGGTCATGAACTCGACGATCGGGCGCAGGCCCGCCATCGCCGCGCCGATGCCGAGCCCGGCGAAACTGTGCTCGGAGATGGGCGTGTCGATGACGCGGCGCGCGCCGAATTCCTGGAGCAAGCCCTGACTCACCTTGTAGGCGCCCTGGTATTCCGCGACCTCCTCGCCCATCAGGAACACGTCGCCGTCGCGCCGCATCTCTTCCGCGATCGCGTCGCGCAGCGCCTCGCGCACGGTGAGCGTGACGGTTGCGCCGGTCCATTCCATCTCGGCGGCGATGGGTGCGCGAGCGGGTTGAGCGGCGGGCGCGGGTACCGCTGCGGCCGAAACTCCCTCCCCCCTCGAGGGGGAGGGTTGGGGTGGGGGGGTTGGAGACGGCGCGGGCTTAGCGCCCTTCGCCGCGGCATCGACGCTTTCGCCCTCGGACGCGATCACCGCGATCGGCAGGTTGACGGCGACGTTCTCGGTGCCCTCGGGCACGAGGATGCTGGCGAGCGTGCCCTCGTCCACCGCCTCGATCTCCATCGTCGCCTTGTCGGTCTCGATCTCGGCGAGCACGTCGCCGGCCTTGACCGCGTCGCCCGGCTTCTTGAGCCAGCGCGCGATCTTGCCCTCGGTCATGGTCGGCGACAGCGCCGGCATCAGCACTTCGATCGGCATTTTGTCTCTCGCGCCTTGTCTCTCGCGGCTCAGGCGGGGGCGTAGACGTCGGTCCAGAGCTCCGACGGATCGGGCTCGGGGCAGTCCTGCGCGAACTCGGATGCGGCGGTCACGATGTCCTTCACCTGCTTGTCGATGTCCTTGAGCTTCGCCTCGTCGGCGTGGCCGGCATCGATGAGGCGCTTCTTCATCTGGTCGATCGGATCGTGCTCCTCGCGCATGCGGTTCACCTCGTCGCGCGTGCGGTATTTCGCCGGATCCGACATCGAGTGGCCGCGATAGCGGTAGGTCAGCATCTCGAGGATGTAGGGACCCTTGCCCGCGCGCGCATAAGCCACCGCCTCTTCCGCCGCCTCGCGCACCGCGACGACGTTCATGCCGTCGACCTGGTGGCCGGGAATGCCCAAGGGCGCGCCGCGCGAGAACAGATCGTGCGAGGCCGAGGCGCGCGTCACCGACGTGCCCATGCCGTATTTGTTGTTCTCGATGATGTAGACGACCGGCAGCTTCCACAGCGCCGCCATGTTGAAGCTCTCGTACACCTGGCCCTGGTTCATCGCGCCGTCGCCGAGGAAGGTGAGGCTGACGCGGCCGTTGTCGCGATACTGATGCGCGAATCCGAGGCCGGTGCCGATCGGCACCATGGCGCCGACGATGCCGTGCCCGCCGAAGAAATTCTTCTCGCGCGAGAACATGTGCATCGAGCCGCCCTTGCCCTTGGAATAGCCGCCGCGCCGGCCGGTGAGCTCGGCCATGACGCCTTTCGGGTCCATGTTGCAGGCGAGCATGTGGCCGTGATCGCGATAGGAGGTGACGATGGTGTCGCCCTCCTCGATCGCGGCCATGCAGCCGACCACGACCGCCTCCTCGCCGATATAGAGATGGCAGAAGCCGCCAATGAGGCCCATGCCGTACATCTGGCCGGCCTTCTCCTCGAAGCGCCGGATCAGGAGCATGGTGCGGTAGTGGCGCAGGAGCTCGGCCGGGTCGAGCTCGGGCTGCTCCTCTGTGACGGGTTTGGGCCTGCGTTTGGCGAGCGCCATGACACCTCCCTTTCGCCCCGCCGCGGGCGTTTTAACCACCATGGCGGCCTGTCCGGGATAATGCAAGCGGAGTGTTGCCAATTCATTGTTTTGCAACACAAAATAGAAATGAACCGAAATTCGGTTAAGCGGCCTGATAAGGCTCGAAGCGGCCCGCCTCGCAGATGCGAAGGGGATAAATTCGTGATGTCGCCCCGGCGCAAAGAGCGCCCGGAACGCGGCGCCGCCCCCCGGCCTCAGGGCTGTGCGTGCTGGTAGTCCATCGTGCAGGTGCGGTAGCCGACCGTCCCCGCGGCTTCAAGATCGCCGTCCGGCCGGATCTTGCCGTGGAGTTCTATGGCGTATCTGCCGGCGACGCTGACCTGCCCGTGGCCGGCGATCTGCACCGCGCCGTCGGCGCTGACCGAACCCTCGTAGCTTTCGGCGAACACCACTTGGGTCCCCGGGTTGCCGGCATAGTTGCTGGTATGGCTATCGACGCCGCTCCGTTCGCCCGAAACCGCGCCGTCCTTAATCCGCAGTTCGAGGTCGTTCGCCGTATATGCCCCCCAGCCGGTTGCATTCCGGGATCCTGTCGGTTGCGCCTCACCGCACGCAAGGATCCCACGCCAGACCCCGTCGAGCGCCGGCAACGACTGTGACTGGGACGGAGATGGTTCGAGCTTCGCCACCTGTGTCGCAGCGGCCGCGGGCGTCGGCCGTGACGCCGGCTCTCGCGGGGCGAGCGAGGCCTGCCCCGACAGGAGCTGGATGCGCCGCCGTGCCAGCGGCGCGAAGGCGCCCTTGGGATAGCGCTCGAGGTAGCTCTCGAACATGGCCCCGTCGTTCGCCTCGCGCACCGAATCCCAAAACGCGATCTCAACCGCCATGTCGTCCCGCGATGGCGCTCCCAGCCCGGTCG
This sequence comes from uncultured Alphaproteobacteria bacterium, assembly GCA_963729295.1. Lineage (GTDB taxonomy): Bacteria > Pseudomonadota > Alphaproteobacteria > ATCC43930 > CGMCC-115725 > DATJLY01. The sequence continues at coordinate 41,209 of CAVSNJ010000028.1, forward strand.
CCGGCGCGGTCGCGAAATAGAACCTTCCCTCGATCGGCGAGGACGTGACCCACGGGCGCTGCAAGCCGTTGGTCAGGCGATCGACGATGATGCCAACGTCGTTGAACACCTGGAACAGATCCTCGCCCGGCTTAACGACAGCCTCGGCGAGCGCAAGCGCATAAGGACCATTGCCGCCCTCCGGCCCATCCTGGGCGAGCTTGCCTGGCTCCGCTGCATAGGAAATCAGCGTGCCCTTCGGCGCCTGCATCTGCGCCAAGCCGCCGCCAACGCCGCGCACGCTGCGGTCGGCGAACGGATTGTTGCGGCACGCGTCGAGCAGCACGATGTTGAGGCGCGTGCCCGCCGCGTTCATCTGCCGCAGCACGAGATTGGCATCGATCAGTTCGAAATCCATGTCGGCGATCTGCGACAGGTTGGCGTCGACCGGCACCAGGTAATTCTCGCCGTCGACCTGCAGCCCGTGGCCGGCGTAATAGAACAAGCCAACCGTCGCCCCGGACAAACTTTCGCGGAACGTGCGGATCGCCTGCTCGAACCCCGGCCGGTCGAGATCGGTGAGCGCCTTGCCGCCGACCACGTCGAAGCCCAGGCCCTGCAAAGTCTTTGCGAGGAGCTGCGCGTCTCGAAACGTGTTGGGCAAGGCCGGCACGTTCCGGTAGCGGCTTTCGCCGATCACGAGCGCGACGCGGCGCTCGCCTTGCGCGGAGGCGGAGCCCGCAGCAAGCAGCGCCGCACACAGCAGCGCCGCGCCCGCCCAGGCGGTCCAGCGTCGGCTCGCGAAATTTCCGCGTCTCCAAACCATGCCGCGGAGGAAGTTGCACCTTTCGCGCGGTGCCGACAAGCGGCAGCCGAAGCTCGCTCAGGGCGTCGGGGGGGCGGTGAAGATGACGCGCTCGTCCGGGCCGATGCGGTTCAAGACGGCGCGCGCGCGCTCATCCAGCATGTCGCGGTCGAGATGGCCCGGCCGCAGCAGGTTGACGCGCTCCTCGAGCGTGAGGCGCTCGGCATGCGCCGCTGCGCGCTGGGCTTCGGCGGCCTCGATCTGGTCGGCGAGCCCGCGCCAGGCGATGAGGCCGCGATCGCCCTCGACGAGGTGATAGGCGAAATAGGCGAACAGGCTGATCCCGGCGACGGGACCAGCGACGAGCCGCGCGCGGCGGCGGATTTCGCCCAAAATTGCCACAGCCGCAGAGAATCACGGTCGAGTCGCGAGGTCAAAGGAAATTGTGAGTCGCTTGGCCTCGCGCGGCGAGTCCGTGCGCTGCAACTCGGGTGCGAGTCGATCGCCGACGCGCTTAGAAGAGGGCGATGGCGATCGCGACGCCCGCCGCGGCCAGCAGCACGAGAGCGCCGGAGGCCGCGGCAAGTTTTCGCGCGCCGCCGAAGGCCATCGCATAAGCCGCGACGATGGCGTTGTTCGACGCGATGGCAATCAGAATCGCCTCGGCCAACGCGCCGTTCGGGAGCGACGCGATGCCGCCCTGGGCGAGGCTCAAGACGAAGGGGTTGATGTCGGAAACGCCGATCACGGCGGCGAGGAACTCGAGGCCGGCCCGGCCATACTGCGCCGACACCCAGGCCGACAGCAGCGACACGCCGACGAAGAGGGCGGCGAAGATCGCGGCGGTGCCGAGCTCGAGCGGGTTGCGCGACGGCTCGGATTTGGCCGGCGCGCCGCCACGCGCGCGGACGACGCGATAGGCGACAAGCGCGAGCGCGATCGCCACCGCCGAAAGCGCCACGAGCGGCGGCGCGATGATCTTCGCCAGCGCCAGGTTGAACACCGCGACGATGGCGATGATGCGCAGATACATGACGCCGGCCGCGAGCACGATCCCGACCTGCGCCATGCCGGCGGTTTCCGGCTCGGCGCGAACGCCGCGCGCCAGCACCACGGTCGTCGCCGTCGAGGAATAGAGCCCGCCCAGGAACGCCATCGCGAGCTCGCTCCTGCCGCCGGCGAAGAAGCGCTGCAGCAGGTAGCTGACATAGGAGATGGTGCAGACCGCGAGCAGCGCGAGCCAGGCCTCGCGCGGCGTGATCGCGGTGAGCGTCGTGACGCGCTCGTTCGGCAGCAGCGGCAGCACGATCCCGGTCAGGATCAGGAACTGCGCCAGCGTGATGATCTCGCGGAGCTCGACCCGGCGCGCGAGATCGTGAAGCCGCGCGCGCCCGGTGAAGAGCAGGACGGCGACCACGGTCGTTCCGACCGCGACCCAATGCGGCAGCGCCAGCGCGATCGCGCCCAAGAGATAGGCGTGGACGTTCAGGAGCGGCGCGAGGATGCCGACATTGGGGCGTCCCTCCTCGTCGCGCTCGCCCATGTGGTCGCGGTAATAGGCGAAGAGCCACGCGCCGAGGACGAGAAGCCCGGCCGTGAACGGCAGCAAAGACTTCGGATCGAGCGCGTAGAAGAGCCCGCCGCCCAACGCGAGCAGCGGAAATGTGCGGATGCCGCCGGGCCGCGTCTCGCCGGCGCGCAGGTAGAAATCCTCGAACGCGAGGCCGAGGAAGAAGGCGAGCCCCAACAACAGGGCGATGTTCTCGGCCAGCGGCACGCCCGTCATGGCGCCAGTTTCATTCGCGCGCGGTTTCTTTACAATCGCCGCCATGCGCTTCCGCGACAAATTCGTGGTGAAGCCCGGGCGCCGGGTCCGGCTTGCCGAGATCGATCCCGGCGACACGGGCCATTACGCATCGGCCGACGCCGCGAAGGACGAGACCGAGGAATGCCGCGCGCGCCTCGCCAAGCGCCAGCCGCTGCTCTGGGCCGAGCACAAGCGCTCGGTCGCTGATCGTGCTGCAGGGGATGGATGCGAGCGGCAAGGACGGCGTCGTCAACCACGTGCTGAGCGCGCTCAATCCGCACGGCGCCAAGGTCGTGAGCTTCGGCGTGCCGACGGCGGCGGAACGGGATCACGATTTCCTGTGGCGCATCCATCCGCACGCGCCGGCAAAAGGCGAGATCGCGGTCTTCAACCGCTCGCACTACGAGGACGTGCTCGTGCCGCGCGCCCACAAACTCATCGACAAGCATGCCCGCCAGGCACGCTATGCGCAGATCCGCGCGTTCGAGGAGGGGCTCGCCGACGCCGATACGCTCATCCTCAAATTCATGCTGCACATCAGCGAGGAAGAGCAGCTTCGGCGCTTCGCCGCCCGGCTCGACGACCCGCACCGCAACTGGAAGATCAGCGAGGGCGATTACGCCGAGCGCGCCTATCTGGGACGACTATATGGGCGCCTTCGAGGAAGCGCTCGCCGCCACCAGCGCGAAGCGCGCGCCGTGGTTCGTCATTCCGGCGGACCACAAATGGTTCCGCAACCTCGCCGTCTCGCAGATCATCGCCGACGCGGTCGAGGAGCTGCCGATGGCCTATCCGAAGCCCGCGGTCGATCTCGCGCTCATCCGCCGCAAATACCATCGCGCGCTGAAAGAGGAAAAGCGCGGCAAGCGGTAGAGTTCGTTTGAGCGACGCGGAAGCGCAAGCACCTCTCCCCACCGGGGAGAAGGTTTCTGTTTCCAAGCGGATGGATCGCCCTCGACGCGCCGCGCCCCAGCATCTTTTCCATTGCGTCATGCGCGGGCTTGTCCCGCGCATCCACGTGTTGGAGCCGCCGCAGACGAAACGCGGCCGGGACAAGCCCGGCCATGACGTTCTCGGAAGGATCAGCGCGCGAGCGCGGCGCGGCCGGGATAGCGCGCCGACGGGCCCAGCTGCTCCTCGATGCGGATCAGTTGGTTGTATTTCGCGAGCCGGTCGGAGCGCGCGAGCGAGCCCGTCTTGATGAGGCCGCAATTGGTCGCGACCGCGAAGTCGGCGATGAAGGAATCCTCGGTCTCGCCCGAACGGTGCGAGACGACGCAGCGGTATCCGGCGCGGTGCGCGATCGCGACCGCATCGAGCGTCTCGGTGAGCGTGCCGATCTGATTGAGCTTGATGAGGACGGCGTTGGCGATGCCCTTCTTGATGCCGTCCGCGATGCGCGCGGGGTTGGTGACGAAATTGTCGTCGGCGACGAGCTGAAGCGTCGCGCCCAGCGCGCGCGTCAGCGCGATCCAGCCGGCCTCGTCGTCCTCGGCCATGCCGTCCTCGATCGAGACGATCGGATAGCGCTTCGCCAGATCCTCGTAGAACCGGATGATGCCGGCGGCATCGAGCGTCTTCTTCTCGCCTTCGAGCACGTAGCGCCCGTTTTTGTAGAACTCGCTCGCGGCCGGATCGAGCGCCAGCGCCACCTGCTCGCCCGGGCGATATCCCGCCGCCTCGATCGCGCCGACGATGAAGCCCAAGGCCGCATCGGCCGAGGCGAGGTTCGGCGCGAAGCCGCCCTCGTCGCCGACATTGGTGTTGTGGCCGGCATCGTGCAGGCGCTTCTTCAGGGTCTGGAAGATTTCGCTGCCGATGCGCACCGCCTCGGCGAGCGACGGCGCGCCCACCGGCACGATCATGAATTCCTGGAGGTCGATCGGGTTGTCGGCATGGACGCCGCCATTGACGATGTTCATCATCGGCACCGGCAAGGTCGCGGCGCTGGTGCCGCCGATATAGCGATAGAGCGGCAGGCCCAGATCCGCCGCCGCCGCGCGCGCGGTCGCAAGGCTCACGCCCAGGATGGCGTTGGCGCCGAGGCGCGCCTTGTTGGGCGTGCCGTCGAGCGCGATGAGGGCGCGGTCGAGCGCCTCCTGATCCGTCGCGTCATAGCCGCCGAGCGCATCGAAGATCTCGCCGTTGACCGCCTCGACCGCGCGCTTCACGCCCTTCCCTTGGAAGCGCGCCTTATCGCCGTCGCGCAATTCGACGGCCTCGTGCGTGCCGGTCGAGGCGCCCGACGGCACGGCGGCGCGGCCCAAAACGCCGCTTTCGAGCGTGACGTCGACTTCGACCGTGGGATTGCCGCGGCTGTCGAGAATTTCGCGCGCGTGGATGTCGATGATGTCGCTCATGCGTCACTCGGGACCGATGGGCCGCGCCTTCGCGATCCGGTCGAAGGCGACGAGCGTTTCGAGCAGCGCCGGCATGTCCTTGAGCTTCACCATGTTGGGCCCGTCCGACGGCGCGCGGTCCGGGTCCTGATGCGTTTCCATGAAGACGGCGGCGACGCCGACTGCGACCGCGGCGCGCGCCAGCACCGGCACGTGCGCGCGCTCGCCGCCGCTCTTGTCGCCCTGCCCGCCCGGCTGCTGCACCGAGTGCGTTGCGTCGAACACGACGGGATAGCCCGTCGCGCGCAGCACCGGGAGCGAGCGCATGTCGGAGACGAGCGTGTTGTAGCCGAAGCTCGCGCCGCGCTCGCACAGAAGGATGCGCTCGTTGCCGGAGCTCGCGACTTTTTGCGCCACGTTCTTCATGTCCCACGGGGCGAGGAACTGGCCCTTCTTGATGTTGATGGCGCGGCCGGTCTTGGCGGCGGCGACGAGAAGATCGGTCTGGCGGCACAGGAAGGCCGGGATCTGCAACACATCGACCGCCTCGGCGACGGGCGCGCATTGCTCCGGCAGATGGACATCGGTCAGCACCGGGCAGCCATAGCGCTCGCGCACCTCGGCGAGGATGGGCAGGCCCGCGTCGAGACCGATGCCGCGCGCGCCCTCGAGCGCGGTGCGGTTCGCCTTGTCGAACGAGGTCTTGTAGATGAGGCCGACGCCCGCCCTGGCCGCGAGCTCGACCAGCGCATGGCTCATCTCGAGCGCGTGGCTCCGGCTTTCGAGCGCGCACGGGCCCGCGATCAGCGTGAGCGGACGGTCGTTGCCGATGGCGAGCGTGCCGATCGTGACGGTGCGGTCAATCATGCGGCATCCTAACAACTTTGGCCGGCACGCGCCCGCTCAATGCTGCGAGCGCGAGCGGCGGCGGTATTCCTCGATCTCGCCCAGCATGTGCTCGCCCATGCGGCGGATCTGGTCGCGATCGAGCCGCTTCACCTCGCGCTTCAGCGCCTCGGCGAGCGTCCGCATCTCCTCGACGACGCGCTCGATCGGCACCTCCTCGCGGCGCAGCGCGAGCTCGGACTCGATGTCGTTGGCGATCTTCTGCAACTCCCAGTTCCGCACATCGGCGCACCAGATGCGGTAGGTCTCGACCCAGCGGTCCTTCAATTCGGCGGCCGGAACCGCGGCCAGGCCGCGCCCGCGCTTCAGATAATCCTCGGTGCGGTCGAGCGCCTGGCTGCGCGAGTAGGAGCGGATCTCGGCGTTGATTTTTGCGTCGTCGCTCAAACACATCTCCCTAGACGAGCCGCGCCTGCTCGAGCGCCGCCCGGATGAACGACGTGAACAGCGGATGCGGCTCGAACGGCCGCGACTTCAGCTCCGGATGATACTGGACACCGATGAACCAACGATGATCGGGAATTTCGACGATCTCGGGCAGGACGCCGTCGGGCGACATGCCGGAAAAGCGCAGGCCCGTGCGCTCGAGCCGCTCCTTATATTCGATGTTGACCTCGTAGCGGTGGCGATGGCGCTCGCTGATGCGCGTCGTGCCATAGATCTCGGCGACGCGGCTGCCCTCTTCCAGCACCGCCTCGTAGGCGCCAAGCCGCATCGTGCCGCCCATGTCGCCGTTGGCGTTGCGCCGCTCGAGCCTGTTGCCGTGCATCCATTCGGTCATCAATCCGACGACCGGATCGGCGCACGGCCCGAACTCGGTCGAGCCCGCGCCGTTCAGCCCTGCGAGGTGGCGCGCCGCCTCGATCACCGCCATCTGCATGCCGAAGCAGATGCCGAAATACGGCACGCTGCGCTCGCGCGCGAAACGCGCCGCCTCCATCTTGCCCTCGGCGCCGCGCTCGCCGAAGCCGCCCGGCACGAGGATGCCGTGCACGCCCTCGAGGCGCTGCACCGCGTCCTTCTGCTCGAAGATTTCGCTGTCGAGCCAGTCGAGCGCGACATGGACATTGTTGGCGATGCCGCCATGCGCCAAGGCTTCGGCCAAGGACTTGTAGCTGTCGAGAAGATGCGTGTACTTGCCGATGATGGCGATCGAGACCTTGCCCTCGGGCTTCTTGATGCGCGTCACGATGTCGCGCCAGCGCGTGAGGTCGGGTTCCGCCTCGGCCTCGAGCCCGAAATGGCGGCACACCTCGCGGTCGAACCCTTCGGCGTGATAGGCGTTCGGCACGTCGTAGATCGTCTCGACGTCGAGCGCCGGGATGACGCGCGATTCGCGCAGGTTGCAGAAGAGCGCGATCTTCTTGCGCGCGCCGTCCGGGATCGGCCGGTCCGAGCGGCACAGCAGAATGTCCGGCTGAATCCCGACGCTCAGCAGCTCCTTCACCGAATGCTGCGTCGGCTTGGTCTTGAGCTCGTGCGCCGAGGGGATGTAGGGCACGAGGCAGAGATGGACATAGAGCGCGCGCTCGCGCCCCAACTCGTTGCCGAGCTGGCGGATCGCCTCGAGGAACGGCAGGCTTTCGATGTCGCCGACCGTGCCGCCGATCTCGACGAGCACGAAATCCTCGTTATCGAGATCGGCCTCGATGAATTCCCTGATCGTGTCGGTGACGTGCGGGATCACCTGCACGGTCGCGCCCAGGTATTCGCCGCGGCGCTCGCGGCCGATGACGGTCGAATAGATGCGGCCCGTCGTGACGCTGTCGGGGCGGCGCGCCGAGACGCCGGTGAAGCGCTCGTAATGGCCGAGATCGAGATCGGTCTCGGCGCCGTCGTCGGTGACATAGACCTCGCCGTGCTGATAGGGGCTCATCGTGCCCGGATCGACATTGATGTAAGGGTCGAATTTCCTCAGGCGCACGCGGAAGCCGCGCGCCTGCAGCAGCGCCGCGAGCGATGCCGCCGCCAGACCTTTTCCCAGGGATGAGACCACGCCGCCGGTAATGAAGATGAACCGCGTCATGGACTTCCACTGTAGCCCGCAGGACGCCCCAACGGAAGGACGAACCGCAACTCGGGGCGCGCCTATTTCGCGAGCGGCGCGGAGGGCGCGGCCGGTACGGCCGGCGCGGCCGGCGCCGGCGCGGAGGCGGGCGCGGAGGCGGGCTGATCGACCAGCGAGCGCGGTGCGCGCGAGTTCGCGGCCATCACCGCGAGCGTGATCGAGGTGGCGAAGAAGCACGCCGCCAGCACGGCGGTGGTGCGCGTCAGGAGGTTCGCGGTCGAGCGCCCGGTCATGAAGCCCGACATGCCGCCGCCGCCCATGCCGAGCGCGCCGCCCTCACTCTTTTGCAACAGCACGACCGCGACGAGCGCGACCGCGATCATGAGATGAACGACGAGAACGACGGTAATCATCGAGGGCGCGGTTCTAGCGAATCCGCCGCGCGAATGCCAGCGCGGGATTGCTCGGCGCGCGGCGGGGCGGGCGTGGCGATCCCTTGACCGCGCACCGCCGCACCCGCATGATGATCGCGATGGTTCCCTTCGGGGATTGAATGGGAACGCGGTGCGGACTCTCGGGTTCAAAGCCGCGGCTGCCCCCGCAACTGTAAGCGGCGAGCCGAGCGTCATTAGGCCACTGGCGAAAGCTGGGAAGGCGGCGCAAGGCGGAGACCCGCGAGCCAGGAGACCTGCCATCGGCCGTGGTCACGCACGAACACGTTGGGCGGGGTGCACCGATGGAGATCAGGAGCCGTTTCTCGTCTGAGCGAAGCTCCGGGCTTTGGTTCGTGGTGACGCGTCGCGTTGCCACGAGGACCACATGCCCTGCTCCGTCGAACCTTCGGCGCGCCGCCGCGCGCTTGCGTTCCCGTCTCTTGGATTCGTCTGCTGTTCCTTCGCGTCATGGGCTTCGGCCCAAGGCGCCGCGCCGGCCGACACGTCGTCCGATATCGTCGTGACGGCGACGCGCCTGCCGACGCCCGCGAGCGAAGTCGCGAGCAGCGTCACCGTCATCACCGCCGACGATATCGCCGCGCAGGATGCGTCGACCCTGCCGGACATGCTCGCCAATGTCCCGGGCGTCTCGATGGTGCAGACCGGCGGTCCCGGCGGCATCACGAACCTCTATATCCGCGGCACCAACGACAACGACACGAAGGTGCTGATCGACGGCATCGACATGAGCGACCCGAGCTCGATCCAGGGGTCGTTCGATTTCGCGCATGTGCTGCTTTCCGATGTCGAGCGCATCGAGGTTCTGCGCGGACCGCAGAGCGGCCTCTATGGCGGCGACGCCATCGGCGGCGTCGTCAACATCATCACGAAATCGGGCTCGGGACCGTTGAAGCTCACCGGCAGCATCGAGGGCGGCTCGTTCGACACGCTGAACGAGACCGTGGGCGCGAGCGGCTCGCAGGGGCGGCTGAGCTACGTCGTCGATTTCGGGCACTTCAATGCCGGCGCGACGCCGGTGACGCCCGCCAACATCGTGCCGGCGGGACAATCCTATGTGAACGATTCCTACGACAACGAGACGGCGACGACCAAGCTCGGCTTCAAGGTCACCGACACTTTCGATTTGGGCTTCGTCGCGCGCTTGGTCAATTACACGCTCGACAGCCAGAACACCGTTCCCGAACCGCTTTCCGATGTGAGCAACACGCGCCAGCTCTTCACGCGGACGACGGCGCATCTTGTCAGCTTCGGCGGGCGCCTCGATCAGACGATCGGCATCGGCTACACCGACTATCACAACACCTATCTCGATCCGAACTATTCCTCGCCCGAGGCCTTCCCGCCCAATCCCTACGATTTCAGCGGCGACCGCCTCAAATTCGACTGGCAGGGCAACGTCACGCTCGCTGCGGGCGAGGTCGCGACCCTGGGCGCCGAGCACGAGCTCGACCGCACGGCCGCGGCGAACACGGGCGCGCCGAACCTCGCGGCGGAGAACACGACCGATTCAGGCTATGCGCAGCTGCAATCGAGCATCGCCGAGCAAATTTTCAACACGGCGAGCGTGCGCTACGACGTGAATTCGCAGTTCGGCGGCAAGGCTACGTTCCGCGAGGCACCGGCCTATCTCATCGCGGCGACCGGCACCAAGCTCAAGGCGAGCGTCGGCACCGGGTTCAACCCGCCGTCGCTGGTCGAGCTGTACGAGAATTTTCCCGGCTTCGGTTTCTTCGGCAATCCGAACCTGCGGCCCGAGACGAGCCTCGGCTATGACGCCGGCTTCGAGCAGGCGGCGCTCGACAAGCGCGTCTCGTTCGGCGCCACATATTTCCGCAACGACATCAAGAACCTCATCGACACCAACGCGCTCGGCACGAGCTACGCCAATATCGGCAAGGCCACGACCTACGGCGTCGAGAGCTTCGTCTCCTACAAGCCGATCGATGCGCTCTCGCTCCGCGCCGACTACACCTATACGCTGGCCGAGGACGACATCCTCCACGAGGAGCTGGAGCGCCGCCCCAAGAACAAGGCCAGCCTCGAAGGGACATGGCAAGTGACCGCGGCCGCGTCCCTTACCTCGACTGTGCTCTATGTCGGCCCGGACTTGGATTTCAACCGCGCCGGAACGGCGAGCGACCTGCCCGCCAACGGCTATGTGCAGGTGAACGTCGCCGGAAACTATGATCTGGGACATGGGCTGACAGCCTTCGCGCGAATCAATAACCTGCTCGACCGGCATTACCGGGCCCCGCTCGGCTTCGAGCGGCCCGGCCTCGGCGCATTCGCCGGCGTGCGCGTCGCCTTCGACACCGGGATCGGCGGGCGGTGAGGGAGGGATCATGACAGGGGCGGAGAAGCCCGCGCGGATCGTCGATCCCGATGGCGCCACCATCGAAGTCTTTCCGCTGCCGACCGACGAGGCGAGCCTTCTCGAGCTCATGCGCGACCTGTTCCAGAACCATTGGCGCGACATCACCTTCGGGCCGATGGTGCAGGGCGCCGCCTGGGAGATGCGGGCGGCCGCGGCGCCCGAGAAGATCGCCATGTTCGACGGCTATCTCACGGTGACGTTCGGCGTGCCGCATTTCCACATCTGCATCGGCGAGCACAAGGGACCGCACAACAACCGCGTGTCGCCCGAGCTCGCGCATCACCGCCGCACCGCGCGCGCGGAAATGTACCGGCGCTTGACGCGGGCCGGCACGCCGGTCTCGTGGGGCGTACGCCTCTACAACGGCAAGAACGAGCAGCAGATCACGGTGCTGCTGCCCAATCCCTTCCTTAATCGCGAGACCGACAAGGTGTTGAAGAAGCCGGAGTGGGAACGCCTCGAATTGTGGGACCGGCTGCGCGCGCGCTGGTTCGGCCTGACCGAGCCAGATCCGTTCGACCGGTCCGGCACCGGCTTCCGCCATGAATGAATTTCCGCATCGGAGCAGTGACATGCAACAGACCAATCGCTTTCCGCATCTGTCCGGCCGGCAGCGCGCGCTGTGGCTGGCGCTGCTCGTCGCCGCGAGCATTGCCTTCACGCTCGGCCTCGCCTGCGCCATGCCGTTTGCGGGCCTCGGCGCGGCGGCTGCCATGACTTTGCCGCGGCGCGACGCGCTCTGTCTCACCGGCGCGGCGTGGCTCGCCAACCAGATCGTCGGCTTCGCCGTTCCTCTCCTATCCCGCGACCGCCGACACGATCGTGTGGGGCGTCGTGCTCGGCCTCGTCGCCCTGCTCACGACCTTGGCCGCGCAGGACCTTGTCGGGCGGCTCTCGCGGAACGGCGTGGTCGCCGTCGCGCTCGCGAGCTTTGCCGGCGCCTTCCTCGTCTATGAAGGCGCTCTGTTCCTCGTCTCCGCCACGCTGCTCGGCGGCACCGAGGATTTCGTGCCGGCGATCGTGGCCTACATCCTCGCGCTCAACGCCGGCGCCTTCGTCGGATTGCTGGCGCTGCATCGGCTCGGGATCGCCATCGGCCTCGCGGCGAAGCCCCCGCTCCGGCATCTTGCGCCGGAACGGCCCGCCTGATCCGACCCGATCGTCGCTAGAGACAGGCGCGCGCGATCGCCCAGAAATCGCCGGCGACGAGGCTCGCGCCGCCGACCAGCGCGCCATCGACGTTCTTGGCGCCCATCAGGGCCGCCGCGTTGTCGGGTTTGACCGAGCCGCCGTAAAGGATGCGCACGTCCTTCGCCGCTCCGGCCGCGACCTTGGCGGCGAGCTTCGCGCGGATATGGGCGTGCACCTCTTCGACCTGCGCGAGGGTCGGCGTGCGCCCCGAACCGATCGCCCAGATCGGCTCGTAGGCGATCGCGAGCTCGGCCGGCGGGATGCCGTCGGGCAGGGAGCCCGCGAGCTGGCGCGCCACCACGTCGAGCATCGTGCCCGCTTCGCGCTCGGCCAGCGTCTCGCCGATGCACAGGATCAGCGCGAGCCCCGCGCGCCGCGCGGCTTCGCATTTCGCGCGCACGACCGCGTCGGTCTCGCCGTGCTCGGCGCGCCGCTCGGAATGGCCGAGGATGACGAAGCGGCAGCCCGCATCCTTCAGCATCGGCGCGCTCAAATCGCCGGTGTGCGCGCCCTTCTCCTCGGCGTGGCAGTCCTGGCCGCCCAAGGCGATGGCGCTTCCCGCGAGCGCCGCCGCGACCCAGCCGAGCGCCGTCGCCGGCGGACAGAGCACGAGATCGCACGGCGGCGGCTCGGCCTGGGCGCGCGCGACGAGCGCGCCGGCGAGCGCCTCCGCGTCGCGCCGGAGCCCGTTCATCTTCCAGTTGCCGGCACAGAGCTTCCGCATGGCCGATCTTAATACTGAAAATCATCGCAGGCAATGCTATCTCCTCGGGGAGAGGCAAGATCATTGCATCGGCAGAGGAGGCGGCGATGGCGACCTTGGTGATCGGCGCGGGACTCGTTGGCTCGCAGATTGCGCGGCTCTTGGTCGAGCAGGGCGCGACGCCCGTCCTCATGGACAATGCGCCGCAGCGCGAGGCCTTGGCCGAAATCCTCTCGCTCGACCGCGTGCGCCTCGTTGAGGGCGACGTGCTGCGCCCGTTCGCGCTGACGCAGGCGATCCGCGAGCACGACATCTCCGAGATCGTCCACACCGCCGCCAACCCGATGCTCACCTCGGGCGCGCAGCGCGATCCCTTCGCCGCGATCCAGCTCAACATCATGGGCACGGTGAACGTGCTCGAGGCGGCGCGCGTCCATAAATTGCGGCGTGTCGTGGTGTCGAGCTCGAACGTCCTGACGCACTATGTCGCCGGCGGCGAAGGCAAGGGCGATCTCGGCAAGGAGGAAGCGTTCCCGCGCCCCGTGACGTTCTATGCCACGACCAAGCTGACGATCGAGAATCTCGGCCTCAACTACGCGCGCTGGTGCGGCGTCGATTTCGCGGCGGTGCGCTATGGCGCGGTGGCGGGGCCGTGGAGCGGGCGCGGCGGCGGCGGCCCGAGCAACGCCTTTCGCGACGCCGTCGTGAAGGCGCTCGCCGGCGCCGAGGCGGTCGTGCCGTCAGGCGCGATGGAATGGGTCTATTCCAAGGATGCCGCGCGCGGCACGGTGCTGGCGCTCCAGGCGCCCGCGCTCAAGAGCCGCGTCTTCAACGTCACCATGGGCGAGGTGACGACGCCCGAGGCCTTTGCCGCGGCGCTCAAGGCCGCCGTGCCGGGCGCGCGCGTCAAGATCGCCGACCCGCCCGGCGCCGGCGTCTCGCTCATGGACATGCGTCACGTCGGCGACCTGACGCTCGCCAAGGAGACGATCGGCTACGCGCCGCACTACGGCATCGAGGCGGCGGTGCGCGACATGGTGGCGTGGTATCGCTCGAACGAGCGCGGCCGCGCGGCGCATTAGGATCTGGCCCCCGCAAGTCGAACCCATCTCTCGTCGCCCCTGCGAAAGCAGGGGTCCAGGGCATGCGACGTGCAGTTCCCCTGGGTCCCCGCCTGCGCGGGGACGACGGCAAAACATGTAATTCGTCGCGTAGCGCCGTCGTTTTGCCCGTTGCTGCTAGGGGGTGCGGCTCCTATCATCGCGCGCCTTCCGGCGAGATTCTCGGCATGCTGCAAGCGATCCGATCCAGGGCCACCGGCTTCGTCGTCAAGATCCTGTTCGGTCTCCTCATCGCCACGTTCGGCCTCTGGGGCATCGGCGACATCTTCCGCAACAACACCGGGCCCGACACCTCGGTCGCGCGCGTCGGCTCGCGCGCCATCACCATGGACCAGGTTTCGCAGGCGGTGCAGAGCGACATCGAGCGGCTGCGCGGTTTGTTCGGCGGCGCGCTCGACGCGCAGCAGGCCAAGCAGCTCGGCATCGTCGATCAGGCGGTGCAGCAGCTCGTGAGCCAGAATTTGGTCGAGCTCGAGATCAACCGCATGGGGCTCCAGATCGGCGACGAGGCGGTGCGCGACGCGATCCTGACCAACCCCGCCTTCCGCAACCAGAGCGGCGCCTTCGACCGCAACGTCTACGAACAGGTCCTGCTCGCCAACCACATGAGCGAGCAGCAGTTCGAGGAATTGACGCGCCAGGATCTGCTGAAGGAGCAGCTCACCGCGGCGCTGGTCGATGGCGTCACCGCGCCGAAGCCGCTGGTCGATGCGCTCTATCGCCTCCGCGCCGAGCGCCGCGTCGCCGACATGGTGACGGTGCCGCCGACGGCCGCCGGCGCCATCCCGCAGCCGACCGACGCGCAGATCGACGAGTTCTATCGCGCGCATCCCGACAATTTCCAAGCGCCCGAGCGCCGCAGCTTCAAGGCGGCGATGCTGCGGCTCGATGACATCGCGGCCGGCATCCAGGTCGGCGACGATCAGATCAAGTCCGCCTACGACCAGCGCAAGAGCGAATTCGTCACGCCCGAGGAGCGCGAGGTGTCGCAGATGCTGCTGCCCGACGAGGCAGCCGCCACGGCCGCCGAGGCGCAGCTTCAATCGGGCAAGGCGTTCGCCGCCGTCGCCAAGGACGTGGCGAAGATGGACGATCCGAAGTCGCTCGATCTCGGCTGGGTGAAGCGCACCGATCTGCCGCCCGAACTCGGCGACGCGGCGTTTGCGGCGCCGGAAAACACCACGACCGCGCCGGTCAAGAGCAGCTTCGGCTGGCACATCCTGCATATCGGCGGCATCAAGCCGGGCGCGACCAAGACGCTCGACCAGGTCAAGGATCAGTTGAAGCTGGAGGTCGCGCGCGACCAGGCCGGCGACCGCATGGCCGACATCGCCAACAACATCGACGACGCCTTGGCAGGCGGCGGCAGCTTCGAGGCCGTGACGCAGAAATTCGGGCTCAAGGTCGCATCCGCCGCGGATGTCGACATCGACGGCAAGGATGCGTCCGGCAAGGCGGCCGATCTCGGCGCTCAGGCGCAGACGATCCTCAAGACCGCGTTCGCCACCGACAAGGGCCAGATGAGCCAGCTCAGCGAGCTGGGCAATGACGGCTATTTCCTGGTGCAGGTCGAGAGCGTCGCGCCCGCGGCGGCGCGACCGCTCGCGGACGTGAAGGACCTGGTGACGAAAGAGTGGCAGGACGACGCGCGGCAGCAGGCGCTCCAGAAGGCCGCCGACGCGATCGCGGCCGACGTCAACACCGGCGGCAAGAGCCTGAAGGACGTGGCGGCGGCGCAGAATCTCGCGCTGACCACGACGCCGCCGCTGGTGCGCACCGGCGGCGACGACACCGTGCCGCCCGCGCTCGTCGCGAAACTGTTCGACGCAAAACCGGGCGGGGCCGTCACCGAAGCAAGCCCGAACGGCATCGTCGTGGCGCAACTGCAACAGATCGAGCCGGCCGATCCGGCCAAGGACGCAACCGCGGTGAAGCAGCTCGCCGAACAGCTCGGCGCGAGCCTGCAAGGCGACACGGTCGCCGAATACGACCAGGCGCTGCGCCAGACATTTCCGGTCAAGATCGACCAGGACCGGATCGACCAGTTGATGCAATAAAAACGATGCGCGTCGTCAGAGCCGCTCACCTTGCCCTCTCCGCGCGCAGCGGGGACAGGGGGGGACCCATCGCAGAGCGATGGGGGGGTGAGGTGCGACGGCGCGACCCACCTCACCCGCTCGCTGACGCTCGCCACCCTCTCCCCCGCATGCGGGCGGAGAGGGTTGAGCGTCGATGCAGGTCCAGCCGAGCTACGACGAGTTCGAGCGCCGCGCCGCGCGCGGGCAGGCGGTGCTGGCGTGGACGACGCTCGTCGCCGATCTCGAGACGCCGGTCTCGGCGATGCTGAAGCTCGCCGACGGGCGGCCGATGAGCTTCCTCCTCGAATCCGTCGAGGGCGGCGAAAAGATCGGGCGCTATTCCATGATCGGCACCAAGCCCGACCTGGTGTGGCGCTGCTTCGGCGGCCAGGCCTGGATCAACCGGCGCGCGCGCACCGATCCGGACGCGTTCGAGCGCGCGGGCGAAGACGCGCTCGCCTCGCTGCGCGCGCTCGTCGCGGAATCCCGCGTCGAGACGCCGGCGCCGTTGCCGCCGATGGCGTCGGGCCTGTTCGGCTACATGGGCTACGGCATGGTCGGGCTGTTGGAGCGCATCCCCGACACGAACCCCGACACGCTCAACATTCCCGACGGGCTGTTCCTGCGCCCGACCGTGATCGCGATCTTCGACAACATCGCCGACACCATCACCGTCGTGACGCCGGTCTGGCCCGGCGCCGATCTTCCGCCGCGCGCGGCCTATGACCACGCGCTGGAGCGATTGGCCGACGTGGTTGCCGATCTCGAGCGCAACCTGCCGCACCGGCGCGAGAGCGCCCGAGGCGACGCAGGAGCTGCCCGCGCCCGCCGCCAACATGACGCGCGAGCAATGCCTGCGCATGGTCGAGACGGCGAAGGACTATGTCCGCGCCGGCGAGATCTTTCAGGTCGTGCCCTCGATGCGCTTTGCCGTGCCGTTCCGGCTCCCGCCCTTCGCGCTCTACCGTGCGCTGCGCCGGCTCAATCCCTCGCCGTTCCTGTTCTTCCTCGATTTCGGCTCCTTCGCCGTCGTCGGCTCGAGCCCGGAAATCCTGGTGCGCGTGCGCGACGGCACGGTGAGCCTGCGCCCGCTCGCCGGCACGCGCCGCAGGGGTGCGACCTTCGAGGAGGATCAGCGCCTCGCCGCGGAGCTGCTCGCCGATCCCAAGGAATGCGCCGAGCATCTGATGCTGCTCGACCTCGCGCGGAACGACGTGGGCCGCGTCGCCGCGATCGGCAGCGTCAAGGTCACCGAGCAGATGGTGATCGAGCGCTACAGCCACGTCATGCATATCTGCTCGCATGTCGAAGGACGGCTCGACCCGAAGCGCGACGCCATGGACGCGCTCGCCGCGGGCTTTCCCGCCGGCACGCTCTCGGGCGCGCCCAAAGTGCGGGCGATGGAGATCATCGACGAGCTCGAGCCCGAGCGGCGCAACCTCTATGGCGGCGCGGTGGGTTACTTCGCCGGCGACGGCAGCATGGACACCTGCATCGTGCTGCGCACCGCGATCGTGAAAGACGGGCGCATGGTGGTGCAGGCGGGCTGCGGCGTCGTCTCCGACAGCGACCCGGCATCGGAGTACCAGGAAATCCTCGACAAGGCGCGCGCGCTCTTCCGCGCCGCCGAGGAAGCGGTCAAGTTCGCGCGGGGTTGATTTAAAGCAAGAATCGTCGCGCGCGAAATGCTATCCTAGAAGTTGAGCGGACGTAACAAATCTTAATGTCCCGCTCGACAGGGATGGCAAAGAGTTCGCGAATTGGCCGAACCGGGTTGGCGCTTGCGCTGGCCTCAACGAGTGTCATTACCGCGCCTGCGCTTGCGCGCGCGGGGACGCATGCATCGGCGGGCGCGCATGCACCGCTCGTCATCTCCGGCGACGTTACCTTCGCGCGAACCGGACGAAACCTCGTCATCGACGTTCTGTCGCAGGATGCCGTCGTCGAGTTGCCGCGCCTGCGGATCGCGCCGGGCGCAGCGGTGACGATCGACGAGCTCGGTCCGAGCTCGGTCTTGGTCGCCGAAGTGCGGCACGGACCGGCCCTGCTGTTCGGAACGCTCACGGCCAACGGCCAAGTCGTCCTGATCGACCCCGCCGGCATCACCGTCGGATCGAGCGGCGCGATCTCGGCGGCCGACCTCGTGCTGACGACAGCCGAGCCTTCCGCGGTGTCGCTCGCGGGCGTGCCGCTCGATTTCGACACCCCAGGCAAAGAAGGCGCCGGCATCGTCAATCGCGGCAAGATCGAAGTGTCGGGCGGGTCGGCGATCCTCGCCGGCGCGACGGTGGCGAATGACGGGCTCATTACCGCCGAGCTCGGCTCGGTCGTGCTCGCCGGCACGGAGACCTTCACGCTCGACTTCGCGGGCGACGGGCTCTTGCGCTTTGCCGCTGCGACCGCGCCCGTCGCAAATGTTCCGGCCGGTACGACGGCGCTGGTCGAAAACGGCGGCACGATCGATGCGCCCGGCGGAACGGTGCTGCTGACGGCTGCGGCGGCGAAGGGCGTACTCGACAACGTCATCAACACGAGCGGCATCATCGAGGCGACGAGCGTCGCCAACGTCGATGGCAAGATCGTACTTTCGGCCGCGGGCGGCGGCACCGAGGTGAGCGGCACACTCGACGCTTCGGGCAGGAGCGCGGGCGAAACCGGCGGCACGGTCGAGGTGCTGGGCAACAGCGTCACGCTGGCCGCCACCGCGCGGATCGACGTTTCGGGTGCCGAAGGCGGCGGCACGGTTCTCGTTGGCGGCGATTTCCACGGCGCCGGGCCCGAGCCGAACGCCATGACGACCACGGTTTCCGAAGGCGCAACGATCGACGCCGATGCGATCGGCAGCGGTAATGGCGGCAATGTCGCGGTGTGGTCCGATAACAATACGGTGTTCGACGGCACGATCACCGCGCGCGGCGGCGCCGCCGGCGGCAGCGGCGGATTTGTCGAGACATCGGGCAGAGTGCTCACCGTCGCGACCGGCATCGTCGACAGCCTCGCAGCCGCCGGGCCGACGGGAACCTGGCTGCTCGATCCGACCAACATCACGATCGCGACGAGCGGCAGCGGTGCGATCGCTCCGAGCGCGATCGACAGCGCCAGCAGCAACGTGTCGCTCCAGGCCTCGAACGATATCGTTTTCGCGAGCCCCGTCGGGATCGTCGCCATCGGCGTCGGCTTGACCGCACAAGCCGGCGATTCGATCACCGTCCAGTCCGGTGCGGCTGTCACCACCAATGGCGGCAACATCGCGTTCAGCGCCAACGATCCGGCCGGCCCCGCCTCGGGCCACGGCGCCATCTTGATCGACGCGCCGCTCTCGACCGCCGGGCCCGACCCGCTGCACGAGATTCCCGTGAGCGGCGGCACGATCACTCTCACCGTCAATGGCGGCAGCGGCGTCCTTTCGCTCGGCGCCGATCTCACCACCGCGAATGGCGCCATCACCATCGACGCTCCGGTCGTCGTCACCGCAAATGTAGCGATCGATGCGACAGCAGGCGGCGACACGCCCGGCGCCAGCGTCACCCTGGCGGGTACCGTCGATGCGAGCTCTGTTGCTGCCGGAGAAGTTCTAGTTCTCGACGGAGGCAACGGCACTGTCACGATCGAGCAGGACATCGGCTCCGGGACGGCGCTTGGCTCGCTTTATGTCGACACCGGTAACGGCGCGGCCGTGATCGAGGGCTCGGTCACCACGACGGGCGAGCAGAGCTATAACGGTGGAACGCTAAGCCTCCAGAACGTCAATCTCGAGGCCGGCGGCGAGGTCTTGATGAACTCCTTCGTCACGATCGGACCGGGCACGACGCGCATCAGTGGCAGCGACATCGCATTTCCCTATGTCTTCAACGGCCCGGGCGCGCTCGTCCTCACCGCGGGACCCGCCACGGGCAATTTCGACGATCTTGCCGGCTTCGATTTTCCGACCACCGGCAACATCCTGCTCAACGAAGCCGGCATGACCACGTCGCTCGCGAGCCTTACCGCAACCGCCGCCGGCGCCATCGCGATCGAGAACATCATTACCACTGGACCACAGACTTATGTCGACCAGACCCTCTATCTCATGGACACGCTCTACCGGACGAACGGCACCGGCTTCACCGAGCACGGCGCCACGATCCTCGGAATCCCGCCGCTCGACCAGGGGGACGGCGGCGGTGCCGTCACTACGGATGGCGACTACGTCGGCACCGTTGGCATCATCACCACCGGAGACGGCGGCGGCGGGGGCAGCATCGTCGCCGATCCGACGATCGACACCACGGGTGCCGGGAGCGTTCGGTCCGGCGCGGCGGTCACCTTCGCCGGGCCTGGCTCGATCGACGGAGACGAGGCGCTGGCCATCGACGCGGGATCGGGCGCGATCTCGCTTGGCGCGCTCGGCGACACCACGCCGCTCGGCCCGGTGACGTTCGTTGGTGGCTCGGTGAGCCTTTCGGGCATCTTCGCCGTCTCCGTCACCATAACCGCAACGCCGCCGCCCTCGTCGCCCGACGTGACGTTCTCGTTCGCGCCCAATCCCCTGCTGCTGGCCGATACCATCACGAGCGATCAGGCTCAGTCCGAAGCCAATCCGCAGCAGAGCAGCGGAGCGATTTATCCGACATCACTCTTGGACAACGCGGCGAACCGTCCGCCGCTGCTGACCATCCTGCCGATGCCGCTGCCGCCGGGCGCTTACGGTCCTGCCGACACGCCCGCCGAGAGCACGCGCTGACTGGGCGCGATTTTGCCCCGCCCGGCCAAGCTGTTATAGTCGCGGCCATGTTTCTGCTGATCGATAACTACGACAGCTTCACCTACAACCTGCTGCATTACCTCGCCGAGCTCGGCGCCGAGGTGGTGGTCAAGCGGAACGACGCGCTGACCGCGGGGGACGCCTTGGCGCTCGCGCCGCAGGGCATCGTGCTGTCGCCCGGACCGAGCACGCCCGACCGCGCCGGCATCTGCGAGGAGGTGGTGCGGCGCGCGGGGTCGATCCCGGTGCTGGGCGTGTGCCTCGGCCACCAGGCGATCGGCGAGGCGTGCGGCGGGAAGATCGCGCGCGCGCCTGTCCCGATGCATGGCAAGCTCTCGGCGATCAAGCACGACGGCACGGGCGTGTTCGCGGGCTTGCCCAACCCCTTCACCGCAACGCGCTATCACTCGCTCATCGTCGAGCGCGCGGGCCTGCCGCCAGAACTGCGCGTCACCGCCGCGACCGAGGACGGGCTCGTCATGGGCCTCGTCCATCGCGAGCGGCCGCTGCACGGCGTGCAGTTCCATCCCGAGAGCATCGCGTCGCAAGCGGGCCACGAGCTGCTCAAGAATTTCCTGGCGCTCGCCACGGCCGAAAGCGTCGCCGCATGACCGACATCACCCAGTTCCGCGCGCTCCTGGCGCGCGTTGCGGCGGGCGAGCGGCTCGACGAGGACGATGCCGCCGTGGCGTTCGACGCGATGATGTCGGGCAACGCCACGCCGTCGCAGATGGGCGGCTTCCTCATGGCGCTGCGCGTGCGCGGCGAGACGGTCGCCGAGATCACCGGCGCCGCGCGCACCATGCGGGCGAAGGCGCTGACGATCGACGCGCCCGCGGGCGCCATCGACACGGTCGGCACCGGCGGCGACAATTCCGGCTCCTTCAACATCTCGACCGCCGCGGCGATCGTCGTCGCCGGCTGCGGCGTTCCCGTGGCCAAGCACGGCAACCGCAATTTCTCGTCGAAGTCGGGCTCGGCCGACATCCTGACGGCGTTGGGCGTCAACATCGACGCCGACATGAGCCTCGTGCGCCGCGCGCTGCACGAGGCCGGCATCTGCTTCCTGATGGCGCCGCGCCATCACAGCGCCACGCGCCACGTGGCGCCGACGCGCATCGAGCTCGGCACGCGCACCATCTTCAACCTGCTCGGGCCGATCTCGAACCCGGCCCTGGTCAAGCGCCAGCTCGTCGGCGTGTTCTCGCCCGACTGGGTGAAGCCGATCGCCGAGGTGCTGCAGAAACTCGGCAGCGACAAGGCCTGGGTCGTCCACGGCGAGGGCATGGACGAGATCACCACGACCGGGACGACGCAAGTCGCGGCGCTCGAGAATGGCCGCGTCACCACCTTCGCCGTGACGCCCGAGGATGCCGGCTTGCCGCGCGCGCGGCTCGAGGACCTGAAGGGCGGCGAGCCGGCCGAGAACGCCAGGCGCCTCGTGGCGCTCCTCGAAGGGCGAAAAGGGGCCGCTGCGCGATGTGGTCCTGCTCAACGCCGCCGCCGCCCTCATCGTCGCCGGCAAAGCGACGGACCTCAAGGCCGGGGTCGAGCGCGCGAGCCAGTCGATCCGCGACGGCGGCGCGCGCCAGGCGCTTGCAAAGCTCGTCGCCATCACCAACGAGCCGGCGCCACCGCCATGAGCGACGCGCTCGGCGATATCTGCGCCACGACGCGCGACCGGCTCGCCCGCGCCAAAGCGGCGCGTCCGCTCGCCCAGGTCGAGACGGATGCGGCCGCCGCATCGCCACCCCGTGGCTTCGCCGCCGCGCTCGAACGGGAAATCGGCGCCGGGCGCTATGCCCTCATCGCCGAGATCAAGAAGGCCTCGCCCAGCGCCGGCCTGATCCGGCCCGATTTCGACCCGCCCGCGCTCGCCCGCGCCTACCGGAACGGCGGCGCCGCATGCCTGTCCGTGCTGACCGAGGACGCCCATTTCCAAGGCTCGCTCGATGACCTCGAAGCGGTCCATGCCGCGGTCGAATTACCTTTGTTACGCAAGGACTTCATGCTCGATCCTTACCAGATACCTGAAGCACGCGCGGCGGGCGCGGACGCGATCCTCCTGATCCTCGCGGCGCTCGACGACGACGCGGCGGCGGAGCTCGAGCGCGCGGCCGGCGCCTGGCACCTCGACGTGCTGGCCGAAGTTCATAATGCGGATGAGCTGCGGCGCGCGCTCCGCCTGAAGACGCGGCTCATCGGCATCAACAACCGTGACCTCAAGAGCTTGAAGACCGATCTTGCGACGACCGAGAGGCTCGCCGCCCTCGTCCCGCGCGACCGCATCGTGGTGAGCGAGAGCGGCCTCTCCGCGCCCGCGCATCTTGCCCGCATGGCGCGCGCTGGCGTGCGCGCGTTCCTGATCGGCGAGGCGCTGATGCGCCAAAGCGATGTCGCGGCGGCGACGCGGGCTCTTCTGGCAACGGAGCCGGCGCAGCCATGAGCAAGCTCACCCATCTCGACGAGGCCGGCCGCGCGCGCATGGTCGATGTCGGCGGCAAGGACGAGACCGAGCGCGTCGCCGTCGCTTCCGGCACCGTCAGGATGACCGCGAAGACGCTCGACCTCATCATCGCCGGCACGGCGCCCAAGGGCGACGTTCTGGCCGCGGCGCGCATCGCCGGCATCATGGCGGCCAAGCGCACGCCCGACCTCATCCCGCTGTGCCATCCGCTCGCCTTGAACTCGGTCGAGGTCGAGCTGTCGTGCGACCGGGCGCAATCGGCGGTCGCGATCACGGCGACATGCCGCATCACCGGCCGCACCGGCGTTGAAATGGAAGCGCTGACGGCGGTTTCGGTGGCGGCGCTCACGATCTACGACATGTGCAAGTCGGTCGATCGCGGCATGACCATCGGCGAGATCCACTTGGTCCATAAATCAGGCGGAAAGTCAGGAACTTACGAGGCGAAACGATGATATCGGTCGAGGAAGCGCGCGCGCGTTTGCTGGGCCCCTTGAAGGCGCTCGGCGCGGAGCACGTGTCGCTCGCCGAGGCGGCGGGCCGCGTGCTCGCCGAAGACGTCGTCTCGCGCCGGACGCAGCCGCCCTTCGCCGTCTCGGCGATGGACGGCTATGCCGTCCGCGCCGCCGACGTAGCACGCGTGCCGGCGGAGCTGCGCGTCATCGGCTCGGTGCCGGCAGGGCAGCGCCACGACGGCTCCCTCGGCGCGGGCGAGGCGGTGCGCATCTTCACGGGTGCCCCCGTGCCGGATGGCGCCGACGCGATCGTCATCCAGGAGGACACCGAACGGCGCGGCGAAATCGTGGTGGTGAAGGAGGGCGCGGCCAAGGGCCGCTACGTCCGCCCCGCGGGGCTCGATTTCCGCGAGGGCGTGGTGGGCCTCAAGGCCGGGCGGCGCCTTACCGCGCGCGACGTGGGCCTGGCCGCGGCGATGAACCGGCCGTGGCTGCTCGTCCATCGCCGGCCGCGCGTCGCGATCCTTCCGACCGGCGACGAGGTCGTGATGCCGGGCGATCCGGTGGGCCCGAACCAGATCGTGAGCTCGAACGCGCTGGCATTGGGCGCGCTGGTCGAAGGCGCGGGCGGCATTCCGGTGCAGCTTCCGATCGCGCCCGACGACAGCGCCTCCTTGCAGCGCATCGCCGAGGGCGCTGCGGGCGCCGATCTCCTCGTCACCACCGGCGGCGCCTCGGTCGGCGAGCACGACCTCGTGCGCGACGCGCTCGGGCAAACCGGCCTCACGCTCGATTTCTGGACCGTGGCGATGCGGCCGGGCAAGCCGCTCATGGTCGGGCGCTATGGCACGACCTTGATGATCGGGCTCCCCGGCAATCCGGTCTCGACCCTCGTCTGCGGCCTGCTCTTCGTGCGGCCGGCGATCGAGCGATTGCTCGGCCTCGCCGATGTGCCCGGGCCGACGCCAAAGGCGCGGCTCAAAATCAGGCTCGGCGAGAACGACCGGCGCCAGGATTATCTGCGCGCGACGCTGAGCCGGGCGGCCGACGGCACGCTCGAGGTCGAACCCTTCAAGGTGCAGGACAGCTCGGTCATGTCGCTTCTCGCCGCCGCCGACTGCCTCGTCATAAGGAAGCCGCACGCGCCCCCGGCCGAGCCGGGCGAGTCGGTCGAGATCGTCTTGCTGGCCGGCGCCACCGGCATCTGAATCCCGCATTTGAGCGCTTGACCCGGATTTAGAACTAAACTAGAACATGACCCCGGTTTTCGGTTTGTTCCCAATGACGCCCGGGGGCGACGCGATGTTGACGCGCAAGCAATTCGAACTGCTGATGTTCATCAACCGGCGCCTCACGGAAAGCGGCGTCTCGCCCTCCTTCGAGGAGATGAAGGAGGCGCTTTCGCTCAAATCGAAATCGGGCATCCACCGCCTCATCACCGGGCTCGAGGAGCGCGGCTTCATCCGCCGCCTCGCGCACCGCGCCCGCGCGCTCGAAGTGGTGCGCCTGCCGGAGGAGACGGCCGTCCCTGCCCGGCCCTCGCGCGTCGCCGCCTCCGACCGCAACCGCTTCTCGCCGACCGTGATCCAGGGCGACTTCAAGTCGGCGCTGGCCGGCGCCGCCTTGGGCGGGGGCGAGGCGGTGCAAGTGCCGCTGTACGGCCGCATCGCCGCCGGCACGCCGATCGAGGCGCTGCGCGACCACTCGAACCTCATCAACGTGCCCGCCGCCATGCTCGGCAGCGGCGAGTACTACGCGCTCGAAGTCGCCGGCGACAGCATGATCGACGCCGGCATCGTCGATGGCGACACCGTCCTCGTCCAGCGCTGCGACACGGCCGAGAACGGCAGCATCGTCGTGGCGCTCGTCGACAACAACGAGGTGACGCTGAAGCGCCTGCGCCGGCGCGGCGATTCGATCGCGCTCGAGCCCGCCAACAAAACCTACGAGACGCGCATCTTCGGCCCCGACCGCGTGCACGTGCAAGGCAAGCTCGTCGGATTGATGCGGCGGTATTGAGAGAGCGGACGGATAAAACCGAGTTGGGGAAAGCACATGGCCGACGGTTCGATTCTAGCGAACCACACCCTGCCGAAACGGGACTTCCGTCGCGCGCGATCAGGCGGCTACGAAATATGGCTGTCCGACGCGTTCGAATGGATGGCGCAGCGTCCCGACAACTCGGTGCATGCGATCGTCACCGATCCGCCTTACGGCCTCAAGGAATACTCCGATCTCGAGAAGGCAAAGTTGCGGCGCGGGCGCGGCGGCGTGTGGCGTATTCCTCCCTCGTTCGACGGCTGCAAAAGGGCTCCAGTTCCGCGCTTCACCGTGTTGGACGACGGTGACCGATCTGAGCTGCGGGCATTTTTTGCGCGCTTTGCGGAACTGGCCTCGCGTGTGCTGGTCCCGGGCGGGCACATCCTCATAGCCAGCAGTCCGCTCCTTTCGCATCTCGTCTATCTACCGCTGCTCGATACCGGATTCGAAAAGCGGGGCGAGATCATCAGACTGGTTCAAACCCTCCGCGGCGGCGACCGACCGAAAAATGCGCACGACGAATTCCATGACGTGAGCGTGATGCCACGTTCCGCATGGGAGCCGTGGGGGCTGTTCAGAAAGCCGTGCGAAGGAAGGGTGCAGGACAATCTGCGGAAATGGTGGACGGGCGGTCTTCGCCGCATTTCCACGAGCGAACCGTTTCTCGACGTAATCCGGTCTACACCGACTCGGCGTGAGGAGCGCGCGCTGGCGCCGCATCCATCGCTCAAGCCGCAGGCCTTCATGCGGCAAGTCGTGCGCGCCGCGTTGCCGCTGGGCAAGGGGGTTGTCCTCGATCCGTTCATGGGTGCGGGCTCAACCATCGCCGCCGCCTTCGCTGTCGGTTACGAGAGCATCGGCGTTGAGCAGGATCCCGCATATTACGACGTTGCGCAGCGCGCCATCCCTGCGCTTGCCAGAATCACGCCGGGCGGCGCATCCTCATCGAACGGCTCGACCGGGGGGAAGGGTGCCGCTTCCGAAAGACCTAAGTCCGATTCATATCGAGCGGGCGGTCGAGTACGTCGAGCAACAGACCGCCGACCTGGTGGAGTTGTACTTTGAGCAAGCCAATGTCTTTAGCGCCATCGTGGGGATCATGGGCGTCAAGGCGCTCGATGCCACAAGCCCTTACAAGAAGCACAAACACCCCGACGTCGCCCAACAACGCTTCCCCGATCTGTCGCTAGGAGGCAAGCTCAATCCGCCGCCGCAGCTCGCCCTCGAATCAAAGGGCAGTACGCGCGCGTGGGCGATCCAGTCGCACTACGACCATCCCGGCTGGTACGTCGTCTGGCGCTACCTCGTAGATTCGACGATGACCATCAGGCGCGGCAAACCGGTGGTCATATGGCGTGTCGATGTCGTGTTCCTGAACAAAGACGACTGGAAATACGAAAAGAGCAGCGCCGGCGCTGCGGGTGGCGGCAGAACGCACACGTTCGGGGTCAAGCTGCCGGCTACGAAGCTGAAGGACGCAGCAGCTTACGCCCTTAAGGACATCGCGTTGAAGAACGGGAAGCCGATCCTCGTTTCCAAGCTGCCTGACGCGTAAGACGCGGTCGCGCACCTCTCAAGGCAACGCGGCGCTTGCGACCGACGCAGCGCCCGGTGTCGCGCGCGGGACCCAGGGTCGCTCGCCCTGCCAGTCGCGCACGGTCTCGATCTCGATCCCGTCCGGACCAAGCCACACCGCCGCCCCGCCTTTTTCCCACGTGTCGATGCGGTCGATGATGCGCGCGCCGCGGCAGGAGCGGTGCGCCGCGTAGGGGCTGACGACGAGATCGGCGCCGCGGCAGAGCTCGGCGAGCGCGCCGCCGTCGCGCACCAGCGCCACGGTGCGCTCCTTCGCGCGATAGAGGCACGCCTCGGCATCGCAGCGAAGCGCGCCATCGGCGGCGCTGCCCGCTTCGGGCCAGGCCGCGCCCATGGCGCCTCCGAACCGTCGCGCCGCATCGCCGAGCGCGCGCGCCCCGGCCTGCGAGGACGGCAGGTAATCGCCCGCAGCGCCACGCACGGCGGCGATCTTCGCGTCGGCGCCGACGAGAAGATCGGGCGGCCGCACCACGGCGAGTGCCAGATACCCCGCCGCCATCGGCGCGAGGCCCAGCCAGCGCACGCGGCCCTGCCAGATGCACAGCCACAAGCCGCCGAAGCTCATGAGCAGAAGCGCCGCCGCCGGCATGCTCGCCACGTCCATCACCGCGCCGGGCCAGCTCGTCACGGTGCGCGCGATCCAGGCGATGGCGGCGATGCCGGCGCCCATCGGATGGAGCGCCAGCGCCTCGAGATGCAGCGGCATCAGCAGCACCGACAGGATCGCCCACGGCATCACCCAGAAGCCGGTGATCGGCACCGCGACCGCGTTCGCGAGGACGGAATAGAGCGCGAAGCGGTTGAAGTGATAGATCGTGAACGGCATGGTCGCGAGCGTGGTGATGATTGTCGTGAGCGCGATGCCGAAGAAATAAAGCACCGCGCGCCGCCCCGCGCCCGCGTGCGAATGCCAGAGCGCGAGCCGCGGCCGCATCGCCTCGTAACACGCGATGAGCGCCGTCACCGCGGCGAACGACATCTGGAACGACGGGCCGGTCGCGGCCTCGGGCGTCATCAGCATGATCGCCGCCGCGGCCAATGCCACGCCGCGCGCGGAAATGCTCACGCGATCGACCAGCACGGCGAGAAGCGCCAGGCCGATCATGGCAAAGGCGCGGCGCGAGGAGACCGACGCGCCCGACAGCAGCATGTAGCCGAAGGTCAGCGCGAGCGAGACTGCGGCCGCGTATTTCTTGGTCGGATGGTAGAGCGCCAGGCGCGGCACGAGCGCCATTCCCGCGCGCAGCGCGAAAAACGCGATGCCCGCCACCATGCCCATGTGCAGCCCCGCGATCACCAGGATGTGCGCGAGGCCGGCGTTGCGGAAGGAATCGGCGTCGGCCGGCGGGATCGCATGCGTGTCGCCGGTGATGAGCGCCGCGGCGATGGCGCCGCGCTCGTCCGGCAGCGCGCTCCTGACGCGTTCGGTGACGCGCGCGCGCAGCGCCTGCAAGGCCACGCGCCACGACGCGGCGCCTCCATCGTCCGGCGGCGCGATCCAGCGCGGCGCGCCGAGCGCGTAGCCCACCCCGCCCAAGCGGTCGAACCAGGCGCGGCGCTCGAAATCGAACGAGCCCGGCAGGATCGGCGCCGGCGGCGGCATCAGCACCGCCCGAAGGCTGAGCCACGCGCCCGGGATCGCGGCGGCGTCGTCCTTCCTGAGCCGCACGCGCACGCGCGCCGGCGTCGCCTCCGCGGCGAGCCCGGCGATCGCAAGCCGGCCGATCACGAGCCGCGCGCCCTCGGGCAGCGGATCGACCGACTCGAG
The DNA here is from genome assembly GCA_963729295.1 of uncultured Alphaproteobacteria bacterium. Lineage (GTDB taxonomy): Bacteria > Pseudomonadota > Alphaproteobacteria > ATCC43930 > CGMCC-115725 > DATJLY01. Next base: position 70,045 of record CAVSNJ010000028.1, read on the forward strand.
CCGTCCTTCGATCGTGACGGGCCCGAGCCGCTTTTGCAGCACCGGCGCCGCGACGAGACCGGACTGCACTTGCGCCGCCGCGAAGCCGAGCGTCAGCGACAGCGCCGCCGCGGCCGCGAAAAGCCCGCGCCGCCGCCGCCACGCGCGCCCGAGGACGGCCGCCGCCAGCAGCGCCGCCGCGGGGCCGAGCCACCAGGACGGCTCGGCCGGGAGCCAGAAATAAAGGCCGATGCCGCAGCCCAGAAGCACCGGAAGCCAGAGCGGCCAGCGCGCGCGCTCGGCGAGGACGGCGTCGGCGAGCCGGCGCAGGACCGCGTTTCCGCCCGCGCCCAGCACCGGCGGCGCGCCGTCCGCGACATCGGGCTCCGCCGCAGCCATCGCGTAAGTATAGATTGTTCTTCCCCGCTGCGTCATGGCCGAGCCGCAACGGCGATTTCAGCGGAGCGGAAAGTGCGCTACATCGCGCGCCATGAGCGTCGTCGTGCGGTTCGCGCCCTCGCCTACCGGGTTCCTCCATATCGGCGGCGCGCGCACCGCGCTGTTCAACTGGCTCTATGCGCGGCACATGGGCGGCACGTTCCGCCTGCGCATCGAGGACACCGACCGCGCGCGCTCGACGAAGGAAGCGGTCGACGCGATCGTCGACGGGCTCACATGGCTTGGGCTCGCATGGGACGGCGAAATCGTGTTGCAGTCGTCGCGCCTCGAACGCCACGCCGAGGTGGTCGCAAGTCTCGTCGCGTCGGGTCATGCGTACCCGTGCTATTGCACCGCCCAGGAGCTCGAGGCGATGCGCGAGACGGCGCGCGGCGAGGGCCGCACCGTGCTTTATGACGGGCGCTGCCGCGAGCGCGACCCCAAGGACGCGCCGAAAGACCGCGCGCCGGCGATCCGCCTGAAGGCGCCGCGCGAGGGCGCCACGGTGATCGCCGACCATGTCCAAGGCAGCGTCACCGTCGCCAACCAGCAGCTCGACGACCTCATCATCCTGCGCGCCGACGGCACACCCACCTACAATCTTTCCGTCGTGGTCGACGACCACGACATGGCGATCACGCACGTCATCCGCGGCGACGATCATTTCACCAACGCCTTCCGCCAGACGCAGATCTATCGCGCGCTCGGCTGGGCGACGCCGGAATTCGCGCACGTGCCGCTCATCCACGGACCCGATGGCGCGAAGCTGTCGAAGCGCCACGGCGCGATGGGCGTCGATGCCTATCGCGACATGGGCTACCTGCCGGAAGCGCTGCGGAATTATCTGCTGCGGCTCGGCTGGAGCCACGGCGACGATGAGATCATCTCGACCGCCGACGCGGTGCGCTGGTTCGATCTCGACGCGATCGGGCGCTCGCCGGCGCGCTTCGATTTCGCGAAGCTCGGCAGCGTCAACGCGCACTATATCCGCGAAGCGCCGGACGCCCGCCTCGTCGAACTCGCCGCGCCGATCCTGGAGCGCCGCCTCGGCCGCGCGCTCACGGACGAGGGGCGCCAGATCCTGCTGCGCGCCATTCCGGCGCTGAAGCCGCGCGCCAAGACGCTTCAGGAGCTGGCCGAGCGCGCGCAATTCTATGTGGCGCCGCGCCCCATCCCGATCGACGACACGGCGAAAAAGCTGCTCGGCGAGGCGGCGCAAGGGCTGCTTGCCGGGCTTGTGCCCGAGCTTGCCAAGGTGCCGTGGCGGGCGAAGGAGCTCGAGGAGGCGGTGCGGCGTTTTGCCGAGGGAGCCGGCGTGAAGCTCGGCGACATCGCCCAGCCGCTCCGCGCGGCGCTCGCCGGGGCCACCCAATCGCCCGGAATTTTCGAGGTGATGGAAGCACTTGGCCGGAACGAGACGCTCGGCCGGATCGCCGACGCGGTCGATCGGGACTAGTATTTTACAATTAACCAATACGGACTTATCTTCCTTCTATTGCAGCGCAACATATCCCCCGAGGGACGCCGACCGATGGCCACCCAGACCGAAGCGAAGCCCACCCAGAAGTCGAACGAGCCGCGCGAGACGGTGACGCTCACCGACAATGCCACCGGCCATCAGACCGAGCTTCCGCTCCGTTCGGGCACGATGGGCCCGAAGGTCATGGACATCCGAAAACTCTACAACGACCTCGGCGTCTTCACCTTCGACCCCGGCTACACCGCGACGGGAAGCTGCGAATCGAAGATCACCTATATCGACGGCGACGAGGGCGTGCTGCTCTATCGCGGCTACCCGATCGAGGAGCTGGCCGAGCACAGCGACTTCATGGAGGTGGCGTATCTCCTGCTCTTCGGCGAGTTGCCGACGGCGGCCGAGAAGACGAAATTCGCGCGCGACATCACGCTCCACACCATGGTGCACGAGCAGATCGCGCTGTTCTTCCGCGGATTCCGGCGCGATGCGCATCCGATGGCGGTGATGTGCGGCGTGGTCGGCGCGCTCTCGGCCTTCTATCACGATTCGACCGACATCTCCGATCCGCATCAGCGCATGGTCGCGTCCTACCGGCTCATCGCCAAGATGCCGACGATCGCCGCCATGGCGTACAAGTATTCGATCGGCCAGCCGTTCCAGTATCCGAAGAACGATCTCGCCTATGCCGACAATTTCCTGAACATGACCTATGCGGTGCCGTGCGAGCCCTACAAGGTGAACCCGGTCCTGGCGAAGGCGATGGACCGCATCTTCATCCTGCACATGGACCACGAGCAGAACGCCTCGACCTCGACGGTGCGGCTCGCGGGCTCATCGGGCGCCAATCCGTTCGCCTGCATCGCCGCCGGCATCGCCTCGCTGTGGGGCCCGGCGCATGGCGGCGCCAACGAGGCGGTCCTCAAGATGCTGAACCAGATCGGCAGCAAGGACCGCATCCCCGAATTCGTGAAGCGCGCGAGCGATCCGAAGGATTCATTCACGCTCATGGGCTTCGGCCACCGCGTCTACAAGAATTACGATCCGCGCGCGGCGGTGCTCAGGCGCTCGTGCCACGAGGTGCTGGACGAGCTGGGCGTGCGCGACGAGCCGCTCCTCGACCTCGCCATGGAGTTGGAGCGCATCGCGCTGCAGGACGATTATTTCATCAAGCGCAAGCTCTACCCGAACGTCGATTTCTATTCGGGCATCATCTTGAAGGCGATGGGGTTCCCGACCTCGATGTTCACGGTCCTCTTCGCGATCGCGCGCACGGTCGGGTGGGTCGCGCAATGGAACGAGATGATCGAGGATCCGAAGATCGGCCGCCCGCGCCAGCTCTATACCGGCGCCGGCCGCCGCCCCTACGTCCCGATCGAGAAGCGAAAGTGAAATCACCCTCTCCGCCCGCTTGGGGGGAGAGGGTGTGAGCGCAGCGAGCGGGTGAGGTGGGTCTGCCGCCTCGCACCTCACCCTCCCATCGCTTCGCGATGGGGTCGACCGCATGCGGTCGACCCCTTTCCCCGCTCCGCGCGGAGAGGGATGTTCACGGCCGCTGGATCAGCTCGATCTTGTAGCCGTCCGGGTCCTCGATGAAGGCGATGTGCGTCGTGCCGAATTTCAAGGGGCCGGGCGGGCGCGGAATCTTGACGCCCTCCTTCTTCAGGCTCTCGCACGTGCCATAGAGATCGGGCACGCCGACCGCCAAGTGGCCGAACGCAGCGCCCAGCGCATAGGGCTCCTTCTGGTCCCAGTTGTAGGTCAGCTCCAGCACCGTGCCGGATGCCTCGTCGTCATATCCGACGAAGGCGAGCGTGTAGCGCCCTTCCGGCGATTCACGCTTGCGGATGAGCGTCATCCCCATGAGGCGCGTATAGAAGTCGATGGATTTGTCGAGGTCGTAGACGCGCAGCATGGTGTGGAGAAATTTGAAATTGGCGTTGTCCATCGTCACTCCTTGCGCGGCGTCATGGCCGCGATCGCGGCGAGCACGTCGTCGGCCGCTCGTGCGGCCGGCGAGAATGATCCGTATCCGAGCGCATGGAGCGCCTCTTCGCAAGATGCGGCTTGGGCGGCGCGCGCGGGCCCATCGTCGATGAGCGGGGCGAGCGCCGCCGCCAATTTCTCCGGCGTGCAGTCGTCCTGCAACAATTCCGGCACGGCCTCCCGGTCGAGCACGAGATTGACGAGATTTGCGTATTTCACCTTGACGAGGCGCCGCACGAGCGCGTGCGTGAGCCCGTTGATGCGATAGGCCACCACCGCCGGAAGCCGCGCCATCGCCAGCTCGAGCGCGACCGTGCCCGAGGCGGCAAGCGCCGCATCGCCGGCCGCGAAGGCATCGTATTTCTCGGCCCCGCCCGCGAGCACGATCACGGGCGCGCGAAACGACGCGGCCGCGGCGCGGACAGTGGCCTCGACGTTCTCGGTCGTCGGCAGCGCCACCACGAGATCCCGATACCGCGCCGCCAATAATTCGACGGTCGCGCGGAAAATCGGCAGGAGGCGGCCAACCTCGCCGGCCCGGCTCCCGGGCAAAACGACGATGAGCTTCGCATCGGGCGCAATCGCATGGCGGCGCCGGAAGCCGGGTCCGTCGCCCTTGTCGGCGCCGCTTTCGACGACGGGGTGGCCGACATAGCGGCACGAAAGCCCGACCGCCTCGAAAAAAGGCGGCTCGAACGGCAGGAGCGTCATCAGATGGTCGTACCAGCGCGCCATGCGCCGCGCGCGCCCCGCGCGCCACACCCACACCATTGGTGCGACGTAATGGATGAGCGGCAGCTTCGCGCCGCGCCGGCGCAACCCATGCGCGACGCGCCAGGTGAAGCCCGAGCTGTCGATCGTCACCACCGCGTCAGGATTTTGCGCCAGTACGTCGGCCACCGTCGCGCGCACGATGCGGAAGATCTTGGCCGCGCGCGGGATGACTTCGGCGATGCCCATGATGGCGAGATCGGCGATCGGCACGCGGCTGCGCAAACCTTCGGCCGCCATCGCCGCACCGCCGATCCCGGCGAAGCGCACGCTCCCGCCGGTGCGATCCTTCAGCGCCGCCATGAGACGGCCGCCCAGGAAATCGCCCGATGGCTCGCCGGCGATGATGTAGATGAAGGGCGCCTCGCTCACGGCACGCGGATGCCGGCGACGAAGAGCCCGCGCGCGTCGGCAGCGGCTGCGATCGCGGCGCGGTCGACGAGGAGGGTCGATCCGGCTTCGACGGCGATCCCCGAAAAACCTGCATCGGCCGCCAACTCGACCGTCCCGCGCCCGATCGTCGGCAGGTCCGCGCGCCGGTCCTGGCCCGGCTTCGCGATCTTGACGAGCACGGGTCCCTTCCCTTCGCGCTTCAGCGCGCCGCAGCGCCCGATCAGCGCATCGGTGCCCTCGATCGCCTCGACGCCAAGCACCATGCCTTCCTGCACCACCACCGCTTGGCCAATATCGAGCCGGCCCAGCTCGCGCGCCGCCTCGATGCCGCGCGCGATATCGGACTCATCGTCCGGCAACGGCGCGCGCGCGCCGACCGGGCCTTCGGGCGCCAGCGCGTCGCCGATCAAATCCTCGACGCTGACGACGCGGAAGCCCTCGCCCTCGAGCTCGGCGATGACCGCGCGCAGCAGGCCATCATCACCCAGCGCGCGCAAGCCGACGCGCGCGAAGAATTTCGCGGCGCGCCAGTCCGGCCGGAGCGATGCCAAAGTCGGCCGCCCCACCGCGCCCGCCAGCACGACCTCCTCGACACCGGCCTCATGCAGCGCGCGAAACCCCTCGCCCGCCGCGCCGAGCCGCACCCACGCGTGCGGCGTATCGGCGACGACCGCCTGATCGGCGATCCCTTCGAGGGCCAGCACGAAGACGGGGCGGGCAAGCGCGCGGGCGGCTTCGATGACGCGCAGCGGCAACTCGCCACCGCCGGCGACGACGCCCAGCCTAGCCGCCATTGGGCTTCGGCTGGGTCAGGCCGCGCGGCGATTCGACGGCGATGAAATCGAGCAGCTCGCGCACCGTGCGGACCGCGGGAAAGCGCACTCCCACCTCGGCCACGCGCTCGGCGAACGTGGCCGTGCCTTCGGCGAGGAACAGCATCTGATAGGCCGTGCGCGCCGCCTGGATCTCGTCGCGCGTAAAACCGTGGCGCTGCATGCCGATGATGTTGAGGCCTTGCAGCCGCGCGCGGTCGCCCAGCACCGAGCCGAACGGAATGACGTCGCGTTCGACGCCGGTGACGCCGCCGACCATGGCGTGCCGGCCGACGCGCACGAATTGATGCACCGCCGAGAGGCCGCCGAACACGGCGCCGTCGCCGATCGAGACGTGGCCCGCGAGCGTCGCATTGTTCGCCATGACGATATTGTCGCCGAGCTGACAATCGTGCGCGACATGGACGCCGACCATGAAGAGGCAGCCGTCGCCGACGCGCGTCACCATGCCGCCGCCCTCGGTGCCGGGATTGATGGTGACGTGCTCGCGGATGACGTTGCCGCGGCCAATCGTCAGTTGCGATGCCTCGCCGCGATATTTCAGATCCTGCGGCTGGTGGCCGATCGAGGCGAAGGGGAAGATGCGCGTGCCCTCGCCGACCGACGTGCGGCCGGCAACGACGACGTGCGACAAAAGCTCGACCTGCTCGCCCAGCTCGACCAGCGGCCCGACATGGCAGAAGGGCCCGATCCTGACGCTCGCGGCGAGGCGTGCGCCCGGCTCGACCACCGCCGAGGGATGGATGTCCGGCATCAGGGCGAACTCAACTATCCATGATCATGGCGGCGAAGGTCGCCTCCGCCACGAGCTTGCCGTCGACCAGCGCCTCGCCGTCGAACTTCCACACGTTGCCGCGGTTCTGCTTCTTCGCGACGCGCACCGCGAGCTGGTCGCCCGGCGTCACGGGGCGGCGGAAGCGCGCGCTGTCGACGCTCATGAAATAGACGAGCTTGCCCTCGAACTCGTGGCCGAGCGAATGCATCACGAGCACGGCCGCGGTCTGCGCCATCGCCTCGATGATGAGCACGCCGGGCATGACCGGGCGCTGCGGGAAATGGCCCTGGAAGAAGAACTCGTTGATCGAGACGTTCTTGAGCCCGGTCGCGTGCACGCCCTTCTCGACATCGACAACGCGGTCGATCATCAGGAACGGATAGCGATGCGGGATCAACTGCATGATGCGCAGGATGTCGATCTCGTCCGTCGCCACGTCTGCTTTCGCTTCCATCCTAGTCGCCTTTTTTGGCTGCCAGGCGCTTCAGCAGGAGGACCTGGCGATGGTGATCGCGAATGGGAACGGCGGGCGAGCCCATCACGGCCTCGCCCTCGGCCACGTCGCGCATGACGCCGCTCTGCCCCGCGACGCGCGCGCCCGCGCCGATCGTCAGGTGCCCGGTCAGTCCCACCTGGCCGCCGAGCATGACGAAATCGCCGAGCCGCGTGCTGCCGGATATTCCGGCCTGCGCCACCAGCACGCAGCCGCGCCCGATCTGCACGTTGTGCCCGATTTGCACGAGATTATCAATCATGGTCCCGGCGCCGATCACGGTGTCGGGCCCGGCGCCGCGGTCGATCGTGGTGTTGGCGCCGATCTCGACATCGTCGCCAATGACGACGCGCCCCAGTTGCGGCACCTTGACCGGGCGCGTGCCGTCGGGCGCGAAGCCGAACCCGTCCTGGCCGATGCGCGCGCCGGGATAGATCCGCACGCGGCTGCCGATGAGGCAATGGCTGAGGCTCGCAGTGGCGCCGACCCGCACCTCGTCGCCGAGGACAACGCCGGGGCCGATCACCGCGTTGGCGCCGATGAGGCAGGCGCGGCCAAGCTCCGCCTTGGCGCCGATGACGGCGTTGGGCTCGATCGCGCAGCCGGCGCCAAGGCGCGCGCTCGGATCGATGACGGCGCCCGGCGCGATCCCCGGGAGCGGCGCCGGCTCGGGATAAAAAGCCTGCGCCGCCACGGCATAGGCGCGATAGGGCGCGGGCGTCACGAGCAGCGTCAAGCTCGCTGGCGCGTCGCCGGTGCGGTCGGGATGAACGAAGGCCGCGCCCGCACGCGTCGTCCTGAGCGCCGCCGTATATTTGATGTTGTCGAGGAAACTCAGATGCTCGGGCCCGGCGCCGTCGAGCGGCGCCACGTCGCGCAGGAGGCGCCCGTCCTCGCCGGCGCCGGCGATCCTGGCGCCGGTGCGCGCGGCAAGCTCGCTGACGGTGAAGGGACCGGCAACGGTGAAAAAGCGCGGATCGGCCATTACTTCGACGACGCGCTGGACTTGGGCGTCGCCTGCGCCGCGGCATCGCCCAAGGGCGGCAGATTGACGGCCATGGTCGGCACCTTGTCGTCGAGCCGCTTCGTCACCTCGGCGGTGACGTCGAGCCCGTCATCCATGTAAAGGAGCGCCGCCTTCGCCACCACCATGTTCGCCTTGCGCTCCTTCGCCACGTCGGCGACGATTTGCAGCGCCACGCCTTCGACCTTGGTCATCGCGTCGCTATAGCTCTGCTGCATTTCCTGGCGCTTCACCTGCACCTCGCGATCGAGCGCGGAATAGCGCCGCTGATAATCCTGCGAGCGCGCGCTGAACACTTCCGGCGCCAGAACCGTGCGCTGCCGCTCGAGGTCGTCTTGCAGCACCTTGAGATCGTTCTCCTTGAGCGAGACCTCGCGGCTGTAGCTGTCCATCTCCTTCTGGACCTGCGCCTGGATGTCCTTGGCGGCTTTCGACTCGCGCATGATCTGAGTCATGTCGACGACGACCACGGCGGGCGGCGGCAGGCCTTGCTGTGCGTGCGCGGACCCGGCGGCAAAAGTCGCCGTGAGCGCCAGAGCGCAAGCGAAGACCGCCCAATCCCGCATCTAGAATCTCGTGCCGAAGCTCACGTGGAACAATTGCGTCCTGTCGAAGGGCTCCTTGATGATCGGGAAGCCGAGATCGACTTTGATCGGTCCGAGCGGCGATTTCCACGAAATTCCGGTGCCCGTCGAGACCCGGATGCTCGACGAGTTTTCGATCGTGGGGCCGGTCGGATGAATGCCGAAGAGCGAGCCGAAATCGCTCCACACGCGGCCCGAGATGCCGAGCTCCGGCGGCAGGCCCAGGGGATATCCCAGCGACACGGAGCCCGCGTAGTAAGTCTCACCGCCGAGCGCGTCGTCGTAGATGCTGTCGCGCGGCCCGATGCCGCCCGTCTGGAAGCCGCGCAGATTGTCGCCGCCGACGAAGAAGCGGTCCTCGATGCGGACATCCTGTTCGATGCCGAGAATGTGGCCGCCTTGGCCGGTCAGCGAAACGACGTAATCGGGCGTGATCGGATAATAGGCGCCCGCCTGGAGGGAGCCGCGCAGATAGGCCACGTCGCCGCCGAGCCCGGCGACGTCCGAGCTGAACGAGGCGTAATAGCCCGAGGTCGGATCCTGGCGATTGTCGCGCATGTCGTAGAGCGTGGTCTGGCCCACGGCCGAGGTGTTGCGCGTTCCGGCCTGCGCCACGATGAAGGGCGAGGTGGTGGCGGAAATGTTGTAGATGCGGTCCTGGCGCAGCGTGTAGGTGAGCGTCTGGCGCAGCGGCTCGGTGATCTGATAGCCCGCGCGCAGCGTGCCGCCGAGGCTGAACTGGCTGAAGCCGGCGAAGCTGGTGTTGTCGCGGTTGTCGGCGAAGAGATCGAAGCCGGCCGCGATGTTGCGCTCCAAGAAATAAGGCTGCGTGTAGCTCAGATCGATGCTTTCATCGCGCAGCGCCACGACCGAGTCGAGGCGGAGATCGAGGCCGCGGCCCAGAAGATTGCGCTCGTGGACGCCGGCATCGATGAGCGGCCCGTCCGTCGTCGAATAGCCGATGCCGACCGAGAAATCTCCCGTGGATTTCTCCTGCACTTCGGCATTGATGATGGTCTTGTCGGGCGCGCTGCCGGGCACGTTGGTGATGTTCACCTTGGAGAAGAAGTCGAGATTCTTGATCTCCTGCTCCGAGCGGTGCAGCTTCGAGGAGTTGAACGCGTCGCCCTCGACGAGGCGGAACTCGCGCCGGATCACCTCGTCGCGCGTCCTGAGGTTGCCGACGATGTCGATGCGCTCGACGAAGACGCGCGGCCCCTCCTTGATCGTATAGGTGACGTCGATCGTCTTCGTGTCGGCATTGCGCCGGATCTGCGGCTGGATGTCGACGAAGGCGAAGCCGAAATTGCCGAGCGTGTCGGTCAATGCGGTCAGCGAGGACTCGACCGCGTCGGCGTTGTACCAGTCGCCTTCCTTCGTCTTGATGACCGGCCTCAAGGTCGCCGGATCGACCGTCGGCAACTGGTTCGTGATGTCGATCTTGCCGAAGTGATAGCGCTCGCCTTCATCGACCGTGAAGGTGATGATGAAGCCGTCGCGCGCGGGCGCCAACTCGGCCACGGCCGAGACCAGGCGGAAATCGGCATAGCCTTCGGACAGATAGAACTTGCGCAACAGGTCGCGGTCGTAGGTCAGCCGGTCGGGATCGTAGATGTCGTCCGAGCTCAAGAAGCGGTACCAGCGCGATTCCTTGGTCTGGATCACCTCGCGCAGCCGGCTCGCGCTGAAGGCGTGGTTGCCGACGAAATTGATCCCCTCGATGCCGGTCGATGGCCCCTCGTCGATCTCGAACACGAGATCGACGCGGTTCTGCTCGAGCGGGATGACCTTCGGATCGACCGTCGCGGCGAAGCGACTGTTGCGCCGGTAGAGATCGATGATGCGCTTAACATCGCTCTGCACCTTCTCGCGCGTATAGACCGCACGCGGCTTCAACTGGATTTCGTCGGTGAGGCTCTTGTCGGTGATGCGGTGATTGCCCTCGAAGGCAATGCGGTTGATGACCGGGTTCTCAACGACGCGCACGATCAGCGCGTCGCCCTCGCGCCGCAAGGTGATGTCGGTGAAGAGCCCGGTCGCGAACAGCGCCTTCAGCGATTGGTCGATGCGGTCGCTGTCGAATTTGTCGCCCGGCTGCACCAGGAGATAGGAGCGCACCGTCTCGGGCTCGACCCGCTGCGTGCCCTCGATGCGAATTTCCTCGATGGTTCCGCCCGACGGGATTTGCGCCTGGGCCGAGCCGATGAGCAGTTGGAAGGACAGCAAGGCGAGCGCCAGAGCCAATCCGGCGGCCACCCGGGCAAATATCCGCAAAACTCCCCCCGACACACAAGGACGAAGCGGTCGACGCGAACCGTCAGGTGATGAAACCCTTGATGCGCTCCCAAATCCCTAAATGCACCACGTCGTTCCAGGTCGCGAAGACCATGAGCGTGAGCACCAGCGCCAATCCGACCCGGAAGCCGTATTCCTGCGCACGCTGGCCGAGCGGCCGGCCGCGGATCGCCTCGGCCGCATAAAACAGCAGGTGCCCGCCGTCAAGGACCGGGATCGGGAACAGGTTGATGAGACCGAGATTGACCGACAGCACCGACATGAACCAGATGAGCGCGACGACGCCGCCCTGCCACACCTCACTCGACATCTGCGCGATCCGCACCGGACCACCGAGCTCGTCGGTGTTGCGCACGCCGATCACCATCTGCCACACCGCCTCGAGCGTGCCGGTGACGAGGTTCGAGGTCTCGACGCCCGCCTGCCACATCGCCGTCGCGGGATCGCGCCGGACGTAATCGACGCCGCTCCGCTCGATCCCCAAAAGCCCGAGCCTGTGCTCGTTGCCGAAGCGGTCGGTGAGCTTCTCCATGCGCGGCGTCACGGTGATGGCGACGGGCTGGCCATCGCGCCGCATGACCATGTGCATCGGCGTGCCGGTGTTGAGCCGGACGAGGCGCTGCACGTCCTCGAAGCGGGCGATCTGGTCGCCGTCGATCGCGGCGATGACGTCGCCGGCCTTGATGCCGGCGGCCTCGGCGGCGCTGCCCGGCTGGACGCGGCCGACATCGGCCGGCGTGAAGGGCTGCCCCACGGTCGCGAACAGCACCGAGAGCACAACGAGCGAGAAGACGAAGTTCGCGGCCGGGCCCGCCGCCACCACGGCGACGCGCTGCATCAGCCGCTTGTGGTGAAACGAGACCTCGCGCTCGGCCGCCGTCATGGCGACGACGCGATCACCCGGCATCGACATCGGATCGGCGTCGCCGAACATCTTGACGTAGCCGCCCAAGGGAATGGCGGAGAGCTTCCAGCGCGTGCCGGCGCGGTCGAACCAGCCGAACAGCTCCGGCCCGAAGCCGATCGAGAACACTTCGACGCGCACGCCGTTCATGCGCGCGACGAGGTAGTGCCCGAGCTCGTGCACGAACACCAGGACCGTGAGGACGACGAGGAACGGAACGATGTAGCTGAGACTGTTGGACAAAAAATCCATGGACTCGGATCCGCCGGAAGGACGCCGCGACAATAGCAGGAAATGGCCCGCTGCATCCGGAAAATTAGGTGATCGGCGCGGCGTTTAGGAGCCGCGCCACAGGATGGGCGCCGCACCGGTCGAGAACGCGACGAGCCACGCCAGAGCGCTGGCGCCGAGCATGCCGTCGAGCCGGTCGAGGAGGCCGCCGTGACCCGGGATGAGGCGGCTCGAATCCTTGACGCCGAAGCGGCGCTTTGCCGCGGACTCGGCGAGATCGCCCAATTGCGCGGCCAGACTCAAGGCGATCCCGGCCGGCACGAGGCTGGGCGCCGTACCCATGAGCCGCGCGCAGGCCCAGCCGACGAGCGCCGCGGCGGCGAGTCCGCCGCAGAGGCCGGTCCAGGTCTTGTTGGGGGAAAACGCGGGCGCGAGGCGCGGGCCGCCGAGCGTGCGCCCGGCGAGAAACGCGCCCGTGTCGGTCGCCCACACGGTGAGAAAGAGCCAGAGGAGAAAGAGCCGGCCGAACTCGCCGCCAAGCCACAGCACCGCGAGCGACGGCAGCGCGATCGCCGCACCCCCGAGCGCTACCCACGCGGCCGCAGCGGTGCGCGCGGCCAGCAAGGTGAGCGCCGCCCCGGCCGCGACGACGGCGAGCGCGGCGAAGGGCGCGCCCGATGCCAGCGCGATGCAGGCAAGGCCGTTCGTCAGCACGAGCAGGGCCGAGCCCGGCCAGCGGCAGCCGGCGAGCCGCGCCCATTCCCAGCCCATCGCCGCCGCGGCAATCGTCACGAGGGCCGCGAATGCGACGCCGCCAATCCAGATCGCCGCGAGCGTCAGCGGTGCGAGCACCGCCGCCGACGCCAGTCTGAGCGGAACCTCGCTCCGATCAGCGCGTGCCAACGGAGGCGCCGTAGCGGCGCTCGCGGCCGTGAAAGTCGCGCAGCGCGTCCTCGAGATCGGCCTTGTCGAAATCGGGCCACAGCGTGTTGGTGAAGACGAGCTCGGCATAGGCGCATTGCCACAGCAGGAAATTGCTGATGCGCTGCTCGCCGCTGGTGCGGATGAGGAGGTCGGGGTCGGGAATGCCTTCGGTCAGGAGATAACGGCCGAAACAGTCCTCGTCGATCTCGGCGAGCGCGAGACGCCCGTCCTGCACCGCCTCGGCGACGCGGCGCGTCGCGAGCACGATCTCGGCGCGCCCGCCATAGGAGAGCGCGACCGACAGGTCGATCCCGCTATTCTCGCGCGTCAGGTTCTCGGCGCTGTCGATGAGCGTGACGATGTCGGGCGCGAGGCGCGCGCGGTCGCCGATCACGCGAAAGCGCACGCCCTTCTGGTGCAGCTCCGCCACCTCGCCGCGCAGATAGTGGCGCAAAAGCCCCATCAGATCCTGGATCTCGCCCGCCGGCCGCTTCCAGTTCTCCGACGAGAAGCCGAACAGCGTGAGGTAGCGGATGCCGAGCTCGCCCGCCGCCGTGACGGTGCGGCGCACCGCATCGGCGCCGCGGCGATGCCCGGCGATGCGCGGCAGGCCGCGCGATTTCGCCCAGCGCCCGTTTCCGTCCATGATGATGGCGACGTGCTGCGGCGGCCGCGAGGCGCCCGGATCGTTCTGCATGGTCGAAGTCAAACCTGAAGGATCTCCTTGTCCTTCTGCGCGAGCATGTCGTCGATGCGCTTGATGACGCTGTCGGTCAGCGCCTGGACGTCGTGCTGCAGCTTCTTGTGCTGATCTTGGCTGATCGTCCCGTCCTTTTCCTTCTTTTTCAAGCCGTCGAGACCGTCGCGCCGGACGTTCCGGACCGAGACGCGCGCCGCTTCGGTATATTTCGCGGCGACCTTCGTCAGCTCCTTGCGCCGCTCCTCGTTGAGGTCGGGAATCGGTACGCGGATGGTCTGGCCCTCGGTCTGCGGGTTGAGGCCCAATCCCGCCTCGCGGATCGCCTTGTCGGCGGCCTTGGCCACGCCGCGGTCCCACACCTGCACGACGATGAGGCGCGGCTCCGGCACGCTGATCGTGCCAACCTGGTTCAAGGGCATGGAATTACCGTAGGCCTCGACTGTGACAGGATCGAGGAGACTTGCCGAGGCGCGCCCGGTGCGCAGCCCGGCGAATTCCTTGCGCAGCACTTCGCAAGCGCCATCCATGCGGCGCTTCAGCTCGGCAACGACAGGATCATCGCTCATGTCGTCCTCTCTTCGGTGATCATGGTGTAGCGACCACGGCCCGCGACCACATCGGCGAAACCGCCGTGCTCGTAGATCGAGAAGACCAGGATGGGAATGCGGTTCTCGCGCGCCAGCGAGATCGCCGCCGCGTCCATGACCTTGAGGTCGCGCGACAGCACGTCGAGATAGCTGAGCCGGTCGTAGCGCACGGCGTTGCGGTCGGTGTTCGGATCGGCGCTGTAGACGCCGTCGACCTTGGTCGCCTTCAAAAGCGCGGTGCATTCCGTCTCGGATGCGCGCAAGGCCGCCGCGGTGTCGGTCGAGAAGAACGGGTTCCCGGTGCCGGCGGCGAAGATGACGACGCGACCCTTCTCCATGTGGCGGATAGCGCGCCGGCGAATATAGGGCTCGCACACCGACTGCATGGTGATGGCCGATTGCACGCGCGTCGCCACCTCGCGCTGCTCGAGCGCGCCTTGGAGCGCGAGCGCGTTGATGATCGTCGCGAGCATGCCCATGTAGTCGGCGGTGGCGCGCTCCATGCCGCCCGAGGCGCCGGCGATGCCGCGAAAGATGTTGCCGCCGCCGATCACGATCGCGATCTCGACCCCCATGGCGTGGACGGTGCGGATCTCGTCGGCAAGCCGCCCCACGAACTTCGGATCGAGCCCGTAAGTCTGGTCGCCCATCAACGCTTCGCCCGAGAGCTTCAGGAGGACGCGCCGGTAGCGCGCGGTACTGTCGGCTGGCATGGGCGCGATCATATAGCAAAGACGTTGCGGCGGGCCATCCGCAAGTGATGCGCGTACGCCGTACGCGGAGCCGGGCTCAGTGCTTGAGCTGCGCCGCGACCTCGGCCGCGAAATCGGTGGTGGCGCGGTCGATTCCCTCGCCCAAGGCAAAGCGCACGTAGCCCGCGAGCTTGATCGGCGCGCCCGCCTCCTTGGCCGCCGCCTCGATCACCTTGGCGACGCGAGTCTCGCCATCGACGACGAAGATCTGCTCGAGCAGCACGGTCTCCTCGTAGTATTTGCGCAAGCGGCCCTCGACCATCTTGTCGATGATCTGATCGGCCTTGCCCGAGGCGCGCGCCTGCTCGCGCAGCACGCTGCGTTCGCGCTCCAATGCGGCGGCATCGACCGAGGCGATGTCGAGATATTGCGGATTGGCGGCGGCGATGTGCATCGCCAGGTGTTTTCCGAGCGTCGCCACGCGCTCGGCCGATCCGGTCGATTCGAGCGCCACCAGGACGCCGATCCGGCCGAGATTGATGGCGACGGCGCTGTGCACGTAGGACGCGACGACGCCGTTCTTCACCGCGAATCGCCTGGCGCGGCGGAGCGCCATGTTCTCGCCGACCGTGGCGATCATGTGCGTGAGCTCGTCGCTGACGGTCCGGCCGCTCGCCATCGGCAAAGTCTTGAGCGCCTCGGTGTCGTCGCCCGTGTCGCGCGCGAGCTCCGCCACGGCGCGGACGAACGCCTGGAACGTGTCGTTGCGCGACACGAAATCGGTTTCGGCGTTGACCTCCACGACGGCGCCGACGGTGCCCGCGACGGCGACCGCCACGAGCCCTTCGGCGGCGACCCGCCCGGCTTTCTTGGCCGCGGCCGCCAACCCTTTCTTGCGCAACCAATCGACCGCGCCTTCGACATCGCCCGCCGTCTCGCTCAGCGCGCGCTTGCAATCCATCATGCCGGCGCCGGTCTTCTCGCGCAGCTCCTTGACGAGCGCAGCGGTGATCTCGGCCATACCTCATCTCCTCCAGAACAGATCAGGCGCCGGGACGGGCCTCGGCGGCGGCGCCCGCGCCCTCCTCGGGCTTCGGCATCGCCTCGCGCGGCGGCTCGGCCCGCGCGCCGATATCGGCGCCCGACGCCGCGAGCTCGGCCTGCAATCCCTCGAGCACCGCGCCCGAGACGAGCTCGCAATAAAGATGGATGGCGCGCATCGCATCGTCGTTGCCCGGGATCGGATAATCGATGCCGTCGGGCGAGGAATTGCTGTCGAGCACGGCCACGACCGGGATCTTGAGCTTGTTCGCCTCCAGGACCGCGATCGCCTCCTTGTTCGTGTCGATGACGAAGAGGATGTCAGGCAAGCCGCCCATCTCCTTGATCCCGCCCAAGGCGCGCTCGAGCTTGTCGCGATCGCGCGTCAGCTCCAGCAGCTCGCGTTTCGTCAGGCCGGCGGACGGCTGGTTGACGTTCTCGTCGAGGTCGCGCAGCCGCTTGATCGATTGCGAGATGGTCTTGAAATTGGTCAGCATGCCGCCGAGCCAGCGGTGATTGACGAAATACTGGCCGCAGCGCTTGGCGGCATCGGCGACCGGCTCCTGAGCCTGGCGCTTGGTGCCGACGAAGAGCACGCGCCCGCCGCCCGCCGCCACGTCGCGCACCGCCTCGAGCGCGCGATGGAGCATCGGCACGGTCTGTTCCAGATCGATGATATGGATGCCGTTGCGCACGCCGAAGATGAAGGGCTTCATCTCGGGGTTCCAGCGGCGCGTGTGATGGCCGAAATGGACGCCGGCTTCGAGGAGCTGGCGCATGGAAAAAGCGGGCATTGCCACGGGATGCGGTTCCTTTCTCCGGTTCTGCCGCCGCGGGGGTCATCGATCGCTCGACACCGGAGCGACCTTCGCCTGAAGGCCGCATCCCCGCGTGAGGGGTTAGGGGCGCTAGATAGGAAAATTCCGCTGCCTTTGCAAGCCGCGTGCGGCAGGCGTCACGGCGGCACGATCGGCTTCAGCCCCTGGAGCGGCGGCGGGATGTCAGTGACGAAGCGGCCCGGCATCTCGTCGCATGTGCCGGGGCGCCGCGCGAGGCACACGTCGCCATGGCACTGGTCGGCCGCGAAGCCCGCGACCGGCGGCAGCTTGCCTTCGTAAAGCAGCGTGTTGAACGCCGGCGCGAGGCGCGCGAGCCCGGCCAGGTTCTCGGGCGCATAGAGCGGCACCGGATGATGCAGGTAGGAATATCCGCCCGCGCGCGCCCAGGTGACGCCGTAGAATCCATAAAGCGCGATGCCGCACACATCGGGAGATTTCGCGACGTCGAGCGATGCGAGGAGCGCGTCCTCGTCCTGCCCCCATAATTCGAGATAGCCCGCCGACGAGGCTTCGCCGATCGCGAAGACGAGCCAGAAGAGGCCGGCGGCGAGGCCCGAGACATGGAGCGTGTCGGCCGGAATGAGCCCGGCGATGCGCAACTGCCGCTCGACCCAAACCGCGGACCGCGCCAGGCCAAGCGATGCCAGCAGCGCCGCCATCAGCACCGCGGGAAAGATCAGGCGGTATTCCTTGTGCGGCAGAAGCGCGTACTGGACGACGGTCAGCAGCGCGGCCGCGCCGAGCAGCGGCAAGCGTTCGCAGCCGAGCGCCGCGAGCAGCAGGATCACCGCGACGCCGCCGCTCCAGACGAACAGCAGGAGCGCGGGATAAACCTCCCAGCCAGGCGTGCCGTACCAGGCGTTGACGCCGTAGAGGATGTTGTAGTCGAAATTGTACCAGACCGAGGCGAAGGGAAAGCCCCAGCTCGGCCAATCGAGCAATCCGCCCGCGAGCGTCGCAGCGAGCGCGCCCGCGACGAGCGGCAGAAGCCGCGCCCGCCACGCGCGCCAGCTCGTCCACAGCACGATGAGCGCGATCGCCGGCGCCAGGTGAAAGCGCACGGTGAAGACGAGCCCGAAGATGAGGCCGGCGCCGACGAGGCGCCAGCGCGATTGCGGCCGATAGCCGGGCTCGGCGAGATAGGTGGCGAGGACGAGAAGGTGCGCCGCGATTTCCTCTTGCCCGGCGCGCGGCCCGAAATAGATCGCGTCGACCGAGAGCGCCATCGCCCAGGCCGCGATGAAGGCGCCGGCGAGACCATAAAAGCGCCGCCCCCACAGGAACGCGACCACGACGCACGACGTTGAGAGGAGCGACAGCACGGCGAAGATCGCCGGCAGGTAATAGGCTGGCCCGTCGCCCCAAAACCGCGCCAGCCACATGATGCCGGCGATCGCGCCGGGCACGAGCCACGAGCGGGCGCCGTACTGGAACTCCCACGGGATGACGCCGTTGCCGTAGACCAGGCGATGGGCCTGCTCGATCGACTGGAACACCTCGTCCGGCTGGTGCAGGTTCGGCACCAGCACGATCGGCAGAAGCCGCAGCAGGAAGGCGGCGACGCAGATCGCGCCGAGACCGAGCATCGGTCCCGCGGTGGCGGTGCGTCCCCTCATTGCTTTGGCCGCGTGGCCGCGACATCCGCTTGGGTTACGGCGTCCTTATAATCGTTGCCGAAACTCGCGCGCACGTAATTGACCACGGCTGCGACTTGCGCGTCGTCCAGCATCGCGGCGAAGCCAGGCATGGCGTTGTGCCCTTCCAGCACGATCAGCACCGGGTAGCCCGCAGCCGCGAGATTGGCGTCCTTCGCCAACGCCGGATAGGCGCCCGCGCCCTTCGCCCCCTGGCCCCGCGCCATGTGGCATCCCTGGCAGATGTCGCGATAAAGCGCTGCGCCGTCCGTCGCCGCGAAATGTGCGGGGTTCGCAAATGTCTCCGCCTGCTGCGCCGGCGCCTCCGTCGCGACAAGGAGCCCCGCCGCCAAAAGGCAGAGTGCTGCGCGGGAGCTCATCCGGCGACGACGCGATGATGGAGCCGCTCGACCGCGTCGAGCGCGGAAAGGACCGCTCCTTCCTGCCACGCCGGAAGATACGAGGCATGCTCGCCCGCCAGCATGATGCGGCCGTCGAGCGCGCAAAGATCGCGGTAATGCGCCGTGCGCGCCGCATCGCTCCAATTTGCGAAGCACCCCAAGGTCGCGGGATTGCGCTGCCACGCGACCGCGACGCCGCTTTTGAACTCGTCCTTGTATTGCGGATGGATCTGCGATCCCCAGTCGAGCGCGCGGGCGATGCGCTCCGCCGGCGGCAGCGCGCCGAACTCGAACGCATAGGCATTGAAGATGGCATAGGTGCCGAGCAGCACGCCGCCTCCCGTCCCGCCATAGCCGGTGCAGGGGTAGCCGATGTTGCGGATCGGCAGGTCGGTCGTCGTGATGCCGCCGTAGATCGCCTCGTCTTCCTCCCAGAACCGCCGTTTCATCTCGAGCCCGATCTTGACCGCGGGCGCGTAGGGGACGGCGGCGATCGCCGCCCTCATCGGCGCGCCGACATCGAGCTCGATCTGGCCGAGGATGGAGAGCGGGATCGCCGCGATGCACCAGTCGGCCGCGGCGCGCATCGTCTCACCGCTGCGCGTGTCCTCGTAAGCGACGGTGACGCCCGTGTCGCTCTGGCGGATCGCCGTCACGCGCGCGTCAAAGCGAATGAGATCGCCGACCTCGCGCGCGAACGCCTTCGCGATCATGTCCATGCCGCCGACGGGCTGAAACATGGTCGTCTGGAACTCGTACTGCGAGCCCGCGACGAGCGCCTGCCACGCCCGCGCGTGAAGGATGTCATCGAGCTTCATGGGCTCGGAAAATTCGGGCTCGGCCGAAAGCCCGCCGCCTGGCTCCTTGGCGTAGCCGCGGCGCGCGCTCGAATTTTCGCCGCGCCGATAGGTGTAGTCGCCCTCGAGCGCGCCCCACGATTTGAGCGCATCGAGCAGCATCGCCTTCTCGTCCGGCCCGACCTCGCCGTCGAGCTTTTGCTGATCCACGGCCTTGGCCAGCAACTCGGCGATGCCGCCGCGAAAATCCGCATCGATCGAGCGATAGCGCTGCGGCTTTCCGCCAAAGGCATTTTTCGAGTGGACATACGCGTTGTAGTTGACCTGTACGAACGGCTCGAGCGGCACCTTGAGCCGCTTGCAGTAATCGACCAGCGCGTAGTGGTGGAAGGGGATCCGCCACGGGCCCGGGTTGAAGTAATGCCCCTTGGCGAAATCGCAGGACTGCGCGAAGCCGCCCAACTCGACATAGCGGTCACCGCCACGGATCGACCAGCAGCGCCCGCCGGCGCGCGCCGAATATTCGAGGACCTGCACCTTGTAGCCGGCCTTGCGCAATTCGAGCGCCGCGACCATGCCGGCGAGGCCGGCGCCGACGATCACGACCGACGCGCCCTTCACGTCGCCGTCGAGCGCGGGCGGCCCGCGATAGGGCGAGGCCTCGGCATGGCCGAGGCTCGTCATCGCCTGGTACATGACCGCGCTTCCCGCCGCGGTGCCGATGAGCGCCAGAAGTTCGCGCCGCGTCACGGCTTTTGCAGCGTGAAGGTCAGCACGCCTTGGGCTTCGCTTGCCGCGATGAGGCGGCAGCCGGTGGTCTTGCAGAAATGCTCGAAATCCTTTGCTGCACCCGGATCGGTCGCGAGCACGACGAGCGTGCCGCCCGGCGCCAAATCCTTCAGCGCCTTGCGCGCCTTCAGCACCGGCAGCGGGCATTTCATGCCCTTGGTGTCGACGACGAGCGGCGCGCTCATGGCTCAGCCGAAGCGGTTGGTGTGCGGGAAGCCGCGCGGCGCGACGCGGCCGGCGCCGGCGCGCGCGCCAACCCAGTTGGAAAGATCGCTCTCGAGCCGCGTGCGCTCGCCCTGCTTCCAGCTCAAGCCGTCGGCGAGCGCGATGACTTTGGCATCGGCGAGGCCGCCATCGTGGAAGCGCTGCAAGATGACGCCGCGGCCGCGACCCAGCTCCGGCACGTCGGCGAGCGGGAAGATCAGGAGCTTGTGGTTGTCGCCGACGGTCGCGACCGTATCGCCCTCGGCGGGAACGCAGACGCATGCCACGGCGCCGTCGCCCGGCACCATCGCCTGCTTGCCGGCCCGAGTCTGCGCCAGCACCTCGTCCGCCGGCACGACGAAGCCGCGCCCGTCCGATGCCGCGAGCAGCAGCTTCTGGCCGGGCACGTAGCGCAGCATCGCCACCACGTCGTGCTCGTTGTCGAGATCGAGCATGAGGCGGAGCGGCTCGCCATGGCCGCGCCCGCCCGGCAGCTTGTCGGCGGCGAGCGTGTAGAAGCGCCCGTCGGTGGCGAAGACAAGGATGCGCTCGGTCGTGTCGGAGGTGACGACGAAGCGCGGCCCGTCGCCCTCTTTGTATTTGAGCTCGCCCAATGCCACGTTGTGGCCGCGGATCGCGCGGATCCAGCCTTTGGCCGAGCACACGATCGTCACCGGCTCGCGCTCGACCAGGGCCTCGACCGGCACCACGATTTCGGCGGGCGGCGGGCCGATCTCGGTGCGGCGCTTGCCGAGCGCCGAATGGGCGTATTCCTTCCGCAGCTCCGCCATCTCGGCGCCCACGGCCTTCCACTGGCGCTTGTCGTCGCCCAGGAGCTCGTCGAGCTCCTTGCGCTCGGCCGAGAGCGCGGCCAATTCCTTCTTGATTGCGATCTCCTCGAGCCGGCGCAACGCGCGGAGCCGCATGTTGAGGATCGCCTCGACCTGAATCTCCGACAGCTTCCAGCGCTTCATCATGCGCGCCTTCGGATCGTCCTCCTCGCGGATGATGCGGATCACCTCGTCGAGATTGAGATAGACGACGATCTGGCCTTTCAGGATTTCCGTACGGCGCGCGATCTCCTCGGCGCGGAAGCGCGAGCGGCGCTGCAACACCTCGCGGCGATGGTCGAGGAAGGCCTGGAGCGCGTCCTTCAACGACATGACGCGCGGCACGCCGTTGGCGTCGAGCACGTTCATGTTGAGCGAGATGCGCGCTTCGAGCTCGGTCGCGCGGAAGAGCCCCTCCATCAGCACGTCCGGCACGACGTTGCGCGTCTTCGGCTCGAGCACGAGGCGCACGGTCTCGGCCAATTCATCGCGCACGTCGGCCAAGAGCGGCAGCTTCTTCTCTTCAAGCAGCTGCGCGATGCGCTCGACCAGGCGCGATTTCTGCACCTGGTACGGGATTTCCGTCACCACCACCTGGTAGAGCCCGTTCTTCAAGGTCTCGCGCTCCCAGCGCGCGCGCACGCGAAAACTGCCGCGCCCGGTCGCATAAGCCTCGGCGATCGCCTCGGCGCTTTCGACCAGCACGCCGCCCGTCGGGAAATCGGGCCCGCGCACCAGCTCCATCAGCTCGGCGTTGCTGGCGCGGGGCTTGCGCACCAGGTTCACGAGCGCGTCGCACAGCTCGACGATGTTGTGCGGCGGCACGCTCGTCGCCATGCCGACGGCGATGCCGGTGGCGCCGTTGGCGAGAAGATTGGGAAACCGCGCCGGCAGTACCACGGGCTCGTGGTTCTCGCCGTCATACGTCGCTCGGAAATCGACGGCGTTCTCGTCGATCCCCTGCATCAGCGCTTCGGCAACCGCGGTGAGGCGGCTTTCGGTATAGCGCATCGCCGCGGCGTTATCGCCGTCGATATTGCCGAAATTGCCCTGGCCGTCGACGAGCGGATAGCGCTGCGCGAAATCCTGCGCGAGGCGGACGAGCGCCTCGTAGACGGCGATCTCGCCGTGCGGATGGAACTTGCCGATGACGTCGCCGACGACGCGCGCGCATTTCTTGTAGCCGGACGCCGGATCGAGCTTCAGCTCGCGCATCGCGTAGAGGATGCGACGATGGACCGGCTTCAGCCCGTCGCGCACATCGGGCAGCGAGCGCGCGATGATGGTCGAGAGGGCGTAGGAGAGATAGCGTTCGCCGAGCGCATCGGCGAACGGTACGTCGCGGATTTCGGCGAGGGCGGTCTTGCTCATGTCGGCCGGTATACTAGCTCCTTCCGGCTTACCACGACGCGGCCATCCTCGGTCAGGCGCACGACATTGACCGTCGCCTCGAGGTCGGGCGAGCCCGAGTAATAAGCCTCGACCTCGCCGCGCCCGACCTTGGCGGCGCGGTTCCAATGGCCCAAAGCGACGTAATCCGCGCAAGTCGCGGCGATCTCGTCGTCGCTGATGAGCCATGACGGCCGGAGCGCGGTCGCGGGGTCGGGCTTCGGCTCGTAATGGCCATGCGCCATCGCGATGAGCCAGCGGCGCGTCCGCGCGCGCGGCGATTCGAGCGGCGCCATGTTGCCGTAGTCGCGGTGCGCACGGCCCCACACCTCGAGGTCGAGGGCGGGGAACTGCACGCTCTCCTCGTGTGTGATGCCGAGGATGGCGACGTTTGCGACGCGCGCGAGGTTGCCGCGGTGAAACGCCGACTCGGGGATCGCCGGATCGTGGTTGCCGGGCAGGATCACGACCGGCATGCCCGCCCCTTCGAGCACCGCCGCCGTGCGTGCCAGAAGATCGAGCGGCAGGCGGTTGTGCTCGAACGTATCGCCGGCGAGGAGCAGGAGGTCGGCGCCTTCGTGCCGCGCGGTGGCGATGACGGCGCCGAGCTGGGCCGTGCCGTCGGCGACGAGCGTATCGACATGCACGTCCGAGCTATGGACGACGAGGAGATCCTTCATGCGCGCGAGGATAAGAGATCGGCCGCGCCGTTGCGAACCGTAAGTTTCGCGCCGCTGCTCAGGCGCTCAGGCGTTCGGCACGGAGAGGTGAAGCACGATCGCGAACACCAGCATGCCGACCGAGACCGCGAGGATCGGGAGCAGGAGCCCAATCACCGCGTCGCGCGCCGGCTCGCGCCCGGTCTGCGAGACGAAATCGCCGTCGAGCCAGGTCCAAAGCGAAGGCACGCCGCCCACGCTGCCGCGCCGCCGCGCGATATGCCGCAGCACGAGCGAGAGCGTCACCGTCACGATGATGAAGAGGCTTACGACCACGACCGCGAATACCGAATAGCCGCGCCCTGCGAAGCCCCACACCGACAGCACGAGCAGTGCCGCGAGCGCGAGCACGATGCGGTAGACGGCAGGGTGCATGAGATCGGGGCGCCGACCGTCGAAATTGGGCGAATTCATGGCATCTCCCGCGATGGCTCTCACCGGGAAACGCCGCGGCCGCGGAATCGACACTATTTCTTTCGTCATGGCCGGACTTGTTCCGGCCATCCACGTGTAGCGTCGCCGCAAAAAGGAACCCTGGATGCCCGGCACGGAGGCCGGGCATGACGACTGGTAGACGAGCGGTAATTGTCGGGAAAATTCCAGGGCGGAAGGCGCCGCGCCTCACTCGCCCGCGGCGACGCGCGCCGGGGATGCCGGCACGGCGCTCTCGAGACGGGCGCGCACGCCCTCGAAGATCATGCGGCCGAGCCCGTTCTGAAACAGCCACAGGCTGTTCTGGTGCCCGCTGAAGGACGGCTCGCCGCGCATCTCGCCCCACGGCAGGAAGCCCGTGCCCAAGCCTGCGCCGAACACACCCGGCAGCGCCGCGCCGTCGGCGCGCAGGAGGCGGCTCTCGCGATCGACCGCGGCAAGACCCGCATCGGCCGCGAGCGGCACACGCCAGCCCGTCTCGTCGAGAACGGGCAGCGTGTTGAAGCGATAGCCGAACGCCGGCACCACGAGACCGGCCTCGTCGAGAAGACGCCGCAGCCCCGCTTCCGTCATCCCGGCGAGCGGCACGAGCCGCGCGCGCGGTTCGGGCGCGGTGCCGGGCCGGCACGCGATGCGCCGCCACAGCTCGCGGCCATCGTTGCGCAACCCTCCCATGCGATGGACGCGCCCCGTCAGCGGGCAGACGTCGCGCGCGGTGAAGACGAAGCCGTCGCTCCGCGCGTCGGCTTCGGTGCCGTAGAAAATGCGCTGCGGCCGGCGGTGCAGGATGGCGATGTCGCCCGCCTCGAACTCGATGCGCGGCGCCGCGTTGAGCAGCACCCAGGCCGACGAGAAGGCACTATGCGAGCCGCCGATGATGACGACCTTGCGACGCTTCGCCGCGGCGAGGATGCGCTGGGCGTCGGCAATGCCCGCCGGCGTCAGCAATCGATCGCTCGGCAGGATTTTTTCGTGCGGCTGATCGGCCAGCCGCACGCCAGGCAAAATCTCTCGGGCGCGATGGTCGGCGAAATCCTGCCGTCCGCCGAGGCCGAACAGCACCGTGCGCGCGGCCAGCGTCTCGCCGCTCTGCAATCGCACCGTGGCGCTGCCATCGCGATGAAGGCGCATCGCTTGCGCCACGGTGTTGGCGATGACGCGACAGCCGCGCTCGGCCGCGACGAGCGGCGCCAGCGCCCGGCCGAGCGCGCGCTCGAACTCGGCGACGAGCTGCAGCGGCGGATAGAGCTGGCGCATGCGCGCGAGCTCGCGCGTCGCCTCGGCGCGCAGGACCGGCGCGAACGCCGCGCGTGCGGCGGCCGTATCGAGACATTCGAGGAACGACGTGCCCGGTAAATCGGCATTGATGACATAGCCGTCGAGCGTGCCGCCCAACTCCGCGCCGCGCTCGACGATGGCGACGCCGCGTTCGAGAAGCCAGCCGAGCTTGCCGTGCTGCGCGGCCCACACAAGGGGACCCGTGCCGGCCGGTCCGCCGCCAAGAATAACCATCCCATACATACTGTCTCGATCCAGATCGTTATTGTTGCCTGGCGCGACCGGCCGCGCGTGAGGTGCAAACAGCGCCCGCGAAAAACTTGTTCCGCGAACCTTTGCCATGAAATTGCCGTGCGAAGATTTGACATTGCGCGTGCGGCGCAAGCGGGGCGGTGACGAACTCGCGGAGTTGCGATAGTCTTTCGGAGCGAGTTTGCGTTTCACGAAACGACGTGACCGATAGAGAACGTAACGCGCAACGCGCGCAGTCCGTCGCCGATCTCACGCGGAGGAATTCATGGCGCTCATCGAACGTCCCTTGGGCTACAGCTTCGACGGCCACAAATTCGACGGCATCCTGGTCTATGACGACAGCGTCACGGCGAAGCGCCCGGCCGTCTTCATGGAGCCCGACTGGGACGGCGCCGGCGCCAAGGCGGCGGCCCAGGCGAAGATCGTCGCGGGGCAGGATCATGTCGTCTATGTCGCCGACATGTTCGGCGACGGCTACAAGCCCGGCAATTTCGATCAGAAGATGGCGGCCTCGCGCTTCGTTCACGACGACATCGCCCGCTCGCGCGCCCGCGGCAACAAGGCGATGGACGTGTTCCTCGCCGAGGGCCGGACGCAGAACCTGATCGATCCGGCGCGCATCGCCGGCATCGGCTATTGCTTCGGCGCGGGCTGCCTCTTCGACCTCGCGCGCGAAGGTCGCGCGTTCAAGGCGCTCACCGCGTTCCACATCACCTATCCCGGCACGACCGATCCGGCCGGTGCGGCCAAGGTCAAGGCGGCGGTGCTGGTGATCCACGGCGCCGAGGACCCGGTGACGCCGCGCCCGGCGATCCACGCGCTCGAGGCCGAGCTCGACGCCGCCAAGGTCAAATGGCAGACGGTGATGTTCAGCGGCGCGGTCCATTCCTTCTGCGACCCCGAGGCCAAGGCCGCGCCCACCCTCTACGACCCGGTGCTGGCCGCGCGCTCCTACGTCCTCATGCGCAATTTCTTCGCCGACCATTTATGAGGGCTGGGCTCGCCTCGGTCGCCTCCCTCTCCCCGCCGGGGAGAGGGTTCGGTCGGAGGCGGAATCCACCGAACGAAGCCAATTTCTCATGCTATACACGAGAACATAATTATAACTAACTGATTATAACACTTATTTCCCGGTAACTCGGTCGATGAGCGCCGTCGGGTCGGCCGGCAGGTCGGAGCCGCGCCAGGCGACATGGCCGTCCGGCCGCACGAGGACGAGCGGCTTCTCGTAAAGCTCGGCCACTTTCGGGTCGGCGAGCGCCACGGTGCGGAACGGCACGCCGCGCCGCTGCGCTGCCGCTTCGAGCGGGCCGCAGTCGGGCGCGCCGCTCCCGAGCCGCAGCAGCACGAACCCCTCGCCGTAGAGGTCGAGCGTCGTCCGTCCGTCCGCGAGCCAGGCGTGCGGCGCCCGCGCGCCGGGCCGCGTGGTCGGGCGGAAGGCGGCGCGGTAATCGATCGGCGGCAATCCCGCCTCCGCGGCCACGACCGGCGAGCCGTCGTAGCAGAAGCCGATCCTGAGGCCGAGGCTGCCGGACATGCGGTTGTTGGGCCTGACCCCCTCGATCGACTGGCGCGCCAGGTCGCGCGCCCGCGCGCCCGCCGGGCCCGCGACCGCGAGGTCCGCGCCGCCCTTCACGTCGACCGTCTCGTAGAACAGCTCCGAGCAGAAGGCGGTGTTGCGCTGCGCCACCGGCCGGCGCTCAATCCCGTAGGAGTTGAGGAGCCCGTCCCCGCCCCAGCCGTCATGGACCGCGGCAAGCTTCCAGCCGAGATCGACCGCGTCGGCGAGGCCCGTATTCATGCCGAGCCCGCCGGTCGGCGAGTTCTGATGCGCCGCGTCGCCGGCGAGGAAGACGCGGCCCCGGCGATACTCGTCGGCCACGAACTCGAGCCGGTCCCAGCGCAGCACGCCGTAGATCTCGTGCGCGAAGGGCGCGCCGATCGCGCGCGCGACGCATTGCTTCGGGTCGAAGCTGTCGTCGAGCCCGATCAGCACGGTGAGGCGCCACAATTCATGCCCGTCGATCGCGATCATCTCCGACCAGCAGCCGGTCGCGTCGCAGAACCGGTACATTCGGCCCCAGCCCTTGTCGTGCATGCGGCCCAGTTCTTCCGAGCGGAGATAGACGGTGACGCTCTTGTCGAGCTGGCCGGCGCCGCCCATGCCGATGCCGGTCCGCTCGCGCACCAGGCTTTGCGCCCCGTCGCAGCCGACGAGCCAGCGCGCGCTGATGCGGCTCCGCTCGCCCGTGCGCGTGTCGGCCACGGTCGCGACGACGCGCCCGCCCTCGTCCTCGAACCCTTCGAGCCGCGTCAGGTAGCGCAGCTCCACATTCGGGATGGTGCGCGCGAAGTCGCGCAGGATCGGATCGAAATAGAGCTGCGGGCAATGCCGGTCGCGCACCGGCGAGTGCGGATGGTTGGGCTCGGATTCGTAGGACGGGATGCGGTGGCGGCCGAGCTCGTACCCCACCATGGTCGTCACGTAGATCAGGTCGAGCGGCAGATGATGCGGCCAGCCCGCCTCGATCACGCGCTCGGCGATGCCCCAGCGGCGGCAGAACTCCATGCTGCGGATGTGGACGTTCGACATTTTCGGCACCGAGATCGTGCCGTCGCGCTGCTCGACCAGGATGACGCGAACGCCGCGCAATCCGAGCTCGATGGCGAGGCCCAGTCCCACCGGCCCGCCGCCGCTGATGAGAACGGCGGCATCGATTTCTGCGGGCTGAGTATTTGCTATTGCCATGATCGCCGTAACACTTGTTAAAGGTCGATAAAAGCGAAGCTTGTCGCCGACAGTTCTTGCTTCTCCATGCGAGCGCGAGCCCTATAATAGGTTGACCGGAAAATTAATAAACGAGAACGACGTTGCGAACACGTCCCGGATCGGGTGGCACCTTGTGCCGGCCCCTGCGGCTTGTGTCGTGGGCGCTTGCGGCGGCTCTCGTGTGCGCCTGCGGATTTGCCGCGCACGCCGAGGAAGGCGCCGCTCTCGGCAAGGACCTCGCCGGCGAAGCCTGCCATTTCGCGGCGCCGGTCGAGCGCAATGCGCCCGCTGACGCGATCCTGTGCGGCAGCAAGAACGATGCCGCCGGCACGCTCTGGTCGGGGCCGCTGAGCGCGGCCCTACCCGCCGACGCAACGGCGCGGCGCGCGGCGATCGTCGCTGCCGTGCGCGAGATCGCGGCGCCGCTCGCAATCAATTCGACGATGCAGTGCAGCGACGGCGACAAGCTCGCGGCGACCGGCGACTCCCTGATCTTCGCCTGCACCGCGGAGGGATCGGGCTGGCCGCGCATCGTGCTGGTCGCGGCGGCGGGCAACGTCGCCTATGCCGGCGACGGACTGCCGGCGCTGCTGCCCGTGCTTCAGGCCGCGATCGCCGCGGCGACGGGGCGGCCGTTCTCGACCGCAGAAACCGAAGCCGCGTTCCGCATCGTCGACCAGAAATTCCCGGGCGAGCTGGCGAAAGCCGGCGGCGCCGATGCCGCGAGCTACAAGGCGCTGATCGAACTCGGCCGGCTCGACGGCGCCGCCAACGATTACGCCAGCGCCGAGACCGCCTACCGGCGCGCGCTCGACATCGAGACGCGGATCTTCGGCGAGAATGCCGTCGCCGTCGGCGAGACGCTGATGGAGCTGGCGCTCCAGGTCAGCAACCAGGCGCGCTTCAACGAGGCGGCCGGTCTCTTCCGCCGCGCCGAGACGATCGTCGATGCCGCGCCCGATGTCGCGGCGCGCGCGCGGCTCGCGTCATATCGCGCACTCGACGCCGCGAACCAGCGCCATTTCGCCGATGCGCTCAAATTCGCGCATGCCGCGACCGAGATGCGGCGCGCCGAGCTCGGCGGGTCGCCCGGACCTTCCGCCACCGACACTAAGGCGCCCGCCGCGAGCCGCGGCGAGCTTGCGCACTCGCTCCGCATCGAGGCCGAGATGGCGCTCCGCCTCGGCGATCTGTCGAACGCGCTCGCCGCCGCGACCGAAGTGCTCGAGATCATCAGTCACGAGCCGAGCCTGCCGCTGTGGTGGCGGCCCGAGGCGGTGATGATGATGGCCGAGATCGATGCGCGCCGCGAGAACGTGGTCTCGGCCGAACGCCAGTTCCGCGCCGCCATCGAAATGGAGAAGAAGCTCTTCGGCGAGACCGCGCCGACCGCGCTCAGCATGCTGCGGCTCGGCCAGTTCTATGCCGACCAGCAGGTCTATGCCGCCGCGGTCGCGGCGTACGAGCCGGCGCTTGCCATTCTCGCGCGCGACCCGGTGGCGCGCGCCGCGATCGTGCCGGACCAGATCCTGCCCTATCTCGAAGCGACCGCGCAGCTCGCCAAGACCCATCCCGACGAGCGCGCAGCACTTTACGCGAAGGCGTTCCGCGCGAGCCAGCTCGTCGGCTCCGACGTCGCCGGCCGCACGATCGCGCGCGCCGCGGCACGGCTTGCCGGCGACAGCGCCGGCCTCAAGGACCTGCTGGCCCAGGCGCAGGACGCGCAGCGCCGGCGCAACACGCTGCGCATCGAGCTGGCCGCCGAAACGGCGAAGCCCGACGATCAGCGCAGCGCCGCGCGCGAGCGCGGGCTTTCCGAGGAGCTTGCGAAATCGTCCGACCGCGCCGACGCGGCGGCGCGCGAAATCTCCGCCAAATTCCCCGCTTACGCCCAGTTCGCCGATCCCGGCCCTGCGAGCCTCGACAGCTTGCAGCACGCTCTCGGGCCCGGCGAGGCGTTCCTCACCTACGTCGTCGGCACGACATCGAGCTATGCGATCCTCGCGACATCGGACGCGATGACGCTGCAGAAGATCGACGTGACCAATGCCTCGCTCGACGCCGATGTCGCCGATTTGCGCCGCGCCTTCGTGCCGCGCCTGGGCGCGGTCGGCGATTTCGACGTGGTCGCAGCGCACGAGCTCTATCGCCAGATCCTGGCGCCGGTCGAAGGGGCGCTCGATGGCGTGACCCATCTCGTGGTGGCGCCCTCGGGCGCGCTTGCGAGCCTGCCGTTCGCGCTGCTTGCGACCGCGGCGCCGGCCGAGACCCAGCGCCACGACTACCGCGCCGCGAGCTGGCTCATCAGGCGCATGGATGTGAGCCAGGTCCCGTCCGCGCGCGGCTTCCTGGAGCTGCGCCAAAGCGCGGCGCAGCGCACGCCGGCACCGCGCCCGCTCCTCGCCGTGGCCGATCCCGCCTTCACCGGGCCCGCCACGGAAAGCGACGGCTCCGCCTCGACGGCATTGGCCGCGCTGTCCGGCCGCTGCCGCGAAAACGGGCCGATGCCGGGCGATGTGCTGCGCGCGCTGCCGCCGCTGCACGAGACCGCGAACGAAGTCCGCGCCGTCGATCGGGTGCTGGGCTCGGGCGGCGATCTCCTGCTCGGCGCCGCGGCGACCGAGGCCGCCTTCCGCGCGCGTCCGCTCGACCAGTACCGCGTGCTCTATTTCGCGACCCACGGGCTCCTGCCGGGCGAGCTCCATTGCCAGGCCGAGCCCGGGCTCGTGCTGTCGCCGCCGCTTCAGCCGGCGACCTCGACCGACGACGACGGCGTGCTCGAGGCGAGCGAGATCGCCGGATTGAAGCTCAACGCCGATCTCGTCGTGCTGTCGGCCTGCAACACGGCCGAAAGCGGCGGCCAGTTCGGCGGCGAGGCGCTCGACGGATTGGCTGAAGCCTTCTTCAACGCCGGCGCGCGCACGGTGCTGGCGAGCCATTGGGAAGTGCCTTCGCTCGCGACCGCGCGGCTGATGACCGGGCTGTTCGAGACCATGGCGCGCGACCCGCGCCAGGGCCTCGCCGGGGCGCTGCGCCAGGCGCAGCTCGGGCTCGTTAACGACCCGGCCACGTCACACCCTTACTTTTGGGCGGCTTTCAGTATAATCGGCGACGGAGCGGCGCCGGACCGGACGGCTTCGGCGCCGACCGAGGAACCGTCAAGGGGACGCACGTGAGCCGGGCATTGCTTGCGCTTGCGGGACTGATCGCGCTGCTGGCCTGGCCGGGACCGGGCGGGGCGGCACGCGCCGACGACATGGTCGTGGTCGCCGCACGCGGCATTGCGTTGGCACCCGGATCGCGCGTCGATCCGGCAAAACCGCTCGTCCTCGCCCAGGGCCAGCACGTCACGCTCATCGCCCTGAACGGCACGACGCTGAAGCTCGACGGACCCTACGACAAGGCGCCGGCCCTGGCCGACGGCGGCAGCGATCTGACCCAGGCCCTGGCCGCGCTCGTGACGCAGAACCAGGCGCGCACCACCGAGGCCGGAGTGACGCGCGCCGGAACCACGGTCGCGCACCTGCCCGCTCCCTGGCTCCTCGACGTGAGCCGCAGCGGCAGCGTGTGTCTGCTCGACGGCGCGCAGCCGGTGTTCTGGCGCCCGACCGACAAGGAGCCCGCGCATCTGACGGTGATGCCCGCCGACCGGAGCTGGAAGGGCGAGGCGGACTGGGTGGCCGGCCGCGACAGGCTGGCCGCTCCGTCCGATCTGCCGGTGCATGGCGACGCCATTTATTTCATGGCGATCGACAAGGGCGAGGAATCGGCCATCACCGTCAATCTCATTCCGCGTACCCTCGCCAGTCCGGCGATGCAGGCGGCATGGCTCGCGCATCAGGGCTGCGAGGCTCAGGCCGAAGCCTTGCTGCGCCAGGGAAAATGACTGCCGAGGCGATTGCCGCACCGAAGCGTAGAGTGAGGTCGGCGTGGCTCGTGCGGGCGCTCGTGCCGCTAACCGTGGCGCTCTCGGCCGCGATCGTCGCGGCGTTCGTCGTGCACTACGTCGCCTTCCTCACCTATGCCGACCGCTTCCTCGGCGATTGGGAGATCGCGGCGCTGACCGCGCCCGAGCCGCAGAGCTCCGACATCATCGTGGTGGCGATCACCGAAGACACGCTGCGGCAGTTTCCCTATCGCTCGCCGATCGACCGGCAGTTCCTGAGCGAACTGCTCATGACGCTCGCGGCGCGGGGACCGCGCGCCATCGGCCTCGACATCCTGTTCGACCAGCCGACCGAGCCCGGCAAGGACACGGCGCTCGACGCGACCTTGAAGCAGCTCAAGGTGCCGCTCGTCGTGAGTTACACCGATGACTCCCGCCTCGTCGACGAGGACCAGCAGAAATTCCTCGACGGGTTCGTGCCGGCGAAGGAGCGC
Organism: uncultured Alphaproteobacteria bacterium; assembly: GCA_963729295.1. Taxonomy (GTDB): domain Bacteria; phylum Pseudomonadota; class Alphaproteobacteria; order ATCC43930; family CGMCC-115725; genus DATJLY01. The sequence continues at coordinate 102,883 of CAVSNJ010000028.1, forward strand.
GGGCTTGCGACGCTCGCGACCGACCAGTTCGACACCGTGCGCTGGATCTATCCCGGCCACGCCGAGCCGGACGGCTCCTATCTCCCGAGCTTCCCGCGCGCGCTCGCGGCGCTCGTCGGCGTCAACACGCCTGCGGAGCAGTCCCTCATCGCCTGGCATGGCCGCCCGTCGCGCGACGTGCCGGCCTTCCGCGAATACGCGGCCGAGATGGTCCCGGCGCTCCCGCCCGAATGGTTCAAGGACAAGATCGTCCTCGTCGGCACGGACATTACGCTCGCCGACCGCCACCGCACGCCATTCGCGACCGTCTATGAGGGTGGCCAGGGCGTGCTGCCCGGCATCGTCGTCCAGGCGCACGCGCTGTCGCAGTTGATCGAAGGGCGGCGCCCGCCGGCGATCGGCGACTGGCAGAATTTCCTGCTCGCCTTCGCCTGCGCCATTGTCGGCGCGGCCTTGCCGGCGTTCGGCGGCACGATCGCGTTCCGCTTCGGCTCGGGCGCGCTCTTCCTCGCAGCATACTGGATCGGCGGCGCACTGCTGTACCGCTACCAGGGCATGATGATCGGCCTCATCGCGCCGACGATCTCGCTTGCGGGCGCGCACTGGACGATGGAAGGCCTCTCCGGCCACGAGGCGAGGAAGCAGCGCGAGTTCATCACCGGCGCCTTCTCGCGCTACGTCTCGCCCAAGGTGGTGCAGACCTTGATCCGCGACCCGAGCAAGATGTCGCTCGAAGGCGAGCGGCGGATGATGAGCTTCCTCTTCACCGATCTCGCCAATTTCACGACGCTGTCGGAATCGCTCGAGCCGCACGATCTGGCGACCCTCCTCAACCAGTATTTCAACGGTATGACCGACGTCGTGCTGAAATACGACGGCACGATCTGCAAGTTCGAGGGCGACGCCGTCTTCGTCATCTTCAACGCGCCCACCGACCAGCCCGACCATGCCGAGCGCGCGGTGCGCTGCGCCCTCGACATGGACCGCTTCGCCGAGGGCTTCCGCCGCGAGCACGGCACCGCAGCCGTGCCGTTCGGGCATACGCGCATCGGCATCCACAGCGGCCCGGCCGTTGTAGGCAATTTCGGCTCGTGGGCGCGCTTCGACTACACGGCCTTGGGCGATTCCGTGAATATCGGCGCGCGCCTCGAGGGCGTGAACAAGCAGTTCGGCACGCGCATCTGCATCAGCGAAGCGACGGCGGCGCTGACGTCCGGCATCAATTTCCGCTCGCTCGGCGCGGTCGTCGTCAAGGGCAAGACCAAGGGGATCGGCGTCCTCGAGCCGCTCCACGACGACGATCCGCGCGGCCTCTTCCTCGAACATTGGGCCGCGGCGTTCCAGAAACTCGAGGAGAAGGACCCCGACGCGCTCGCGTTCCTGAAAGATTTGCAGCGCGAGGAGCCCGAGGACAGACCGTCGCGCTCCACATCGAGCGGCTCACGCGCGGCGAGGAAGGCGCCGAGCTCGTCCTCACCGAGAAATAGCGTCGGCGCGGCGCCCGAGTGCATCTTGCCGCGCGCCCGCCGCAATGACATGCTCGCGCGCATGGCGACCTTCCGCGAGCACAAGATCCCGAGCCCGGCGAGCCGGCCCTATATCTTCACCTTTGCGCCGGCGACGCATCTCTGGGTGTGCGAAAGCGGCGCGCACAAGATCGGCCGGCTCGCGCTCGCCGAGGGACGCTTCGCCGAGTTCGCGGTCCCGACGCGCGAAGCCCGCCCCATCGGCATCACCGAAGGCGGCGACGGGAATTTGTGGTTCACCGAGAATGGCGGCGGCAAGATCGGCCGCATCGCGCGCGACGGCACCATCGCCGAGTTCGATCTTCCGACGCCCAACGCCGGACCGGACGGGATCGGGCTCGGCCCCGACGGCAATGTCTGGTGCGCCGAGCGCGACGCAGGCCAGGTCGCGCGCATCACCGCCGATGGCCGCGTGCGCGAGTTCGGCGGGTTTCCCGAAGGCGCGCATCCGCTCGCTCCGGTCGTGGTCGGCGACGATATCTGGTGGAGCGATCCGCCCGGCAGCCGCATTTTCCGCATGGATCAGGGCGGCCGCATCCTCGGCATGACGCAGATGCGCCTCGGCGGCGGTCCGCGCGCGATGGCGCTTCTCTCCGACGGCAACATCTGGTTCGTGCTGGCCGAAAGCCACGCAATGGCGCGCATCGATCGCACGAGCGGCAAGGTTTCGGAATTTCCGCTCCATCCGCATTCGAGCCCGCGGAGCCTGTGCGAATCCGAAGGCGCGATCTGGTTCACCGATGCCGGCGCGAATTCGATCGGCCGCATGAGCTTCGACGGCAAGATGTTGGACGAATATCCGGTGCCGACGAAGGACGCCGGCCTGCGCGCCATGAAGCGCCATCCCGACGGGCGCATCTTCTTCACCGAATTCGACGCCGGCGCGGTGGGCGAGCTTAGGGTCGTCTGACCGTCAGCGACGGGCGCGAATTGAGGGTTTCGGGCTCGAAGCCCGCGGCACGCTTGAACGAAAGCGAAATCGCCTCGAGCTCGGCGCGCGGGATCACATCGGCGATCGCGGCAAAGCCGTCGGGCGCGCGGTCCTCGGCCATCTGCATCACGATCTCGGGCCCGTAGCGGCGGTTCCTGAGGATCACCTCGTTCATCTGCGGCCTGCGCGCGGCATCATAAGCGGCAAGCGCCGCGGCCGGATCGCGCTCGCTCGCCAGCGCGTGCGCGAGGACGCGGGCATCGACGATGGCCTGGCTGCCGGCCTGCGAGCCGACCGGCCGCATCGCATGGGCCGCATCGCCCAGAAGCGTCACGCGGCCGAAGCTCCAGCGGTCGAGCGGATCGTGATCGGTCTCGGGATATTCGTAGATGTCGGCGGTCGCGGCGATGAGGTCGGCGAGCTTGAGCCACGGGAAATTCCAGTCGCGGAAGCGCGCGAAGAACCGCTCCTTCGGTACTTTCCGATCCCAGCTCTCGCGCTCCGGCACGCCGCCTTCGTCGCCGAGATGGACGAGCCAGTTGACGAGCGAGCGGCCGCGCACGGCCGGGGTCCGGCTCATCGGATAAAGGATGGCGCGCTGCCGGTAGTGGCCGATCATCGCCTGCGTGCGGCCGTCGAGAAATGGCTCCGCCTCGATCGCGCCGCGCCATTGCAGCGCGCCGCTCGCCACGGGCTTTGCCTCGTTCGGATGGAGGATGCTGCGCACCGTCGAGTGGATGCCGTCGGCGCCGATCAGCACGTCGGCGCCGAGCGAACCGCGCGAGCCTCCGGTCGCGCGGTCGACGAAATGCGCTGTGACGCCGGCGCCCCTCGCTTCGAACGAGACGAGGTGATGGCCGGTGCGGATGTTGCCGTCGCCGATCCGCGTGCGCGCCGCCTCGAGCAGGAGGGACAGAAGCTCGCCGCGATGGATCGAGTATTGCGGCCAGCGATAGCCCGCGCCGATGCCGCGCGGCTCGGCCCAGATCGGCTGGCCATGCTTGTTGTAGTAAGCGAGCGTCGAGGTCTCGATCGCGGTCGCTGCGAGCGCGTCGCCAAGGCCCAGCTCGATCAGCTCGCGCACGGCGTTGGGCTGAAGATTGATGCCGAGGCCCAAGGCCTCGATCGCGCCGACGCTGTCGCAGACGCAGGTCTCGATCCCCGCCGCATCGAGGCTCAAGGCCGCGGCGAGCCCACCGATGCCGCCGCCGATGACGAGCGCCTTCATGACGGTTCCGCCGATGCCGCAGTGAAGACCGCGGCCGTGAGGAGGAGCGTCGAGAGCCACCAGGCCTGCCAGATGCCGTAAGAAATAAGCGCGATAACGAGCGCCGAAGCGGCCCAGGCGAGCGCGCTCGCGCGGGCAAGGCGCGAAAGATCGGCCACGTAACCGACGCGCCAGAGACACCACAGCACGAGCGCGAGTGCGAGGAGCGTGCCAGGAACGCCGAGCTCGACCTCCCACTGCAACACCGCGTCGTGCGGGTGGAGCGGCAGTTCGGTTGCGTCCTGCGGCAGGTTGTCGTCGGGAAAGAGAGTGGCGAAATGCCGCTCCCCGCCGGGCATCGCGCGGCTTGCATCCATGCCCCAGCCAAGGAGCGGCCGATCGCCGATCCGGTCCGACGTGAAGCGCCAGATCAGCAAGCGGTGGAGCGCGGACCACTTTATCTCGGGCGCAGCGTGGTAGAGCGCGATCGTCTCGCGATACGGCGGAACGGCGAGAGGCGCCACGGCGGCGAAGAGCACGAGCGCTCCGCCGAGGATCGCGGCCGACGCGCGCGGAACGAACCAAGAGGCGGCAAAGACCGCAAAACCCGCCAGCACGGCGAGAAACGCGGTGGTGCTGTGGAGGACATAGACCGCGAGGGTCACGCCGAGAGCCACCGCCACGGCCACGCCATACCCTCGCCATCGCACACTCAGAACCGGCCAGAGCGCCAGCGCCAGCGTCGTGGCACCGCGGTCGAGCCGCTCGATCCGCACGGCGCGCCCCAGAACCGCGTCCGTCATCGACGCGCCGGTCAATCCCTCATGCAGCGCGAACACGATCGCGACCAGAAGCCCAACTGCCGCGCATGAAACGACGAGGCGCCGGCCGCGCGGCAGAAGAGAGTGCGCGCCGGCAAGCACGACCATCCCGCCCAACAGCACGAAAACTAGGCGAATCCCTTCACCGAGGCTGTGGAGCGGAATGATCGACCACGCGGCCGACAGAATGGTCCAGGCCGCGAGCGCCGCGGCAAGAATGGCGAAGGGCGCAAGGAATCGCGCCGTGGCCAAGACGGCGCGTCCGTCGAGCGCAAGAATGGCCACCGCCGCAATCGTCAAAAGCGGCGCGACACCAAGCGGAGCGGTGAGCGCCACGACCGGCGTGAGCGCAGCCGAGGCGGCGAGAACAACGGCATCTCGCTGCGGCCAACTCCGATGCCCGGTCGAATCCGCGCTCATTCGTCCCCTGACTCAAGTCGGAGCGTTATGGAACGAAGGTCTTGTAGCACAGTCCAAGCGAGGGAACGCGCCGCAACGGGATTGCGCTCAATGCTGGCACCGCATGACGCAGACCGAGTGGGGAAAGGGCAGCCTGCCGTCGATCAGACTTGCGGAAACGCTGCGAAACTCGCGGCGCGCGAGGTCACCATACTGCTGAAACTGCCGCACATGGAGACCGCGGTCGTGCGCGATGACAAAACGATTGATGCGGGCTTGGCCAGGAAAGAAGCACGGGTCGGCGGTCACGACCCGCCCGCCGTGGCGCAAAGCCTTCGCGGCAACTTGCAGCAGTTGCGTTGCCTCGGCGTCGTCGATGTGATGGAGCACGCCGACCGCGAGCACGATGTCGAAGTCCTTGAAACCGTGAGACGGCAGCCGATCGATGCGATCGAGATGGAACGTCGCCTTGTCTCCGAAGGCGCGGCGCGCGCGCGCGATATAGGCTTCACTCGCATCGATACCGACATACTCGACGGGAGGAAGAAAGCGGAGCACTTCGGCGGGCCCGCACCCGATATCGAGCATCCGTTCGCCCGCCTGGGGGCGCACATGCTCGCTGAGGACCCGCTGCAAGCCGCGCTTGGCACCCACGACATATTGCACCGCCTCGTAGACGAGAGGATGCGCCAGCGGTGCCCGCCAATCCAATCGATGCCTCCGCTCTCCGAAGCTTCGGTTCCGCGGCTTTATAGTGCAGTCGGGGGTTTCGGCAAGTAAAAGAGGCTGATTCGCCGCGGCGACACGGGCGCGCGGTGCATCGCACAAGATCAATTGCCGCTTGTCAGAGCCTCACTGGTTTGCAAAACTCGTAATCGAGCCGCATTGGCAGAATGGGTCCCCCAAGTTGCTCGAAAAACATCTTCAGCAGGACGACAGGCGCAAAACGCTTCGCGATATCGAGAAGCGGCTCGTCGCGCACGAATTTCCGCCGCAGGTCGTGATCGAGACCACGTCATACTGCAATCTCAAATGCATTCATTGCTCGCACCGCGAGATGATCCGGCCGAATCAGCACATGGATCGGCCGCTTTACAACAAGATCGTCGAAGAGATCGCCCGCGAGCGGCCCGACTGCGAGATCTGGCCGACCTTCTATGGCGAGGCCTTCATCCTCGGTGACGAGTTGTGGGACCGGCTCGACTATGCGCACGGCGTCGGCTGCCGAAACTTGGTCCTGAACTCCAACGGCACGTTGCTCGACCGGGACGACAACATCGAGAAGGTGCTCAATTCGCCCCTGCGCAGGTTCATTCTGAGCCTCGACGGGCAGAGCAAAGAGACGTTTGAGAAGATTCGCGCCAAGGCCAAGTGGGAGACCGTCTTTCCGGCGATCGAGGCGCTGTGCCGTCGCCGCGACGAGCGACAACAGAAATACCCCGCCATCATCGCGCAGTTTTCGGTGATGAAGGAAAACGTCCACGAGGTCGAAGACTTCCGCCAGTATTGGAAGGCGCGCGGCGCCGAGGTGAAGGTGCGCCCGATGCTGGAATGGACGGCGACCGGCACGGTGCGCTCCAACACGATCGATCACCTGACCGATTTCCGCATCGCGTGCCCTTGGGGCAACAATACGATGGCCATCCACCAGGACGGCAGCGTCGTTGCCTGTGCGGTCGATTACGAAGGCATGTTCAAGGCCGGCAATGCGCGCGAGATGAGTCTCAAGGAGATCTGGCAAATACTCGGCGTCAAGCTTCGCACGCCGCATCGCGAGCATCGCTGGGCCGACATGCCGAACATCTGCAAGGGATGCGGCGACTGGCAGGTCGCCGGCGCGCAATACGAGGAAGAGGTCGTCGAGGGAACGCGCCCCTTCTGGTATTACGAGCAGAACGCAGTCGAGCCATGAGCGCGGGCTCTCCCGAACCCACGGCCGAAAAACCGGTCCATACGCAAAGCAGTTATGGCCTGAGGCCCGAGGCATCGGAATTTCCGATGATGCTGGTGCTGTCCTTTGTCTATCCGTGCAACGCGCTCTGCCCGCATTGTCCCTACACCAACTCCAACATCCGCAAGGAATATCGCGACGCGCCCTACATGCCGGCGCCGCTGTTCAAGAAGATCGCCGACGAAACCGGCCGATATGGCGCCTATCTGCGGATCTCGGGCGGCGGCGAGCCGATGCTGCATCCGCAGGGAGCGGAGCTTCTCGTCTATGCGAAGCGCGTCGGATGCAAGATCGGGCTCATCACGAACGGCTCGAAATTCACCGAGGAGAATTCCCGCGCCTTCGTTGCGGCGGGCGTCGATATGATCGAGTTCTCGGTCGATGCGTGCGATGAAACGACATACGGCGTGGTGCGCAAGGGGCTCGACTGGCAGATTCTGGTCGACAATGTCGAGCGCATGCTGGCGATCCGCAACGAAATGCGCAGCACGACGAAAATCGTCGCCTCCTGCGTCAACCAGGAAGGCGTGGATGTCGACGCCGTCGAGAAGTTCTGGGTCGAGGGCAAGGGCATCGACTATCTCATCAAGCGCAAATTCCTGACCTGGGGCCTTAACACTTCGCTCGATGACAGCCGTTCCGCCGATCCCGCGGCCTATCTCAACACCGACGAGATCCCCTGCCCCTTCATTTTCGAGCGCCTCAACATCGACAGCCGCGGCAACGTGATGGTTTGCGGCTATGACATTTCGGCGCATACGAGCATGGGCAACGTCACCACCGAGAGCATTCGCGACATCTGGCACGGACCCGGATTTCGTTTCTACCGGGAAAAACATTTGGCCGGCCGCGGCAAGGAGATCGGCCTTTGTGCCGGCTGTCCCGATTGGCAGTACCGGTCTTGGCAGCACAATTACTGGAAGGTCGTGGACAATGCCGAGGGGGCGCGCGCCAAAAAGATCGGCAGCCTCGGCGAACACGACGATTTTCAAGTTTCGACCTCGGACTGACCATTGCCACGGCGGGAGACGGCCGGTGAGCCCGCACTGACCGGAAAGCTGATCCGGCTCCGGCCGCTGCGCCGTGCAGATCACAGGATTTCGGTCGCCTGGCGCAATGATCCGGCCATACGCGACAACATCATGGGCTATCGGTTTCCCGTCACGGCGGAGATGGAGGCCGATTGGGTCGAACGGGTCCTCAAGGACCAATCCCGCACGAGGCTCGTGCTCGCGATCGAGGACTTGCGCGATCGCGCGCTCGTCGGATTCGTTTATCTGTCCGACATCGACTGGATCAGCCGGGTCGCGGAATTCGGCATCCTGATCGGCGACACATCGCGCCACGGCAAAGGACTTGGTCACGAAGCGCTCGCGCTGATCGTGGCGCATGCGTTCGGTGTTCTGGACCTCCAGCGTCTCTTCCTTCGCGTTGCCGCCTACAATCGACCGGCCATTCGTCTCTATCGCCGGTTCGGGTTCGTCGACGAAGGACGATTGCGGCATCACGTCATCCATGGGAACCGCCGCCACGACGTTCTGCTCATGGGCTTGCTGCGCGGCGAATTCACGGGAACGATGCGGGCGCGCGCCCCAATTCACAATTGACGCTCCAGAACCCGTTCGATATGAGTGCGCGAGGCTAAAGACGAATTGCGACCGGCATCGAATCGAGCGAACGTATGTCGAAACATGTACTCGTAACCGGCGGCGCAGGATTCATCGGGTCCAACTTCGTTCACTATCTCTACGAAAAATATCCGGACTACCGCATCACGGTGCTCGATGCGCTGACCTATGCGGCATCGATGGACAATCTGCCGCAAGCGGAACTAAATCGCTCCGATGGACGCGTGCGCTTCTGGTACGGGAACGTGACCAACGCGGAGCTCGTCGATACCCTCGTTGCAGAAGCGAACATCGTCGTGCACTTCGCGGCAGAGACGCATGTGACGCGGTCGATCTACGATAATCTGCTGTTCTTCCAAACCGACGTCATCGGCACGCATACCGTCGCCAATGCGGTTTTGAAGGCGCGCGACCGGGTCGAGCGCTTCATTCATATCTCGAGTTCCGAGGTTTATGGCACCGCCGTTGCCACGGCGATGCACGAGGATCATCCCTACAATCCGATGAGCCCCTATGCGAGCGCCAAATGCGGCGCCGATCGGCTCGTCTACTCCTATTACACCACCTACCGAATCCCCGCCGTCATCCTGCGTCCATTCAATAATTATGGGCCGCGCCAGCATCTCGAGAAGGTGGTGCCGCGCTTCATCACGAGCATCCTGATGAACGAGCCCGTGACCGTGCATGGCGACGGTCTGGCCGCACGCGATTTCATTCACGTCTCCGACTGCTGCCGTGCGATCGATCTGGCGGTGCACGCGCCACTGGAACACGTCGCGGGCGAGGCCTTCAATATCGCGAGCGGCGAGCACCGCACCATCCTCTCGATCGCGCAGGACATCGTCGCGCTGATGAAGGGCGATCCGGCCTCGATCCGCTTCGTCGGCGAAAGGCCGGGACAGGTCATGCGCCACACCGGCGACTACACCAAGGCACAGCGCACGCTGCAGTGGCGACCGGAAATCGACTGGATGAACGGCCTGCGCCTTACGATCGACTGGTTCACCGGCAATCGTTCCTGGTGGGACAAGCAACTGTGGGCGCGGCAAATCCTGATCCGAACGGGGAGCGGCAGGATCGAATACCACTGACATTGCCCCAAGGATCGCGACAGTGGCACTGAAGATCGCGGGACATCTCTTCAACGGTCCGCACGACATCGACAAGACAGTCGTCCGCGCCAATCACCACCCGGTCGTCTATGCCGTCATTTCCAAGGAAGGCGCGCCGTGGGATCCGCAATTCCGCTTGATCGATGTCGGTTGCTCGGAAGCCGGAGGACTCGTTTTTTCCGAGGACGCGAAGAATCCGCAGTGGCGCCGCGACTGCAAGGGAGCGCTCTGCCTCTTTCTGTTGCCTATGGACGAAGGCGGCGGCTATAAGGAGAGCGACCGGTCGGTCATTGCCGAGCGCATTCGGACCCTGCACAGGGCCCCCAATGACTTGATTACAATCGTGCATTGACCCGGCCTCCCCGGAGGCGCCATGACAGAAGAGCCCCCGCTGAAGCGCTCGACAATTCTCGCCATCGAGAACGTCAAGCGAATTGCCGACCAACTGCGAAGCGAGCGGAACGACGCATTCGCACTTGCCCAAGTGCAGCGCGAGCGGGGCGACCGGTTGACGCGCGTGCTCGAGGAAACCGCCGCTGAGCTGCGCGGCATGATCGCTGCGCAATCGCCGGAAATGCAAGCACGACTCCGCCTGCTGATCGATCACCTCGACCAAACCGTCGCGTCCGCCCTACTCTAGGCGATGGACAGGAAGGTTCCCTTCTATCGCCACGATCTTGGCCAGGCCGAGCTCGACGAGGTGGCGAAGGTCCTGACGCAGCCTATTCTCACGACCGGCGACGTTGTCGAAGAATTTGAGCGGCGCTTTGCCGCGCTGATGGGCGCCCGGCATGCGCTTGCCGTGACGAGCTGCACGGGAGCGCTGCATCTGACGCTTGTCGCGCTCGGAATAAAGCCCGGTGACGAGGTCATCACCACGGCGATGACGTTCATCGCTACTGCGACGGCCATCCTCGAGGCCGGCGCGCGGCCCGTTCTGGTCGATTGCGAGGACGACACCGGCAACATCGACGCACGCGCCGTTGCCGCCGCGGTCACGCCGAGGACAAGGGCCATTCTGCCGGTCCACCTCTATGGACAGATGGTCGACATGCGCGCGCTGCGTGCCGTCGCAGACACCCATGGACTGAAGCTCGTCGAAGACAGCGCACATTGCATCGAAGGCCGGCGCGGCGGCGCTAAACCCGGGGAACTATCCGACGCCGCGTGCTTCAGCTTCTTCGCCACCAAGAACCTCACCTGCGGCGAGGGCGGCGCGATCACCGTGAACGACGATGCGCTTTATCGTCATTTGCGACTGCTGCGCCTCCACGGCATGGACAAGACCGCAGCCGATCGTCATCGCGAAGGCTATACGCATTGGGACATGGTCGAATTCGGCTGGAAGTACAATATGAGCAACATCGAAGCGGCGTTGCTCCTGCCGCAATTCGCACGCGTCGACGAGAAATTCTCGAGGCGTCTGGCGATTGCCGCGCGTTACCGCGCACGGCTCGAAGGCATTCCGGGTCTCGCTCTCCCCGCCATCCGTCCGGACGTTGTGCACGCGAACCACCTGTTCGTGATTTGGGTGAAGAACCGGGATGAGGTCGTGAGCGAGCTGCGTGCGCGCGGCGTCGAAACCGTGGTCAACTACCGCCCGATCCATCTCATGACCTATCTCGCCCGCACGCTCGGCTACCAACCAGGTGACTTTCCAGTCGCGGAACGGCTTGGCGAGCAATGTATTTCGCTCCCCTTCTTTCCGACGATGGCGGATGCGGACGTCGATTACGTCTGCGATTGCCTCGAGGAGCTTCTCGGCAAGCCCAATTCCGCCTACCGCGATTTGTCGGGCTCGCGATAGGCCGCCCACACCCACGCGCCGTAGAGCGACACCAAAGCTCCGAGACAGCGTTCACCGAGGAAAATCGTGGCGTAGGGCGCAGCAGCGGAGCCCGCGAGCAGACGGCAGATCACGTCGAATGCGCCCTCGCCGATTCCGATCCCGCCCGGCGTGATCGGAACCTGATTGGCGACGACCGAGAGCGGTACGGCAACGGCATAGTCGAGCCACCCAAGGCCCGGGTAGGCGAACATGGCGGCAATCGTCACAAAGGTCGCAATGGTGATGAGGTGGATGACGACGGAAAGCCCGACACCGATGGCAAGGGTCTTTGGCTGCGATGCGTAAAGCCGAAGGGCGTCCACCATCTGGCGGAGAAATGTGAGGATGCGCCCGTGGCCGAAGCGGCGAAGCGCATCGCCGCGCCGGAGCGCGAAGGCGACGGTCGCGGCGGCGGCAAGCACCGCCGCGAAGGTGACGAAGAAGCCAAGCGCAAAGCGATAGAGTAACGGCGTTTCCGACAGCTTCGCCCAGCGCATGAGAATCGCGGCCATGGCGATGATCGCAAGGCCGGTGAAGCCGACCAAGCGATCGACCGCCAGCGAAGCCGCGGCGGCAGGCAGCTTGCCCTCTGCGCGCTTGCGCATGTAATAAAAGCGCGCGGCATCGCCGCCGATCCCGCCCGGCAGAAACGTGTTCAGAAACTGACCCACGATGGTGATATCGAAGACCGCGCGAAAGCCGACGGGAATCGCCTGACCGCGCAGCAACATCCGCCAGCGCTGCGACCCGATCGCAAGGTTCGCCACGAGCATCAGCATGGCGAGCGCGGCCAAGCCCGGGTGATAGAGCAAGCTGACAAGCGCGCCGAGCGACAGGGTGCCGTAATGGATCAGACCCACGATGATCGCCGCGGCGACGGCGATTTTCGCAAGAAACATCCAGTTGAGCCGCGGCCCGCCGCGCGCCGATTGGCGTTGCCCGATCATGCCACGGTCTCTTCAGAACCCGTCATCCCGCTCGCAATGACGGCGAGGCTGGCCTCGCCGACGTTGAGGACGAGATCGAGGGTCGAGAGATAGGGCTCGAACGGCCCGTGAAGCTGCGTGTATTCGGGATGGCGGTAGTTCTGCCATTCGACGGCGATGCCATTCGCTTCGAACAGCGGCACATCGAGATAGCTCTGCGCCGCGTTGCCGGAAATATATCGGTCGGCGCCGAAATGACGACAGATATTGAGGAGGCGCTCGTTGCGCTCGCCGCCGATCCCAAGTTCGGACGAGCGATGGATGATGCGCCGCAGCCCCAACCATTCGAGAAAGAGCGCGCCGACCGCGATATCGAGGTCGGCAACGAACTCCCAATCCTTCAGGAGCATATCGCTGAGCGGTGGCAGATAGCGGTCGATATAGGGGGCGTGCGCATAAAGCTGAGCGATGGTGTCGATGTGTTTGCGCCGCCAGGGACGTCGCTCGTCGATTCGCACCGCGTTGACCGACTGGACGCCGCCGGCGTGGCGCACCGGCACGGTCAACCAAACGGGACCATGCGGTGACTTCACGCGGTTGCGGTTGCGCCAACCACCCTTGTCGTACTGGACATCATCGTAATAGATGAAGATGTCAGAGCGCCGCAGCTGATCGAAGAAGCCAAGCCAGGGAAGATAGCCCGGCTGCAACACCGCCACTGCTGTCATTGGGCCGCGGATTGTAGGCGGAGCGGTCGCCCCGTCAATCGCAAAGCGTGCCGCGAATTGCTCTGCTCACGACGGCTTGCTATCAACGCAGCCAATGGGCAAGGCCTAGCTTCCATGTGCGGCATTTGTGGCTTCGTCGGCACGGGCGATGCCGCCGATCTCGAGCGAATGATCGCGACGATGCGGCACCGGGGTCCCGATTCCGATGGCCGCTGGATCGATGGGCCCGTTCATCTCGGCATGCGCCGCCTCGCGATCGTCGATCTCGAAACCGGTGAGCAGCCCGTCTTCAACGAGACCGAAACGCTCGCGACCATCTTCAATGGCGAAATCTACAACCATATCGAGCTCCGCGAACACCTCCGTGGCGCCGGACACCGGTTTCGCACAAATCATTCCGATACCGAGGTGATCGTTCATCTTTACGAAGATCATGGGCCCCGCTTTCTCGAGCGGCTCAACGGCATGTTCGCCATCGCCCTCTGGGATCACGAACGGCGTGAATTGCTTTTGGCGCGCGACCGCGCGGGCATAAAACCGCTTTATTACGCGCAGCTGGCTCGGGGGATCGTTTTCGGCTCCGAGCCGAAGGCGCTCCTCGCGCATCCTGCGGTGTCGCGAGATCCCGATTTCGTGGCGCTTCATCATTATTTCAGCTTGAAGAACATCCCCGCTCCGGCGAGCGCATACAAAGCGATTCGCCAGCTCCGCCCCGGCGAGCTGCTGCGCTGGCACGACGGCGAGGCAACGATCGAGCGGTGGTGGCGCGTCCAATTCCGGGAAAATCCCGAGCTCGGCGAGGAAGAAGCCGCGGCGCACATTCGCGACATCCTCACCGACAGCGTGCGGCTCCAGATGCGCTCGGACGTGCCGGTCGGCGCATACCTTTCGGGCGGAATCGATTCCTCGAGCATCGTCGCATTGATGGCCCAGCACGGAGCAAAGAACGTCGAGACTTTCACTCTCACTTACGAAGACGGATCTCCGGGCAAAAATTCCGACCGGAGCTTCGCGCGGCAAATATCGCGGCAGTACGGGACGCGCCATCACGAGCACCTCGTCCGTTATGCAGAAGTCCCCCAGCGGCTCGACGCCATTGTCGAGTGCTTCGACGAGCCTTTTTCCGGCGTCATCTCGACTTTTTTCCTGACCGAATCGATCGCGCGGCATGTCAAGGTGGCGCTAAGCGGGGATGGCGCCGACGAATTGTTCGGCAGCTATTTGCCGCATCGCCTGGCGCAACCTCTCGCGGCGGCCGCGCGCGACCCTTCGACGATCCCGGCCTATGACGGCGTGAGCCCGCAACTGCTCTCGTCGCTCCTCGCCCGTGGCGACGAGGCGGCGCGGCGGATGGCGCAATATATTGCGGACGATCAGGCGAAAGCATCGCTCTATTCCCCGGCAATGCGGCAAGAGGTCGACGGCAATCGGACCGAGGCGCTCACCCGTCTTCTCTACGCACAGGCGGACACGCAGGATCCGCTCAACCGTGCGCTCTTCGTCGATTTCGAAACGCTTCTGCCGGACCAGGTGCTGTGCTTCGTCGATCGGCTGTCGATGGCGCACTCGCTCGAAGTGCGTCCGCCCTTTCTCGACCACCGGCTGATCGAGTTCGCCGCCACCATTCCGGGGGCCATGAAGATCGCGGGCACGCGCGTGAAGCATATCCTCAAGGAAGCCGTACGGCCGTGGCTCCCGCCGGCGTTGATCGAGCGGCCGAAGGAAGGCTTCATCATGCCGATCAACGACTGGATCCTCACCAAGCTGCGGACCATGGTCGAAGACATGCTGTCGCCGCGCCGCCTCGCACATCATGGACTCGTCGATCCTGAGGCCGTCCGAGCGATGCTCGCCGCTCACTATGGCGGCGTTGCCGATTACGGCAATCGCATCTGGAATCTCGTCATGTTCCAGATGTGGTGGGAAAAGTATCAGTCGAGCCGGACCAATTCGTAATACCGGTTCTGTGTCAAAACAGTGCCGGGGAGCTTCCGCCCCGCCTCGGCGATGACATGAGTGATGCCGTAGAGCGCGCGGAGCCGCTCGAGCTTCGCGTTATCGAGTTCCTGCCATGCGAGCAGAGGCGTATCGGACAAGAGATCGACGCGGCGAGGGTCTTTCGAGATTTCGGCGGACGTGGTGCGAAGGAAATCCGGAGCGACGAAATCGTCCATGCGCTTGTCGATCTCCGCGAATATGGCCGTGTTGCTGAGAAGGAATCCCTCATAATACTCGTTGAAGGGCGAGACCCGGTTCGCATAGCGATAGAAGTCGATGCGGTCATATGGCACCAGCACGATGCTTTCCTGTGGCAGCTCATTGGCGCGGGATGCGATGTCCTGCCAGGCCAATTCCTGCGGCGAGCTGCGGACGAGCGGCAGATAGACCACGAATTTTACGTAGGCCGTCGGCGGAACGAGCACCAGGGTGATGAGCCATAATCCCGCGAGGACGCCGGATTTGCTGCGCAAGGACGGCCATCGCCGTGGCAGCTCGGCGACGAGCAGCGCCATGAGCAGCAGCGCCGGGAACACCATGATCCGAAGAAAGGCGAGCGGATAGAGCGCCGCGACATCGAACCCATCCACCAACACCACCCAGACGGCGAGGACACACGTGGTGCCGGCCACGAACAGAAAAAGGCGCCGGCGCGGCTCCGCTTTCCCGCTCGCGGCGCAGCGCCAGGAAAAATACGCGAACACATTGACCAGGCCGATCGCCAAGACTGCCGATTCGCTGTAAAGGCTGCGCCACCGCAGGACGCGGTAATAAAGCGAGATGTGACCGTAGGCCACCTGCTTTCGCAGCTCGGCGACCCATGCCGGGACCGTCGCCGCGTCCACTTGCCGCGCAAGCATCAGCACCAAGACCGCCAACGGCAGGACGAGCAGCGTTCCGGCGAGCAAAGGGCGCCAATTCGCACGCAGGAATTGCAGCGGACCGTATTCGGCGAGCATCGCAACGCCGAGCGTCAGCGCGATATAAATGCCGGTTGGCAGATGGAGCCACACCGCAAGGGCGGACCACATGATCGCGCTCGTGCTCCGGCCGCGCAGAAACGTTGCCAGCGCCATCAGCGCCGGAGCGGCTGCGAGATTCTCCGGGACCCACTGCCAGTAATAGTATTCGACCGCGCCGATATTGAGCTCGTTGATATTGGCGAAAAACAGGAGTCCAAAGCAGAGCTTGGCAAGAACGGATTGGGTCAGAGCGCCCACGACCTTAAGCGCCGCGAGCAGCGCGAGCAGGAACCCGGCGACCTGCAAGATCCACGCAATTCCAGGTACGCTCAAACCCGTGAGGTTCACGAGCGCGACGATCACGCGGTGCTGGAACCAATAGGGATTGAGATAGGAATAGTAATTCGGCGGGAAGAAAACGTGGTCGGCGGCGAGCGGCACCGGGGAAATGAAGTAGTTCAACACCGCCTGGTCGATGAAGCGCATGGCCACGCGACTATCGATCGCGGCAAAAGCCGCCGTCAGAATCAAGGCGATTGCGAAATCCGTCGCCGAAAAACCATGCGCCCTGCGTCGGGACAAGTCCGCCGCGGTTATCAACGCAGGTGCGTCACATTTGCGCGCACCGCGTCGCTGCCGCCCGTGCCGCCTTCATATGACTTGAAGTCGAATTCTTTGAACATCGTGAGACAGATTCGAAGCACCGGCTCGCGGAGGGCGAATGGGAGCGACACGCGGTCGATGCGGCGGGGCGCCCGGGCGAGCCGTCCATCGAGGCGATAGCGCCAGCCCCACTGTAGCCAGTTCTTGGCGATATCGAGCACCGCGCGAAGGATCGTGCGCAGCTTCGTGCCTTTTGCCTTTCCCGCGCTGCGCTTGATGAACGGGATCGGCACTTCGATGAAGCGCGCACCCGCCGCGTAGCTGCGGATCAGGAATTCCGGATTGACGAAGGGGGTGCGGCCCCGCATCGCAAAAGACTGCACGAGCGGCCTCGGATAGATCGTGACGTTTTGGAAATCGTGAAAGCGCACCCCGAACAGGATCCGGAGCACGTAGTAATTGACGAGCGACACGATGGCCTTGCGGATGTTGTCCGAACGGGAACGCACGCGATAAATCGACCGTATGACCGGGATATAGCTCAAGAGGCGAATCGGCACCGGCCGGACGCCCTGCACGACATCGTAGTAGGTGAGGAGCTCGAGGAAGAGCCGCAAATTTGTGAGGTCATAAGACCAATCGACTGTCTGCCACAGCAGGTAATCCTTGCGCGCATGTTCGACCGCGGTGCGGCACGCCATGCCGACATTAAGGTTGCGCGGATGGTGAATGACGCGAACCTGCGGATGCGACCGCGCGAAGGCATCGGCGAGAGCGCCGGTTCCATCGGTGCTGCCATCATTGACGAAGATGATCTCGTAGTCGTCGGCCGTCTCGTCGAGGAGCGCCACGGCCCTTGCGAGAAAGGCCTCGACGAGTTGTTCCTCGTTATAGCCCCAGGCCAGCAGCGACAAACCACGACCGAATTTCCCCGCGTTATCCTCCGTTGGGTCGCTCGCCATTCTCGCCATCTTGCCGCAACCGCCCCTATGGAATCACCGGCAGCAGCAGATAGGGCTCGTTGCCGGGGCCGAAATGGAGCGTGGTGCGGCCGCCAAAGATCGCGGGCGGGCGGTCCTGCGGATGATTGTGGCGGAATGGGCCCACGGTCGCGTGCGGCATGAAGTCGATGGTGCCAATCCGGATCGGCGGATCGTTGGGTTCGCAATCGCGGCCCTGTACGCTGAGGCCAAGCCGATATCCGCGCGGCACGACGATGCAGGTGGGCCACAGCTCGATATCGAGCGCGACCGGCTCGCCGGGCTCGAGGGGTTCAGCCTGGTCATGCGTGTGGTGCGGCTTTTCCGGCCGGCTCAGCGCGGGATCGAGCTTGCGGTGCGAGGCGCGGAGCCAGCCATAGGCAAGAGCCGCATGCGGATCGCTGGCGCCCTGGAACACCACCTCGTTGCCATCGGGGGCATAGAGACGCAGCATGAGGAAGAGATCGGCATCGCTCGTGCTCGACGAGACGATGAGCTTTGCCGCGAGCGGGCCGGTGATCTCGGTCTCGGCCGCGAACGGCTCAGTCACGAACAGGAGCCCGTTGCCCATCGCCTCGAACTCGAGCCGCGCCGCGGCGCGAGGCGCTTCGCGCGACAGGAGGCGCGCCGAGGGATCGAGCCAGAATTTCGTCCAGCGCGATCGCGCCAAGGGCCATTCCTTCTCGTGCCGCTCGACGAAGCGATCGAGATGGCGGATCTGAAGCCGCACCGGCGGCTCGTTCGCCCAACTGTTCTCGCCTTTGAGGAAATGCGCGAAGAAGCGCTTCTGCATGCGCACGCCGTAATCCGTGTAGAAATGCGCCCAGTGCGTGTCGCCATGCACCTCGAGCCATTTCTCTTTCGCGGCGGCGCGCGAATACCCATCGAGATTCCCGCGCAGGTGCAGCCCGTGCCCGCCCCAATTGCCGCATGACAGAAGCGGCACGGTCACCTTCGCGAGGTCGGGCGTGCGCTCGCGGTGAATCTGGTCATCGAGCGGATGGTCGATGATCCATTGCGCCATGTCGACGCGGTTTTTCTGAAGCTCCGCTTCGGACAGCGTCTCTGGCCCGGCGACAAGGCCCCCGTCCCACGGACAGCGCGAGCCGCGCTCGCCGACGCCGTGCTGTACGTTCAGGATCTGCCGCGGGAAGACGCTCAGCATGAAGTCGCTGACCATGCCGCCGTGATGCGTGATGTCGCGGTAGCAATCCTGCGCGCCCTCCCAGATGCAGATCGCCGAGAGATGCGGCGGCTGCAACGCCGCCACGTACCATTGCGTGCGCGCGTAGTAGGAAATGCCGTTCAACCCCACTTTGCCGCTGCACCAGGGCTGGCGCGCCGCCCACTCGATGCAAGTGTAGTAGTCGCGGATTTCGCGCGGCGACCACGGATTGAGGACGCCCGGCGAGCGGCCGGAGCCACGGCAATCGACGCGCACGATGGCGTAGCCTTCGGGAACCCATTTCTCGGGATCGACCACCTCCCAGTTCTGGTACTTGTTGCTCGACCCCGCGACCGTATCGGGGCGTTCGGCCGCCATGCGCTCCCACGCATAGGCGTGCTTTTCCTGGAAGGCGAGGCCCTTGCCATAGGCGCCGTGGTTCATGATGACCGGGTAGCGGCCTTCGGCGACCGGCCGGAACACGTCGCAGCGCAGCACGATGCCGTCATCCATCGGAATCGGCATATCGAACGTGATGCGCATGCGGTCGCGAATCTCGGTCCGTTCCTCGATCATGCTTCCCTCCCCGTCGCGACAATTCTATCGCGCCCCGCGGCCGTGGGCTATCTATGCCGCGATGAGCGATGTCTGCATCGTCACGGGCGGCGGCCGCGGCATCGGCGCGGCCATTGCGCGCCTCGCGGGCGAGCGCGGCTATGGGGTTTGTGTCAACTATCTGCGCGACGAGAGGGCGGCACGCGAGGTCGTGGCCGCGATCGAAGCGGGCGGCGCGCGCGCGATTGCTGTCCAGGCCGACGTCAGCCGCGAGGACGAGGTGGCCGCGCTCTTCAAGGCGACGGATGACGCGCTCGGCCGGATCACGGCGCTCGTCAACAACGCCGGCACGGCAGGCGCGCGCGCCAACCTCGCCGAGATCGAGACCGATACGCTCCGCCGCGTGCTCGACGTGAACCTGCTCGGCGCATTCTTGTGCACGCGCGCGGCCGTCGGCCGGATGGCGAAGTCGCGCGGGGGCGCCGGCGGCGGCATCGTGTCGGTGTCGTCCGTCGTGACGCGAACGGGCGGACATCTTCTCTCGCCTTACGCCGCGACGAAGGCCGGCGCCGAGGCGATGACGCGCTCGCTTGCGCCGGAGCTCGCGGGCGACGGCATCCGCATCAACGCAGTGAGCCCTGGCTTCATCGCCACGGATCAGCTCGACATGGGGAACGCGGCGTGGAAGGCCGCGACCGAAGCGCGGATTCCCGCGCGCCGCATAGGATTGCCCGAAGAGGTGGCCGAGGCGGTATTGTGGCTTTTGTCGGACGCAGCATCCTACGTGACGGGTGCGGTCCTCGCCGTCACCGGCGGATATTGACGCTTCAGCGAATGAAGTCGCGCCGCTTGCGCGCAAGCTGCGAATAGCGGTCCGGCTCGTACATTACGATATGCGTGCCGTGTGATTCGATCTCGAACGGCACCATAAGGAAATTCGGCAGCACGTCGAGCACGCGCTGGCGTTCCTGCGGCCGCACGCACAGCAGTACGAAACCGCCGCCGCCTGCGCCCAAGAGCTTGCCCCCGATCGCGCCCGCGCGCCGCGCGGTCTCGTAAACCTCATCGACCACCGGCGTCGAGATCGCCGGCGACAGGCCGCGCTTCAGGAGCCAGTTCTCGTGCAGGAGCGCACCGAAATCGGCGATGTCGCGGCCGTTGACGAGAACATCGGCGGCCTCGTGCACGAGCGCCTGCATGCGGTGAAGAGCCGCCGTCTGCGTCGGGATGGCGGCGATCTGCTGCTTTGCCACGTCGGACGCGGTGCGCGAGATGCCGGTATAGACGAGCAGCAAATGCTCCTCGAGCGCGCGCTTGCGCATGGCGGAGATCGGCAGCGGGCGGACCTCGAAATTGCCGCTCTTGTCGATCTCGATGAGGTTGAGGCCGCCGAACGCCGTCGTGATCTGATCCTGCACGCCGACATCCTCGTGCAGGAGATCCTGCTCGAGATGGATCGCCTCCTGCGCGAGCTGATGTTTCGAGACGAGCATCCCTTTCAAGGCATAGAGCGCGTTCAGGATGCCGACGGCGAAGGCCGAGCTCGAGCCAAGCCCGGCGCGCGCCGGCAAGTCGCCATCGTGATGGATCTCGAGCCCTTCCTCGACTCCGAGATGACGGATCGCCTCGCGCACGGCCGGATGCGCGATCTCGCGCGTATCGCGCACCAGCTCGATGCGCGACCACACGATCCGGTGCTTGTGCTCGAAGAACGGCGGATAGAAGCGGCAGCTCAAGTGGCAATAGCGATCGATCGAAGCGGCGAGCACGGCTCCGCCATGCTCGCGGAACCAGACCGGATAATCGGTGCCGCCGCCAAAGAACGAAATGCGGAATGGAGTTGCGGTCAGAATCATGCCGGCGCCCTATCCTCCGGCGCAATCTTCCTGTCAAGCGCTGCGCCGGAGCACGGTGCGCGGGTCGAAGCCCGTGACGAGACCTGCAATGGCGGCAAGGACGAGGACCGACATGAGTTGCAGCGCATGCGCGATGATGGCGAAGGCGAGCGCGGGCTCCAGGGCCACGCCGAAGGCCTGAAGCGCGAACACGACCGCCGCGTGGAAGACGCCAAACCCGCCCGGCACGAGCGGCACGATGAAGCTCAACCCCACCGCGCCGACAGCGAAGCCCGCGGCCGCCGCCGATACCCCCGCGATCACGGCCCGGATGCCGAGCCAGTAGGCCAGCACAGTCGTGCCCCAGAGCGCCGCGGTGACGAGCACGATGAAGCTCGTGAACCGAACCGTCCGAAACGTCGCAAGGCCGGAGAGCAGGTCTTGCGCCAGCGCATGCCAGCGCGCGCCGCGCTCGAAGCGCGCAAGGCGTCCGGCAAGCCACGCAAGAAACGGCGCACGCAGCCGCACCGTGAGCGCAAGCGCCGCGAGGCCGAGAGCGAGGCCCGCGATCAGCGCGAGCGCCAGCCCATGGGCCCAAGAGGCTGCCGCGGGCAGAAAAACGAGCGCCCCCAGGAATACGCCGGCGACCGCGGCCGTATCGCACACCCGGTCGACGAGAATGACCGACAGTGCCTGCGGCACGTTGACACCGAGTCGCTGCCGCAACAGCAGTGCCATAACCACGTCGCCGCCGCGCATCGGCACGATGCTGTTCACGGCCATGCCGATGACGTGCGCGACCCAAATCGAACGGTAGTCGCCGGGGACGGCGCGCGAGACCGCGCGCAGCAGCAGCATCATGCGCAGCGGCCGCAGGAACAGCATCGCCGACCAGGCGGCCATCATTGCGATGACATAGACGGGCTGCGCTGTGGCGAGTTCCTGAGCGAGGCGAGACCAAGCGATCGCCCGGACCGCGAAATAGAAGAGCGCCGCGAAAGCGACGAGGAGCGGTAGCCGCAAAATCCAGGAAAGGCGCATCAGCGTTCGCCGCCTTGCGCGGCTACGGACGTCAAAGGCGCAAGCCCAAGAATTTTCTGAGATAAAGCCGCGCGATCATCAAGAGAACCATCGCGCCGTTATAGACGATCGACCGCTTGGTCACGCCGCCAATGCGCTTCGGCTCTTCGCCCGGAATTTCGACCGCCTTGAGGTCTTTCAAGGCGCAGATGCCGGTGACGAGCGGCTCCAGAACCGGACCCTTCAGATAATGCGCGAAATCGGCGTCGAGCAGGATCTGCCGACGATAGCCGCGATACATGGTAAGCGCGTCGGTGATCGGGAATTTCGCCAAGGGCCGCATCAACAGCGTGAAGAGCCAGTTGCCGAAGGCCGAGACAAAATGATCGTCGTACGAGCGTGCCTGATCGAGATAGCGCGACACCACGACGAGGTCGTAGCCCTGAGCGAGCTTCGCCACGATGCCGGGCAGGAGATCGGCCGGACAATTGCCGTCGGGGCTGAATTCAATCACGCAGTCGCACCGGAGCGCGCGCGCGATGTCGTAGACGGCGAATTGGAGGCCAGGGCGAATCTGGCTCACCACCGTCAACCCCTCTGCCATCGCATGTGCGACGGTGCCGTCGGTCGAGCCGCCATCAACGATCACGATCTCGTCAACGAGATCGCGGTCGATCGCGGGAAGCGTGGCCTTCAGGCCTTGCAGCTCGTTCAAGGTCGGCATCAGGAGCGCGATCTTGGGGGCTCCCTCGACCCTCGGCATGCGATTGCGCAGGGCGTCCTGATCCTGTTGTTCGGCCCAATCCACAACGATAGCACGCGCTTGCAACGGCAACGCAAAATCCCCCACTGAAAGGGCCTTACTGGCATGTTCCAAGAGGCTAAACAAGGGAAAACCGGCGAGGTCCGGCTTGCCAAAACGAGGCTGGGACAATAGAAACGGCCGGGTACATGGCATTGCGGGGACCTGCGGGCGGTGGCCGGCCGAGAGATGAGCAAAATCGATGTTGCGCTGCGCGGCAGACAAGCGCCGTTCGAGATCGGTCTTGTCCAGATCAACAACAGTTTCTCGGGGCAGAATTACCTGCCCTATTCGGTGGCGCTGCTCGAGGCCTATGCGCGCAGCAAGGCGTCCGACCCGGCGCGCTACCGCTTCCTTCTGCCGATCTACAAGCGCATCGGGATTGGCGGCGCGGTCGAGCAACTTTTGGGCTGCGACATCGTCGGGTTCAGCACCTACGTCTGGAACGGACAGATCTCGCTCGCGATCGCCCGGCGCCTGAAAAGGCTTCAGCCGAACATTCTCGTCGTCTTCGGCGGGCCGCACGTGCCGGATCAGCCGGAGGCGTTCCTGCGCGCGAACCCGTTCATCGATGTCGCCGTCCATAACGAAGGCGAACAGACTTTCCTGAGCCTTCTCGAACGGTTTCCTGAGCGCCAGTGGGTCGACATTCCGGGCGTGAGTTTTGTCAGCGCGGACGGCAGCTTCACCCGCAACACCGGCGCGCCGCGCTTCCGCGATCTCGACGAGGTGCCGTCGCCCTTCCTCGACGGCGCGCTCGATCCGATCATGCGCGCCAATCCCGACGAGACCTGGATCGGATTGTGGGAGACGAATTGCGGGTGCCCCTTTCAATGCACGTTCTGCGACTGGGGCTCGGCGACCGCGGCGAAGGTGACGAAGTTCGGCATAGAGCGGCTCTTCGCCGAGCTCGACTGGTTCGCACGCCACAAGATCGAATACATCTTCTGCTGCGACGCGAATTTCGGCATCCAGAAACGCGACGTCGAAATCGCGGAATACGCGGCAAAGCGCAAGGCGGAATTGGGCTATCCGAAAGCACTCTCGGTGCAGAACACCAAGAACGCGACCGAGCGCGCCTACCTCACGCAGAAAATCTTGTCGGATGCCGGCCTCAACAAGGGCGTGGCGCTCGCCATGCAAAGCGTCGATGTGACCGCGCTCGCCTCGATCAAGCGCGACAACATCTCGCTCGAGACCTATATGGAATTGCAGCGCCGCTTCACGCGCGACGGCGTCGAGACCTATAGCGACCTGATCCTGGGTCTGCCCGGCGAGACCTACAATTCCTTCGCCGACGGCGTGCAGCTTTTGATCGAGACCGGACAGCACAATCGCATCCAGTTCAACAATCTCTCGATCCTGCCGAACGCCGAGATGGGCGATCCCGCTTATCAGAAGAAGTTCGGCATGGTCACGGTCGAATCGAAGATCATCAACATCCACGGCGAGCGGGTGGAGCTCGAGGACGACGTGCCCGAGCTCCAGGACCTCGTCGTCGCGACGCACTCGATGCCCGCCGCGGACTGGCGCCGCACGCGCGCCTTCTGCTGGATCACTGCGCTTTTGCATTTCGACAAGCTCTTCCAGATCCCGCTCATCGTTGCGCACGAGCTTTCTGGCACACCTTATCGCGAGATGTTGGAGGCGTTTCTCGACGTCGACGGGAAGGACTATCCGCTCCTCGGCCAGATCCGCGACTTCTTCCTCGCCGAGGCGCGCGCGATCCAAGATGGCGCGCCGGAATATGTCTTCTCGGACGCATATCTCGGCATTTATTGGCCGGCGGACGAATACATGTTCATCAAGCTGACCGACGAGCGGCAGTTCGAGGAGTTCTATCGCCAGGCCGGACAGCTTTTGAAGAGCATCGTCAATCAGCGTTGCGGCGCGGCGCTCGACCGCATGCTCGACGATGCGCTGCGCCTCAATCGCGCTCTCGTCAAGCAGCCCTTCGTCCGCGATGACGCCGTGGTCGAGACGAGCTCCGATCTCATGAGCTTCTACACCCTCATCCGGCAGGGCGAGAAGCCGGCGCTGCGCACCGAAAAGACACGCGTGCTGATCGACCGCATGAGCCAGAGCTGGGACGATTTCGAGACCTGGTGCCGCGAGGTGGTGTGGTGGGGCAACAAGAAGGGCGCCTATCTCTACCATAATCGCACCGTCGAGGCGCAGCTCGCGGGTCACTTCTAGCCGCGCCTCCCGGATCGACATGAAATATCGCGCGCTTGGCAGGACTGGGCTCACCGTCTCCGAGATCGGCTTTGGCGCCTGGGGTATCGGCGGACGGACGGCGGGCGAAACCTCCTATGGCGAGACCGAAGATCGGCGTTCGCACGCCGCATTGGAGCGCGCGCTCGCGCTCGGAATCACATTCTTCGACACCGCGAACGTCTATGGCGACGGACGCAGCGAAAAGCTGATCGGCGAGGTTTTTGCCGGCGCCCGCGCCGAGGTGGTGATCGCCACCAAGTGCGGCCTCGAGAAATTCGGCGCACCCGCCCAATTCGCGCCCGAGCGCCTGCGCCGTTCGCTCGAAGGAAGCCTCGCGCGGCTCAAAACCGATTTTGTCGATCTGTTGCAGCTACACGATCCGCCGGCCGATCTCTTTCGCAAGTCGCCCGAAGTCTTCGCGGCGCTCGAGGATTTTCGCCGGCAAGGAATGGTGCGCTGCTTCGGCGTATCCGCGAAGTCGCCGGCGGATGCGCTGAAACTGCTGGAACAGCACGCGCTCCCGGCCATCCAGATCAACCTCAACATGCTCGACGTGCGCGCGGCCGAAAGCGGCCTCCTTGATTTCGCACGCGAGACGGACATCGGGATCATCGCGCGCACGCCGCTCTCGTTCGGCTTCCTTGCGGGCGCGCCGGAAACGCACGACTTCCCGCCCGGCGATCACCGGCGCAGTTGGCCGCCCGCCCAGCTCGAGCGCTGGCGCGCCGGTGCGCGCGCGGCCGCCGCGATCGCCGCCGTATCCGGCGAGAAATTGAGCCAGACGGCGCTCCGGTTCTGCCTCTCTTTTCCTGCCGTTTCGACCGTCATTCCCGGCATTCTCGGCGCCGAGGAGGCGGACGAGAATGCGCGGGCAAGCGATCTCGGTCCCCTTGCCGATTCGGTGCGCGAGCGAATCCTCGCACTCAACCGCCAGCAATCCTTCTTCGCTGGCGGCTGACGGCACGGCGTGTTAGACCCTCGAATTGCGGGCCAAGGGACCGAAAATGCAGAAGGTTTTGGTTTGCGGCGCGACCGGCTTCATCGGCCGGAACCTGGTTGATCGGCTGGCCCGACGCGCCGATCTCGAAATTCATGGGACGTGGTTCTCGCAGCGCCCCTTCGAAGCGCCAGACGTGCGCTGGCACGAAGCCGATCTGCGCCGTGTCGAGCATGTCGCGCGGGTCGTCCCCGGGTTCGACATCATCGTTCAGGCAGCGGCCACCACTTCAGGCGCGCGCGACATCGTCGAGCGACCCTACATCCACACGACCGACAACGCGGTGATGAACTCGCTGCTGCTGCGCGCGGCTTACGACGCGAAGGTCAGGCATTTCCTCTTCTTCAGTTGCTCGGTCATGTATCCCTCGCGTCCGACTCCGCAGAAGGAAGAGGACTGGGACGGCGGCCAGCCGATCGAGCCGCGCTACCACGCGAGCGCATGGACCAAGATCTACGTCGAGAAGATGTGCGAGTTCTATGCCGGGCTCGGAGCGACGCGGCACACCGTCATTCGCCATTCCAATATCTATGGCCCGCACGACAAATTCGATCTCGAGCGCAGCCACGTTTTCGGCGCGACCGTGACGAAGGTGATGACCGCGCAAGCGCGTGCGATCAAGGTTTGGGGCAATGGCGACGAAGCGCGAGATCTCCTCTATGTCGACGACCTCGTTGATTTCGTCGAACGCGCGATCGAGCGGCAAGGCACGCCCTACGCGCTCTACAATGTCGGATGCGGCCGCGCGGTCAGCGTCAACGAGCTGGCTCGGACGATCATCGCCACCTCGGGCCGCACTCTCGACATCGAGCACGATCTGACAAAGCCCACAATCCCGATCTCGCTTGTGCTCGATTGCGGCAAGGCCGCACGCGAGCTCGGATGGAGGCCCAAGACCGCGCTCAAGGACGGCATCGCGAAGACGCTCGACTGGTGGCGCGCCAACCAGGAACGCGCGAGTGCGCCTGTTGCCGGGGCACCATCCGCCGACACGCTCTATCGCGCGCTCTATCGCATCAGGCGGGTCGAGGAAAAAATCATCGAGCTCTATCCGAGCGACAAGATCAAAAGTCCGGTGCATCTCTCGATCGGGCAGGAGGCGGTTTCGGTCGGCGTTTGCGCCGCCTTGGCGCCGGGCGATATCGCCTTCGGGACATATCGCGGCCACGCGCTCTATCTCGCCAAGGGTGGCGACATGAGGCGCATGCTCGCCGAGCTTTACGGCAAGGCGGATGGCGCGGCGCGCGGCAAGGCGGGATCGATGCATCTGATCGATGTCGACGCGGGAATGATGGGCACGTCCGCTATCGTCGCCACCACGATCCCGCAGGCGGTGGGCTACGCCTTCGCGCTCAAATCGAGGAAGAGCCGCGCCGTCGTTGCCGTGTTCTTCGGCGACGGGGCGATGGACGAAGGCGTCTCGTTCGAGAGCATGAATTTCGCGGCGCTGCGGCAGCTACCGATCCTGTTCGTGTGCGAGAACAACTCCTACGCAATCTATTCGCATATCAGCGAGCGCATGCCGGAGCCGAACCCGTGCGAGCGGGCGGCCGTATTCCGCATCCCGGCCGAGCGGATCGAAGATGGCGAAGTCGGGCACATCCATGATGCGAGCGCCAAGGCCATTGCCGCCATTCGCGACGGCGGCGGACCACGCTTTCTCGAATGTGTGACCTATCGCTGGCGCGATCACGTCGGGCCAGACGAGGACCGGCGCTGGAAATACCGTCCCGACGCCGAGCTCGATGCCTGGATCGCGCGTGACGAGATGGCGCGGATCGGCGCGTTATTGCCCATCGCGATGAAACGGCAGATCGAGCGCAGCGTCGAGGCAGAAATTGCGGACGCGATTTCCTTTGCCGAAGCGAGCGCGTTCCCTGCCGATGAGGAGCTTTACGCCGATGTCTTCCGGCACTAGCCCGGCGCGCAGCATCTCTTATGCCGCGGCTCTCTACGAGGCGACGCGGCAGGAGATGGAGCGCGATCCGTCGGTCTTCGTCTTCGGCCTCGGCGTCGACGATCCCAAAGGCATGTACGGCACCACTCTCGATCTGCATAAAGAGTTCGGCGCCGATCGGAATTTCGATACGCCCTTGTCCGAGGAAGCGATGACGGGTGTCGCGGTGGGTGCCGCGCTCGCCGGCATGCGGCCCATTCACGTGCATCAGCGCATGGATTTCCTGCTGCTGTGCATGAATCAGATCGTCAACATAGCGGCCAAAAGCTCCTACATGTTCGCGGGCGCGGTTTGCGTGCCGATCGTGGTGCGGGCGATCATCGGCCGGAGTTGGGGCCAGGGCGCACAGCACAGCCAGGCGCTGCACTCCTTCTTCATGCATGTCCCCGGCCTCAAGGTCGTGGCGCCGACGACGCCGCACGACGCCAAGGGATGCCTTGCCGCCGCCATTCGCGACGACAACCCGGTGATCTTCATGGAGCACCGGATGCTCTATCATAATGCAGGCATCGTGCCGGAAGAGCCGTTCGTCGTGCCGTTCGGACACGCGCGCATCCTGACCGAGGGCGACGACCTGACCATCGTCGCGGTGAGCCACATGGTGGTCGAAGCTCTACGGGCAAAGCATCTTCTCGAGGAGGTCGGCATCGCCGCCGAGGTGATCGACCCGGTTTCTCTTGCACCGCTCGACATGGATACCATCGCGCAATCGGTCGCGCGGACGCGCCGCGTGCTCGTCGTCGACAACGGCTGGACCATGTGCGGCGCCAGCGGCGAGATCATCGCGCAGCTCGTCGAGCGCCTTGGCGGGCGGCAGGATTTCCGCGCGGCGCGAATGGGCTATGCGCCGACCCCCTGCCCCACCACGAAGCCGCTCGAGAATCTGTTCTATCCAACCGCAACGAGCATTGCCGAGCGCGCCCATGCGCTCGTGAAGGGCCGCGAGGACTGGCGGCCGGTCGCTGCGGAAGCGAAGGAAATCGCCGAATTCAAGGGACCCTTCTGAATGCGCGGTCCGAGATGGGTGCGCCTATGACGCGGGAGGAGCTGTTGCAGCACGTGCGCGACAGCGTCGCAGCCTATTGCCGCGCCAATCACGATTTCGCCTTCGACAAGGGATCGCCGATCGTGCGCCTGCACGAGCCGACTTTCGGCGCCGACGAGATCAACGCCGCGCTCGAATGCCTGCTGACGACGCAGGTGACGATGGGTGCCAAGGTGCGCAATTTCGAACGCGAGTTCGCCCAAAAATACGGCTGGACGAATGCGGTGATGGTGAATTCCGGCTCGTCCGCCAATCTTCTGGCGGTGGCCACGGTCGCCAACCCCGAGACGAAGGGCGGCTTGCGGCCCGGCGACGAGGTGATCGTGCCGGCGCTCTCGTGGTCGACGACCGTGTGGCCGCTCATCCAAAGCGGCCTGGTGCCGGTCATCGTCGACATCGATCCGGCGACGCTCAACATCGATCCGAACGAGGTGGAGCGTGCGATCGGTCCCAAGACGCGTGGCGTGATGATCGTTCCGGTCTATGGCAATCCGTGCGACATGGACGCGATCATGGCGATCTGCCGCAAGCACGGGTTGACGCTCATCGAGGATTGCTGCGAAGCGCTGGGCGCGCGCTATGACGGCAAGCCCGTCGGCTCGTTCGGACGCGTCGCGACCTTCAGCTTCTACTATTCGCACCACATCACGACGCTCGAGGGCGGCATTTGCGTGACGAACGACTTCGAATTCGCCGAGACCATGCGCATCCTGCGCGCGCATGGCTGGATCCGCGAGGTTCAGGACAAGGCGCGCTGGACCCAGCGCTATCCCGAGATTCATCCGCGCTTCCTCTTCGTCAATGTCGGCTACAATCTGCGCGCCACTGAGCTGCAAGGGGCGATGGGGTCAGTGCAATTGCCGAAGCTCGACGAGTTCATCCGTCTCCGCCGCGAGAACGCGCGCTGGTATCGCCGCACGCTCGCGCAATTCGGCGAGATGTTCGATCTCCAGGAGGAAACTGCGAAGGGCGAGCATTCCTGGTTCGGATTCCCGATCACGGTGCGCGAAAAGGCGCCGTTTGCGCTCGCGGACCTGACGGCGGCGCTCGAGGAAGCGCATGTCGAGACGCGTCCCATCATTTGCGGCAACATCGCGCGCCAGCCCGGCATGAAGCTCTATCCTCACCGCGTCGTCGGCGATCTGGCGCATGCGAGTCGCGTCATGGACCGCAGCTTCTCCTTCGGGATTCACCAGTCGGTCGACGATGCGGCGCGCGAATATGTGACCGAGCACATCCGCCGCTTCCTGAAGGCGCGCGGCGCGATATGACCGAGCAAAGGCTGGTACCATGACGCGGGCGCTCATCACCGGCATTACGGGGATGGTGGGCTCGCATCTCGCTGAATATCTCATCGCCACCACCGATTGGGACGTCTACGGCCTGTGCCGTTGGCGCAGCCCCCTCGACAATCTCGAGACGCTCGTGCCGCGCATCAATCGCGCCGATCGCTGCTTTCTCGTCTATGGCGATCTGCGCGACACGCTTTCGATCCAGGAGGCGGTCCGCAAATCCGAACCGGACTACGTGTTCCACCTCGCCGCGCAAAGCTTCCCGCGCACGAGCTTCGATGCGCCGCTCGACACGTTCGACACGAACATTCAGGGCACGGCGCGCGTGCTCGATGCGCTTCGGATGTGGAAGCACGACGCGATTATCCATGTCTGCGCCTCGTCCGAGGTGTTCGGCCGCGTGCCGCGCGAGAAACTTCCGATCGACGAGGAATGTACGTTCCATCCGGCCTCGCCCTACGCGATCTCCAAGGTCGGCACCGATCTCATCGGCCGTTTCTATGCCGAGGCGTACGACATGATGGTGATGACGACGCGGATGTTCACGCACACGGGGCCGCGGCGCGGCGACGTCTTCGCCGAGTCGACATTCGCGAAGCAGATCGCGCTCATCGAGGCGGGCCTGCTGCCGCCGGTGGTCCAAGTCGGCAATCTCAATTCGCTGCGCACGATCGCCGACGTGCGCGACGCGGTGCGCGCCTACTACATGCTGCTGACCGTGAAGCCCGTGGCCGGCGCCTACTACAATATCGGTGGGACGCGCCAGGCGACAATGCGCGAGATCCTCGATTCGCTCCTCGCGCTCTCGCCCAAGAAGAGCGAGATCCGCATCGAGGTCGATCCCGCGCGGCTCCGGCCGATCGACGCCGATTTGCAGATCCCAGACACCACGAAATTTCGGCGCCACACCGGCTGGGCGCCCGAGATTTCCTACGAGCGCACGATCGGCGATCTCCTCGACTATTGGCGCAAGCGCGTGAGCCGCGAGGGCGACCGCTTCCTGCGGCGCTGATGCGCGGATGCAGGCGGTCATTCTCGCGGGAGGCAAGGGCGCGCGCCTCGGCGCGCTCGCGGGCGGCCGGCCGAAACCGCTCGTCGAAGTCGGCGGCAAGCCCTACGTCCTTTACCTCATCGAGAATTTGCGGCGCTTCGGCTTCGGCGAGATCGTCATTCTGGCCGGGCCGTTTGCCGACGCCTATCGCGAGAGCCTTGGTGGTGCCGCTATCCGCGGCATCAAACTCACGATCGTCGCCGAGGACCCGCCGGCCGATACCGCGGGCGCGCTCCGTTATGCCGCGGAGCATCTCCGTCCGCGATTTCTTCTGCTGAACGGCGATTCCTATTTCGACTTCAACTGGCTCGACCTTGTGGCCCGGCACGACACGGGTCGATGGCTCGCGCGCATCGCCTTGCGCCGTGTCGACGATGTCGGGCGCTATGGCGCGGTGACGCTCGCGGGCACGCGCGTCATGAACTTTGCCGAAAAAGACGCAGCCGGCCCGGGGCTCATCAATGCCGGCCTTTATTGGATGAAGCGCGCCATCCTCGACGAGATCGGGCCGCCGCCCCTCTCGCTCGAGCGCGCGCTCCTGCCGAATCTTGCCGCACGCGGGCTCCTCCGGGGCGCCGTCTATGATGGACGCTTCATCGATATCGGCGTGCCGGATGATCTGGCGCGAGGGGCGCGGCTGATGCCGCTGTGGCAGCGCCGGCCGGCAGTCTTTCTCGACCGCGACGGCGTCATCAATCGCGATACGGGATATATCCATCGCGAGGAGGATTTCGTTTGGTGCGATGGCGCGCAGGACGCGATCAAGCGGCTCAACGAGAGCGGCTACTTCATCTTCGTGGTGACGAACCAGGCGGGGATCGCGCGCGGCCTTTACCGCCCGGCGGACGTGGTACGCCTTCATCGCTGGATCAATCGCGAGCTGAGACGCGTCGGCGCGCATATCGATGAATTTTATTTCTGCCCGCACCATCCGACCGAAGGCAGCGGCAGATATCGCCGAGTTTGCGAATGCCGGAAGCCCGCGCCCGGCATGCTGCGGCAAGCGATGGGCGAATGGCCGGTCGATCAATCCGCGAGCTTCATGATCGGCGACAAGGAAACCGACATGGCGGCCGCAAGCGCGGCTGGCGTCGAGGGCGTCCTCCTGCGCGACGGCGACAATGTCGATACCGTCGTCGCAAACAGGCTGAAGCCGGATCTGTCCTAGCCCTCGCGCCGCTCGCCGATGAGATCGGCGTAGATCGCCTCGTAGCGCCGCGCCACGGCATCGATCGAATAGAGCGAAGCGATCTGCTCGCGGGCTGCCACGCCGAGTGCCGCCATTCCCTCGGCGCCACGCGCCAGCAAGTCCAATACCGAATCCGCCAGCGCGCGTGGATCGCGCGCCGGCACGACCGCGCCCGTTTCGCCAATGAGCACGCGCGCCTCGCCGACGTCGCTCGCGACGCACGGAACGCCGCACGCCATCGCTTCGCCGATCACGTTGGGGAAACCTTCGCCGAGTGAGGAAAGCACCATGAGATCGAGCGCGGGATAGAGGTTCTCGACGTCGTTGCGTTCGCCAAGAGCCTGCACAATTCCCGCGATGCGCGGCGGCAGCGGAAGCTTCTCCGTCCCCGCGCCGATCAGCACAAACCGCACGTCGTCGCGCTGCGCTGCGATCCGTTGCGCGGCCTCCAGGAATGTGGCGTGATCCTTCATGCCATCGACCCGCGCGACCATGCCGATGACGCGCTGTGCCTCGCCATAGCCAAGCCGCCGGCGTCCCTCCGCGCGACCCGACGGATTCGGCAGGAACGCCGCAATGTCGAATCCGTTCGGCACGATCTCCCAGCGCCGCGGCCGATATCCCAACGTCTCATGAAGATGCTTCCCCGCCTCGCTGTTGACCATGACGCAAGCGGGCCGGCGCGAGAGGAGCGCGAGGACGCGTTGAAGGACGCGCAACTGCGCCTGGTGCGGCGCACCGGCGATCCCGCTCAAGCGAATATTCCACGCAACCGGAACGCCCCGCGCCGCGACGAGCGCCAGCAAGTCGGCGTGATAAAGCCAGCTCTGGATGAGCGCGGGGGCCTCGCCGCCAACGATCTCGCGCAGCCTCCGAACGGCGCCGAGCGACGGCATGCCCTGCCGCATGCCGAGACCCATAACGCGAACCCCCGAAGCGGCGATCGCGTTCGCCTGCGCTCCACCATCGATGAGCGATACGACGACAGGCTCGAAGCGCGTACGGTCGAGATGCGTCACGAGCCGCGTCAGCATCGTCTGCGCGCCGCCGCGCGCGAGGCCGGTGATGAGGTGAAGGATTTTGGCGGGCCGCACGGCGGGGCGAGCGTTCGCGACGCTCATGCCGGCGGCGCGGCGAAGGCGACAAGGAGATAGTCGCCGGATTGCGCTATCACGCCGGCATGCGCGAGGCGCAACTCTTCGAGCCCGACATAGCGCCGGTCGAGCAGGAGATGCGTCAGCCGGTAGACGCGCACGAAATGCTCGATCGGTTTGCGCAGGACCGGAAAGAACGGCTCAGCTTCGGTGAAGCCCAACCCATGCGTCCCCCACAGCACCGACCGGCGCGTGTGATAAGCGACGAGATCGCAGAGATGCGCCGGCAGGCACATGAGCCGGGCCTCTTCGTTCGCGGAAATGCGCTCGAGCAGCGGTTCGAGCTCGGGCGTGAGCCGCCCCATCACCGTTGCCGGTCCGCGCATGCGGCGCGCGGTCTGCCAATAGGAAAAGCCAGTCCAGGCGGCGCAAAAAATCGCGGCGGAAGCACTCGCAAGGCCCGGCGTTTCGGCTGAGACGGCGACGGCGAGGAAGAGTGACGGCAGGAGCGCGTATTTGAAATACTTGTTGCCCTCGCCAAGGCAGCGGAGCGGGCGAACAAAATACGTGGCACAGCCCCAGATGTAAGTACCCGCGATCCAGAATGCGGCGAACCGCTCGGTCGCGCCGAAATCGGGCCACGCGAGCGCCACCGCGGGCGCGAACACGATGAAGCAATTGTAGTCGAGCACTTTTTCGAGCTGGCGGCCGAGCCAGCGCAGATCATGCGGGTGATAATAGGCGCTTCCCGCATTCGCGCCGACATAAAGCGGCGAGCGCCGGACGATATGGGCGTTGAGCAGCGGCCAGTTGCGCGCCCAATAGGTCACGATGTCGCGATGGCCATCGAGAATTTGCACGAAAAGGCGCGGCGCTACGGCAAATCCCACGAGATACGACCCGGCGAGCGGCACGAGCCAGCGCCAGTCTCCCTCGGCGAGCGCGAGAAAAGGCATGAGAAACCACAAGAGCTGCACCGACAGCTTGTGCGTGTAGAGCACCATGACCCCGAGCGCGATCGCGAGCGGCAGCAGGGCGGCGGTGCCGCCGATCCAGGCGAAGCTCGCGAGGAGAAACCCGTTCGTCTCGAGAAGCGCGAGCGGCCGGCTCGTGAGCGAGCTGAACTCGAGGATGAGCGATGCATTTGCCGTATACGCCAGCCCTGCGACAAGCGCGTAGCCGGGCCCGAACCGTGCGCCGACCCAAAGCGCCAAGAGCGCCAACGTCAATGCATCGATGAGAGGCGAAATGGCCCAATAGAAGCGCGCGACCCAGGGCGCGGGCAGCATGCCCAGCACCATGCTCATCAGCGGCGGATAGGCCTGTTCCTGGGGCTCGAGCAGGTAAAGCGGCGGCAGCACGATCGGCAGCCGCCGCCGCGCGCGAAACGCCTCGGCGCAGAGGAGATAGTAGTACGCGTCACAGCCCTGGCGCCGGTGCGTCCAGACCGGCGCGAAGCGCAACGCGAGATGCGCCGCCACGAGCAGGAGCGCGACACCGAGCGTCGATAGCAGCATCGGCAGCCGGCTCATTGCGAGGAAAGGCTCTGATGCTCTTCGCTCTGGATCTTCCAGAAATCGAAGAAGCGCGTGCCCGGGCGCGACAATTCCTGCCAAGTGCCGCGCTCGACGATGCGCCCGCGCTCGAGAAGGCAAAGCACGTCCGCGTCGCGCAACGTGGAAAGACGATGGGCGATGATGAGGATCGTGATCTGGCCACGCATTTCGAGGATTGCCCGCATCACCGCTTGCTCGGATTCGGAATCGAGCGCGTTCGTTGCCTCGTCGATGACGAGAAGCCGGGCATGGCCGACAAGCGCGCGCGCAAGTCCTATGCGCTGCCGCTCGCCGCCGGACAAGCGCATGCCGCGCTCGCCCACCTCCGTCTCGTAGCCTTGCGGCAGCGCGCGAATGAATTGGTCGGCATGCGCGCGCCGCGCCGCGTCGGCAATTTCGTTATCGCTCGCCGCTGGGTTGCCCCACCTTATGTTCTCTGCGATCGAGGTATTGAAGAGAAACGTATCTTGCGCGACATAGCCGACATTCCGGCGCCAGGCGGCAGGCGCGAGCGAGGAAAGCGGCAGGCCGTCGATGTCGATCGCGCCCGCATCCGGCGCGACGAGGCCAAGGATGCAGTCGGCGAGCGTCGATTTGCCCGCGCCCGAGGGTCCGGCGAGCCCGACGATCGCGCCCCTCGGAAGATCGAACGAAAGGCCATTGAGCGCGGCAAGAGCGCCGTGCCGGACGATCACGTCGCGCACGCGCACGTCGACACCTTCGTCGGCGCGGAAGATGGGCGAGGCGCCGTCTGCCGCCGCTTCGCGCTCACGCCGCGCAGCCTCGAGCGTCTCGCGCGCCGGCGCGATCGAGGGAGCATATGTGGCGTGCAGGCTCTGTACATATTGTTGCACCTGCGACAGGCGCAGATAGAGCCGAATGAAGAGATAGACGGTAACGAGCACCGTCGCGGGATTGATGCCGATCTTGACGACGCCTATCCACAGGCTCGCGCACAGCGCCACCATGGCGCATCCTTCGTAGATCGAGCGCACGAGGAACGGATGGAATTGTGTCAGGCGCTCGACCCGGTAGATGCGGCGCACGGCCGCGGTGAAGAATCCCGTGGCGCGGTCTTCAGCGGCCGCGGCCTTGATAAGGCGCGCGCCGCCCATGAACTCGTTCGCGATCACATGCAGCGTCTCGTTCTCACGCATGAGTTGGGCGCCGAGGCCGCGATTGAAGCGCGTCAACGGCTGCACGCAGAGCCACATCACCGCGCCGAAGATCGCCGTGCCGAGCGCCACCTCCCACGACGCGAGGAGCGACAACACCACGTAGACGAGCATGAAGACGGTACCCGCCGCGATCGTCGCGAGGCAATAGAACGCACCGCCCAACCGCATCGTCTCCTCGAGGAGCGCGTTCGTGAGCTGTCCGGTCTTGTGGTCGAGAAAGAAGCGCCAGCGCGCGCCCATCATGCTGGCGAACATATCCTCGCGCCAGAGCGCGACGTAGCGGCCGCGGAACTGCGCGGAGAGCCAGCCTTCGCACACCGAGGCGGCGTTCTGGAGCAGGAACGCGGCGAGTGCCACGGCAAGGAGGTGCGAGAAATCGTGCGGGAAGCCGAAGAGGTCGAGCACCGCGCCGGCGAAGCGCGCGAGGATGCCGGTACCCGCGCCGCCGGTCCCCGAGCCGCCCGTGGCGAGCCCCGATAGCAACGGCAGGAGAAACGCCAAGCCCAGCCCCTCGGTGATGCCGTTCAGCGCCATGGCGAACACCAGGAGCGGCGCGCGCCACCCGAGCCGCTGCCGAATGTCGCGGAGGAGATAACGCACGAAATGCCGAGACGCTGACATCATGCCTTCCGGAACGCGGCGACCCAAACGGCGCGGCGGCGCGGCGGAATGAGTTTCGCCAGCAGCGATCGATAATCCGCAAGGTCGAGCGGCCACGGCGCGCAATTCTTGCGGATCGCATCGAAGAGGACGGGACAGAACGGTGCGTAGAAACCCTCGTAGGATTGGCGCACCATAGTCAAGCCGGCTTGGCTCGCGATGCGTACGACAGTATCGAGCGGGTGAAGCCGCCCGTACCAGCGCCGCACGGACTCGGCGGCCAGGCTTTCCGAATTCGCGGTGAGGACGAGCCAGTGGCCGCCGCCTTTGAGAACCCGCGCGATCTCACCCGCGAGACGCGTGAGCTGATCTGGCGGAAAATGCTCGATCACCATCCAGTCCAGCACGAGATCGAATTCGGCCGCGCGCCAGGGCAGGCAAGGATAACCGGGCGGCACGACCTGGAACTGACATTCGGGGAGATGCGGCCAGCCCTCGTTCGGCGCGATATCTTGTGCGGCAATGCGAAAGCCCAATTGCGCGAGAACGCCAAGGTTACGGCCGCGGCCGGTACCATGGTCAAGCACGTGCATGCCAGCGCGGCGCGGCAACTCGGCGAGATAGTGCTCGGCCCAAGCGCGCGCCATTGCCGAATCGCTGCGGGTCCGTTCGTAATAGCGCCGCAGCCGCGCCCGGGTGAGCCATGCGAGCGGCGACAGCGGCGAGCCGACCGGATTAAGACAGTATTTGACCGCGCGGACGAGCCGGCGCGCATTGTCGGCCGGGCGCGCGTCTTTCAGCCACAACGCGCGCGAGGATTCCGCTTCGGGCGCGGCCGTGCGCCAGTCGATGACGTTGCCGCCAACGCTGACCCGTCCCTCGGCGGCGCAGCTCGCGCAGATCACGCTTGCGCCGGAAGCGCTGAGCGCATTGCCGCAACGAGGGCACCGAGCGAGGCTCGCGGCCGCCTCCTGCGCTGCGCTCGTCGCCAACCGCTCAGTCCGCATCGGAGGCGGCCTCGCGCTCGACCCGCGCGTAAACATCGGCAAGGGTGAGCGTCTCGATTCGGCGCTCGGAGATGAAATCGAGGATTTCCGCGAACCACGTTCGCGAGCCGCCGGCGCGAAAGGTCGAGCGCGCCGCATGGTACGGGTGATAGCCCAACGTAACGACGCGCTGCGGCAGTTCGGGGATCGAGTGATCGAGAAGCTGTGCTGCAAGGCCCGGCTCGGATTCGGCGAGGCTCGTGCCTTCCCAGCCGCGCAGGACCGCGCCCGTATCGGCGCGCGCGAGCTTGAAAGGAAACCACAACGGAAATCCCGCGTCGGGAAAATCGAACAGCGTCCCACCGCCACCATCGACACGGCGCGCACCCCAACGCAGCACGATGCCGCGGAAGAGGCTGCTGCTGCCCACAAGCTCGGGAAACCGCGCGAGACAAGCATCGAGCGCGTCAATCCATTCGGGATATACCAAGAATGCGCCATGGCGATGGAGCGTCGAAATGCCGATCGCGGCGGCGCGCGCCTTCGCCACCTGCCGGCCGAGCCCGCTCCCGACGATGTCGCCGAGCCCCGGCCGCATGACCGGCGGAAGCGCCGACCTGCCGAGGAAGCCGCGCGCGCGCCGGCGGATTTCGTTCGCTATCTCGGTCGCGCGGTCCATCGTGTTGTAGTGAAAGCAGCACTCGATGCCTTGCGCATGCGCCAGGCGCGCGGTCCAAAAGCGGCGGTTCCGGTCGCGCAGCACGGCGTAGCTCGCGGGTACGCGGCGCGCGACCTCGAGATCGAGATATGAGGTGTCGCGCGAATAATCGAGATCGTGCCGCAGCACGACGGTTTTGGCGGCGAGTCCCCGCACACCCGGCCGCTTCAGCGCGGCGAGCGGCGGCACGGTCCGCGCGAGGATGCGCCAGAGCGCCGCCACATGCTCGTCGAGCCAGAACATGCGCGGACGCCAGCCGAGCCAGGGACCGAGATCGTTCTGGCCTTGCAGCCACGATTGAAAGGCGGCGAACGGATTGGCGTTGAGGTAGAGGAAGCGCTCGCCCAGGACGAGCGCCGGCGCATCGAGCGGGAGTGCCAGCGCGCGTTCCGGATTTTGCCGCTCGCCGCCGAGCGCCAGAAGCTCGCCTTCGGCGGCAGCAGGAAATTTCCGCCAGCGCGCGAAGCCCCAGGACGGCGGCGCCACGAGCTCGGCGCGGCCGCCAAAACGATATGCCAACGCCGCATAGGGATAAGGCGAACGCTGCGCCTCGGCGCCCGCGGGGAGAAACGGAAAGGCCGAGGGAACTCCCGCGGCAATGATCCAGTTGCCACGCGCGTGCCAGCGCTGAACGAGCTCGGTGAGCGTCGGGTCTTCCGCATGTTCGCATATGACCACGAGAATCGAATCCGACGGCACGGCCGCCGTCTCGGCGTCAATCCGGCGCGGCTTCGCACCAAGCCGCCAAAAGAAATTCCAGGCGCCCGCGGCGCCAAGGCCGATACCGTGCTCCCGCGGCCAGTGGACCGTACCCGCGGCACCGCGAAAGCGATATGAGTCCTGGCCCGGCACCACGGGCGCACGGAACAGCACATGAATCATGGCTGAACGGCGCCGCTCATGTGGACAGGCGCCGACGCGCCGCCTATAAAAACGTCCGCCTTGATGGACCGCGAACTCTGATGGAGCAGACGCTCGCGATGCGGGTCGCGAATTTCATGGATTCGCGGCTCGAGGACTTGCAGCGCAAAGGGGTCTTGGCGACGGCGCCCGATGTCTACAATCCCGGGCGCGCCTACGCGAAGGTCGTGCATTTCTCGCCTTATTCTTCCGATGCCGCGCTGGCGGACGAATTGCAGCGCGGGGGCATCGAACTCATCTGCTATGACCCGCGGCCACGCCATCCGCTGCGCGCCCTGCGCGACGTGGTGCGGATCGTCCGCATCCTGCGCCGCGAGCGCATCAACATCATCCGCGGGCGACTTCCTTATGTCGGCAGCCTCATCGGCTGCATCGCCGGGCGCATTCTCGGGATTCCCTGCGTCGTGTCGCTCGGCGGCGACAACCGCATCGCTCAGGAGCTGGGCGGCCATTTCTATTTCCAGAGCCGCATGCTCTCTTATGGCATGGAGGCGCTCGTTCTCCGCCTGTGCAGCCGCATCATCGTGCCAAATCGGTTCACCGCATCCTATGTCGCGGGAATCATCGGTCAGCGCGCGCTCCAGAAATGCATCGTCATCCCGTGGATGATCGAGGAGGTGCCGCAAGCGGGCCGCGAGGATGCGAGCGTGCGGGCGCGTCTCGGCCTAGCGGACGATGCGGCGCTCGTGCCGATCATCGGCTTCCTCAACCGCTACAAATTCACCGACCGGGTGTTCGACGCGATCGCGGCGCTCGATCTGCCGCAAGGGGCGCGGCCCATCTTCGTGTTCTGCGGCGACGGACCGCTGCGCGCGGAAGGAGAGCGGCGCTTTGCCGGACGCGCCGACGTGCGCTTTACCGGATGGCGGGAGCGCGCGATCGTGGAGGCACTGTTGCGCGAAGCCGCCTTCGTTCTCGTGCCGATGTCGGGCTTCGTTTTGCTCGAGGCGGCGAGCGCCGGAAAGCCCGTCGTCACGAGCCGCGTCGAATGGCATTCCGAGCTCGTAACTGACGGCGAGACCGGCATGCTGGTCGATCCCGCGGAGCCGCAGCAATGGACGAGCGCGATCGCGGCGATGCTCGCCGAGCCCGACCGCGCGCAAGCGATGGGCCGTGCGCTGCGCCAACGCTATCTCGCGGACTATCGGCCGGAGCGCGCGCGGGCACTCGAGATCGCGCTTTATCAGGAGCTCGCGCATCGGAACGGCGCCGACACGGGAGCAAGCACACGATGAAGGTGCTCACGATCCTCGGCGCGCGCCCGCAATTCATCAAGGCCGCGCCGGTGAGCCGCGCGCTCTCCGCGGCAGGGCTCACGGAGGTGCTGGTCCACACCGGGCAGCATTTCGATCCCGAAATGTCGGACGTGTTCTTCGATGAGCTGGGCGTCCCCGCACCGCGCATCAACCTCGGCATTCATGGCGAGCGTCACGGCACGATGATCGGGCGGATGCTCGAAGGGCTCGAGGCTGAGATACTGAACGAGCGCCCTGATTGGGCGATCGTCTATGGCGACACCAACTCGACGCTCGCGGGCGCGCTCGCCGCGGCGCAGCTCGACATTCCCGTGGCCCATGTCGAGGCCGGCATGCGTTCCTATAACCGGCGCATGCCGGAGGAAACCAACCGCGTGCTCACGGATCATGTGAGCCGGCTCTTGCTGTGCGCAACGCCGGCGGCGGTCGGCAATCTCGCCAAGGAGGGCATCGTCTCTGGCGTCCATCATGTCGGCGACGTCATGTACGACGCCGCGCTCTTCGCCGCCGAAGCCGCCAGGAATTCGACCGTGCTCGACCGGCTCGGGCTCAAGGACGGGACCTACGATCTCGCAACCCTGCACCGCGCCGAGAACACGGACGATCGCGACCGGCTTGCGGAGCTCATGAGCTGGCTCGGCGAGCAGGCGCGCGCCCGCCCCGTCGTGATGCCGCTTCATCCGCGCACGGGCGAGGCATTGCGGCGCGAAAGCATCGATGCGCGCGCCATCATGCTCATTCCACCCCTTTCCTATCTTGACCTCACGCGGCTTCTTTCCGGTGCGGTCAGCGTCTTCACGGATTCGGGCGGATTGCAAAAGGAAGCCTATTTTCATCGCAAGCCATGCGTCACCTTGCGCGAGGAGACCGAATGGGTCGAGACGGTTTCGTGCGGCTGGAACCGGCTGTGGCGCGGGGCGCCTTATGCGCCACGGCGCGAGATCGCCGATTACGGCGACGGTCATGCCGCCGGGAAGATCGCGGCGCTCATCAAGGCCTGAGGCCGGTCAATCCGCGCGCCGCCGAAAAACGTAGAGACCGGCATAATCGCAAAAATCGAATTGCCGACCGACGAGGCAGCGCTGCTCGACCTCGAGCCCGACCTTGTTGAGCGGATGGAAATGCGACGGATTGCCGGGCGCGACGAGAAGCGGCTGAAGGACCCGTGAGACGAACAGGAAGAAGCCGAAGCCGACATAGTCGACGAGCTCGAAATGTTTTCGCGCTTCGGCTTCGAAATCCGCACGCCGCAGCAGCAGATTGTATTTCGCGACCTCGATCTCGGCGAGCCCGGCGCGCCGGCGCGCAAGGTTCAAGCCTTCCATCCCCTCGCTCCACCCTTCGCTCGCAAGATAAAGCCCGCCCGGCTTCACCAGAGCAGCGATCTCGCCGATCGCGCGCGCCTGGTCCTCGCGCGAGGCGAGATTGATGAGGCAGCGGATCGTCGTCACCGCATCGAACGGGCCATGTCGCGCGCGGATGACGCCGAGCGCAAGCACGTCCGCCGTCTCGAACGCGACATTCTTGATCCCGTCCGCGGCAGCGCGTTTTTGCGCGCGCGTGACGAAAGTCTCGACGTAATCGACCCCGACGACATGACCGGCCGTGCGGGCGAAGCGCAAGGTCGAAAGCCCGTCGCCGCAGCCGATATCGAGCACGCGCTGCGCGGGCGCAAGATGGCGCTCGATCGCCGCCTCGACCGCCTCTTGCAGATTGGGATCGCGCGCCGTCGGGCGGGCGCCATCGGCGTCGCGCTCCTGCTGCGCCGCTTCGGTCCAGTGCGCGCGGATTTGCGCCGATCTGTTCTGGTCTGTCATTGCGATTTACGGGGCGGTGGACGGCCGATCAGCCGGTCAAATCCATTTCCTGCACTTCGTCCGTGCCTGTGCCGGCCCTGTTATGGTGCGCGATGGTGAAGCTCTGCGGCACCTCGTGCTGAAGCGTCGGTACGCCATAGCCCGAGCAGAGTCGGCAGATGCCGACCTCGCGCTGCGCCTCGAGGATGCGGCGGCGGAAGGCCATGGCGCGCGAGCCGTTGAAGACGCCCATCAATCCGTCCTCGAACACGTTGCCGAGAATGTTCTCGCCGTTGGGATCGCGGCAGCACGGCACCGCATCGCCGTTCCAGTTGACCAGGATCGAATTCCAGATCCAGCTGCATTCATGGTTCGGCACGATTTTGGGCTTGAGAATGCCTTCCTCGAATGCCGCCTCGTCATAGAACCAGTATTTCCGGTCGCGCGGCAGATAGGCATGCGCCTCGAGCATGTTGCGCACGCACGGATCGATCACGTTGACGGCGTCGGCGCCGCGCTCGCGCGCCCAGCGGATGAAATCCTGCACCTGGTGCTCGTTGTGGCGCATGACGATGAAACCCACCTCGATGCGCACGCTCGAAGCGGGATGAAGTTTCCTGAGCGCAACGAGCGCACGCAGATTGCGCTCGACCTTGGCAAGGCTCGAGCGCACGCGGTAGCGCTGATGCGTCGCCTCGTCGAGGCCGCCGATCTGGAAACTGATCTTGTTGATGTCGGAATAGATCACGCCTTCGGGATCGACGAGATCGCCATTGGTGCAGGTCTCGACGAAGAGGTTGCGGCTCCGTGCATAGCGGATCATCTCGTAGGCGTGCTCGCCGAGAAACGGCTCGCCCATGAAATAGAACATGAGCGTGTTCGTGGTGGGCGCGATCTCGTCGATGAATCCGCGGTAGAGATCGAAATCGACGAAGCCCGCCGCGCGCCGCATGTCGCCCTTGCCGGTCTCGCATACGGGGCAACGCGCATTGCAGGCGTTGGTCGGCTCGATCGTCACGTGCGCCGGCGCCAAAAGCGGCCCAGCACGCCGCGCCTTCAGCGACGCCGTGTTGAACAGCACGGACTTCCAGCCGCGCGGCCGGCGCAGCAGCAAACTCTTCACGATGCCAATCCGGTCGGCGAGCGGCAAATTACGATCCTTCGCTTCTTGGCATCATAGCACGCGCGCCGCGGCTTCGCGAACGGCGGCGGGCTCGGGATGCTCGCCGTCGAGAAAAACACGTGCCCACGTCTCGAGATAGAGCAATGACCAGATCAGCAGGCGGCGGTTTTCGCGGCCCGCGCGATGATCCTCGACGAGGCGGTGGACCGTGGCACGATCGAGCCATTCGTAGATGCGCGCGTCGCCGCCCAGAAGCGTGCGCCGCACGTAATCCATGCTCTCACCGCGAAACCAGCTTGCATCGGGCGCGGAGAAGCCTTTTTTTACGGCGTCCGCGATATGCGGCGGGACATAGCGCCCCATCGCCGCGCGCAGCAAAAGCTTACCGTCGCGCGTGCGCTCGAAATAGCGCGTGCGCTTGTCGCTCGGCTCGTTCTCGTTGACACGGATCGTCTCGTGCAAATTCGCGAGCTTGTGGCGCACCGGCACGCGCATCGCGAAATCGACAAGATCGTGATCGAGGAACGGCACCCGCGTCTCGAGCGAATGGGCCATGCTGAGCTTGTCCTCGATGACGAGGAGGCCGTGCAGGAAAGTCTTCGCCTCGAAATAGAGCGAGTGGTTGATGTAGTCCTCGGGCGCCGCCAGCCCCCGCGGATGATCGCCGAACACGCCGCGAAAGAGCGCCTGCGGATCGACCGCCCGG
The DNA here is from genome assembly GCA_963729295.1 of uncultured Alphaproteobacteria bacterium. Taxonomy (GTDB): domain Bacteria; phylum Pseudomonadota; class Alphaproteobacteria; order ATCC43930; family CGMCC-115725; genus DATJLY01. The sequence goes on from CAVSNJ010000028.1 coordinate 147,542, forward strand.
GCCTCGGCGCCGAGCGGGGCGAAGATCGCGGCGGCGGCTTCGGCCGGCAGCAGGCGCTGCCAAAAGCCGAAATACTTCGTCGTGTAGTCGGCAAAATCGCTGTTCGCGGCGGCACGGTAATAGCGCCACGGATAGCCGCCGAAAAGTTCGTCGCCCCCCGCGCCCGAAAGAACGACGGTGCAGAAGCGGCTCGCGAGCTTCGCAGCGTAGTAGTTGGGATAGCTCTGCCCGACGCGCGGCTCCTCCATGTGCCAGACGACGCGGCGCATGGCGCGCTCCATGTCGCCGGCCTTCAGCACCATCTCGTAATGCTCGGTGCCGCAGAGGTAGGACATGTGCTCGGCTGCCGCGCGTTCGTCGAAGCCAAGCTCGAGCCCGGACGCGGAGCTTAGATCGAAGCCGATGGTAAAGCTGCGCAGCTCCGGGTGCTGGCGCGCCGCGATCGCGGTGATCGATCCCGAATCGATGCCGCCCGAGAGATAGGCCCCGACCGGCACGTCGCTCATGAGCTGGCGGCTGACGGCCTGGCGGAAGAGACGGTCGAGCTCCTCCACAAGCTCTTCGGGGCGGCCGCCGAGCTCGTCGGCGAAGCGGAAATCCCAGTAACGCTCGAGGCGCGGCGCGGCATCGTCCGCGGGACGCACGCGCATGAAGCATCCCGGCGGCAGGAGGCGCACGTTCTTGAAGAGCGTGCGCTGCCCCAGAAAATTCTGGAAGGTCAGATATTCGACGAGCCCCGCCGGGTCGAGCGCCGCCGACAGAAGCGGATGCGCGAGGAGCGCCTTGATCTCGGACGCGAAGATGAACGCGCCGTCGAGCTCGCAATAGTAAAGCGGCTTGACGCCGAACCGGTCGCGCACCAGCAACAGCTCGCCCGCCGTGCGATCGAAAAGCGCGAAGGCGAAGATCCCGTTGAGGCGGAGGATCGCCTTCTCGCCCCACGCGGCGAGCGCATAAAGCAGCACTTCGGAGTCCGTGCGCGAGCGGAAGCGATAGCCGAGCGTTTCGAGCTCCCGGCGCAGCTCGCGGAAATTGTAGATCTCGCCGTTGTAGCTGAGCACGTAGCGGCCGTCCGGCGTCGCCATCGGCTGATTGCCGGCCGCCGAAAGATCGATGATGGAAAGCCGCCTGTGGCCCAATCCCACGGCGCCGTCGGTGAAATAACCTTCGCTATCGGGGCCGCGATGAAGCAACTCCGCCGTCATGCGCCGCAGGATCGCGGACGAGACAGGCTCGCCGGTGCGATTGACGATGCCGGTAATGCCACACATGGTTCAGCCCGGCCAGGTCGGATGCTTCATGAGAAGGACGCTCAGCGCCTCGGCCAGGAAATCGTCGAGCGCAGCGGACGAGTCGACGCCATCGAGCCGCGCGGAGTGGAGCACGTGCCGGCGCCCATCTTCATCGACGATGCGGAACTCGACGCCGCCCTTGAGCGCGCCGCTCGCCGGATCGGCCGCGGTATCGGGATCGAGCGTCGCCTCGAGCCGCCGCCCCGGCATCCACGGCTCCGCCAGGGCTTCGTCGAGCTTGCGGCTCAGCCTATCGAGCAGGGGCTGCACCGCTCTCCTTCCGCGCGACGATGGTGATGCCGGACTCCTCGATCCGTTCGCGTTCGATCGCAAGGCCGGATTCGGCGCACCAGCGCCGTACCTCGTCCGGCGATTGGCGATGCGCGTTCTCGGGCGCGTACCAATCGAAATTGATGTGATGCATTTCATCGAAGGTGAGGTCCGGCCGATAGAATGCCTTCAGAACGTGCCAATAAAAAAGCCGCTGCACGTCGATGCCGCCCGCCGGAATCTCGAGGATGTCGATCGGCTCCTTCAATTCGATCTCGGCGCCGAGCTGGCCCAACGCAATGCCGAGCTCGGTGAGCGGACGCAGCGCCTGCCACGCTTCCTCGGGCGGCAGGTCGCGGAGCTTCGCGCGGACATAGTCGTCGGCGAATTCGCGGATCGGGCCCTTCTTGCGATAGACATAGAACATGATCCGGCCGCCGGGCTTCAGAAGCCGCGCGAGATGCGCGAGCGCGCGCTCGGTCGAATCGGTGTGGTGCAGCACGCCTTCGGAGAAGATCACGTCGAGCGAACCGGGCGCGAACGGCAGCGCATGAAGATCGGCCTGGAGGAAGCCCGCTGCGATGTTCCGCTCGGCAAAACGCGCGCGCGCGACATCGACCGCCTCGGAAATGTCCGTGCCGATGTAGCGCATGCGCTCGAACACGCCGTCGAACAGTTCGAGCGCCGACATGCCGGCGCCGCATCCGGCATCGACGACGACGGGACGCGCGGTTCCGGCGAGCCAGGAAGATTGGCGCGGATCGCCGTATCGCTCGATGAGCCATTCGCGCATCCGCGCCAGCGAGGCCGGCGATTCGAAGCTCGCGCGCTGCTGCCACTTGAAGCCGAACACGCCGCTCGTGTGACGCTGCCCAGACGAGGCGACATCCAGCCCGCGCAGGATGCCGTCGCGCAGCACGAGCGTGTGGCCGTGCGCCCCGATTTCCTCGCCCTCGCGCGGCAGACGCGCGAGACCGAGCAGGTCCCGCATCCATGACGGCAGCGGATCAGATGTCATGGAGACATGCCGCGACATGGCGATAGTCGTCTTCGTCCATCCGGTTGTGGAGCGGCAGCGCTATCGACTGCCGGTCGCAGTCGCGCGCGGCCGGGAAATCGTCGGGGGTCAGGCCGAACCGCTGACCGTAAAAGCCCAGCATGTGCACGGCGTGCGTGCCGGGTCGTGCAGCGACGCCCTTCGCATCAAGCGCCACCATGATCTCGTTGCGAGAGCGCGGCGCCTTCTGCGGATCGACATAGGCGACGAATGACTGCCACGCATGGCGACCGCCCGCGGGTTCCTGCGGCAGGCGCAGCCACGGCAGGTCGGCGAGCGCATCGCGATACCACGCGGCCCAGCGCGCGCGCTCGGTGACGAAGCGGTCGAGTTTCGCGAGCTGCACCAGTCCCAGCGCGCCTTGAAGATCGGTCATGCGGTAATTGAAGCCGAGCAGGTTGAAATCCGGCAGGATGTAGGGCTGCGGCCCGGCGTGGCGCTCTTCCTCCGCGACCGAGGCGCCGTGATTGCGCAGCATCCGCGCGCGCTCGGCAAGAGCATCGTCGTCGGTCGTGAGCATCCCGCCTTCGCCCGTCGTGATCGATTTGCGCGGATGGAACGAGAAGACGCCGCATGTTCCAAGCGCGCCGGCGCAGCGGTCGCGATAGACGGCGCCGGCCGCGCACGCCGCGTCCTCGACGATCGCCACGTCCTTGGGTACGATCCTGCGGATCTCGTCCATCTCCGCGCACAGGCCGAACAGGTGAACCGGAATCACGGCCTTGGTGCGCGGGGAAAGGCAGCGCGCGACCTCTTCGGGCCTTATGTTGAAGCTCGTGCGGTCGACATCGGCAAGGATCGGCGTCGCACCGCAATAGAGCGCGACGTTCGCAGTCGCAACCCAGGTGAAGGACGGCACGATCACCTCGTCGCCCGCCCCGATGCCGAGCGCGGCAAGCGCCAGATGAAGGCCCGTCGTGGCCGAGGTCGTGGCGACCGCATGTTTCACGTTGTGGTTTGCGGCGAAGGCGCGCTCGAAGGCGGCCACCTTCGGTCCCTGCGTCAGCCAGCCGCTCTCGAGCGGCGCGCGCAGCGCCTGCCATTCCTCGTCGCCGACGCTCGGCCGGGCGATCGGGATCACGCGTTTCTCGGACAACTCCCGAATCCTCTCACCTCGCCGCGGCGCGGCGTGCCTCGACTTCGGATTTGTGCGACTTGCGCCATGCGATGAGCCGCTCGAGCCCTTGGCGCAGCGCGATCTCGGCGGCGAAGCCGATCTCGGCCTTGGCGCGCACCGGCGAGCCGATGCGGTTCCTGACGAGCGTCGCCTGGCTGCGCGGCGCGTAGTTCACGGCCTGGTTGCTGCCGGTGAGCTCGAGCAAGAGCCCCGCGAGCTCCTTCAGCGACGTGCGGCGCCCGGTGCCGACATTGTAGAAGCGGTCCTGCGCCTCGGCCTTGACCGCGCACAGATTGGCGCGCGCGCAATCCTCGACGGAGACGAAATCGAAGGCCTCGCTGCCGTCGCCGAGGATGGTTGGCCCCTGTCCCTGGTCGATCGCATCGAGCATCTTCATGATCACGGCGATATAGGCGCCGTGATAATCCTGGCGCGGGCCATAGACGTTCATGTAGCGCAGGCCCACGAGGTTGAGCCCGTAGCGATGATGGAACGCGCGCGCCATCGCCTCGCCGGCGATCTTGGTCGCGCCGTAGAAATTCTTGTTGTTGAAGGGATGGTCCTCGGTCATCGGCTCCTCGACCGCATCGCCATAGACCGAGGCCGACGACGAATAGACGAGGCGATTCACGCCCGTGCGGACGCAGGCTTCGAGCACGTTGAACGTGCCGCGGATGTTCACGTCGAATGCGGCGCGCGGATATTCGTGGCATTGCAGGAGCCACAGCGCCGCGAAATGGAAGACGCCGTCGGCATCCTTGAGCGCCGCTTCCAGGATGTCGCTTTGGCAGATATCGCCGCCCGCCTCGAAGATTTTCACGCGCGGATCCTTGAGCGCTCCGGCCAGATTCTCGGCGCGCCCGCGCACGAAATTGTCGTAGACGACGATCTCGCGCACGTCCTGGCGCGCCAGCTGATCGACCGTATGCGATCCGATCAAACCGGCGCCGCCAATGACGACGAGACGCTTCCCGCGAATGTCCATGTCAGCCGAGCCCGGCGCGCACTGCTTTGACAATCCGATCCTGCGTCGCCGCGTCGAGATAGGGATGCATCGGCAGGCTCACGACGTCCTGCGCAAGGCGCGTCGAGACCGGCGTTCCGCCGGCTACGCTCGGATAGTCGCGATATCCGGTCTGGCGCGACAGCGGCAGCGGATAGTAGATCGCGGTCGGAACACCCGCGTTCTTGCAGGACGCCACGACCGCGTCGCGCCGCGTGGTCTGGATCGTGTATTGCGCCCAGACCGATTGCGCGCCCGCCATCACGAAGGGCGCCGTGACGCCGTTGCCGAGCGAGGCGCGATAGCGCGCGGCGACGTTCTGGCGCAGCTCGATCTCGTCGGCGAAGATCTCGAGTTTCTCAATGAGAATCGCCGCCTGCAACGTGTCGAGCCGACCGTTCACGCCGACGCGGACATTGTCGTACTTGTTGCTGCCCTGGCCGTGGACGCGGAGCGAGCGCAGCACCGCGGCAAGCTCGTCGTCATCGGTGAAGATGGCGCCGCCATCGCCATAGCAGCCGAGCGGCTTCGCCGGAAAGAAGCTCGTCGCCGTCGCGAGGCCAAAGCGGCCGACGCGCGCGCCGCCGAGGCTCGCGCCGAAACTCTGCGCCGCATCGGAAAGGACGAAGAGTCCGTGTTCTTCCGCGATCGGCAGGATTGCCCGGTAATCGGCCGGCTGGCCGAAGAGATCGACCGGGATCACCGCGCGCGGCCGCAGCCCCTGCCCCTTCGCGGAAACGATCGCCCGCTCGAGGCTTTTGGGATCCAAGTTGAACGTGTCGGGCAGCACATCGACGAAGACGGGCGTCGCGCCGAGCCAGGCCACCACCTCGGCCGTCGCAACGAACGTGAAGTCCGGCACCAAGACGGCATCGCCCGGCTTCACGCCTTGCGCCATGAGGACGAGGCCCAGCGCATCCGTGCCGTTGGCGCAGGTGACGCAATGGCGCGCGCCGCAGAAGGACGCGAGGCGCCGTTCGAGCTCGCCGACCTCCGGGCCGAGAATGAACTGGCCATGCGCCATGACGCGCTGCACCGCGCTGTCGATCCTTCCGGCGATACGCGCGCGTTGCGCCTGCAAATCGATGAAGGAGATCGGTTGCATGAGCATGCGATTATCCCTCGAGCGGCTCGAGTTGATCCGGCGTCGATTCCCGGTAGCGCGCGCCGGTGATGGGGCAAACGAGATCGCGGCCGAGCCGCGCGCCGGCGCGGCTCATCCAGCCGATGCGGCGCGCCGGCACGCCCGCCATGAGCGCGAAATCCGGCACGTCCGTCGTCACGACCGCGCCCGCGGCGATGAAGGCATAGGCACCGACGCTGTGGCCGCACACGATCGTGGCGTTGGCGCCGATGGTGGCGCCGCGCTTGACGAGGGTCGGCTTGAACTCCGCCTTGCGCGAGATTTCCGCGCGCGGGTTGACGACGTTGGTGAAGACGCAGGAGGGACCGCAAAAGACGCCGTCCTCGAGCGCCACGCCCTCGTAGATCGAGACGTTGTTCTGGATCTTGCAATCGTCGCCGATCGTGACGTTGGGACCCGCCACCACATTCTGGCCAAGGGTACAGTTGCGGCCGATCGTGGTGCCGCGCAGCACATGCGCGAAATGCCAGATACGCGTGCCCGCGCCGATCTCGGCCGGCTCGTCGACATAGGCGCTTTCGTGGATCTGCACGCCGTCATGCCGCGCACGTGCGGCCGCCGGCGCCAGCGCGGCAGACGCGCCCTTCAACGCAGCGCTCGCCGCCGCCAGCACGCGCAGCACGCGCACGCCCTCATGCCCGTCGGTGACGGGAACGGCGCCGCTCGCCGCGCAATCGAGGAAATGGCGGCATTCCAGGCGCAGCGGCTCGGCTTCCGCGACCGGCACGGGCTCGGCCTCGGCGCGCTGCGGCACGGGAACCTGGTCGCGCCATTCGATGCGGTGGCGATAGAGCTGAAGCTTCGTGCTCCACGGCTCGCCGTCGTCGAACACAGCCATCGCCTGGTCGCCGATCACGACGAGCTTCTGCTCCTTGAACGGGTGCAGCCACGAGACGAAGATGTGCGCCTGCTCGCCGCCGGCAAAGGCCAGATGCGTCGTCGTCACGTCGGCGATCTGGCGATGGAGATGGTAGGCCCCTTCGGCGGTGACGCGCGCGGGCTCATGGCCGACGAGCGACAGCACCATCGAGATGTCGTGCGGCGCGAAGCTCCAGAGAATGTCTTCCTCGCGCCGCACCTTGCCGAGATTGAGCCGGTTCGAATAGATGTATTGGAGCCGCCCCAAGGCGCCCGCGCGCACGAGTTCGCGCAGCTTGCCGAAGGCCGGATGATATTGCAGCAAATGCCCGACCATAAGGCAGCGCCCGCGCGCAGCGGCAAGGGCGCACAGACGCTCGGCCTCGGCGATGTCGAGCGCGAGCGGCTTCTCGACGAAGACGTGCTTGCCCGCTTCGATGGCCGCGCGCGCAAGCTGCGCATGGAGCGCCGCGGGCGCCGCGATCGCGACGGCGGAGATGTCGGGGGAGCCAAGCATTTCGGCGAAGGGCAGAAGCTTGGCGCGATGGCGCTCGGCGAGCGGCGCGACCGCCGCGCGATCGGGATCGCAGATCGCCGCAAGCGCGCCGAGATCGGCGAAATTGCGTACGAGGTTCTTGCCCCAGTAGCCCGCGCCTACGACGGCGATCCGCTGTGCCGGCTGTTCTGTCACAACTCCATCCATGCTACCGCAGTCCGGGTGAAGCGAAGCCTCACCGGCCGCACATTGCACACGCCCGGCGCGCGCCGGGGATCAGGCGGCTTCGACCGACGAAGCCGCGAACTCGGCCTTGACCGTGCGCCCCAGGAATTCGAGCAGCACGACGACGCGCTCGTCGTCGGACGACTGGGCCAAACGGCCGACGAGCTCGGCGAAAGGTCCTTCCCTGAGGCGCACGCTGTCGCCCGGCCGCAAGCGGCGCGCCGGCGTGAGCTCGTCGAAGGCGCCCGCGCGCTCGCGCTCCCGGATGAGCGCCACGACCCCTTCCGGGACCGGCATCGGCTCGCCGCCGCCGCACACCATGCCGGCGACGCCGATGGTGGAGAGGACGGGGCGCCACGCCATGCGTTCGCGGTCGATCGCGACGAAGAGATAGCGCGGAAAGAGCGGGCGCAGCGCCGCGGCGTGTCGTCGCGCGTGCCGCACCCATCGGCGATGGCGCGGGAGATAGGCCTCGTAACCCTGGCGCCGCAGCTGCTCGGCGGCCTTGGCCTCGGACGAGGGGCGCGTGTGGACGGCGTACCAGCGCATCATGAGGCAGGCTTCGCGGCGCTGGTGAGTTGCAGCATCGGCGGCGCCACGACGCGCTCGGCGGCGATGCCATGAAGCGCTGCCGCCGCGAGCGCCGCATCGAGGCTTGCGCGCGGGCTCTTCGCATCGGTGACGACGATGGCGTCGATCGCGCCGGCAAGGCGCGCCGTCGCGTCGAGATCGGCCACGACCGGCCTTCCGCCGCAGGACGATTGCGCCGAGGCGGCGTCGATGACGGCGAGGATCGCAACCTCCGCCTCGCCCGCGCTCAACACCATCACCTCGGCAAGCTCGCCCGCGCCCCACAGCACCACGCGGCTCCAGCCGCGCGCGTGGCATTGCGCCAGAAGCGACACCGCGTCGTGCCGCGCGCGACGGAAGAAATCGAACGACACGGTGAGATACTCGGCGGTGAGGCGGCTCTTTTCCGCAAAGCCGCGCGGCGTCAGGTAATAGGCATAGCGGTTCAAGGGCACCTGGCGGATCTTGATGTAGCCCTTCTTGGCGCAGCGCTTGAGATAGGCGTTGGCGAGGCCCAAGGCGATGCCGAGCTCGCGCGCCAAATGGCGCTGCGTCACATGGCTGTCGCGCTCGACCGCGGCGAGCATGCCGAGCATGATGCCGATCTCGCCGTTCTTCGCTTCCTCGCGCCGGCCGAGGGACAAGCTGCCGCCCTTCAGGATTGAAGGGCTCCTCCTACCATGTTCGTTGCGTGAACGTCAAGCGTTCCAGCCGTGAACACGTTATGTTCTTGCCGTGAACAAAGGCTTCAGCTTTTCCGGCGCGCCACGTATTCATCGCAATGCGAGCCGAGGAGACCGAGCGCCGCCGCCTTGTGCTCGAAGACGCGCTCGAGCGCGAAGCCTCGCGTGCCGAGGAACGCTGCGACGGAAGCCGGGTCGGTCGATTCATAAGGGTATCCGCCGAGCCAGTCATGCGCGTCGTGGTGCCAGTCCATGCCGCGCGCCGAGCGATAGTTGGCGATGTAGCGGCGCGGGCTGCGGCCGGTCGCGACAAGCCCGGCGGCGAACGCGGTCTCGTAGAGGGCGCGCGCAGCGCGCTGCACGCCGGGGCCGGCGCCGGCGTAGCGCCGCTTCTCGCGGCGCCACAAGCCGCAGAACATCGTGCGCCGGTAGAGCGCCACAGCGAGCCATCCATCCGGCGCCGCCATCGCCGCCGCCCGCGCCAGCGCCGCCCACAGATCGCCGGTGTGGTGCAGCACGCCCCAGCTATAGACGATGTCGAAGGTGCCGTCGCGCTCGGGCGAAAGCTCGAACACGCTCGCCGGACGTACGCGCCACCGCCCGCCGGAAGCGAATTTCCGGAGCAGCGCTTCCGATGCGGCGACCGATTGAGGATCGACATCGACGGCCTCGACCTCGCGCGCGCCGAGGCGCACTGCCGCGAGCGCCGACAGGCCCGAGCCGCAGCCGATATCGAGAAAGCGCCGGCCTGCGATCGCGTCCCGCGGCAGAAGCTTCAGGAGCCCCTCCTCCGCCGCGCGGATGCGGTCCTGGTCCACGGTCGCGACGAAGGATTGCCAGTTCTCGCCGAAGCGAAACCGCGCTGCTGCGCTGCACATCAACCATTTCTATATCGCCCGGCAGGCATAATCGGAAGCATCGTCGGCGTTGACCGGACGGGGCGGTGCCCATAGACTCCAGGGGACCAGGAGACCCCGATGCATATCATCAATTCGCACTTCCACTGGTGGCCGCGTTCGGTGTTCGAGCATCTTGCCAAGCGCTCGAACTATCCGCGCATGACGCCGAACGAGAGGGGCGGGTTCGACTATCACCGCGACGACAGCGGCGCGGTGCCGTTCATGGGCGGCTGGACCGAGTGGTACTATCTCGACAAGCAGCTCGAGCACATGGACGGACTCGGCCACCAGGTCGATGTGGTGAGCTCGATCGGCCCGATCTCGATCATCTTCTCGGAGATGCCGAAGGAGATGGGCCGCGACTACGCCATGATGTGGAATGAGGAGATGGCGGGCGCGCAGCGCCGCTATCCGGGTCGCGTGTGGGCGTCGGCCGCGGTGCCGCTCGTCGATACGAGGACCGCGATCGAGGTGGTCGAGCATGCGATCACCAAGCTCGGCCTCATGGGCGTCAATCTGCCGGGCAGCATCGGCCCCGATCCGCGCATCGATGCCGAGCGCCTCGAGCCGTTCTACGACTGCGTCGAGAAGCTCGGCGTGCCGCTCTTCCTCCATCCGACCGACGCCGTCTTCTCCGACATGCTGAGCGACGGCTATGGCGGCGCGCTTTATCTGAGCCTCGGCCGCGTCATCGAGGTGTCGGTCGCGGCGATGCGCCTCGTCTTTTCCGGCGTGATGGAGCGGCACCCGAATTTGAAGATCGTGATGTCGCACACCGGCGGCGCGCTGCCCTATCAGTCGGGGCGCATGGACAAGAACGGCAAGGCGGCGAAGCTGCCGCATCCGCCGTCGACCTACATCAAGCGCATGTACACCGACACGGTGTCGCCGCACACGGCCGGCATGAAGTTCGCGATCGAGTTCTACGGCGCCGACCGCGTCATGTACGGCACCGACTATCCGTGCTGGGACCCGGCCGCCGCGCTCAAGTATTTCGGCGAGATCGGGCTCTCCGAGGCGGACACGCAGAAGGTCATGTACGCCAACGCGCGCCGCATCCTCAACCTCAAGGACCCGGTCGCCACGCTCGCCGCCGAATAGGCGCGCCGCAACCGCTTTCGACACTTCTTCCTCGTGATGGCCGGCTTTTGCCGGCCATTCGCGTCTCGTGTGCAGCCAAAAAACCCGTGGCTGGCCGGGACAAGCCCGGTGCTGACGCTCAGGACGGCGGCGAAGGACCGTTCGCGGCCGCAGGAGCCGGCGGCGGCGCGGCTGCGGCTGCGGCAAATTGGGTTCGTTCCGCAGACTCCGCCCTGCGCGCGCGGATGCGAGCGCGCTCGACCGCGCGGCGCTGCTGACGCGTCAGGTGCGATGCGGTTCGCGCTGCGGCTTCCTGCCCCACCTCTCCGTCGACCGCCTGCGGTCGATCCTCCCCGCCCCCCGGGGCGGAGCGGGAGGGTGAGGTGGGGGAAGCCTCGCGCCGCCGCGCCTGGAGCCGGTCGAGCGCGGCGGTGGCGCGGTGGAGCGCGCGCTCGATCGACGCCTCGTAGCGCGACAGCGCCGTCATGCGGCTTTCGGGCCAGATCGGCCGGTCGGGTTTTTGGGGGCTGCGCTCCGGCGGCGGCTCGGGTTCGGGCGCCGCGTCATCGTCCGCAGCGTCACCCTTTGCCGTGATCGCGTCCTCGACCTGCGCGTCGGTCATGGTCTGCACCACGTCCCAGGCGATCGCGCGCAGGCTCGGCGGCGGCTCCCACGGCTTGCGGTCCGGCGGCGGCGCCGGCGGGTTCGCCTTCAGCTCGGCCAGCACCTGCTCGTAGATCTCCTCGCGCGCCTCGCGATGCGCGATCGTGATGGCCTCCTCGTTGAGGGACGCCGCCTCCTGGCGCCACACGCGGCGCAAGCGCCAGTTGCCCATGACGATGCGGTCGCACAGCACGGTCTCCGCCTCGCCCGCGGGATCGAGCGCTTGCTTCAGCGCCGCGGAGAACCGCAGAAAATCCTCGGCGTCCTCGTCGAGGATGAGGACGTGCTCGGCGGCGAGGCCGTGGCGCAGCGCGTTGCGGCGCGAGCGCTCCTTGCCCGCGCCGGTGCGGGGGCCGGTGCTTTTGCGGGCGTTGCGGCGGTTGGCGTCGGCTTGCGCGAATGAGGTCATGAGCGTGTCTCTCAGCTTTATGTACGCACTGTATCGCATATTTACGTACATTTTTCAAGCTGGAAGGCCGGGCCGGATCGCTTCCTTGCTGCGCTCATTGCAACGATAACTCAGGATGTCATCGCAAGCGCAGCGAAGCGGTCTCCGGCTGCGAACGTCTATTACGTATGGATCATTTCAACTGCGCGGCGGCTTGGTGCACCAGGGTTGGATCGATCACCGTGGCGAAATCGAGCGGCTTATCGTAGGTCAGGCGGCCGTTCCTGCGGTCGATCCCCTCCTCCTCATGGAGACGCGATTCGTACTTGGTGATGTCGAGATTGGGATCGACGACATAGGGGGTGCTTTGCTCGACCGCCTCGAGCTTCAAGCCCGTTTCCTTGGCGATCATCGCGGCCAATGCGGGATTCTTGTTGTAGGTCCCTTGCGCGTCGCGCGCGCCGCGCACGAGGGCGCGCAGGAACGCAAGCGCCACCTGCGGCCGGTCGTGCATAAAGTGGAGCCCCATGAACACGAAGGTGGTGGGAATGCCCTCGCCGATCGAGGCTTCGGGCTGCAGGAGCTCGACCTCGCCGGACAGCCTCGCGGTCGTCGCCAGAGGCTCGGGCAGAAAGCCCGCATCGATCGCGCCGTTCTTGAAGGCGACGAACTGCTCGGCAAACGCCAGGGGCGTCAGGTCCAAATCCTTCGTCGTCATCCCGAACTTCTCGAGCATCATCGTGAGAAAGACTTCGGTGATGTCGCCGGGCGCATTGATCGCGACCTTGCGGCCCTTCAAATCCTTGGCGTCGCGGATCGTGCCGTCGTCCCAGAGCGCTTTGCGCACGAGCGGCTGCGTCGCCATCATCGGCCCCTGGATGCCGAGCGCGGCCACGATGCGCAGATCGAAGCCGCGATTGGCGGCATTGAAGAAGCCCGCCGTCGCGGCGCCCATGCTCAGATCGAGCCGCCCCGTGGCGAGCGGCGCCACGGTATCGAGCGCGCTGCGGATCTCGCCGGCATCGATCTTGAGCCCTTCCTGCGCGAAATAGCCCTTGCCGAGCGCGATGTAATAGGGCGCCTGGGCGGTGCTCTTGACGAGCTGCACCGTGACGGTTTCCTCGGCCCGCGCCGCGGGCGGGACGAGCAGCAGACCGAGCGCGGCCGCCACGCAAAGTCGCAACATGATTTTCTCCAACGGTTAGTTGGAGCAAATTTTCACATTCGGGGCGCGAGCGCAACGGCGGCGAGCGGCGCTCAGAGCTCTCAGAGCTCCTTGCCGATGAGGCGGTCGATCGACCAGGGCCCGCCGCCGCGCAAGGACACGGCGAAGATGACGAGGCCCCACAGGAGCGGATACTCCCAGCCGCCATGCGGCGAGGTCCAGGCGAAGCCGTTCGGGAAATGCGCGATGAAGGTGATGATGAGGAACTCGATCGCGATCATCGGCCCGACGATGCGCGTGAGGAACCCCGCGGCGAGGCAGACCGCGCCAACCGTCTCGTTGAAGAACACGACATAGGCGAAAGGCAGCGCCGGCTCGATGCCGCGGTTGGCGAGCCCGTGCGCAAAATTCTCGACCCCCACATTCATCACTTTGAGGATCCCGTGCTCCAGGAGCACGCCGCCCACGGTGAGGCGGATGACGAGCCACGAGAGGTCGCGCGTCCACGCATAGAACGGCGCCAGCGCCGGAATCAGGAGTTGCGGGTCGGGCGACGGGCTCGCTTGCTGCGCCATGGCACGGTCATTCTGCCGTGCCGGTCCGCCTCAGTTGCCACACAATGTCGTGAACGCCTGGAGCGGCAGCGAGACCGCCCAAACGAGCGTGCAGTACAAAAGGGCAAGCGGGCGCTTCGCCAGGCCGCGCGTCACCGATTGCGCGAGCTCGTCGGCGGCCCGATCGACCGCCTGGTCGTAGCCGTCCTCGATACGCCGTTCGCCGTCGGGCATGATCCATCTCCACTGCCGGCGCCTTGCCCTGGGGCGCTCTTTCCGCGACGCGGCGTTTCGTTCTTTTGCGCCTGCGTCATCCACTTCCAGATAGGGCACGTTCCGCCCGCTTGTCCCCTCGCGGCCGGCATGGGAGCCATGCCGGGGTCGTTTCGCCGCAGCCTTTTCGCGCTGCGACAGGTTCTTGTCATTGCCGGCGCAGCGCCGCAATCTTCTGCCAAAGGGGAGGCCCGAAATGATCATCGACATCCACACGCACGTGCACACGCCCGAGGACGCGGCGCGGCCGTTCTGGCGCGGGCGCTGCCCCATGACGATCGAGCACGCGCTCGATGCGCAAAAACGCGCCGGCATCGACGCCACCGTGGTGAGCAACCCGCTGCACGATCTGAAGCACATGGACGAAGCGGAGCAGCTTGCCGCGTGCGCGGCGCAGAACCGCTATGTCGCCGAGCTGCAGAACACATACGAGTCGATCTACGGCTTCGCCACGACCGTGCCCTATGGCGGCGACAAGTTCATGCGCGAGTTCGAGCGCGCGGTGAAGCAGGACGGGCTGAAGGGCGCGTGGATCATCTCGAGCCTCAAGGGCCAGTATCCCGACGACGACGAGGCGCTGCCGTTCTTCCAACTCGCGAGCGAGCTCGACGTGCCGGTCGTGATCCATCCGCCGTCCGTGGGCTTCGGCGAGGAGCGGCTCAACATCTATCGCTTGGCCTCGAGCGTCGGGCGGCCGATGGATTTGGCGCTCGCGCTGTCGCGTCTCATCGTCAAGGGCATCTTCGAGCGCTTCCCCAATCTCAAGCTCGTCGGCTCGCATTTGGGCGGCGGCATCTGCGAGATGATCGGGCGCATGGACTACGCCTACAGTCTCGGCGACGAGGCGTTCTTCCTCGGCTCCTACGAGCCGATGCTCATCAAGAAGAAGCCGAGCGAATACCTGAAGATGATGTATCTCGAATCGACCTGTTATCACCCGCCGGCGGCGCGCTGCGCGGTCGAGACGGTGGGCGCCGACCATTTCCTGTTCGGCACCGACGCGCCGCCGCTGAAATCGCTGAAGCAAGAGGGCGTGGCGCTCATCAAGAAGCTCGGCCTGTCGCCTGCCGACGAGCAGAAGGTTTACTGCGACAACGCCAAGCGCATCCTCAAGATCTGAATTTCTCGAGCGCCGCGAGGAAGCGTTGGCGCGCGGGCGGGAGCGATTTTCCCTCGGGCGCGAAAATGCGGGCCTCGAGGAAGAAGCCGGTGAGCGCGAGCCCGTCGAGCACGTCCTGCGCCGAGGGTGGCGCGAAGTTCGCGCCCGCGCGCAGGAAAGGCGGCAGGTGCAGCAGCCGCGCGCGATACGGGGCACCCGCCTCCTCCGACACGGCGCGGCCGGAATTGGGCGAGACATAGACGAGGTTCTCGGTGACGCCGGTCGCAGCGCACGCAGCGAGGTCGAGGCCGAAGCCCAATTCCGCCAGAAGCTCGAGCTCCCAACGCACATAGTCCGGCATCCAGCCGCGATTTTCCGCGAACGCGTCAAGGAGCGCCACGAACCCCTCGTAGGATTTCCGATGCGGCTCGCGCTCGGGCAAGGCGGCGTCGGCCATCGCGGCGGCGGCCGCGAGCCCGGCGAGCCGCGCGGGCGATGCTATGAGCTGCGCGGCATAGCCATGCGCGAGCTCGCCCGTCATCGTGCCCAAATGCTCGGAAAGGCGCGCCGACCAGGCGGCGAGCACGCGGTTGCCGATCTGCCACACGACGCGCGTCTTCGGCCTTTGCCCGCCGCGCACGAGCCCGGCGTGGCGGCCGCGCTCGCGCGTGAGGAGGTGGACGAGAAGCGAGCTCTCGCCATGCCGGCGCGCCGAAAGCACGAGCGCTTCATCGCTCCAGCGCATCGCTAGCGCAGACTTTGCGCCAGGCGCGGCCAGCGCCAGGAGGAAAAGCGCCACCATGGCGCGGAGTTCTCGGTCGAATAGGTGAGGAAGGAGGCGGCCGCCCACAGATTCTCCGCCGGCACGAAGCCCGTCGCCGGATCGCGGCTGTCGAGGGAATCGTCGCGGTTGTCGCCCATCATGAAATAATGGCCGGGCGGCACGGTGAAGACTTGCGTGTTCTCGAGCGGCGCGTCGTCATGCGCGACGATGACGGGATGGCGCACGCCATTGGGCAGCGTCTCGACGAAACGGTCGCCCTCGACGCGCTCGCGCGAAGCGGCGACGCCGTCGATCGAAAGCACGCCGCGCGTCACCGCGATGCGCTCGCCGGGCAGGCCGACGAGGCGCTTGATGAGATATGTCGAAGGGTCGCGCGGCAGGGTGAAGACGGCGAGATCGCCGCGCGCCGGCGCGAAGACGCGGTAGTAGCCCGCGACGGCGAGGAGCCGGTCGCCGAGGAGCAGCGTCGGCACCATCGATTCCGACGGCACGACGAAGGACTGCCACGACGCGATCGCGGCAAGTCCGGGAAGCGCCGGCACGGCGGCGAGCGCCACGTAGCCGATCCAGCGGCGCGCGCGGGGCTGGCGCGGATATCCCTGCCGCGCGAGCCGCGCCGCATCGATCGCGGCCGAGAGCGGCAGCACGAGCCCGAGGATGATGACCGTCATCACGACCGGCGGCAGGACCGCGCTGCGCCAGGCCGCCCAGAGATAGGGCGAGAGGTGATAGGCCAGACCCCAGGCGAGCGCCGCGCCGGCCCATCCGAGCGCGCGTTCGCCCGCGCCTCCATAAGCCTGGCCGACGCCGGGGAAGACGAGCGACAGCAGGAACGCGCCGCTGCGCCAGCGCATGTAAGGACGCGCGAGGGCTTCAGTCGTCATGGCCGAAGGACGCACGTCTCACTTTTCGAACTCGAGGCGGATGGCGTCGTAGCGCTCGCGGTCGTCGGACCAGTTCTCGGTGACGCGGACATGGAGGAAGAGATGGACGCGCCGTTCCATGAGCGCCTCGAGCTCGCGCCGCGCCGCCTCGCCGATGCGCTTCACCTGCGCGCCGCCCTTGCCGAGCACGATCGGCTTGTGGCTCTCGCGCGCGACATGGATCGTGGCATCGATCCTGACGCTGCCGTCCTTGCGCTCCTCCCAGGTCTCGGTCTCGACGGTGATGGCGTAAGGCAGCTCCTCGTGGAGCTGAAGGAACACCTGCTCGCGCACGAGCTCGGCGGCGAGGAGACGAAGCGGCACGTCCGACGCCTGGTCCTCGGGGAACAGCCACGGGCCTTCCGGCGCGACCCCGGCGAGATGATCGGCGAGATCATCGAGCCCGTCGCCGGTCAGGCTCGAGATCATGAAGATGCGCTCGAACTTGCCGCGCTGGTCGAGCGCAGCGGCGAGCGGCAGAAGTTTCTCGCGCGCCACGCGGTCGATCTTGTTGAGGGCGAGGATCGCGCGCCCTCCCGCCGCCGTGGCGCCGAGACCGTCGATGATGCGCTCGCTGTCGGCATCCAAGCCGCGCGCCGCATCGATGAGCACGATCACGGCGTCGGCATCGGCGGCGCCGGCCCACGCCGCCTTCACCATGGCGCGCTCGAGCCGCCGCTTCGGCGTCGCAAATATGCCGGGCGTGTCGATGAAGACGAGTTGCGTCGACCCGCGCATGACGATGCCAAGCACGCGCGCGCGCGTCGTCTGCACCTTGGGGCTGACGATCGAGACCTTGCTGCCGACGAGGCGGTTCAGAAGCGTCGATTTGCCGGCGTTGGGCGCGCCCAGGATCGCAACCGTGCCGCAGCGCCGCGCCGCTTCGCTCATTGCGCGGCGTCGAGCGCCGCCAGCGCCGCCGCGGCGGCCGCGGTTTCGGCGGCGCGCTTCGAGGTGCCGTTCGCGGTCGCGGGCGGGAGCCCCTCGACCGAGACCGTCACGGTGAAGCGGCGGCGATGCGCCGGCCCTTCGGTCGCGACCGTGCGATAGGTGGGGATCGGCAGGCCGCGGCCTTGCGCCCATTCCTGGAGCGCGGTTTTCGGATCGCGCGGCGGCGCGCCCAGGGCGGTGAGGCGCGCATCCCACCAGCGCTCGACGAAGCGCCGCGCCACGCCGAGCCCACCGTCGAGATAGAGCGCGGCGATGACCGCCTCGCACACGTCGGCGAGCACGCTCGTATTCTGGCGCAGGCCGGCCGCGTCCTGACCGGCCGAGACGACGAGCCGCTCGCCCAATCCCACCGCCTGCGCCACCTCGGTCAAGGCTTCGCGCCGCACGAGATGCGCGTGGCGGCGCGTCAATTCGCCTTCGCTCTCGTCGGGGAAGCGGCGCCACAGCAATTCGGCGACGACGAGGCCGAGGACGCGGTCGCCCAGGAATTCGAGCCGCTCGTAGGCGCGGCGCGGGCCGCCGCGGCGGCGCACTTCGCGCAACGTCAACGATTCCGCGAGAAGCTCGGGCTGCGCGAATTCGTGGTCCAGGAGTTGGGCGAGGCTCAGCGGCGCGGCCGTATCGTTCATGTCAGCGGATCGCCGTGAAGAGCCGGCCGTAGCGCACCGTGAACGGCCATTTCCACGGCTCCCACAAGGCGGCATAGCCGTCGGTGGAGAAGAACAGGAATTCGGCGCGGCCGACCAGGTTTTCCGACGGCACGAAGCCCACGCCGCTCCGCGGGTCGCGGCTGTCGGCGCTGTCGTCGCGGTTGTCGCCCATCATGAAATAATGATCGGGCGGTACGGTGAAGACGGGCGTGTTGTCGAATTGCGGCATGTTGCAGTTCTTGATCATGTGGTGCGGCGCGCCGCCCGGCAGCGTCTCCTGATACTGCGGATAGTTGCCCGCGCCGCAGCCCGCCTCGCCGGAGCGGAACGGCTCGTCGTAGTAGAAGTCGTCGATGCGCTGGCGCGGCACCTGCGTGTCGTTGATGTAGAGGAGCCCGTCCTTCATCTGCACGCGGTCGCCCGGCAATCCGACGACGCGCTTGATGAAGTCGGTCGAGGGATCGCAGCTTCGCTTGCGGAAATCCGCCTCGTCCGCCGGCAGGCGCGAGAAATCGCACGGCAGCTTGAACACCACCACGTCGCCGCGATGCGGCGCGCGGAAGAAGAGGCGCCCTGGACCCGGAATGACCGGGATGCCGAACGGGAACGACCAGCTGCTGAAGCCGTAGGAGAATTTCTCGACGAAGAGATAGTCGCCGATGAGGAGCGTCGGCACCATCGATGCGGACGGGATGCTGAACGGTTCGAACAGGAAGGTGCGGATGACGAGCGCGATGAGGATCGCATAGACGAGCGTCTTCACCGTCTCGGCCACGCCCCCCGTCGTCCTGCTAGCCGTCCGAGCCATCAAGATCGTCCAATAAGCCCTTGATTTTACGAAATTTCGGGAAGGGTCTGGTCGGCCTCGTCGCGACCGATCAAAGCGAAGCCGATGGGTCTTCGTCAAGCGCGGCAGGTTGCCGCTGAAAGAGCCCGAGTCGCTACTCCGCCTTCTCGGCCGAGATGATGACGAAGGCGTGCGCCATGGGCGGCTCGTCGGTGAGCGTCAGCTCGATCGCGGCCCGCATGCCGGGAGGCGTGAGGCGCTCCAGCCGCGCCAAGGCGCCGCCCGTCAGGATCATGCTCGGCTTGCCGCCCGGCAGATTGACGACACCCAGATCGCGGAAGAACACGCCGTCGCGAAAGCCGGTGCCGAGCGCCTTGGCGCACGCCTCCTTGGCGGCAAAGCGCTTGGCGTAGCTCGCAACGCGGCCGGCGCGGCGCTCGGAGCGCGTGCGCTCCGCCTCCGTGAAGACGCGGTCGAGGAAACGCTCGCCATGGCGCTCGAGCGTCTGCTCGATGCGGCGGATGTCGATCAGGTCCGTACCGATGCCGAGGATCATTTCTTTCGCGCCTCGTCCATCAGCGCACGCATGCGGCGGATCGCACCGTCGAGCCCGGTGAAGATCGCCTCACCGACGAGGAAATGGCCGATGTTCAGCTCGACGATGGTCGCGATCGCGGCGACGGGTGCAACCGTGTCGAATCCCAGCCCGTGCCCGGCGTGGCATTCGAGGCCGCGCGATGCCGCGAGCGCCGCGGCAGCGACGAGGCGTGCCAGTTCGCGCGCGCGCAGCGGCCCCGCCGCATCGCAATAGGCGCCGGTATGGAGCTCGACGACGGGCGCGCCGAGTTTTTGCGCCGCGTCAAGCTGGCGCTCCTCGGGATCGATGAAGAGGCTGACGCGGATGCCGGCCTCGCGCAGCTCCGTGACGAAGCGCGCGAGATGCGCGATGCCGCCCGCGGCGTCGAGCCCGCCCTCGGTCGTGACCTCGCTGCGCTTTTCCGGCACGAGGCAGGCGGCGTGCGGGCGATGGCGGAGCGCGATCGCCAGCATCTCGTCGGTCGCCGCCATTTCGAGATTGAGCGGCCGGTCGATCTCGGCACGAAGGCGCGCGATGTCGTCATCGGAGATGTGGCGCCGGTCCTCGCGCAGATGCGCGGTGATGCCGTCGGCGCCCGCGGCCACGGCAACGCGCGCGGCGCGCACCGGATCGGGATGACGCCCGCCCCGTGCGTTCCGGATGGTGGCGACGTGGTCGATGTTGACGCCGAGGCGAAGCGGAAGAGCCATCCCTCAGCCGCGCGCGCGCTCGACGGAATTGATGAGGGGGGTGGCGCGCAAGGCCGCGATGATGGTGGTGAGGTGGCGCACGTCCTGCACCTCGATATCGACCAGGATCTCGAAGAAATCCTGGCTGCGGTTGGTGATCTTGAGGTTGGTGATGTTGCCGGAGTTCTTGCCGATCACCGTGGTGAGGCTGCCCAAGGACCCGGGCTCGTTGCCGATCGTGACGTGGATGCGCCCGACATGGCCGCCCGGCTCGCCGCCGTCGGGCGCGTTCCAGGCGACGTCGAGCCAGCGCTCGGGCATCTCGGCGAAACTCTCGAGCGTGTCGCAGTCGATCGTGTGGATGGTGACGCCCTTGCCGGTCGTGACGATGCCGACGATGCGGTCGCCCGGCAGCGGATGGCAGCAGCCGGCGTAATGCACCGCCATGCCGGGAATGAGGCCGCGGATCGGCACGGCATTTTCCGACGCCTTCCTCGCCCTCGCGGGCGGGATGAGCGGCACGACCTTGCCGCGCGCATCGGCCTTGGGCGGAAAGACGGCATGCACGATCTCGCGGCCGGTGTGGTTGCCGGCTCCGACCGCGGCGCACAGATCCTCGGCCGTGTCGCAATCGAACTGGCGCAGCACGTCGTCGACCGCCTTGTCGGAATATTCGTGGCCTTCCTGGCGGAACGCCTTCTGCAGGATGGCCTTGCCGAGATCGAGATATTGCTGGCGCTGCTGCGTCCTGATGAAACGGCGGATGCGGGCGCGCGCCTTGCCGGTGACGACGAAGCGCTCCCAGGTCGGCGACGGCGTCTGCGCCTTGGAGGTCACGATCTCGACCTGGTCGCCGTTGACGAGCTGCGTCCTGAGCGGGACGAGGCGGCCGTTGATCTTGGCGCCGACGCAGGTATCGCCGATCTGCGAATGGACGGCATAGGCGAAATCGACGGGCGTGGCGCTCCGCGGCAGCTCGATCAGATCGCCCTTCGGCGTGAAGCAGAAGACGCGGTCGCGATACATCTCGAGCTTCGTGTGCTCGAGGAACTCCTGCGGATCGGGCGCGTGCTCGAGAATATCCAAGAGCTCGCGCAGCCAGCGGAACTGGCGGCCCTCGGTCGAGGGCGCGGATTGCTTGTAGACCCAGTGCGCGGCGACGCCCAGTTCCGCCACCTCGTGCATCTCGCGCGTCCTGATCTGCACTTCGATGCGCTGGCGCTCGGGGCCGATGACGCCGGTGTGGAGCGAGCGGTAATTGTTGGGCTTGGGCGTCGAGATATAGTCCTTGAAGCGGCCGGGCACGACCGGATAGCGCCCATGCAGCACGCCCAGCGCGTGATAGCACTGCTCGATATCCTCGACGACGATGCGGAACGCCATGACGTCGGCAAGCTGCTCGAAGGCGACGTTCTTCCGCTGCATCTTGCGCCAGATCGAGTTGGGCGATTTCTCGCGCCCCGACAGCTCGGACTTGATGCCGGCTTCCTTGAGCGTCGCCGACAGCTCGGCCATGATGCGGCGCGGCAGCTCGTCGCCTTTCTGGCGCAGGAACGAGAGCCGCGCGATGATGCTCTCGCGCGCCTCGGGATAAAGCTCGGCGAACGACATGTCCTCGAGCTCGTCCTGAACCTCGTGCATGCCCATGCGCTCGGCGAGCGGCGCATAAATCTCCATCGTCTCGCGCGCGATGCGGCGGCGCTTTTCTGCGTCGGCCACGAAGCGCAGCGTGCGCATGTTGTGGAGCCGGTCCGCGAGCTTCACCAGGAGGACGCGGATATCCTCCGACATGGCGAGGACGAGTTTGCGGAAATTCTCGGCCTGGCGCGTCTGGTCGGATTGCAGCTCGAGGCGAGAGAGCTTGGTCACGCCGTCGACGAGCCGCGCGATGTCGGCGCCGAACAGCCGTTCGATATCCTCGAGCGTCGCGACCGTGTCCTCGACCGTGTCGTGCAGGAGGCCGGTGATGATCGACGAGCCGTCGAGCTTCATCCCGGCAAGGATGCCGGCGACCTCCACCGGGTGCGAGAAATAGGGATCGCCCGAGAGGCGCATCTGGCTGCCATGCGCCTTCATCGAGAACACGTAAGCGCGGTTGATGGCGTCCTCGTCGGCCGACGGGTCATAGGATTTGACCCGCTCGACCAGCTCGAACTGACGCATGATCCTTGGCGGCGTCCCGGCGCTGTTGGCGGGGACGGGTGCGGCCTGGGCGATGGGCGCCTCGACCGCCGTCATCGCTTACTGCTCGGGGCCTTCGAGATTGGTCTCGTCGATCGCATCCTCGCCCGCCTCTTCGTCGAGCTCGGGAAGCGCCTCGTCGACCGCCTCGGGAGTATCCTCGGCGAGCAGCACGTCCTCCGGCAGCTCCTCGTCGATGGCTTCTTCCTCGCCTTCGCCCTCGACATCCTCGCCATCGATCTCGACGGCGGGGCCGAGATCGACCGGCCACGCGCCCTGCGCGCCGATCTCGATCTCCTGATCCTCCTCGGGCTCGTCGATCTCGACATGCTTCTGCATGCCCCTGATGAGGCTCGTCTGGAGCGTATCGATCTCGACCGATTCCGCGGCGATCTCGCGCAGCGCCACGACCGGATTCTTGTCGTTGTCGCGGTCGAGCGTCGGCTGCTGGCCCTGCGCCATCTCGCGCGCGCGCTGCGCCGCGAGCAGCACGAGCTCGAAGCGGTTCGGGATCTTGATGACACAATCTTCGACGGTGACACGCGCCATGCTCGAACTCCGAGAGCGGAAACCTTTGAGTCGTTCAATATATGGGCGTCAGAGTCCTGATGCAACAGGGGTTTAGGGACCGTTAACGGGCCGCCGCGATGACAGCCCGGCCGTGACAAGCTAGGCTCTTCGCAGAGGAGATTGCCATGGCTGAAGGAACGGCGGCGGCAGCACGGCGGGACGCGGGCGAGGTCGCCTATTACGGGGTCCATCACCTGGCGCTCAACACCGACGACATGAAGACGACGATCGACTTCTATGTCGGCGTGCTCGGCATGCGGCTCGTCCATGCGATGCGCGTGCCGCCCGGCCTCGGCACCGGGCCGGGCAATCGCGGCAACCCGCCATTCGAGGAGATCCGCCACTATTTCTTCGACATGGGGCGCGACGCGCTCCTCGCCTTCTTCGAGATCCCGAAAGGCGCCAAGCCCCAGGGCGACCGCGACGCGATCGCGATGATGCAGCACGTCTCGTTCGCGGTCGGGCCCGAAAGCCAGGGCCGCATCCGCGCGCGGCTCGAACGGGCGGGCGTCCCCTATGACGGGCCGATCGAAGTTCTACCTGGGGTTTATTCAGTCTATTGCTTCGATCCCAACGGGATCAGGCTCGAATTCAGCACCCAGCCGGGCGACGGCGCGGGCGAGCCGAGCATCGTTCAAGGCCAGCGCCAGACGCGGGCCGTCGCGCGGCGCGAGGTCGAGAGCCTGAGCCGCGATCCCGCCTGGCTCGAGCGCGCGCTCGCGGGGCTGCCCGACTGAGCCTTGCTCGGCCGCCCTTCCCCCGCAATTTCCTTCGACTAAGGGATGGGGACGACCTAGCTAGAACGAGCGTTAGTCCGGTCGGTGGCAGAGTACTTGCGCATGGATGGCCAGATCGAGGCGGCGGCCAAGCCGCAGCGACACTTGGTGCAGTTCTACGGGCCGGACGCGATCCCCTTGGTGCGCAACGTCGGCGCCTATGTCGCGCGCGGCCTGGCGGCAGGCGGGGCCGCGGTCGTCATCGCCAATCCGGCGCATTGCGCGGCGATCGGCGCGCGCCTCGTCGCGTGCGGCGTCGATGCCGGGGCGGCGCGCGCGAGCGGACGCCTCAAGCTCTTCGACGCCAAGGAAACGCTCGACCAATTCATGATCGAGGGCGAGCCGCACCGCGGCCGCTTTGACGCGGCCGTGGGCGGCGTTGTGCGCGACATGGCGGCCGAATGGGGCGCGGGCAATTTGCGCGGCTTCGGCGAGATGGTGGGGCTCTTGTGGCGCGCCGGCAATCGCGCCGCCGCGCTCATGCTCGAGCGTTTCTGGAATGAGCTGTTGGCGCTGAACGGCTTCGCACTTTATTGCGCCTATCCGCTCGACGTCCTCGCCGCGGGCTTCCGGCACGAGGATGTGGACGGCGTGCTCGCGATGCACACGGACGTGATCGACACGGGCGCGCCGGGACAGCTCGGCAACGCGGTGCTGCGCGCGCTCGACGAAATCATGGGCGGGCGCGCCGATGGGCTGAAGCAGCTCATGCGTACGACGCCTGTCCGCGCGGACTGGGCCGCGCTGCCGGAAGGCGAGGCGACCGTGCTGTGGCTCCGCCACAACCTGCCCGACCAAGTCGACCGGATCCTCGCCCGCGCGCGCCGGCATTTCGATTAAGGTTCCCCGCACCCGCTTCTACGAATCGAGCACCTGGCGCACCTTGGCGCCGAGATCCTGATAGGTGAAAGGCTTGTGGATGAGCTCGACGCCCGGCAGGAGGCGGCCTTTTTCCGCGAGCGCGCTTTCCGCGTAGCCCGAGGTGAAGAGCACGCGCAGCCCGTCCGCGCGGCGCACCGCCTCCTCCGCGAGCTGGCGCCCGTTCATGCGGCCGGGGAGGCCGATGTCGCTGAACAGCAGGCGGATGTCGGGATGGCGGTCGAGGAGACGCAGCGCCTCGTTCCCACGCGAGGCTTCGACCACGCGATAGCCCAATTCGCGCAAGGTGCCGGTGGTGAAGCGGCGCACGTCCTCGTCGTCTTCCACCACCAGGATTTTCTCGCGCCCCGGCGCCAACGCGGGCGCGGGCGCGGCCGCGGCGCCGCGCGGGCGCGGCGCAGGTTCGGCGTCGGCCGCCGCCGCTTCGTGATGGCGCGGCAGATAGAGCGTCACGGTGGTGCCGCGGCCCGGCACGCTCGCGATCGCAATGCGGCCGCCCGACTGCTGCATGAAGCCATAAACCTGCGGCAGACCGAGCCCCGAACCCTTGCCGATCTCTTTCGTCGTGAAGAACGGCTCGAACGCGCGCGTCATCACCGCGTCCGTCATGCCGGTGCCGGTGTCGCTCACGGCGATCGCGACGTAGTTGCCCGCGGGAACATCCTCGGGCAGCGCGCGCTGCGCCCGCTCGAGCGTGAGGTTCGCGACGTCAATCGTGAGGCGGCCGCCCTCGGGCATGGCGTCGCGCGCGTTCAAGGCGAGATTGAGGAGCGCGTTCTCGAGCTGGTTCGCATCGACAAGCGCCGTGCGGATGTCGCTGCCGACCACAAGTTCGATCGCGATGCCTTCGCCGAGCGTGCGGCGCAGGAGCGTCACCGTGTTCTGAACCAGCGTCGCGATGTCGGTGGCGCGCGGCTGCAATGTCTGCTGGCGCGAGAAGGCCAGAAGCTGGCGCGTCAGGAGCGCTGCGCGGTTGGCGGCACGGAGCGCGGCGTTGGCCGGCGCATCGAGACCGCCGCCCTCGGCCGCGGCCAGCGTGCGCAAGCGCCGCAACAGTATTTCGAGATTGCCGACGACGACGGTCAGTAGGTTGTTGAAGTCGTGCGCCACGCCGCCGGTCAACTGGCCCACGGCCTCGAGCTTCTGCGCCTGGCGAAGCTGCGCCTCGATCGCGGATTTTTCGGTGAGGTCGCGGATGAAGCCGTTGACCAGGATGCCGTCGTGTCGCAGCAGGGCCGTTGCCGCCACCTCGATGCGGATCTTGGCGCCGTCCTTGCGCACGGCCTCCATTTCGATCCGGCGCCCGGCCGCGGACGGATTGCCCGCGCCGAGGAAGCGCTCGAACCCGGTCCAATGCTCGCCGCGCTGCTCCGGGGGGATGACGAGGTCGGCGAGTTTCTGGCCCAGCGCCTCGGCGCGCGACCAGCCGAAGATCGCGTGCGCCTGCGCGTTCCATTCGCGGACGCGGCCCGTCTCATCGATCTGGACGAAGCCATCCAAGGCCATGTCGATGATGTCGCGCACCATGCGCTCGCTGTCGACCAGCGCTTCCTGCACCTTCATGCGGCCGGTGATGTCGCGCGTGATCTTGGCGAAGCCGATGAGCCGGTCGGCGTCGTCGCGGATTGCGTCGATCACCACGCTCGCGAAGAAGCGCGAGCCGTCCTTGCGCACGCGCCAGCCATCGGCCTCGTAGCGGCCTTGCGTCGCGGCCTCGCGCAGCGCGCGCTGCGGCACGCCGGCCTCGCGGTCGGCGTCGGTGTAGAAGCGCGAGAAATGCTGGCCGATGATCTCGTGCGCGGGATAGCCCTTGATGCGCTCGGCGCCGCGGTTCCAGGTGAGCACGGTGCCGGACGGATCGAGCATGTAGATCGCGTAGTCGACGATGCCGCGCACCAGCGCCGATAACTGCTGGTCGACCCCGACCACGGAGTTCTTCAACTTGTGATTTTCCACGGCGTCCGGTATGTCCGCTCCTCCCATCCCCGGATAACACGGGCGAGCGCTCGCCGGCACCCTAGGCAAAACTGTGGCACGGCGCATCTGCCCCGAAGTACCGGGGCGCTCGCCTTTTGGGGCATGTGGACAAAGTTAGCGCAACTTCGGCGCGATCAGCCCTTCCTTCTCGAGCAACGGGAAGATGCCGCCGCCGCGCATCAAGCCGAGGAGCCGCTCGGGAATGGCGAGCGGCGCCAGCGATGTACCGGTGCGCAGGTTGGTGACGCGCCAGGCATCGGGGTCGAAGCGCGCGCGGTCGCCCTCGGCGAAAGCCTCGGCGCAGCCCGGACATTCGAGCGCCAGAAGCCCGTAATTGACGCTGTTGCGGAAGAAGAGCCCGTTGATCGATTCCGCCATGAGGAACGAGACGCCGCAATTCCTGAGCGAACGCGAGGCCGGCCGGTTCGAGCCCATGCCGAAATTGTGCCCCGCCACGATCGCATCGCCGGGCTTCATCTCAGCAACCCAGCCGGGGCGGTTCGCAAGGAACACGGCCTTCTGCTGCTCGGCCTCGGATTTCGCCTGCACGGTCGCGGGCAGCATCAGATCGGTGTTGATGTCGTCGCCGAATTTCCACAGCTTCGCTTCGATCGCGCTCATCCGAGATCTCCCTCGAAATACGTCGCGGCCGAGGCGATCTGGCCGGCCAGGGCCGAGGCCGCCACGGTCGCGGGCGAGGCCATGAAGATGCGCGCGGAGGGATCGCCCATGCGGCCCTTGAAATTGCGCGTGCTCGCGGTGATGCACACCTCACCCGCGGCGAGGACGCCCATGTGGCCGCCGAAGCATGCGCCGCACGTGGCCGCCGTCACGACCGCGCCGGCATCGACCAGCGTTTCGACATAGCCCGCCTTCAGCGCGGCGCGGTAGATCGCCTGCGAGCCCGGCGTGACGATGAGGCGCACGCCCTTGGCGACGCGCTTGCCCTTCACCACCTTCGCCGCCACCGCGAAATCGTCGAGCGTGCCGTTGGCGCAGGAGCCGATGAATGCCTGATCGATCTTCTGGCCCGCGACCTGCCCCACCGGCACGGAATTCTGAATCACGGAATCCGGCAATGCCACGAGCGGCTCGATCGTGTCGAGATCGATGGGCCGCGTCTCCTTGTAGCGCGCGTCGGGATCGGGCCAGGCCGGCTCGAACGGCGCCTTGTTGCGCTCGCGGACATAGTCCAGCATCGCGTCGTCGGGCTCGAAGATCACGAACTCGGCCGAAAGCTCGGTGCCCATGATGGCGAGCGTTCGGCGCGCGTTGAGGCTGAGCGATTGGACGCCGGGCCCGCCATATTCGACGTTCTGGTTGACGTGCGCGCCGTGCTTGCCGGCGATCGTCAGGAACACATCCTTGGCCGAGACGCCCGCGCGCAATTTGCCGGCGAGCTCGTAGCGGATCGTCTCGCCGACGCGGAACCAGGTGCGCCCGGTGGTAACGGCGAACAGCGTCTCCGGCAGGCCCACGCCGCGCGCGGCGCAGTTGAAGGCGCCGCCGCCGCAGGTATGGCTGTCGGGATTGACCAGCACGGTGCCGGGCAGCGCATAGGCGTTGTCGGCAACGACGACATGGCTGATGCCCTGGTCGTAGCCGATGTCGTGGAAGCGCTTGATGCCGAAGCGGGCGACGAACTCGCGCGCGCGCCGGTGCGCCGCCGCGGTCTCGGGGTCGTTCGCCGGCGCCAAGTGGTCGAGCACGACGACGACCCGGTCGGGATCGTCGAGCTTCAGGATTTCGCGCCAGCTCGCGGGCAGGAAGTTCATGTCGAGAAAAACGGCGGTGCCGACCGACACGACGGCGATCTCGCCGGGCGAGACGGTTTTCGTCCCGCCCGCCTTCGCCAGGATTTTTTCCGCCATCGTCATACCCATGGGCGCCTCCCTCGGGCAGCATGATAGACCGGCCGGAAGCGGAAACGGGAGTGCGTCCTTCGCGGACGCCGCTCCGGGGCGCCGCTCGGGGTCAGGCGTTTTCTTTTCCCTTGAGGTGCTTCGCGAAGAAATCGAGCGTGCGCTGCCAGGCGAGCTTGGCCGCGGCCTCGTCGTAGCGCGACGTGGTGTCGTCGTTGAAGGCGTGGTTGGCGCCTTCGTAGGTGAAGGACTGGAAGCTGATATTGGCTTTCTTCAGCGCATCCTCGTAGCCCGGGCGCGAGGCGCCGACGCGCGTGTCGAGCCCGGCATAATGCAGCATGAGCGCCGCCTTGATGTTCGCCACCTTGTCGAGCGGCGGCGCCACGCCGTAATAGGCGACCACGGCGGCGAGATCGGGCGAGGCCTCGGCGAGCTCGTTGGCGCCGCCGCCGCCCCAGCAGAAGCCCACCGCGCCGATCTTGCCGGTGACGTCGGTGCGGCTCTTCAGGTAGGCCACCGCCTTCACCGCGTCGGCGGTGGCAAGCTCGCGATCCATTTTCGCGAATTCCTGCATCGCCTGATCCTCGTCGGCGGGCGTGCCGCCGAGCGGCGACATGAAATCGGGCGCGAGCGCAACGTAGCCCGCGACCGCGAGGCGTCGCGCGACATCCTCGATATGCGGATTGAGGCCGCGGTTCTGGTGAATGACGATGACGGCCGGAAGCTTCTCCGCGCCCTTGGGCCGCGCGAGATAGGCCTTCACCGGCCCGCTCGCGCCGGGATAGGTGATGCGCTGGGTTTCGAGGCGCGGATCGTCGGCGCTCACCTGCGCCGCGAGCGCGTAGTTGGGGCGCAACAGCGCCATCATCGAGGTCGCGAGCGCGGCAGATCCCACGAGTGCCGTCAGCCGCTCGAGGAACAGCCTGCGGTCGAGATGGGTGTGGGTGAAGTCGTCGTAGAGATCGATGACGCGCTGGTCGATTTGCTCGAGGACGGCCCGGTCCATAATTTCCTCCCGCTCATCGCCCGATTTTATTCTCGCGCGCGGGGGTGGGAATGCTCAGAAAGGGGTGACGTCGGCGTCCGGCGGTAAATTCTTTGCGAGCGCGAGCGCGGTGAGGCCAAGGGTCGGATGGCGCCAGCCGGGCGCGATCTCGGCGAGCGGGCGCAGCACGAAGGCGCGCTCGTGGAGGCGCGGATGCGGCAGGACGAGCCCGTCTGCGCCATCGCCGACAATGTCGTCGTAAGCGAGGAGATCGAGGTCGAGCGTGCGCGCGGCGTCTTTGGCGCCGCGCACGCGGCCAAAGCGCGTCTCGATCCGGTGCAGGAGCGCGAGCAGCGCTTTCGGATCGAGCGCTGTGGCGACGAGGACGACGGCGTTGACGTAGTCGGGCTGATCCGACGCCGGCACCGGCGCCGAGCGATACCAGCGCGAGCGTTTTTCGACGCGCACGCCCGCTTCTTCGAGCGCCGCCAGCGCCGCCGCGAGCGTTTCTGCGGGCGCCCCGGCGCTACTCGGCAGATTGGCGCCCAATGCAATGACGATCATTGCGCGCCCGCAGCCGCGCTTGACGGCGCGAAAGGCTTCACGCCAAATGGGCGCCGATAGTGGAAGTGATTGGGAGCAAAATTAATCATGTTTTACGCATCCGAGCGAATCGCCCTGTTCATCGACGGCGCCAATCTTTACGCGGCGGCGCGCGCGCTGCAATTCGACATCGACTACAAGCGGCTGTTGGAACTGTTCGGCGCCAAGGGACGATTGATCCGCGCCTTTTATTACACCGCGCTGCTGGAGGACCAGGAATATTCGCCGATCCGGCCGCTCGTCGATTGGCTCGATTATAACGGCTACACCATGGTGACGAAGCCGGCCAAGGAATTCACCGACGGCTTCGGCCGGCGCAAGGTGAAGGGCAACATGGATATCGAGCTCGCCATCGACGTGATGGAGATGGCGCCGCATCTGGACCATATCGTGCTGTTCTCGGGCGACGGGGATTTCCGCCGTCTCGTCGAGGCCGTGCAAAGGAAGGGCGTGCGCGTCTCGGTCGTGTCGACGACGCGCTCGGCGCCGCCGATGATCGCCGACGAGCTGCGCCGACAGGCCGACACGTTCATCGAGCTGCAGGAGATTGCGCCACAGATCATGCGCGCCCATCACCGCGAGAGCCAAGCGCTCGCGACGTGAGCGAGCGGCCTCGGTTGGACGAGCCGGGGCGCGACTGCGCGCTCTGCCCGCGGCTCGAGAAATTCCGCAAGGCCCAACGCGCCGAGCACGGCGATTGGCACAACGCGCCGGTGCCGTCCTTCGGCGACCCGGACGCGCGGCTCCTGATCGTCGGGCTGGCGCCGGGATTGAAGGGCGCCAACCGCACCGGCCGGCCCTTCACCGGCGATTTCGCCGGCGATCTGCTCTACGCAACGCTCATAAAATTCGGGCTTGCGCGCGGGACATATGCGGCGCGCGCCGACGACGGGCTGACACTCGCGCAGTGCCGCATCAGCAACGCCGTGCGCTGCGTGCCGCCCGAGAACAAGCCCGTGCCGGCCGAGATCGCCTCGTGCCGGCCGTTTCTCGTCGCCGAGATCGCGGCCATGAAAAATCTCGAGGCGGTGCTGGCGCTGGGCGCGATCGCGCATCACTCGGTGCTGGCGGCCTTGGGCGAGCGGCGCTCGGCGCACCCTTTCGCGCACGGCGCGATCCATCGCTTGCAGGGCGGGCTCGTCCTTGCCGACAGCTATCACTGCTCGCGCTACAACACCAACACCGGCAAGCTCACGACGAAAATGTTCGAGGACGTGTTCGCCGCATTGCAGGAGATTGCGCCGCTCCGCGCGCAATGACATAAAGGAGCGCGAAGGGCTGGGGGAGCAACGCGTGAGCGAAGGAAATTTCAGCGCTGCCGAGATGCAGGTCTTCGGCAAGGTGTCGCGCCGGTTCCTGTGGTTCATCATGCTGCTCTTCATGGTGAACTTCGTCGATCGCGGCAACGTCGGCTTCGCCGCGCTCACCATGAACAAGGACATCGGCATCTCGTCCTCGACCTTCGCGCTGTCGCTGACCTGCTTCGCGGTCGTCTATTTCCTGTGCGAGATTCCGGGCAATTTGATCCTCGAGCGCGTCGGCGCGCGCACCTGGTTGGCGCGGATCGCCGTGACGTGGGGCCTTGCTTCGTGCGCCTGCATGTTCATCGTCGGCGCGAAAAGCCTCATCTCGCTGCGCGTGCTCGTCGGCATCGCCGAAGCCGGATTCGCGCCCGGCACGGTGCTCTACATGACCTACTGGTTCCCGCAATTCTATCGCGCCCGCGCCCAGGCCAACTACATGATCGCGCAGCCGATCGCATCGGCGCTCAGCGCGACCGTGTCGGGCTTCATCCTCGGGCTCAACGGCTATTTCGGCCTCGCCGGATGGCGCTGGCTCTTCCTGATCGAGGGATTGCCGTCGGTCATCCTCGGCCTCATCGCGTTCTTCTATCTGACCGACAAACCCAAGGACGCGAAGTGGCTGAGCGAAAGCGAGAAGGCGACCGTCATCGCCGCCTTGCAGCGCGACGAGGAGGCACGCGCGCGCCGCGCGCCGCAGGCGACGTTCCGCTCCGCCACGCGCGAGATCCTGAGCCGCAATTTCCTCATCATCTGCTTCGCCTATGGCTGCGACATCGGCAATGCGAGCGCCACCGGCACCTGGATGCCGCAGATCCTGCACAGCATCAACAAGCCCGGCACGCCCTACTGGGTGATCGGGCTTTTGTCCGCGATCCCGGCAATCGCCGCGCTCATCGCGATGCCGCTCTGGACGCGCCACGCCGACCGGACGCGCGAGCGCTTCTGGCATTGCGTGCTGCCGATGGTGTTGGGCTGCATCGGCTGGTGCATCGCCGCGGGCGCGGGCAATCCGTCGCTTCAGCTCGCCGGGCTCGTGCTCGCCAATATCGGCACCGTCTCGGCGTGGCCGGTGTTCTTCACGCTGCCCTCGCTCATGCTAGCGCCCAACGCGCGCGCCGCCGGCATCGCGTTCCTCAACGTCATCGGCATCGCCGGCACGGCGGTGACGCCGCTCATCATGGGCATCATGAAGGACGCGACCGGCACGTTCACCGCCTCGATGATCTCGATGGGCCTGGTGTTCCTGATCGGCGCGGCCTCGATGTTCCTGGTGCCGCGCCGCATCGTCGCCGGCGGCGAAGCGGCGGAGGTGGTGCCTTCGGCCGCGCAGTAGGCGCTATCCCCTCTCGCGCATCAGGCGGGCGCGGTCGCGCTGCCAGTCGCGCGTTTTTTCGACCTCGCGGCGGTCTTCCTTGCGCCGGTGCTTGGCGAGGCCCAGTTCGAGCTTGGCGCGGCCGCGCTCGTTGAAATAGACGGCGAGCGCGAGGATCGTCACGCCTTCGCGCTTCACCGCGCCAAGGAGCCGGTTGATCTCGCGCCGGCGCAGCAGAAGTCTTCGCGGGCGATGCGGATCGTGGTTGAAGCGCGCCGCGGGATAGGCCGGGAAATGCGCGTTGAGCAGAAAAATCTCGCCGCCGCGCTCGGTCGCATAGGCCTCGTTGATGCTGGCGAGGCCCTGGCGCAAGACCTTGACCTCGGTGCCGACGAGCTCGATGCCGGCCTCGATCGTTTCCTCGATGGCGTAGTCGTGCCGCGCGCGCCGGTTCTGCGCGACGTAGCGCTCGGTCCCGCGGAGCGCCATCGCCTCGTTAGTTGAGGACGCCGGCGGCGCGCATGGCGCCGCGCACTTTTTCCTGCGCCTCGGCACTGGCGGCGACGAGCGGCAGGCGCACATCGGGCGTCGATTTGTCGAGCAGCGAGGCCGCGTACTTGACCGGCGCCGGACTCGTCTCGCAGAAGAGCGCGTCGTGGAGCGGCGCCAGGCGCTCGTTCAACGCCATGGCGCGCGTGGCATCGCCCTTCTGCCAGGCCTCGTGCATGTCGGCGCACGCGCGCGGGGCGACGTTGGCGGTGACGGAAATGCAGCCATCGCCGCCCTGCGCCAGGAACGCCAGGACGGTGATGTCCTCGCCGGACAGCATGGCGAAGTCCTTGCCGCACGCGGCGCGCGTCTTCAGCGGGCGCGCGAGGTCGTTGGTCGCATCCTTGACGCCGACGATGTGCGGCAGCTGTGCGAGCCGCGCCATGGTGGCGACGCTCATGTCGATGACGCAGCGCGCCGGGATGTTGTAGATGAGGATCGGCAGCTCGGTTGCGTCATGCAAGGCCTTGAAGTGCTGGTAGAGCCCTTCCTGGGTCGGCTTGTTGTAATAGGGCGTGACGACGAGCGCGCCGTCGGCGCCCGCCTTCTGGGCGTGGCGCGTGAAGTCGATCGCCTCCTCGGTCGAGTTGGAGCCGGTGCCGGCGATGACCGGGACCCGCCCCTTCGCCACCTCGACGCAGAGCTCGACGACGCGCTTGTGCTCGGCATGGCTCAGGGTCGGCGATTCGCCGGTCGTGCCGCACGGCACGACGGCGTGCGTCCCTTCCTTGATCTGCCAGTCGACGAAGCTCTGAAAGCGCTTCTCGTCGACGGCGCCATTCCGGAACGGCGTGATGAGCGCGACCAGCGAGCCCTTGAACATGGCGTCCTCCGGCGAAAGGGCCGATCAACGAACCTTAACGGAGGACAGGAGCGCCTTCAACCCGTGCCAACTCTGGCGCGATTGGCCCTCGGCGTTTTTGTCTCGTTAGGAAAGGTGCTGGTATCATGGTAAATTATTCGCCCGCCGATTGTGGCGGCGCGCCGGGAGTTATATTTGCCGCATCCGCTCGTTCGCGCCGCCTTGGCCCTCGCGTTGCTCCTGCCGGCGCTCGGGCCCGCCCCCGCCGCGGAGCTTTCCGACGGCGAGGCGCGGCTCTACCGGAGCGCGCTCGCGCTCGCCAAGGCAGGCGACCTCGCGGCGGCCACGCGCGAGGCCGAGGGCACGCACGACAAGAACCTGACGCTGGCGGTCGAGTGGGTCGCCTTGATGCGCGGCAGCGGCGGATTCGGCGAGATCGCGTCCTTCATCGACGCCCATCCCGACTGGCCCGGCCAGAAGAAGCTGCAAGAGCGCGCGGAAGCCGCCGCGGGCGAGGCCTCGGACGCGACGCTCCTCGACTGGTTCACGGCGCACCCGCCGATCAGCGAGGCGGGCAAGCTGCGCGAGGCCGAGCTGTGGCTCAACCACGGCAGGCACGAGGATGGTCTCGCCCTCATTCGCGCGGTCTGGGTCGAGGAGGATTTCGACCGCAGCGGCGAGCGCTCGTTCCTGCAACATTATCGCGGCCTGTTGCGCCAGGCGGACTATGAAGCGCGGGTCGACCGGCTCGTCTGGGACGGCAGCACGGTCGCGGCGCGGCGCGATTATCCGCTGGTGCCGCCCGAATATCGCGCGCTCGCCGAGGCGCGGCTCGCGCTCGCCGCCGAGGAGCCGGGCGCCGAGCGCCTCATGTCGCGCGTCCCGGCCGAATTGCAGCGCGACCCCGGCCTGCTCTACGAGCGCATCCGCTGGCGCCGCCGCAAGGACCACTATGCCGACGCGATCTCGCTGCTCGATGGCGCGCCGCCCGAGACGAGCCATCTCGAGGCGTGGGCGGTCGAGCGCGAGGTGCTGGCGCGCTACGCGCTCGCCGCCGGCCAGCGCGGCGTGGCCTATCGCATCGCCGCCGCGCACGGCCCCGTCATCGGCGCGCATTTCGCCGAGCTCGAGTTTCTCGCCGGCTGGATCGCGCTCCGCTTCGAGCATCGGCCCGACGCGGCCTACGACCATTTCGTGCGGCTTTACGACACGGTGAAGCTGCCGATCAGCCGCGCGCGCGGCGCCTTCTGGTCGGCCGAGGCGGCCGACGCGATGGGCCGCCAGCCGCTCGCCAACACCTGGTACGCGACCGCGGCGGATTTCATGACGACCTATTACGGCCAGCTCGCCGCGGCGCATATCGGCGCGGCCGACGGCGCGCGCATCGAGGAGCCGAATCCGACGCCGGCCGAATCCGCCGCCTTCAACCG
Source organism: uncultured Alphaproteobacteria bacterium (assembly GCA_963729295.1). Taxonomy (GTDB): domain Bacteria; phylum Pseudomonadota; class Alphaproteobacteria; order ATCC43930; family CGMCC-115725; genus DATJLY01. Next base: position 182,969 of record CAVSNJ010000028.1, read on the forward strand.
GCGCGACCTCGTCCGCGCGACGCGCGCCTTTGCCGCGATAGGCGCCGACGACTATGTGCGCACCTTCGTCCATGCGCTGAGCGACGGCGCGCAAACGCCGGACGACCACGCGCTCATCGCCCGCCTTGCGAGCGACATCGGCCGCTTCGATCTCGCCATCGCCGCAGCCAAGCGCGCGAGCTATGCCGGCGTGACGCTGCTCGCGGAGGGCTATCCGCTCGAGGAAGTTCCGCCCGGCGGCGGCTCGGTCGAGCGGCCGCTCATCCTCGCCATGACGCGGCAGGAAAGCGCGTTCGATGTCGGCGCGGTCAGCACCGCCGGCGCGCGCGGGCTGATGCAGCTTATGCCCGCGACGGCCAAGACCGTCGCGCGCTCGTTGCAGATGCCGTTCTCGCAAAGCCGCCTGACCGGCGACGTGCGCTATAACCTCACGCTGGGCCGGGCCTATCTTTCCGACATGCTCGGCGATTTCGCGGGCTCCTATGTGCTCGCAGTCGCGGCGTATAACGCCGGGCCCGCGCGCGTCCACGAGTGGATCCAGGATTTCGGCGACCCGCGCACGCGCAACGTCGATGCGATCGATTGGATCGAGTCGATCCCGGTCGCCGAGACGCGGAACTATGTGCAGCGCGTGCTCGAGAACCTCCAGGTCTATCGCTTCCGCCTCGGCGACCGCCGCCTCGCCTTCTCGCTCCCGTCCGATCTGCGACGCTAGGTTTCCGAGCTCGGACGTTCTTTAGTATCGTCCTGCGCGGGCTGGTCCCGGGCATGACGAGAAGCGAGAGCATGGTATCGTCGAGCGAACCACACCTCCCCACCGTGGCCGACATCGAGCGGGCCGCGACGCGGCTCAAGGGATTGGCCGTCGCGACGCCGCTTTTGTCGTCGGCCGTCCTCGACCGGCGCGCGGGCGGCACAATCCTCGTCAAGGCGGAGTGCTTGCAGCGCACCGGCTCGTTCAAGTTCCGCGGCGCCTACAACGCGCTCGCGCAGCTCGACGCGGCGGCGCGCGGGCGCGGCGTCGTCGCCTATTCCTCGGGCAATCACGCGCAGGGCGTGGCAGCGGCAGCGGCCCTTCTCGGCATGCGCGCGACGATCGTCATGCCGGGCGACGCGCCGCAGATCAAGGTCGCGAACACGCGCGCGCATGGCGCCGAGATCGTGTTCTACGACCGCGCCAAGGACGAGCGCGAGGCGATCGCGCGGCGCATCGCCGAGGAGACCGGCGCCGAGATTCTCCCGCCCTTCGACGACGCGCGCGTCATTGCCGGGCAAGGAACGGTCGGGCTCGAGCTCGCGGCGCAGGCACACGAGATCGGCGCGCGGCTCGATATGGCGGTGGCCCCGGCGAGCGGCGGCGGGCTGATCGGCGGGATCGCGCTCGCGCTTGCGGCCAAGAGCGCGGCGACAAAGATCTACGCGGCCGAGCCCGAAGCGTTCGACGATCTGCGCCGCTCGCTCGCGGCCGGCGAGCGCTTGGGGAACGAGCCGGGGCGGCGCTCGATCTGCGATGCGTTGCAGGCCACGACGACCGGCGCCCTCACCTTCGCGCTCGCGCAAAAGCACCTCGCCGGAAGCGTCGCCGTGAGCGACCAGGAGATCGAGCGCGCGATGGCGGTGGCGTTCGACGAGCTGAAGCTCGTCACCGAGCCGAGCGGCGCCGCGGCGCTCGCCGCGGTGCTTTCGGGCAAGCTCGATGTCGAGGGCCGCACCATCGCCGTGGTGCTGTCGGGCGGCAATGTCGATCGCGATTTTTTTGCCGCGGCGTTACAGCGGGCGTAATTCCGAAGACCCGCTTCGCGCGGAGAGGGCTGCTACTTCGTCTCGCTGATCTGGACGACGCCCCTGCCGGCTTCGAGGAACTTGGCGGGATCGACCGGATTGCCGTCGACCAGCACCTCGTAGTGAACGTGCGGGCCGGTGCTGCGGCCGGTCGAGCCCAATTCGCCGATCGGCTGATGCAGCGCCACCTTCTGGCCGGGCGCAACGAGGATGCGATGGAGATGCGCGTAGCGCGTGACGATGCCGTGCGCGTGCGTGATCTCGACGACGCGGCCGTATTCGTCCTTGACGCCGGTGAAGCTCACGACGCCCGGCGCGGTCGCCAGCACCGGCGAGCGATAGGGCGCGGCAAGATCGACGCCGGAATGGAACCCCTCGCGGTGATTGATCGGATCGATGCGCGGGCCGAACGGGCTTGCGAGCGTGTAGTTCGCCAACGGCGCCGCGAGCGGCAAGGATTTGGCGAGCGCCAGCAATTGCTGCTGACGCGCCTTGTCCGCTTCCGCCTGGCGGCGCGCATCGAAGGCGATATAGGGACCGCCCTCGCCCGCCGCCGGCGACGGCGCGGAAATCCGGCCGACATAGCGCTCGATGTCGATGCCGGTCGAAGCGATGAGCTGTTCCAAGGAGCTGGCATAGCCGGTCGCGGGCGGACCGGCGCGGGTCGTGTCCTGTTGCGTGAGCTGCGAACGCAGCCGGTCGCGATCGGTCGCGATCTGGCGCAGTTCCTGCTCGCGCATGGCAAGCGATTCGCGGAGCTGGCCGGTGCGCGTCGAGGAGGTCGTGGAGTCGGTCTGTAGCTGTTGCAGCTTGCTCGCGAGCTGGGTGCGCGCCAACTCGGCCTGGTGCAGCTCGGTGCGGCTTTGCCCGAGTTGCTTTTGCAGTTCCGCGACGTTGCCGTTCTTGCCGGCGAGCGATTGCTGCGCGCCCTTCAAGCGCTGCTCGAGCGCGAGCCGCGTCTTGTCGAGCGCGGCGACGCGCGCCTCGGCGGAATTGATCGAATTGCGCAGCGTCTCGTTGTCGGCGTTGGCGCTGTCGAGCTGCGCCTTCATGTCGTCGAACTGATCCGTCATCTGGCTGTACTGCGCGTCGGCATCGGCCACCGACTGCCGCAAATCCGCGAGCGCCGCGGCGCGCGCCACGGCGGCCTCGGCCGTCTGTTCCTTCTCGTGGATCGCCTTGTGCAGGTGGTGATAGGCCCCGGCGAGCCCGCCGACGCCGCACACGACCGCGAGGACCATCGCCAGCGCGCCTGCTTGCATCCAGCCAGGGAGCAGCAGGTAGCGCACTTTTTCTCCGCTGCGCAGCAGGAACTGCCGCTCAGGAAAGAGGCGCCTCACCAGCGCCGCGCTCAATTGGGTCATATCCCCCCGCGTCGTCGCCAATTCCCCCACCGGATGGCCTTCCCAGGGCGCTCCGGACGCTTGCGGCATGCGGTCCCCGGGCGGGGACTGCGGCGAAGCGGCACGGCTCTCCCGACCGTTTCCGGCCCCGCGGGAACGCTCGCGCGCCACACGGGAATTGCCGGTTGATCAAGCCCGGCAACCATTCGCTGGCAAAACCCTAACGGCGTGACGCTTTGATGGCAAGCCCTTTCGCGGCTGCGAGATTGCAGCCTCCGCGTAATCAAGGCTCGGATCGGCAACGCGAATTGCCGCGACTCACCGCAGCGGGCGCAGGCGGCGAAGCAGCGGACGCGGCGACATCAAAATGACACGGCCGGCCGCGCGGCCCCTGGTCGCGCACGCGAAAGGCAGCCGGCCGCAACCGTTGTCGCGGCGCAAAAAAATGGGCCGCGCAAGGCGCGGCCCAAGTTCAGGGAGGAAACGCCGAACCGGCGTCCACCCCGCTATATTGGCCGAGTCGGGCGAGGGTACAAAGACGCGCGAGAACATGGCCGCATTGCAGCAAATGCAGGTGCAACGCGGGGATGACAGAATGGCGGCAATGGGCGAATCGGCGATCCTTTCGGTGGCACTCGACGAGGTCGACGAGGCAGCGCCGTCCGCCTGGCTCTGCCCGGCCGCTCTTTGCGCTGGCACATTGGCGGCGCGCGCGGTCGAAAGCGGGGCGGCGCTGGCGCTCGCTGGCAGCGCACGGAGCTTTGCCGCGGTCGAGCTTCTGGCGCGGCGCGGCGACCAGATTCTCTCGGCGGTGGCGCCGATCGCCGAGCTGCGGCGTTGGGCCGCGGCGCGCGGAGCGGACGTCCAGCGGCACATCGAGGCGCGGCTTCACGCTCTCGTCACGAGTCGCCCCGACTGGGCCGGGCTTTCGCTCTCCCGCGCCCGCCCGCTCGTCATGGGCATCGTCAACGTCACGCCCGACAGCTTTTCCGACGGCGGCCGGTACCTCTCGGCGGAAGATGCGGTGGCGCATGGCCGCGCACTCATCGCGGCGGGCGCCGACATTCTCGACGTCGGCGGGGAATCGACCCGGCCGGGCGCGGCACCGGTTCCGCCCGAGGCGGAAATGCGCCGCATCGCGCCGGTCGTGCGCGTGCTCGCCGCGACCGGCACGCCGGTCTCGGTCGATACGCGCCACGCAGCGGTGATGGCGCTGGCGCTCGAAGCGGGCGCGCGCATCGTCAACGACGTGAGCGCGCTCGCCGAGCCCGTAAGCATGTCCACCATCGCGCGCGCGGGGGCCGCGGTCGTCCTCATGCACATGCAGGGCGAGCCCGCGACGATGCAACGCGCACCCTCCTATCGCTTCGCGCCGCTCGACGTACTGGAAGAATTGGCGGCGCGCGTCGCCGCGTGCGAGGCGGCGGGAATTCCGCGCGCGCGCGTCGTCATCGATCCGGGCATCGGCTTCGGCAAGACGCGGGCGCACAATCTCCAGATCCTCCGCCGTCTTGCGCTGTTCCAGGCGCTCGGCACCGGCGTGATGGTGGGGGTGTCGCGGAAATCGTTTCTGGGCGGCGCGGCGGCCGACGATCGGCTCGCGGGCTCGCTCGCCGGCGCGCTCGACGCGGCTGCGAACGGCGCGCAGATCGTGCGCGTCCACGATGTCGCCGAAACGCGCCAGGCGCTGCTCCTGCAGGAGGCGATCGAGAGCGCCTAGCCGCCCCCCCTCACTCTGCCCTCTCCCCGATGGGGAGAGGGTTCACGCTTGGCTGCGCTCGATGACGCAGCCGACGCTTTGCGCCTCGGGATAGATGTCGAGCTTCTCCACCGTGACGCGCGTCGCGCGCACGCGCCGGTCGGAAAGGCAGAGTGTCGCGACGCGCTCGGCCAGGGTCTCGACCAGGTTGAAGTGCTTGGCGTCGGCGATGCGCTTGATGCCGCCGACAATCCCCTCGTAGTCGAGCGCTTCCGTCACATCGTCGCGCCGCGGCAGCGGCAGCGCGACATCGAGCTCGGCATTGATGCGCACGCGCGTCCGCTGCCGCTTTTCGTGCGCGTGGATGCCGATGCTGACCGCGAGCACGAGGTCGCGGACGAAGACGCGATAAAGCGGCGCCGGTCCCTCGTCGTTCACGCCGGCTTGTCGCAGGCGACGGTGCCCATCTCGGCCGGGACCGAGACTTCGAGGATCTCGAAATCCTCCGACGTGCGGATCTCCTGATGCGGCAGGCCGCCGGGGATCATCACCGAATCGCCCGCTTCGAAGCGCACGATTCCGGTCTCCTCGAATTCGAGATCGACCCAGCCGCGCAGCATGTAGACGAACTGCATCTCGCAGGTGTGGTAGTGCCAGCCGGTCTCGCGATCCATCGCCGAGACCGCAGTGGTGATTTGCGCGCGCATCTCGCCCGAGGTGCCATCGGTGACGCCGAGCTCGCGATACTTGAAGAACGAGCGGCGTCCGGGGACGTAGCGCGCCTCGCGTTTCAGAGAGATCGCGAGCTTCCTGCCGGCCTTCGGTTTCGTGAGCGTTCCGCTGTCTGCCATCGCGCATCTCCAGGCGTTGCGATGGTGCGATTGAAGCACGCGGCGGCTTGCGGGGCAATCGGCGTGGCGGGTCTTGCGCCGGGACGCCGAGGGCGACAAAGTCGCGCTATGAGCGGCCGCTACGTCGTCGAGGATCGCGCAAAACTCACCTTCCGCGTCAGCCGGCAAGCGCTGATCTCGCCCGCCATCCTCGAAGAGGAGCGGGCCCGCGTGTTCGACCGCTGCTGGATTTATGTGGGACACGGCTCGGAAGTGCCGGAGCCGGGCGCGTTCCGCACGCGCACTGTCGCCGGGCGCCCGGTCATATTCTGTCGCGACGACGGCGGCACCGTGCGCTGCCTCGTCAATTCGTGCCGGCATCGCGGCGCGATCGTGTGCAGCGAGCGCGAGGGCAAGCAGCGCTATTTCACCTGCCCTTATCACGGCTGGAGTTATGACGCGGCGGGCGCGCTCGTCGCCGTGCCGGGCGAGGACGCCTATGGGCCGGCCTTCGACAAAGCGACCATGGGCCTCGCCGCGCCGCCGCGGCTCGAAGCCTATCGCGATTTCTATTTTCTGAACTTCGACCGCGCGGCCGAGCCGCTCGAACACTATCTCGCCGGCGCCAAGGACTATATCGATCTCGTCACCGAGCAGTCGCCCTCGGGCCGGCTCGAAGTGATCGCGGGCGTGCAGGAATACGACATCCGCGCCAACTGGAAGCTCTTGGTCGAGAACAGCGTCGACGACTATCACCTGCCGGCGACCCATTCGACCTGGCTCAACTACATGCGCTCGGCCGGCGTTTCGACGCGGCCGCAGCAGGGCCTGCTGCTGCCGACGAAGGGCGCGGGCAAGGACCTGGGCAACGGCCACCTCACGACCGACAACCCCAATTTCCGCGGCCGGCCGGTCGCGGCGTGGATCTCGATCTACGGCGAGGACGCCAAGGCCGACATCGCGCAGCTTCGCGCGGAGCTGGTGACGCGCCTTGGCCCCGCGCGCGCGGCGCGCATCGCCGACACCAACCGCAATCTCGTCGTCTTTCCCAATCTCGTCGTCAATGACGGCTCGTCAGTAACGATCCGCACCTTCTTCCCGATCTCGGCCGAACGCATGCACGTGACGGCGTGGGCGCTCGGGCCCGCCGAGGAGACGGAGGCGCAGCGCGCGCGCCGGCTCGATGCGTTCCTGACATTCTACGGGCCGGGCGGCTTCGCCACGCCCGACGACGTTGCGGCGCTCGAGCTGGTGCAACAGGGCTACGCCGCATGGCGCGAGGTGCCATGGTCCGACTTGTCGCGCGGCATGGGCAAGGATTCGGGCGATCAGCTCAACACCGATGAAGGACACCTTCGCGTCTTCTGGCGGCGCTGGAGCGAGCTGATGGAGGACGCGTGATGAGTGCTCCTTCGCGCGCGGAGGTCGAGGATCTGTTCTATCGCGAGGCCGCGCTCTTGGACGAATGGCGGCTCGACGAATGGATGGAGCTTCTGACCGACGACGCCTCCTATTACGTGCCGCCCAACGACAGGCCCGATGCCGATCACCGCAGCGCGCTTTTCACCATCGCCGACAACACCGCGCGCTTGAAAGAGCGCGTGCGCCGCATCAAGGACAAGAACTGCCACGCCGAATATCCGCACTCGCGGACGCGGAGGATGATCGGCAATGTGCGCGTCGCTGCGGGCGCGGGCGCCGACGGCGAGTTCGAGGCGCGCGCCAATTTCATCATCCACCGCTTTCGCCGCGGCGAGGACGTGCGCATCTTCGTCGGCGAATACCGCTATCGCCTGCGGCGCGAAGGGGCCGAGCTCAAGATCGCCGAGCGGCGCGCCATTCTGGACGCCGAGGAGCTGGGCTCCTTGGGCGCCGTGAGCTTCATCCTGTGAGCGCCAACCCATGAGCGATGCCTATCTCTACGCCGTGCGCTGCAATTTCACCGATCCGGCGCAGCTCGGCGCGTGGAACGCCTGGTATGGCGGCCCGAAGATGGACGAGATGCTGGAGCTCCCCTACTTCATCTCGGTGCAGCGCTACGAAGCCGTGGCACTCGACATACAGCGCAAATACCTGGCGCTGTGGCGGGTCGCGACGCCCGAAGCGTTCGAGACCAAGGAATATCGCGCGCAATGGGGCTTTCGCGAATGGACGCACCTCATCAGCGATTGGAGCCGCGACCTCTATCGCGGCGCGTCCGAGATCGACCGCGCGCTCGACGTGACGGAGGGCGAGGCGCTCCACGTCATTTCCTTCGACGGCGCCAGCGAGACTGCTGCGCGGGCGGCCAAAGGGCGCGTCGGCGGCGAGCGGCCGGACATGGCCTGGCTCGAGGCGATCGGCCTCGATCGCCATTCGCCGCTCTTCGCCATCGCCAAGCGCACGCGCGACTGGCGGCCGCGCCCCTTGGCCGAGAGCGTGTGCCAGGAAACGCTTCTGGCGCCGATGATCCCCCGGCGTGGGGCAAAACGTCCCACCTGAAACGGATTCCCATCGGGCGCGTGGGCGGCTAGCATGGGACTCGGGAGTTTGGGAGGCGAGGGATGAAGTTCGGCCTCTTCGGCGGGGCGCGCTCGCGCGGCGGCGGGGCGCAGGGCGACAGCACCGGCTACAGGGACTATATCGCCTATGTGCACGAGGCCGAGAAACTGGGCTTCGGCAGCGTCTTCATCGTCGAACATCATTTCACCGGCTTCGGCCAGGTGTCGGCCTCGCTCAACATCCTGAGCTATCTCGCCGCGACCACGTCGCGCATCCGCCTCGGCACCGCCGTCGTGGTGCTGCCGTGGCACAACCCGGTGCTGATCGCCGAACAAGCGGCGACGCTCGATCTCCTGTCGAACGGGCGGCTCGATTTCGGCGTCGGCAAGGGCTATCGCGATTACGAGTTCGCCGGATTCTGCGTGCCGCAGGCCGAGGCGAGCGAGCGCTTCGACGAGGCGATCGAGGTGATCCGCAAGGCATGGGCCGCGCAGCACGGCCGCTTCTCGCATCACGGCAAGCGCTGGCATTTCGAGAATATCGTGGTCGAGCCCGCGCCGGTGCAGCAGCCGCACCCGCCGTTCTGGCTCGGCGCCGGAAGCGAGGAGTCGATCCGGCGCGGCGCGCGCGAGGGCTATAACCTGCTGCTCGACCAGATCGGCTCGGCGGAACTTACGATCGCGCGCGTGGCGGCGTTCCGCGACGAGTGCCAGAAAATAGGCCGCGCCTACCATCCCGAGATGGTGGGAGCGACGCGCGGCTTGCAGATCGTGAGGAACGAAGGCGAGCGCGAGAAGGCACTTGAAGTGCGCTACAACGTCCTGAAGAACATCGGCGGACTCGCACGCGGCCCTGGCGCGGCGCGCTATTCCAACCTGAAGGGCGAGTCGGGCCCACCCATCGAGTTCGACGACGCGCCGCTTCTCGGCACGCCGAAGGAGATCGTGGCGCGCCTCAAAAAGCTCGAGGCGGGCGGCGTCGAGCATGTGCTCCTGGTCGATCCCCGCCCGTCCGTCGAGTTGCTGCGCATCTTCGCCAGCGAGATCATGCCCGAATTCGCGACCGCCAAGGCGACGGCGTAATCCCGTTCTGTCATTGCAGCGACGTGCGGCCCGCCTATTGCGCGGCCGCGGCGCGCCGGGCCGGGGCGCGGGGAGCCCGGATCGTCTTGTCGGTCCAGGCAATGATCTGCGCCGCGATCTCGTCGCTGTTCTTCTCCAGCATCATCACGTGGCTGTTGCCGTGGATGCCGTGCTCGGCAAGCTTGAGCCAGGCTGGGTGAACCCCGGCCTGTTCAAGATACTTCACGGTACAGTGGTCGTAGGGCGCGTGATAGGACGCCTCCGACGACACGACGAGGACCGGCATTTTCTGCAGATTGGGAAGCTGGCGCGCGGGCGCGGCCTGCTCGAAGCAGCGCACGAGGCCGGGCGCGTCCGCCTTGTCCTGCTGCACGAAATTGAGCTCGGAGGCGTCCTTCACCGCCGGGGCATAGCCGAGCGGCACATCGGTGATGCCCCAGGCAAGCGCCACGCCGCCATCCTTGAACCAGTCGGGCGCGCCGATGAACTGCACGGAATGATAGGGCGGACCGTTCGGCTCGATCGCGAGAATGCCCTTGACCTTGTCGGGACGCTGATCGGCGACCGGCCAGACGAACGCGCCGGCCTGCGAATGAACCATGAGGATCGCCGGGCCGATCTTGTCGACGAGCGCCACGAGCGCCGCGACATTGAGCTCCTGCTGGCGGTGGAAACTCTTGATCGACGGGATCTGCGAGGCGACGAGCTGCTGCACCGCCGGATCGTCGAAGGTGCCGTCACCGGGCCATTGCGTGTGGAGATGCGCCTGCGGCCAGAGATCGAATTTCTGCTGCGCGACGTAGCGCGACTGGTTGTTCGACATGTCGGTGGCCTCGTAGGCCCCGTAAATTTCCGGATAGCTCGGCGAGCGCCCCTTGCCGACCTGGTCCACAACATAGACGGCATAGCCCGCGCGCACGAAGCGCTGCGCCCAGCCTTCGCGCCCGTCCGGTGTACCGGTGTAGTTCGTGCCCGACATGGTGCCGCCATGGACCATCACGACCGGATAGGGATGCGTCTTCTTCGCCGGGATCATGAACTCGGCATAGATCTGGCCGACCGTATACCGCTTGTCGTTGATCGTCTCGACATGGCCGCCGGCATAGAGCCAGCCGGTCTTTTGCAGCACCAGCGGCGCTTCCGCGTGCGCGGCGAATGCGGGCGCAACGGCAAGCGCGGCGATCGCCAAGGTGCGCGCCCGGCGGCGAGCGGTCTTCTTCATGCTGTCCTTCCCTTCCGCAAATGAAATCCCCCTCGCCCGCGTAACGAGCGAGGGGGATTCGATCGTCGGCCGCCTACTGCGCGGCGGTGCGCATCGCCTTGCGCGCGAGCTTAGCGTCGGACACCTGCGGCTGGAGATTGAAGAGCCGCACGGCGTTGCCGCCGAGGATGTTGCGCTTCTGCTGTTCGTTGAGGAACGGCAGGTCGTAGATCGTGCTCGGCAGATCCATGTCCCAATGCGGATAGTCGGACGAATAGAGAAGCTGCGTGTCGGCCTTGAGGAGCTCGAACGTCAGCTCGAGCGCCTTGCGATTCTCCACCATCTCCATCGGCTGCGTCGTGTAGTACATGTCGCGCATGTAGTCGGACGGCTTCTTCTTCAGAAGCGGCACCTCGGACGAGCGCATCATGTATTCGTTGTCGAGCCGCTGCATCAGGAAGGGCAGCCACGCGAGCCCGCTCTCGATCCAGATGACCTTGAGGTTCGGATAGCGCTCGGGCATCGCGTTGCAGATCCAGTTGGTGAGATGCACGACGTTGTACCAGGTGAAGCCCAGCGCGTGGACGGCGATGAAGCGGTTGCAGAGCTCCATCGTGCGGTCGCCGCCCCACATGAAGCCGGAATGGAACGCGAGCGGCAGCTTACGTTCTTGCAGCATGGCGTAGGTGCGCGCGTAGCAATTGTCCCACACGCCCTTGTAGCGCGGCGCCGTGACGCAGAACCCGACGACGCCCGGCTTGTCGCCCAGCTCCTCGATCATGCGCTCGCAGGCCGGAGGATCGTTGAACGGGAGATAGAGGCTCGCCTTGATGCGCGGCTCGGCCGAGATGACGTGATCGATGAGCCAGCGGTTATAGGCGCGCGACAGCGCCACCTCGACCTCGGCGCGCGGCGTCAATCCCAGCGACAGCATCGGCGTCGGGAAGAGGCAGGTCTGATCGACGCCGAACGCGTCCATCCAGCGCTTCGTCAGCGAAATGTCGCGGTTGACGCCGGCGGGCGTCTTTTCCTTGTGCCGGCCCCGGTAGCGCGTGACGCGGCCCGCCATCTCCTGGTACGAGCCGCGCGGCGAAGTGATGCCGCCTTCGCGCACGCCCTGGACCTTCGCCTGGTGGCGCATCACCGGGTCCTCGATATATTCGAGGATCTGCTGGAACGACTCGGTCTCGTAATGGTGCGAGTCGACGTCGACGATGCAGAAATCCTCGTATTTTCGCTTCGCCGCCTGCTCGGCCGCATGGGCGAGCAAGGTCGGCGTGTCGAATTCCTCGAGGCTATGGTCGCGGAGATTGACGGTATCCATGCGTTCTCAACTCCTTCTTAGGAGGCGATTTCGGAATCTGAATCGGCGTGGCGCTTGCGCTTGCCGAGGCTGGTCCAGGATTGCCACAGGCCCAACTCGAAGACGAGCGAATTGACGGCCTCGAGCATCGCGGTGCAGCCGATCATCACGTCGGTAACCGTGACGCCCATATTGCCCGCAAAGGGCGGCGGCGGCTCGCCTTCCTGGCACTTGGCGCCGTAGGCGCGGATGATGGCAGCCAAGACCGAGCCCAGCCCGTCGTCGGGAATATCGGCGAGGCGATTCTCGTCGACCGCCTCGGCCATGAGCCCGGCCAACTCGCCGGCCAGCTCCGACATGCGCGCGCACTTGTCGCCGTCAGATTGCGACATACACCTCTCCGTTGCGCTCGACGACGCTGAATTTTTGCAGCCGGATGCGCGAATTGCAGACATGCGTGCCGTCGGCCAGATGGTATTCATAGCCATGCCACGGGCACACGATGTGCATGTCGGCCTCGTCGAATTTCTGGCCCATGTACATGCCGTCCTTGCCGATCACGTCCACCACTTGCGGCATGCGCACGCCCTCGCAGGCGGGGCCGCCCTGGTGTGGGCATTGGTTGCGATAGGCGTAATACTTGCCGGCGTGGCGGATGACGCCGACCTCGACCTCGCCCGAGCGCACGATCCGTACGCCGCCATCGGCGATTTCGCCCTCCCGGCACACCAAGACTTCGGCCATGTTGCTCCCGATCCTTTCACGCGTGTTCTCGACGCCCCCTCGCAAGCGCCGCAGCAAGCGTAAGGCCCGCCTCGCCTGCCCGTCAATGGCGTTGGCCGCGTCAGAGCCGCGCAAAACGGGCGCTTGACCCCCGGCAATCCCTGCTTGATCCTCGCCTCCGGCGAAAGGGCAGGACATGGTTGACGTATTCGTGTGCAAAACCGGCGAACTGAAGGACGGCGAGGTGCGCATCGTCAGCGCCCGAGACACCGACGTCGGCGTCTATCGCCACGGCGGGACATACTATGCCTACCGCAACCAGTGCGCGCACCAGGGCGGACCCGCCTGCGAGGGTTTGATGCTGCCGAAAGTGCTCGACGTGCTGGCGCCCGACCGCACGCATTTGGGCCAGAAATTCGACGAAGGCGAGATGCACATCATCTGCCCCTGGCACGGCTGGGAATACAAACTCGAAAGCGGCGAATGCGCGACCGACCGCCGCATCCGCCTGCAAAAATTCGCCGTCACGGAAAAGGACGGCGCGATCTACATCGCCCTCTGAGAAGGGATTTCCCATGGACACGATGGACGTGAAGTATCGCGAACCGGCCGCCGAAGAGTTCGACAGCCGCACGCTCTTGAAGAACGCCGAGCGCCAGGCGCGCCAGCGCCACTACGAGGACACGCTCATCATCGACGTGGACGCGCACCATTACGAGAACGAATCGTTCGACCAGATCGTGCCGTTCATCGAGGACCCGATCATCCGTCACACGGCCAGCGCCAAGAAGGGCATGACCGCCGGGCGCCCGACCTTGATGAATTCGCAGGTGGGCTTCCAGGACGTCGGCGGCCGCGTCACGCGCTACACGCTGCGCCGGACCGAGAAAGTGCCGCCCTCCCCGCATCGCGACGTCACGCTGACGACGCGCTGGATGGACGCGATCGGCATCGACATGATCTGTCTCTTCCCGACGCCGATGCTCAATCTCGGCCTTCATCCCAGTGCCGAGATCGAGGTGGCGATCGCGCGGGCCTACAACGCGTGGCTGTGTGAGACGATCTTGGCGGCCGAGCCGCGGCTCCGCTCGATGCTCTATCTGCCGTTCAACGATCCCGAGGCCACATACAAGATGGTGAAGGATTTCGGACACCGCAAAGGCGTGGTCGGATTCATGGTGACGTCGGCGCGCTACAAGCCGGTCTACGACAACGCCTATATGAAGACCTATGCGCTTCTCGAAGAGATGAACCTGCCGATCTCGTTCCACGCGGCCTATAGCTGGGACGACCGGCTCGTCGGCAATTCCAACCGCTTCATCACCGTGCACGCGCTGGGCTTCACCGTGTTCAACATGGTGAACCTCGCCAACTGGGTGGTGAACGGGCTGCCCGAGCGCTTCCCGAAGCTGCGCGTGATGTGGGTCGAGAGCGGGCTCGCCTGGGTCCCGTTCATGATGCAGCGTTTCGACAACGAATACATGATGCGCTCGTCCGAATGCCCGGCCCTCAAGATGAAGCCGTCGGACTATATGCGGCAGATGTATTTCACCTCGCAGCCGATGGAGATGGTGGGAAACCGCAGCGCGCTCGAAGAGACGTTCAAGATGATAAATGCCGAGACGCAGCTCTGCTACGCGTCCGACTATCCGCACTGGGACATGGATCTGCCGAGCACGATCTACGACCTGCCGTTCCTCTCCGAACAGCAGAAGCGCAACATCCTCGGCGAGAACGCGCGCCGGTTCTTCAACATCGACAAGCCGGTGTGGTCGGAGTGGAAGATCGCAGCGCGCGCGGCCAAGCAGGCGGCGGCGCAGTAGCTCAGCTTACCGCCGCGACGGGAGGACCCAGGGGCGGGTGCGGCCGAAGCACAAGAGCGTCGCCAGCATGGCGGCGAAAAGCCACCCGCTCGGCGGCTCGGGAACCGGCGCCGGCGGATCGACCGCGGTGAAGCTCACCACCGCGGAGCTCGCTCCCTGGTCTGCCCAGTACCAGTAGTTGGTGCCGTCGTAGAACAGGTTGTAATCGGTCCCCGCGGTTTCGAGCAGAAGTCCGTCGTCATCGAAATAGGCGCCGGCCGCAGAGTCGGCACCGGCGGGATAGAAATCGTTGTCGTAGAGGAAATATCCGTCCGGCGAATAGGCCGTGGGGCCGCCGATCTCGCCGACGAGGCCGGTGATGGCGGCGCCGTTCACCTCGCCGGAGATCGACAGGATGTCGTAGCCGCCGGGCAGCGGCGCGCTCGGGTCGGGCGTCGCGGCGGTGAAGAAGGACCCGTCGCCGGAGACCCCGTCGCCGCTGAAGGAGAAGGTGTAGTAGAGCACCCCGGCGCTTGCCGGCGCCGCGAGGGCGGCGAAGGCGATCATGACCAAAGTTGCGATCGACAGTCTAAGTCCCTGATTTATCATGATTTATTTTCCGATCGCGCCACTGGAGCGTGGCGCGGACATAGTAAGGCCCGCGCTAATTCCAATGATTTACGCCGCAGCGCGCATTCAGGATCACCCGGTATTCGCTTATTTTATCTGCAAAATTGCCGCCACCGGAGGGCCGGGCCGCGCCAGTCAGTCGCCCGCCGCGAGATGGGGTTTGGATGGGGCGGCCCAGGGATTATGTTAGGAGCGCGATGGCAGACGATCCCAACATCGAGTTCACGAACGAGCCCCTCCACGTCGTGTTCGAGCAGCAGGTCCGCGAGATGCTCGACCGCTCCGAGCTCACCGAGGAGCAGAAGCAGGAGATTCTCGTCGCGCTCCAATGCCCGTGCTGCGGCGCGGGCGGAATGTCGCTGTCGATCAAGCTGAAGGACTAGCGGTCAAAATCTGACAGCGCAGCAACAGGCAAGTC
Organism: uncultured Alphaproteobacteria bacterium; assembly: GCA_963729295.1. GTDB lineage: Bacteria > Pseudomonadota > Alphaproteobacteria > ATCC43930 > CGMCC-115725 > DATJLY01. Next base: position 198,263 of record CAVSNJ010000028.1, read on the forward strand.
AGCTCGCTTCCCAAGCATCGAGGCCAATCAGCTTGCGGCCAAGCGGCATCAAACTGGCTGGCGGCCAGGGTTCGACCCGGTCATAGCCCTGGCGGGTGCGCCACCAGGGAACGCAACGGCCGGTTCGCCAGGATTGAATTGCAGCATCGCGCATCTGCTGATCCCCGGCGGGATACATCGCAACATAGAAGGCGAGGCGCGGCTTTGCCGAAAGGTTCCTCGAATTCCCGTGCGGCAGCCTCGAGTCCCATACGATCAGATCGCCGGCCTGTGCCGGTACGGACAAAACATCCCTGCCCTGCGCGTCGGCTAACCAATTCGCGTCGCCGTCAGTGTCGATCGCCGGCTCCTTCGGCCAGCCGGAGCGGTCGCGATAGAGCGACGGTACACAGCGAAAGCCGCCCTGATCCGCCGCGGTATCGGTCAGCGCCAGAACGCCTTGCAGCATCCGAGGGCCGTCATCCCACGGGTCGCGGTCCCAGTGCAGATCGTATGGCGCTTCGTCGCCGGGCCGCCACGGCGGGGTGAACCGGCACGAGTCCAGCGTTACCCAGAGCGCCTCGTTTCCCCACAATTTGGCCCAGATCCGGTGAAGCCGCGGACATTGCCGGATGTCCCACTGAACCTGGTGACCCCAAATCGGAAGGAGATCGTGCAATCCTCCGCTGTGAGTGGGCCATCGATCCGGGTCGTTCACCGAAAGCCCAAATTCGCTTTCGATCACCGAGACGAGTTCAGCGCACAGTTCTTTTGGCACAGCCTCGGCCGCTCGGACCCAACCGTGTTCGTTGAAATGCGCCAGATCGACTAAGGAGCTCATCCGCTCAGTGCGAAGAGGCGGCGCCCGCGGCCTTGAGCGCCGCGCGCTTCTTCGCCGTCGCATCCGCGTCGATGGCGAAGGTCGCGGGATCGAGCACGACGCCGTAAAGCTCGGCCGCGGCCGCGAGCGAGACGTAGCCTTCCTTCACGTCGCTCTGCACCGCGGCCGGATCGCGCTGCCACGGCGGCCCGTAGCCGCCGCCGCCGCCCGAGCGCAGGCGGTAAGCATCGCCCGCCTTGATCGGCGCGATCAGCACCTTGGCATTCGGGAAATCCTCCTTCCACTTGCCGTCGGTCCTGAGCGCGACCTCGTTGCCGGCCGCCTCCTTGCCGCCATCGAGTCCCCAAGGCTTGCAGTGCGCGCGATCGATCTGGCTGCCGAAGGTGATGGGAGAGCGCGCCCGCGTCACGCGCTCGAGCCCGAGCCCGCCGCGATACTTGCCGGCGCCGCCCGAATCCGGGATGAGCGCGTAGCGCTCGACCACGACCGGATATTTCTGCTCGACCTGCTCGTTCGGGCTGTTGTGCGTGTCGCCGTCATTGAGGCAGACGACGCCCGAGACGCCGTCCTCGGTGCGCTTGGCGCCCCAGCCGCCGCCCAGCGGCCCGAAATTGCCGATGAAGAACTCGCGTTCCTTGGGATTGATGCCGTAGAAGCCCGCGGCGAGGAGATCGGCGTGATGGCCGGCGATGACGCGGTCGGGGATCGCGGGCTCCAAGGCCTTGAAGACCGTATCGATGATGGTCATCGGAAAGGCCATCCATTGCCGCATCGGCGCGGGACGCGTCGCGCTCACGATGCGGCCCGGCGGTACGATCGATTTGAGGCTGCGGAACGAGCCGTCGTTGATCGGGTAGTCGCGCGGCGAGGTCACGCATTTATAGGCGACCTGGGTGCAGCCGAGCCCGGTCGTGGCGCCGGAATTGTAGAAGCCCCGCACCTGCGCCGAGACCTCCGACAAGTCGACCGTCATCTCGTCACCCTTGACGATGACCTTGACCTTGATCGGGACGCGCTTGCCGACATCGACGCCGTCATCGTCCATGTAAGATTCGGCCTCGTAGGTACCGTCGGGGATGCTGCGCGTGCGGGCGCGCGCCGAGACCTCGCAATGGTCCATGATCGAGCGGACCGAGGCGAGCACGTCCTCGCGGCCGTAGCGGTCGAGAAGCTGCAGGAAGCGCCGCTCGCCGGTCTTGACCGCCGTCACCTGCGCGCGCAAGTCGCCCAGCGCGCGCGTCGGGATGCGCACGTTCATGCGGATGATGTCGACGACGTCCTGGTTGACCTTACCGGCCTTGTAGAGTTTCAGGAACGGCAGCTGCAGGCCCTCGGAATAGATGTCCGTGGTCATCCCGCCCAAGGTGCCACCGATGTCGATCCAGTGCGCCATGCAGCAGGCGAAGCCCGCGAGCACGCCCTTGTGGAAGATCGGCAGCGTGAGCGTGACGTGATAGAGATGACTGCCGGTGGTGTAGGCGTCGTTGGTGATGAGGATGTCGCCGGGATGGATGTCGCCGGCGAAATGCTTCAACTCGGACTTGATCGTTTCGGCCATGCCGCGGATGAAGGTCGGGAGCCCGATGCCGATCGAGATGGTCTCGCCCGTCGCGGTATAGAGGCCCGTGGTGAAGTCCAAGGCCTCGTAGATGATCATGTTGTAGGCCGTGCGCATGAGGTTCGTCTTCATCTCCTCGGTCACGGCGATGACGCCGTTGCGCACGATCTCCGTCACGACCGGATCGGCCTTGTGGACCTGCGGCGCCGCAGCTTCGAGCGTCGCCATCATTTCCTCCCCGCGACGGTGATAACGAGATTGCCCCACTCGTCGACGACGAGCTTGTCGCCGGGATTGACGACGGTGGTCGAGGCATGCTCCTCGACCAGCGCCGGGCCGGTGATGCGGTTGCCGGCGAGGAGGCCGGCGCGGGCATAGGTCGCGGTCTCCAGGAACCCGCCATCCTCGCCGAAATAGACCGGACGCTTGCCGGTGAAAGTGCTTTTCTTCGGCGCGCGGCCGCCCGTCTCGATCCGCTCCGTCGGCGGCTTCTGCATGACCCCGGTGACGGTCGTCCTGAGGCTCACCACTTCCGCGCGCTCCTCGGGCGCGCAGGTGCCGTAGCGGAATTCGTGCTGCGCGTCGAAATGGCGCTTGATCGCCTCGCGGTCCTTCTTGCTCGAACACCTCCATCGGCAGATCGACGGTGACGGCGTGCTCCTGGCCGACATAGCGCATGTCGGCGGCGCGCTTCACCATGATCTCCTCGGGCCGGATCGAGGTGGCGGCGATGCTGCGCCGCCCGTCATCCTCGAGCGCGCCGTAGACGCGCTCGAGATCGGCGAAGTCGGCGTCGTCGAGCCGGGTGAACCAGGTGCGCACGAAATCGTAACGCAGGTCGGAGAACAGCATGCCGATCGCCGAGAACACGCCCGGCGCCGGCGGAACGATGACGCGGCGCATGCCGAGCTCGCGCGCGACAGCGACGGCGTGAAGCGGCCCCGCGCCGCCATAGGCGACGAGCGCGAAATCGCCGACATCGAGGCCGCGCTCGGTGGTGACGCCTTTCACCGCATAGGACATCGCCGTGGACGCGACGCGCAAGATGCCGTCGGCCGCCGCGGTCACGTCCATGCCGAGCGGGCCCGCGACATGGGACTTGAGCGCACGCTCGGCCGCCGCCGTGTCGAGCTTCATCTCGCCGCCGAGGAAACGGTCGGCGCCGAGGCGGCCCAAGACGAGGTTGGCGTCGGTCACGGTCGGCAAAGTGCCGCCGAGCCCATAGCAGGCCGGGCCCGGCTGCGCGCCCGAGCTTTGCGGGCCGACGCGCAGCATCTCGTCCTCGACGCGCGCGATCGAGCCGCCGCCGGTGCCGACCTCGAATATGTCCATCATGGCGATCTGCACCGGCAGCGCCTTTTCGTAGCCGCCGAGGAGCGCGGCGCCGGTCGTGAGCGGCTCGCCCTTGTAGATGACGCCGGCCTTTGCCGTGGTGCCGCCCATGTCGAAGGCGATCGCGTTCTCGAGCCCCAGGTTGCGGCAGATGACGCGCGTGCCGATGACGCCCGCCGCGGGCCCGGATTCGAGCATGCGGACGCAGTATTTCTGCGCCTGGTCCGCCTCGTAGAGCCCGCCGGTCGATTGCACGACGAGGAACGAGCCCTTGAACCCGGCGCCGCGCAGATGCGCATTGATGCCGCCGATATAGTCGCGCACCTTCGGACCGATATAAGCGTTCGCGACGACGGTCGAGCAGCGCTCGAACTCGCGATATTCCTGCGACAGCTCGTGCGAGGCCGAGACGAACATGTCGGGATGGCGCGCCTCCAAGAGCGCCTTGGCGCGGGCCTCGTGCTCGGGGCTGCGATAGCAATGGAGGAAGAGGATCGCGACCGCCTCGACGCCCAGGCCCGCGAGCTTCTGGCCGAGGCCCGCGACCTCGGCCTCGTCGAGCGGGCGCTCGACCTCGCCGTCGGCCAGCACGCGCTCCTTCACCTCGAAGCGCAGCGCGCGCTCGACCAGCGGCACATGCTTCTGGAAGAAGAGGTTGTAGGAGTCCGGCCGGTTGATGCGGCCGATCTCGTAGATGTCGCGAAACCCCTCGGTGATGAGGAGCGCGGTCTTGGCGCCGGTGCGCTCCAAAATCGTGTTGATGGCGATCGTCGAGCCATGCAGGAAAAGCCCGACAGAATTGTATCGGGTGCCGGTCTTCGCGACGCCGGCATTGATGCCCTCGGCGAGATTGGCGGGCGTCGAGAGCGCCTTGCCCAAGGTGAGGCGCCCACTCGCCTCGTCGAAGACCGCGATATCAGTGAAGGTTCCGCCAATATCGGCCGCGAGCCGCAGGCCCGATGCTTCGTCGAACGGCACTGTGATTTTCCCCTGCAAATGGCCGCGCGCTCATTATCGCGGACTCGCGGGGAATTCAAGTGAACGGACGGTATTGCCGTCGTGTGTCCTTCTACCGCCGCATGGCGAGGAGATGCTCGGGCGGGAAATGAAGCCGCACGGTCTCGCCGCGCGCGAGCGTCGCCGAGGGATGGAGCTGGAGCCGGATGCGCTCGGAGCCGACCGCGACGAGGCAATCGAGCAGGTTGCCGACATAGACGACGGTCTCGACCGTGCCGGAGAAACCTTCCTCGGCGATCGCGACGTTCTCAGGCCGCACCGCGACCGTGACCTCGTCGCCGGCGCGCGTTTCGTCATCGACGCGTGCGGAAAGCCGGCCGATCGCGGTCTCGACCGTGGCCCGCCCGCCCGCGACCTCAACGACGCGCCCTTTGAGGAAATTGGTGCGGCCGATGAAATCGGCGACGAAGGCGCCGTTGGGCCGCGCGTAAATTTCCGCCGGCGCGCCTTCCTGCACGATCACGCCGTCACGCATCACCGCCATCACGTCCGACATGGTGAGCGCCTCGATCTGCTCATGCGTGACGAAGAGCGTGGTGACGCCCAAGCGCTCCACCACCTGGCGGATCTCGAGCCGCATCTCCTCGCGCAGCTTCGCATCTAGGTTCGAGAGCGGCTCGTCGAGGAGGAGCACGCGCGGCTCGCCGACGAGCGCGCGCGCCAAGGCCAAGCGCTGCTGCTGCCCGCCCGAGAGATAGGGCGCCGGCCGGTCCTCGAGCCCGTCGAGATGGACAAGCAAAAGCGCCTTCGCCACGCGCTCGCGGATTTCCGCGCGCGGCAAGCGCGGCCGCTTGTGGCGCAGCGGAAAGGCCACATTCTCGAACACCGTCATGTGCGGCCAGATGGCGTAGGACTGGAACACCATGCCGATGTTGCGCTGATGCGGCGGGACCCAGACGCCGCGCTCGGCCGAGAACACCACTTCGCCGCCGATCGAAATCTCGCCGGCGTCAGGATGCTCGAGCCCGGCGACGCAGCGCAGGATCGAAGTCTTGCCGCAGCCCGAGGGACCCAGGAGCGTGTAGAACGCGCCCGGCTCGATCTCGAGCGAGACCCCGCGCACCGCCGGGTGTTGCCCCTGCGCGGTGCGATAGGTCATGGCGAGATCGCGGATCGAGATCATGGCGTGGGGGGCGTTATAGCACCGAATGGTGCGCGGTGGCTTGCCGCTTCCGCAGCCCGGGCGCACTATGGCCTCATAAAAAATGCGTCCTTCGACTGCGCCCCTATGGTCCCTATGGGACACCGCACAGGATGAGGGACTCTAGGGAGGCCGCCATGCAAGAGACGCTGCCGCTCGACGAGCAGACCATCATCGCGCGGATCGAGCGCCTGCCGTTCTCGCGCTGGCACGTCACCGTCACCATCATCCTTGGCGTCGCGATCTTCTTCGATTCATTCGACTCCCTCGCGCTGGCCTATGTTCTGCCGGTCATCATCCCGGAATGGCACATTCACCCGGAAAGCGTTGGCGGCCTCATCAGCATCGCCAATCTTGGCCAGGCGCTGGGTGCGTTCTGCTTCGGCTTCGGCGCCGAGCGCATCGGCCGCATCCCGGCGGCGCGGCTCGCGATCGGGCTCTACGCGGTGATGAGCCTCGCCTGCGCGCTGACGCAGACTTACGACCAGCTGTTCTGGTGCCGCTTCGTCGAAGGCATCGGATTGGGCGGCGAGATCCCGATCGCGTCCACTTACATCAGCGAGATTCTGCGCGCGGAGAAACGCGGCGGCTCGTTCCTGTCTTACCAGATGATCTTTCCCGTTGGCCTCTTGGGCGCAAGCATTTCGGGCGCGTTCGTCGTGCCGCGCTTCGGCTGGCAATGGATGTTCATCATCGGCGCCGCGCCGGCGCTGGTAGCACTATTATTGCAGCGCTTCTGCCCGGAATCGCCGCGCTGGCTCGCCTCGAAGGGGAGGCTCGGCGAAGCCGACACGATCCTCAAGCGGATCGAGCAGATCGTCTCGCGGAACGGGGCGCGGCCCTTGCCGCCGATGCAGCAGATCACGGCGCGGCCCGCCGCATCGGCGACGCGCTGGCAGGAGCTGTTCGAGGGCCGCTACCGCGCGCGCACCTTCCTCGCCTGGGTGCTGTGGGCCTCGGTCTATATTATCGCCTACGGGCTCCAGGGTTGGATCCCGACGCTCTATCGCCAGGTCTATCACCTGCCGCTGCAGCAGGCGCTGAGCTATGCGGCGTTCACGCAGGGCGGCACCCTGGTCGGCTCGCTCGTCTGCGCGCTCGTCATCGACCGCACCGGGCGGCGCCTCTATTTCATCTGCGCCTTCTTCCTGCTTGCGGCGGGATTGACCGAGCTCGCGCTTTTCGGCGCCGCAACGGCCCTCGGCATGCTTGTCGGATATTTCTTCTGCGCGATGTGGCTCGGCTCGATCGGCATGAGCATCTTCCTCTACACCGCCGAGATCTATCCGACGCGGATGCGCGCCGTGGGTGTGTCGTGGGCGAGCTTCTGGCTGCGCATCGCGGCGACGATCGGGCCGATCCTCGTCGGCTTCGTCCTGCCGCGCTTCGGCATCGGCGGAGTCTTCGGCATCTTCGCCGTGTTCGGCGCGATCGGCTGCGCCGCCGCCTTCTTTATGGTCGAGACGAGCCGGCGGCTGTTGGAGGAAGTCTCGCCCTGAGGCGCCGCAGCGGCGGCGACCGGCTTGCGCCGGGCTCACACCGCCGGCATCAGTGCTTCGACATCGTCGACGATGCGCACGCCGATCGGCGCGTCGCGGCCGCGCACGCGCATCTCGCGATGCTGAAACGCGTCGAGCGGCACGCGCGCCGCCTCGCCCACGGTCTCCGACACGACCGCCTGACAGCCGAATTCCTTGGTGAGCTCCTGCAGCCGCGACGCGACATGGACGCTGTCGCCGATCGCGGTCAGAAGAAAGCGGTCGCGATAGCCCAATTCGCCGAGGATCACATTGCCGGCATGGATGCCGATGCCGATGCTGATCGGACGCGGCAGCTCGTCGGCCAACGTGCGATTCATCTCAGTAAGGCGATGAACGACCGGACCCGCGGCGGCAAGCGCCTGGCGGCACGCCTCCTTCGCGTCGCACTCCATGCCGAAGATCGCCATCATGCCGTCGCCGAGGAATTGGTTGGGAGTGCCGCCGACGGCCGCGACGGCGCCACCCACAGCTTCGAAGAAATGGTTGAGCAGGAACACGACATCGTAAGGCAGGCGCTTTTCGACGATGGCGGTCGATTCGCGAATGTCGATGAACATGATCGCGACGAAACGTTCGGTATCGACCGCGCCCGCGATGCGCCGGCGGCGGTCGTCGGCGGCGACATCCGGCGGCAGCAGCGGCAGGACCGCGATGTCGCCGACCGGCCGAAGCTGGCAGGCGAGCCGCACGTTGCGCGCGGCGCGAAATCGTGCCAGCACCGCGGCCTCGTGCGGCGCGGGCGGCGGCAGGCCCTCGAGACCGCGCAGCACGCGGATGCGGCAGGTCGAGCAGCGGCCGCGGCCGCCGCAAATCGAGGCGTGCGGAATTTGGGCGCGGCGGCTTGCGTCGAGCACGGCGAGCCCGCGCGGAATACGCACGATCGCGCCGCTCGGATAGGAGATGCGGACGAAGCCGCGCCGCCGCTCGAGCAACCAGCGGACCCCGCGCGCGGCGAACACCAAGGCGATGAGTCCGGCATAGGCCCAGTAGATCCGAACCTCGAGGCTCCAGACGTGGGCCGTGAACGCCGGGTCGGCGGAATGCTCCCGGGCGTCGAGCGAGGCGCGCCACGCCGGGTCGTGCGCCAGCTTCGCCACCTCGCGCGCGCCTTGCGCGACACCGAGCAAGGCGAGCGTCGGCAGCAGCACGGCGAAGGCCAGCAGCACCGGCTTCAGCCGCTGATAGCCCGGTTTCTGGTGCAGCCAGAAATGCATGCCGAGGCATGCATGCGTCCAGGCGATGATGAGGACCGCAATCTGCCGCTGGCCCCAGAACGGGTTCGCCGTGAAATAGGCGAGAAGGGTGGAATCGTAATTGCGGTGGTAGTCGTAGACGGTGTAGGCAAAGCGGGTGCCCAAGTAATGGTGAACGAGCAGCGGCACGATCGAGAAGCCGAGCGCGAGCCGCAATGCCTCGCCCCAGCCCATGCGCCAGGAGCGGCGCTGATAAAGCGCCCAGAGCGCCAGCGAGAAATGGATGAGAAACGCGCCATAGAGCAGCGGGCCGCCGATCGGTCCGCGCCAGATCCATTCGTGAATCCGCGATCCCCACAACATCGCATCAAGCGAAATGTTGCCGAGCGCGTGATTGAGGAAATGCAAGGTCAAGTACGAGAACATCACCCAGCCGGCGGCAAGCCGCAGGCGCCGCACCGTGTATTGATCGCGCAACGCGGCGATGATCGCGGCCCGTCTCGGCAGGCGCGACCGCAAGGGGCCTGTGCCGCGCGGCAATGTCCCAGCGGGCATCGACATCGGCGGCCTCAGCGCGCGAAGGTGAGGAGCTGCTGTTCCGCCGCGCCCACCGCGATCTGCGGCTCGGACGGCGCGGTCACGTGCATGTCGAACTCGTTGCCCGAGACGCAGGCGCGCGTCCCGTCCATCACCGCGTCCCAGGCGACGCCGCGCGCCAGATTGGCGAGCACGCACTTGTCGAACACGGTGTAGCGCAGGCTGGCATTGCAGCCGAAAGACGGCCGGTCGGGCCGCGCCGCCGTCAGCACGACGCGGTTCGGCCGCGCCAGCTGAGCCGAGGTCGCATAAATGCCGGAGAAGCAGCCCGACGCGATCACCACGGTAGGCCGCGCGCCGCACGCTTCGTCGAGCGCCCCGGCGAGCGCGGCCGGAGTGACCACCAACTGCTCGCGCCGGAGAATGAGGCCGCGCCCCTCCATGCCATGCGAGGTCATGTAGAAGAAGCAGCCGTCGTCCGGCCCCGGCTTGAGATTGAGAAAGGCCGCGTGGATGTTGGCGCGGACTGCGCCATTGGGGCCGTATTCCGACGCCTTGAGCACGGTGATGTTGCCGGGCGCGAGCCCGAACGCCGCGAGTTTCTCCGCCATCGCATCGACCGCGTTGTCGAACGCGGGCTCCTGGTCGTCGCCGGCGATCAGGATCGCCTTCCAGCCGGCGGGCTGGCCCTGGGCCGCGACGCCGCCCCCGCCACCGCATGCGGCCAACAAGAACATCAGGCCGGCGCCCCAGAACCACGTCCGCGCAAGCCCCATGGAAACTCCCTCGCTCTCTCGCAATCATGCCAGATCGGGCGCGCCCTTCGCCAGCATGAGCGCCCTTTCGCCGCAGGGAGGCCGCATGTTCATGTTCGCGCCGCCGACGCGCATCACGACCGAAGTGCATTGCCGCCTGCCCGACCGCTTCCGCAAGAAAACGCGTACGGACTGGTCGGAGCCGAACCGACTCGGCCAGGAGGTCGATTGCTTCATCGAAGGGCCGAGCTTCGACCGCGACGGCAATCTCTTTTTCGTCGACATCCCGTTCGGCCGCATCTTCCGCCTCTCACCCAAGGGCGCGTGCGATCTCGTGGTGCAGTACGACGGCTGGCCAAACGGCCTCAAGATCCACAAGGACGGGCGCATCTTCGTCGCCGACTACAAGAACGGGCTGGTGCTGATCGACCCGAAGGCAGGAAAGGCCGAGACGCTCCTCGGCAGCCGCCACAGCGAAGGCTTCAAGGGCCTGAACGACCTCGTCTTCGGCGCGGACGGCGCGTGCTATTTCACGGATCAGGGCCAGACCGGGATGCACGATCCCTCGGGCCGTGTTTATCGCCTCGGACCCGACGGCAGGCTCGATCTGCTGATGAGCACGATCCCGAGCCCCAACGGCATCGTGCTCAACATGGCGGAGAACCGGCTCTTCGTCGCGGTGACGCGGCAGAACGCGGTGTGGCGCGCGCCGCTGATGCGCGACGGCTCGGTTTCGAAGGTCGGCACGTTCCTGCAGCTTTCGGGCGGCCAGGCTGGACCCGATGGGCTGGCGCTCGACCGCGAGGATGGACTCTATGTCTGCCATCTCGGCATCGGCATCTGGCGCTTCGATGCGAACGGCATCCCGACGCACCTGATCGAGCCGTGCGTCGGCCACCACATGACGAACCTCGCCTTCGGCGGCGAGGGCAACCGCCAGCTCTTCATCACCGAGTCCGACACCGGCACGATCCTGCGCTGTGAGACGCCGGTCGCGGGCAAGCCGATGTTCTCGCACGCGACGTGAGCGGACCAAACCATCACCGGAGGCACGTCAGCGTGACAGAAGCCGTTTCCATCGAATACAAGCTTGGCGAGTACGGGTGGTCGAGCTTTCAGCTCACAATCGGGACCGTGTCGACCCACGTCGGCCCATTCGGATATTGCACCGATGCCTTGGGTGACCTGGTTCGGGCGGCATTGATGGTCGCCACTTCCGTGAGCCGCGCCGAGGTCTCATTCGACGGTGAACCACGGGAATGGCGCCTAATTGTCGAAAAAGAGTGGGGAATGATCGGCGAGCCAACGGCGAAATTAGGCATCAAAGTGCTAGTCTTTCCACATATCTTGCCGCGTGCCCCGGACAGTGAAGGCGAAAAGGTTTTCGAGGCTTACACGAGCCCGGATGCCTTCGCCGGCGCGGTCCTCGACGCAGTACAACGGCTTTGGGACGCGAATGGAGCAGAGGGATACAACCGCGCTTGGAATGGCTTCCAGGGATTTCCGTTGCGGGGCCTGCAGGCGCTGCGCGCCGCCCTCTCGGTAGAGGAACCGCCCAGGCCGATTAGGCCGACACGCGCGGCGTGAGTCCCGCTGCGACAGAGCTGCGGTGCGCGACGAAGGTCGATGGGGGCAATGGCGTGAGTCGGCGTCTGGACGCGCCATCGGCCCTCCTGTACGAATCCGCGGCGGCGGAAGGTTTGCGATGACGCTTACGATGACGCTCGACAAGGACGTGGCCGTGCCGATGCGCGACGGCGCGCGCCTCAGCGCTAACGTGTTCCGTCCGCAAGAGCCCGGCAAATATCCCGTCATCATGACGTTCGGGCCCTATGGCAAGGACGTGCATATCAGCCAGAGCATGCCGCCCGCATGGGAGGTCGTGCAGAAGCGCTATCCGAAGATTCTCGAGCATTCGTCGTGCAAGCATCTGGTGTTCGAGACGCCCGATCCGGAAGTGTGGGTGCCGCACGGCTATATCGTGCTGAAGGTCGATTCGCGCGGCGCCGGAAAATCGCCGGGCAAGCTCGACATCAACGCGCCGGCCGAGTTTCGCGATTTCTACGACGCGATCTCGTGGGCGGGCGTGCAGCCCTGGTCGTCGGGCAAGATCGGGTTGTTGGGCATTTCCTATTACGCCGCCGGCCAATGGGCGATCGCGGCGCAGCGCCCGCCTTATCTTTCGGCGTTGCTGCCGTGGCAAGGCACGTACGATTTCTTCCGCGACCGGACGAGGAGCGACGGCATCTTCTCCGCGGGATTCCTCGATCGCTGGTGGAACCGCACCGTGCTGCGAAGCCAGTACGGCAACGCCGAGACCCCCTATCTCGACATCGTCACCGGCGCGCGCAGCACCGGCCCGGCGAGCCTTTCGCCGGCCGAGCTCAAGGCGAACCGCGAGGACTACATCGGCAATGTGCTGGCGCACCCGACGCTCGACGATTGGTACAAGGAGCGCAGCCCCGATCTCTCGACGATCGAGCTGCCGACGCTCGCGGTCGCGAACTGGGGCGGGCTGGCGCTCCATCTGCGCGGCACCATCGCCGGATGGCTCGGGCTCGCCTCGCGCGAGAAATGGCTCAAGGTGCAGTCGGGTCCCTATTTCATCACCTTCCTCATGCCCGAGACGGTGGCGATGCAGCGCCGTTTCTTCGACCGCTATCTGAAGGGCATCGAGAACGGTTGGGAGAACGAGCCGCGCGTCGAGATCGAGGTGCGCTCGGCCGACGACAAGGTGAAGCGCAAGATCGCGGCCAAGGATTGGCCGCTGCCGGGGACGAAGTGGACGAAGCTTTCGCTCGATGCGGACGCGAAGGCGCTGGGCGCGGCGCCGCCGGGCGGGGCGGCGAGCGTGTCGTATCCGGCGCTGAGCGAGGGCGTGACGTTCATCACGGCGCCCTTCGAGCGGGATGTCGAGATCGCGGGGCCGGTGAAGCTCCGTCTCCACGTCGCGTCGAGCACGGACGACATGGACATCTTCGCGACGCTCAGAGCGTTCGATCCCGCGGGCAAGGAAGTCGTGTTCTTCAGCTCGACCGCGCCACGCGCGCCGGTGTCGCAAGGGTGGCTGCGCGTGTCGCAGAGGAAGCTCGATCCCGCGCGCACGACCGAGTGGCGCCCTTATCACACGCACGACGAGGTGCAGAAGCTCGAGCCCGGCGAGATCTACGCGGTCGATGTCGAAATCTGGCCGACGAGCCTCGCGCTGCCGAAGGATTATCGCCTCGGCCTCACCGTACAGGGCCAGGATTTCGCGCGGCCCGGCATGTCGCGCGACACCGACACCGGCTGGTTCACGCACGACGACCCGCGCGACCGGCCGCCCGCAAGCTTTTCCGGAACGAACACGATCCACGCCGGCGGCACGTATGATTCGTACTTGCTGCTGCCCGTGATCTCATAAAGGAGAGCGTCATGACCGACCTCTACGACCGGCCGCAGACCGAAGACGGGCGCAACGAGCCCGAGCCGGTGGTGTGGGAGCGCTGGCAGAAGAAGCGCACCTTCGTTCGCGCGCTCGAGGGGACCTATGGCGAGGTCTATCGCCAACTTCTGGCGCAGCCGCGCGTCTATCACTTCAAGGATTTCAAGTGGAAGGGCGGGCCGCAACTCTACGGCAAGCAGGTCATCAACCCGCAGCAGACCGAGGTCGCGCAGTCGATCGAGACGCATATCGAGGTGCTGGCGCCGGGCGCCTATGGCCAGAAGCACGGCCACATGAACAGCGCCGTCTTCTATATCCTCAAAGGGCGCGGGCACGACGTCCATGACGGCCGCCGCATCGAGTGGAAGGCCGGCGACTGCATGATCGTCGAGAACGGCTGCGTCCATCAGCATTTCAACGACGATCCCGACAACGAGGCGATCGTGCTCGTGATGAAGGCGAAGCCGCTCTTCCTCTTCATGCACCTCTTGTTCCAGAAGATCGTGTCCTATCCGCCCAACACGCCGCCCGAGGGACACGAGGACTATCAGCCCCCGATCGATTGGTGAGCGCCATGAAGATTCTCGAAGAACGCGATTTGGCGCATGTCGGCAAGGGGTCGTGCGATTTCAGGAAGGACCAGATCGCCAATTCCGCGAAATTCCGGAAGAGCTACGACAACCTCAAGAACATCGTGCTCGCCGAGGAGATGCCGTTCGAGCAGGCGCCGGACGGGCTCCTGAAGCATCTGATGCACGAGCGGCTCCTGACGAAGGAATGCTGCATCGAGGCTTACATGCAGTTCCTGCCCGGCGGAGGGCGCTCGGGCAAGCACCGGCACATGTGGGAGGAAGTGGTCTTCGTCGCCGAGGGGCGCGGCTACGATCTGCACTGGGATCTGAAGTTCGAATGCCTCGATGCCTTCGCGTGGGATTGGGAGGAGGAGCCGAAAACGGTCGAATGGTCGCGCGGCGATTTCATCTACATCCCGCCCTTCTCGATCCACCAGCACTTCAACCTCGATCCCACGGAGGAAGCGCGGCTCGTCGTCATCTCGAACCGCATCGTGCGGGCGATGGGCTTCGACTGGCTCGACCAGATCGAGAACGCGCCGGGGTTTTGACCCCGCGCTACACGTAATTCGGCTCCTTGCCGCGGTCGAGCGCGTCGCCGCCGGCGGCGATCCCGTCGAGATACTGCTCCCACACCATGAGATTGATCCGGCAGGCATGGACGACCTGGTCGGCGAGGCCCAGGCGCTCGGCCTCCTTCGCCACCGTCTGCCAGCCGAGGTTCGAATGGACGATGTCGGCCGCCTCGTGCAGCTCGAAGAAATTGAGCGCGTCGTTCTTGAGGCCGAAGAGCTTGCCCCAGCGCGGCCGCTCAACGCCGAACCAGCCGTGCTTCTTGAACTCGCCCTCGCCATAGCCTGGAACGTTGGCACGCTCGGCGCACGTGTTCGCGATCAGGCCCTCGAGCCAGTGCCGGTTCGACATCAGCGCCTCCCAGGCGAGCCAGCAGAGCTGCGTCGAGACAAGCAGCCGCGCGTTCGCGATCGCCTTGCGCGTGAGCCCGATGCGCACGCCCAGATCCTCGAGGATGGCCCAGTGCGGCCGCCCGCCGCCATGCTCGTGGTCGGCGATGATCTCCTCGCTGCACGCGCCGATGATGCGCAGCTTCGTTTCCCAGTCGGGGCAGTTGGTGGCGACGCGCAGCTTCAGCACCGAGTTGCGCTGGCGCGTATTCTGCCGATGCTGCAACACGAACATGGCGGCGCGCCCCTTGGTCAGCGGCTCCTTGAAGAAGCGCACGCGGCGAGCATAGTCGTCGACGACGCGATCGAGCCGCGCCACGACGTCGCTTGCGGGCTTGTGGGCCGCTGGAATCCGCGCCGTTGCCTGTCGCGCCATCGCAACCTCCCGTTGGTGCGGGCGAACCTATCGGCTTGCATCGGGCGGGGCAATCGCCTCATAACCCGCCCGCATCGGAGGGTCCCATGGACGAGCGGGGTAATCACAATCCCATTCGCATCGGCGAGTTCGCGAAGCCGCATGCCGATCTCCGCGAATGGATCAGCCGCGTCGAATCGATCGGCGAGCTGAAGCGCGTTTCGGGCTGCGACTGGAAGCTCGAGATGGGCGCCGTCGCCGAAATGATCTACCAGGCCACGCCCGAGAACCCGCCCGCCATCCTGTTCGATAAGATCAAGGACTATCCGCCGGAGATGACGGTGCTCTCGGGCATGACCAACTCGCCGCGCCGGCTCGCGCTGACCTTGGGCTTGCCGATGCCGAACCATCCCTTGGACGTCGTGCGGGCATATCGCGACCGGATGAAGCAGTTCGAGCTTCTGCCCAACGTGTTCGTCAATGGCGGGCCGGTGCTCGACAACGTCGATCGCGACGGCGAAGTCGATCTCACGAAATTCCCGGTGCCGTTCCTGCACGAGCTCGACGGCGGGCGCTATATCGGCACCGGCGACCTCGTCGTCATGCGCGATCCCGAGAGCGACTGGATCAATGTCGGGACCTATCGCGTGATGATCCACGACCGCAACACAGTCGGATTGTGGATGTCGCCGGGCAAGCACGGCCGCCAGATCCGCGAGAAATATTTCCGCGAGGGCAAGCCCTGCCCGGTCGTGATCTGCTGCGGCCAAGACCCGCTCCTGTTCCTGTCGTCCGGCAACGAGGTGTCGGCCGGCGTCTCGGAATTCGCGCATGCGGGCGGCCATCGCGGCGTGCCGTTCGACACGATCAGGAGCGAGCTGCACGGCCTCCCCTTCCCCGCCGCGGCCGAGATCGTGCTCGAGGGCGAGATCTTGCCCGATCAGCTGAAAGGCGAAGGGCCGTTCGGCGAATGGACGGGATATTACGCAAGCTCGGTGCGCGAGGATCCGGTAGTGAAGATCCGCCGCGTCTATTATCGCACCAACCCGATCCTGACGATGGCGCGGCCGGGCCGGCCGCCGTCGGACTATTCGCTCAGCAAATGCGTCATCAAGTCGGCGATGATCTGGGACCAGGTCGAGAAGGCCGGGCTGCCCGGGGTCACCGGCGTGTGGTGCCACGAAGCGGGCGGCGGGCGGCTCTTCAACATTATCGCGGTGAAGCAGGCCTATCCCGGCCACGCGAAGCAGGCGGGGCTACTGGCCGCGGGCGCGCATGCCGGCAATTATCTCGGTCGCTTCGTCGTCGTCGTGGACGACGACATCGATCCGACCAACAGCTTCGACGTGATCTGGGCGATCGCGACGCGTTGCGATCCCGCCGAGGACATCGACACGATCCGCCGCGCCTGGTCGGGCGCGCTCGATCCGAGGAAGCGCAAGGGCGAACTCCACAACACGCGCGCCATCGTCGACGCCTGCCGCCCTTACGAGATGCTCAAGGATTTCCCGCCAGTCGCGGAATCGAGCCCGGAGCTGCGCGCCAAGACGCGCGAGAAATGGGGCCATCTGCTGAAGGGCGGCACGTAGGCCAGGCGAAAAACGCAGATGCCCGGCGCAAGGCCGGGCATGACGATCGCTGAAGAGTGGTGGCGCCCTAATTCTGCGCCTGGTTCTGCGCCTGGCTCTGGCTTTCGGTGGTCGGCGGGTGGCTCAGGATGAAGTCGACCGGCGAGCCGTCTTCCTCGGTGCGGAAGGCGACGACGGTGCCCTGGTCGTCGAGCCAGACCTGCTGGTGCTTGGTGCCGACGACGTCGTAATGGTGCAGCTGGAACTGCTTGCCGTCGAGGGTCACCGGCTCGACCCTGCCGCCGGTGACGCTGACGCGCTCCACATGGCCCGTCTTGGTCGACATCATGAAATCGGTATCGAGCACGTGCGGCGCCCAGGGATTGGAGGGATGGACCTGGGGCGGCGCGTCGATCGTGCCGGTGGGCGTCGTCAGCACGAAGGCGTCGCCCTTGGCCTCGCCGTGGACCGCGATCTTGTCGCCGTTCGTGTCCGTGATGGCGTCGAAGCCGACGAGCCGGTCGCCGCGCCAAAGCTCGGTGCGGGTTCCTTCCTCGCGGAACATGACGATGCCGAGAATCTTCACCGTGACGCGAAGATCGCTCTTCACCTCGGTGCCGCCGCCCTGATCCTGCACGACGTTGGTATAAGTGCCGATGTCGCCGTAGCGCGGATGCTCGATGTGATATTCATAGATCGTCTGCGACGCCCAGGCCGCGGGGGCCAGCATCGTCAGACCGGCGAAAAGCGCCGGTGCCTGCCACCTGATCACGTAAGAAATCCCCATCTCTTCCCGATTCTAGCCCAACACAACGGCCGGGAACAACGATCCATTGCTCGCGCCGGTTGGGGACAGGCTGTATTTTTTCGCCGTTTCCGGGGATAAGGAGAAAAAGATGGGCGAATTCGAAGCACGCACCCCGCGCGCGCCGGTGTTCGGGCGCCGCGCCATGGTCGTATCCGGCCATTCCGCCGCGACGCTGGCGGGAATCGCCGCGTTGAAGCGCGGCGGCACGCTGGTCGACGCGATGATCGCCGCCTCGGCGGCGCTCGCCGTGGTGCTGACGCATGCGACCTCCTTGGGCGGCGACTGCTTCATCCTCTATCACGATGCGGCATCGCGCCGCACGGTCGGGCTCAACGCTTCCGGCATCGCACCGGCGCTGGCGACGCCCGAGCACTTTCCGGACGGCATGAAGACTCGCGGCCCCCTCGCGCCGGTGGTGCCGGGGCTGGTACGCGCCTGGGAAGCAATGCATCGCCGCTACGGCAAGCTCGCATGGCGCGAGCTGTTCGAGGATGCGCTCGACCTCGCCGAGAACGGCCACCCGGTGAGCCGCGTGCTCGCCGACCGATTGCCCGACGATCGCGCACTCCTCGAATCCGATCCCGGCTGCGCCGGTCTTTATCTGCCGGGCGGGCGCCCCGTCAGTGCGGGCGACCTCTTCCGCCAGCCCGCGCTCGCGAAGACGCTGCGCGGCGTCGCCGAGCAAGGGCCCGACAGTTTCTATCGCGGCGAGACCGCGCGCCACATCGCCTCATATTTCGAGGCGCGCGGCGGCCTCATGCGCGAAGCCGACCTCGCGGCGATGGCGCCGATCTGGGTCGAGCCCGCGAGCACTTCCTATCGCCGCCATCGCGTCATGGTGATGCCGCCCAATTCCTATGGCGTGCTGCTGCTCCTGCAACTCGAAGGCTTGGCGGCGGTGCCGGGCGGTGACCTCGCCGCTGATCCGGTGCGGCGCGTCGGCTGGCAGATGAGCGCGATGAAGGCCGCGTTCGAGCATGGCCGCCCGCTCATCGCCGATCCGCGCGAAATTCCCGACGCGGTTGCGCGCGCGCTCGATCCGGCGATGACGGCGAAGATGCGCGCGGCCGTGCTCGCGACCGCGCCGGCGACGCTCGTGCCCGAGCGCGGCGGCACGTCGTGCCTCATGCTGGCCGACGTCGCCGGCAACGCCGTCTGTGTCGTGCAGAGCGTCTTCAACGTGTTCGGGAGCGCCTTCCTCGAGCCCGCGACCGGTCTCATCTTCAACAACCGCATGCAAGGCTTCACCCATCGCGCGGGGCAGCCGAACAGCGTTGGGCCGGGCAAGCGCCCGGCGCACACGCTCTGCCCGGTGATGGTGCTGCGCGACGACGCGCCGCGCTTCGTGCTCGCGAGCCCGGGCGGGGTGAGCCAGACCCTCACCAACGCGCAGGTGCTGACGCATCTCATCGATGGCGGGCGCGATGTCGCGGCCGCGGTCGAAGCGCCACGCTGGTGCAACGCGCAGGGCGGCCAATTCCTGATCGACAGCGAATTTCCCGAGTCGGTCCTGCCGGCGCTCGCCGCCATGGGGCACGAAGTGCGCCGTTCGCCCGATCCCTATTTCTACGGCTCGGCCAAGGCGATCGAGGTTCTGGCGCCGGGCACGCTCGCCGGTGCGGGCGACCATCGCCGCGAGGCTTTTGCTCTGGGTTATTAAGGGTTTACCGTTAACCGCCCAGCCGGCCCCCCGAGTCGTCCCTCACGAAATCGTCAGAGAATTTTACAGTCGCCGGATAACGCGCCGACGTAGCTCCGATAACCTGCTGAGAATGCACGACCGAGCCGACATGGCACGGAGCTTGCTTTTTTTGTCAGCAGGAATGGTCAACCAGGATTAACCAACATGCTCTCCCGGCTTGCAGGCGCGGCATCCGCGACAGTTCTGGCCCTCGGCCTCGCCACGGCGGCGTCGGCCGGGCCGATCACCATCATCTCGCCGACCAGCTCGCCGCAGTCGTTCACGACAGACGGCGGCTACGGCACGCTTTTCGACGACCTCCTCTTCGGCAGCGGCAGCAACGGCCAGTTGCTGAGCAGCGAAAATATCGGGAGCACAAGGCACCCGGATGATGTCAGCAGCGAAATGGCGATCCGGATCGACACGCTCAACGGGTATCCATTGCTTGGGACCGGCCTCAACAGCGTCTTCCCGGGCGGGTGGCAGCTATTCGCCACGGTGACGAACCTGTCGACGACGGGCGGCACTTGGAGTTCGTCCGGATTTTCCGGCGGCACCTTGGACGGCACCTTGACCCTTTATGCCGCCGCGAGCACCCCGTGCCTCTTCAGCAATACCGAAACGAGCACGTCCCTTGGCGGCGGGTGCCTGTCGCACGCGATCACCTTGGCCTCGGCCTCGCTGACCGGCGCGAGCTCCCTGTCGATCGCCTTGGGTACGGGTCCTTTGGGCACCGACGAGGAAACCATCAATCTGGCCGCAGACCTCGACTCCACGAGCCCCAATCTTCTGCCGGACGACACCTTGATCGACCTGACGGTCGACTCGGCGCCTGGCCTGTTCACCTACTCCGACGTGGCGACGGATCACCCCGACGAGTTTGGCGCGGGAGCTTGCCTGGGCGTTTGCGTCGGGCAAACGACCGGTGACGTTGTCGTCTGGGGCGCCGACGCGGTTCCCGAGCCGGCGTCGCTGTCGCTCTTCGGCACGGGCCTCGTGGCGTTCGGCGCGTTCCGCCGTCGCCGCCGCGCGCGCCAGGCCTAGCCTTTCCGCTTCCTTCTTCGGGGCGGCGCTCACAAGGCGCCGCTCTTTTTTGCGCTAAAGAATGGCCGCCGCCTCGCGCAGGCTTGCGATAAGCGAGGTGCGCAGCAGGAAGGCGCGCGCGCGTGCCGGGTCGGCGGCGATACGGCGTAGCTCATCTTGATTGCGCCGGCGCATGGCGGGATCGCGCTCCTCGAGGCGGCGGCGGTTGCGGATCGTTTCGGCCTGGGTGTGCTCGAGCGCGACATGGCGGCGTTGGCGCTCGTAACGGTCGAGCACGTCGATATCCGCCGCGCCGCGCAGGATGGCGACGAGCTTTTCCGCGAGATTGAAGGCGTCGTGCACGCCGCTGTTCATGCCCATGGCGCCGATCGGGCTGTTCACATGCGCCGCATCGCCGGCAAGGATGGCGCGGCCCATGCGGAAGCTCGCCGCCACGCGCTGATGCACGACATAGAGATTGGTGCCGACGATGTCGTAGGCGGCTCCGGCGTCGAGGAAGCGCGTCAAGCGCTCCTGCAGCGCCGCCGAGCGAAGGAGCGCGTCAGGATCGTCCTCGGGCGCGGTCGGGAAATGCACGCGCCAGCGCTCGGGCGGACCTTTCCAATGGAACAGGTTCGACCACTCGTCGGGATCGGAGATGTAGTTGCGGTGGGCATAGCCATGCCGCGTGAAATCGTAGGCGACCTCGATGTTGAGCGTGCGGTCGGGATAGGTGAAGCCCTCGAACTCGATGCCGAGTTCCTTGCGCACGATGCTGCGCGCGCCCTCGGCGCTGACGATGAACGAGCCTTTCAGGCGCAATTCCTTGCCGTCAGGATCGATGCAGTGCGCCGTGACGCCGTCGGCATCCTGCGCAAAGGCCGAGAAGCGCGTCTTGAGCCGCAGATCGATCAGCGGATTTTCGCCGGCGAGCGCCATCGCCTCTTCCACCACCTTGATGCGCTCGCATTGCAGGACATAAGGAAAGCGCGTGTCGTCCTTGAGGGCGGCGTGGTCGAAGGCGGCGATCAATCCCTCGCGCCGATCCCAGTAGTGGAACACGGGCGCGACGATGCCGCGCGGCTCGAGCCGCCGGTAAAGCCCGATGCGGTCGTAGAGCTCGAGTGTCGCGGGATGGTTGGTGCCGGCGCGCGGCACCTGCTCGAGGAAATTGCCGGGGCCCAATTCCTCAACCAGCGTCGAGGCGATCCCCTCCTGCGCGAGCGCGAGCGCGAGGCAGAGCCCGACCGGGCCCGCGCCGATGATGACGACAGGAGCAGGGTCCGCCACGTCAGGCCTTCGGCACCACCTCCTTCACCGCGCCGACCCAGCCGTTGTGCGTCAAATCGAACACGTTGCCGAGCGGATCCCGGTACTTGCACTCGTAGA
Source organism: uncultured Alphaproteobacteria bacterium (assembly GCA_963729295.1). GTDB lineage: Bacteria > Pseudomonadota > Alphaproteobacteria > ATCC43930 > CGMCC-115725 > DATJLY01. The sequence goes on from CAVSNJ010000028.1 coordinate 219,939, forward strand.
ACGAGTTGAGCGAGGTCGGCCGGCCGGCGAGATATGTGGCGCCGGCGGATTGCGCCTTCTCCTCGGCTTCGGCGAGATCATCGACCCACATGCCGAAATGATAGATCCCGGCCCGCTCGCCCTCCTCGACTTTGAGCAGCGCGACGTTGACCGTGCCGTCCGAGACGTAGATACCGCGCCGCGCCCGCCCGGCGCGCTTCATGTCGAACGCGCGCTCGAAGAACTGCGCCGCTTGTTCGGGATCGGGCACGAGAATGGCGATATGACGAAGCTTGGCCATGATGTGATCCTGCCGGACGACGAAGGATAGCGAGAGATTAAGTCGTCACGACAGGCGGCGCCACAGCGCCGTTCCCTCGACCACATGCCAGGCGGCGAGCGATGCCGCGCCGAGGATGAGCTCGCGGCCGCGTTTGAGGAGCGAGAGGGCGAGGCCGAATTCCGGGGGAATCCCGAGCGCAGCGCCGAGGATCGCGTAGCTTCCCTCCTGCACGCCGGCCGCGGCCGGCACGAAGAAGGCGGCGTTGCGGATGGCGAAGATCGCGCTCTCGAGCACTATTATCGTGGCGAAATTCACGGCGACGCCCATCATGGCGAAACCGATCGCGGCCTCGCCGATGCCGACGAGCCAGGCGAGCGTGTGGATGAGAAGCGCGCGCAGGAGCGCCGGGCGGCGCACGTAGATCGCGCGGACGCGGTCCTCGACCGACGGGTTGCGCCTGTCGCCGAGGAGCCGCTCGGCGAAATTCTGCAACACGTGCACGATGCCGCAGCTTTGCGCCAGGACGAAGAGCACGGCGAGGAATCCGAGCGCGAGCGCGCCGAGCACGGTCCACCTGATGAGCGGATCGCCCGGCCGCGTGAGGATGAGCACGGCGAGGCCGAAGAGCGTGAAGACGATCTGCCCGCTCATCTCCAGGGTGAGATCGACGACCGTTGTCGCCATCGCCACACCGGTCGCGACGCCGCGCTTCGCCATGGCGCGCACACCCAGAAGCTCGCCCGCCGCCGGCACGATGCCGAGGAGGTCGCTGCCGGCATCGCGCAGCGCGCGGAACCAGACGAACTCGGCAGCAGCAGGGCGCGGCGCGGGCGTGATCGCGCGCCACGCGAGCGCGCACAGCACGAGCGGCAGCAGGTGATAGAGCGTCATGAGGCCGAGCCCGCCCCAGCCCGCCATCTCGAGCGCGTGGCCGACCGCCGCCATGCCCTGCCAGGCGATGAACAGCACGCCGGCGAGCGCGCCCGCGAGCGCGAGGAGGGCGAGAGCGAGCTTCATGGCGCTGCCGTCGCGAGCGCGCCGAACGAGGTCGCCTCGAGGCCGCATCGGGCCAATGCCGCGCGCACGCCGGGATCGGTGAGCGCGTCGAGCTCGCGCCGGCCGTCGTAATCGGCGGGCCACGCGCCGAGGCCGCCGAAGCGTCGGGTCGCGGCGTGGACGTAAAGCTCCGACACGCCTTCGGGCAGGCGCGCGAGGTAGCCCTCGACGCGGCGCGCGCTCATCGCGCCGCTGTCGGACAGGCCGAGGAGCCAGTCGTTGCAGCAGATGCCGGCCGCGCCGAAGACGCGCTTCATGTGCCGCGCGCGGCGCGCCTGCACGAGCCAGGCGAAAATCCTGGCGCCGAGCCGGTCGCCAGTCGCGCGCCACGCGAGCAGCGGCGGCTCGCGCGGCACGCGGATCGCGGCAATGCCGTATTCGGGCGCCAGCCGCAGCAGCGCGTCGCGGATGACGGGATGCATGTGGAAATGATGATGCGCATCGACATGGTCGAGCGCGAGACCGGTGCGGCGAAAGGCATCGAGCTGAGCGCGGATTTCCGCCTCGACCTGACGGCGCGCCGAAGCGCGGCAGAAGATGGCGATGCCGGCGCGGATCACGTCATCGCCGAACCTGCCGTCGCTGCCGACGAGATCGGGAATGGCATCGGACGGCAGGCACGGCTTGCCGTCGACCAGCACGAGGTGCAGTCCGACCGCGAGCCTGGGCAATCGCCGCGCGCGCGCCACCGCGTCGTCCGCAGCCTCGCCCGTCACCATGAGGCTCGCGGCCGACAGGATGCCCTTCAGGTGGCCCTCTTCGACCGCTTCGTTCACCGGCACGGCCAGGCCGAAATCGTCCGCGGTCACGATCAGGCGCTTCATCCCACCGTACCGGGCTCCTGAGCCAAGAGCGTGCCGCCGCGGCCGATCGCGAAGCGGCGACGGCGCCAGCGCACGTTGCTGCTGGCGAAACTCAGCGCCCAGATAGCGAAGACGAGACATTCCCGCAACGGCAGCAGCCACGGCTGCGCCGGCCCCGGGATGGCGAAGCGGCGGCGCGCGAGACAATGGAGCGCCGTGCGCAAGGCCACATGCACAGCGATGAGCGCCGCGCCATAGGCCGGATAGGGCCAGAGCAGCGCCGCGAGCAGCGGCAGCGGGTGCATCGCGCACGACATGAAATGCTCGCCCGGCTTCACCGTGCGCACGGTGCGCGACCAGCGCAGCTCATGCTCGATGAGCGAGGTGAAATTCTCCGCGACGACCGTGTCCACCAATTCGCCCGACAGCACGACGCGATAGCCCGCGCGCGCGATGAGGCGGCCCAACAAGAAATCGTCGGCGAGGCGGAAGGCGAGCCTGCCCAATCCGCCGATCGCCTCGAGCGCGTCGCGCCGCACCGCCGTCACCGGCCCGAAGCAATATGCGACATCGCGCATCCCGGCATCGACCACGGCCGAGGGCAGGAACCAGTCGTTGATGAAGAGCGCGCCGAGCTGCGAGCTCAGGCCGCCCGTGGGCGCGCCGCGATAAAGGCACGTCACCGCGCCCACCGTGCGGCGCGCGAGCGGCGCCACGACCTCGGCGATGAGATCGGGGCCCGCGATCGTGTCGCTGTCCGACACGATGAGGATGTCGTGCCGCGCCGCGCGCTCCATGTTGAGGAGGTTGCTGACCTTGCGGTTGGTGCCGTGCTGGCTGGCGTCGATGACGAGCGCGATGTCGCGCTGCGGCCGGTCGGCGATGAGGCACCGCGCCACCACGACCGCCGGATCGTCCGCGTCGGCGACGCCGAGCACGAGCTGAAGCTCGGGATAATCCTGGTCGCAGAACGAGAGCAGGCAGTCGTAAAGCCCGGCCTCGGCGCCGCACAGCGGCTTCAGCACGCTGACGCCGGGGCGCCAGGTTGTGGTGGCGCACGCCCTGCCCTGCCAGCGTGCGACACGCCAGATCGCGAGCACCAGATAGGCCCAGCCGGCAAGCGCAACGACGCCGCCCAGCAGAACCGGGACGGGAATCGGCAGCGGTAGCAACGTTCCCCCGAACCACGCGGCAGTTTGCGGCCGGAGAGCGTTCGGCTCAGGGCAGGAAGCGGCGCCGTGGTTCGGATCGCGATTGCCGTCGCTGAGGCCGAACCGGCCGAGCCTTCCCCGAAAAGTTGAAGCGCTCCAACCTTTTTCGACTTGTTGTCCAAAGTACTAAAGCTTTCGTACTTAGGGGTCAATCGAAACAAGCGAATGTTAGCTTGCCCCGACAGGTGAAACGCGCGGCATCACGTGCTCGACGAAGGACCGCATCGAACGCCGCACAACCTCCTCGGGCATCAGGCCGAAATCCATGAGGAGCGCGATATGGCCGATGCCCATGCGGGCGAGCTCGCCGACCTTGCCCGCCACCGTCTCAGCCGAGCCGAAGAGGGCAAGCCCGCTCGCCAGCACGTCGTCATAGCTCTGGCGCCGGGCATAAAGCCGGGTCGCGACGTACAGATCGAACGGGCCGGCCGCGTTTTTCCGCGCTTCCTCGTCGCTCTCGGCGACGTGGCAATGAAACGTGTAGATCGCGTCGTCTTCGCCCGCCGCGTGGCCCGCTTCGGCCTGGCCGCGGCGATAGGCTTTCTGCAACTCGCCGACATCGGCGAAATTCCCCGCGGTGGCATAGGGAATGGCCATGACGCGGTTGCCTTGCCGGCCGATGTGATAGGACGCCTCGCGCGCGAGCGCCGCGACATAGATCGGCGGGGTCGGACGCTGCACCGGCCGGACGTTCAAGGCGACATCCTCGATCCGGTGGAACGATCCGCGATGCGTGACGCGCTCGCCGGCGAGGAGGCGGCGCACGAGCATCAAGGTCTCGTCGAAGCGCGCGCGCTTGTCCTCGACGGCGACGCCGAAGCCCGCGAATTCGTGCTGCAAATAGCCCGAACCCACGCCCAGCACGAGCCGTCCCGCGGACAGGACGTCGAGCATCGCATAGTTCTCGGCAACAATCAGCGGATTGTGGAAGGTGAGCGTCGAGATCGCCGGGCCGAGCCGCAGGCGCTTCGTTTTCTGTGCGAGCGCCGCCAGCATCACCGCGGGATTGGGCACGACGCCATATTCGTGGAAATGGTGCTCGGCGACGAAGAGCGTGTCGTAGCCCAGGGATTCCGCCGCTTCGCTCGCGCGGAAAAGCTGCGCGTAATACTCCGCCACCGAGCGCGCGCCGGCCGGGTGATGGTCCATGACCGAGAAAAGCGAATAGCGCATGGTTGATCTCACGCTCCAAAGCCTAACACCAAAGGCCGGGTTGTCACGCGCGGCCGGCGCGCGCATGCTGGCATCTTCAACTCCCCGTCGGGAGCAAGGGAAATGAGAAAAGAACGATGGTCGAAGGCGGGCACCGAACCGACCTTGTGGGAGGTTTTGGCGGAACCGATCGTGCTGAGCCTGATGCGGGCTGACCGCGTCCAACGCAGGGATGTGCTCGCAGCGGTCGCGAGCCCGCCCGGTCGCATCGTGCTCGATGCCGAAAGGCTGCGAATTCCGGCGTAGTCCCCCGGTTCAGGATGCCGCGCGTCCGGCGTCGCGGATCGTGCGCCACAGAATTTCCGGCGTCGCCGGCATCGCCACGTGATGGACGCCGAGGGGCGAGAGCGCGTCGGCCAGGGCGTTCGACACCGCCGGCAGCGCGCCGACGCAGCCCGCCTCGCCCGCACCCTTCACACCCAGCGGATTGGTCTTGGTCGGCACCGGGTTGCCCTCGAGCCGGATGGCGCAGAGATCGTCGGCGCGCGGCATGGCGTAATCCATGAACGAGCCGGAGATGAGCTGCCCGTCCTTGTCGAAGCGGATATCCTCGAGCAGCGCCTGGCCCAGGCCCTGGACGATGCCGCCGCAGATCTGCCCTTCGAGCAGAAGCGGATTGAGCACGGTCCCGACATCGTCGACGACGGTGTAGCGCAAGATCTCGACCTTGCCGGTCTCGGGATCGATCTCGAGCTCGCACACATGCGTGCCGTTCGGGAAATTGTCGATCGGCGCGCTGTAGACCGCGGTCTCGACCAGGCCCAATTCCATGCCCTGCGGCAGGTTGCGCGGATCGAGCGCCGCGCGCGCGACCTCGGCAACGGTGAGCGTGCGGTTCGACTTCGCCGACGCGAACACGCCTTCGGCGAACGTGACCTCCGCGTCCGCGACCTGCATCATCTTGGCGGCAATGCGGCGCGCCTTGGCGATGATCTTGTCGGTCGCCATGAGGAAGGCCGAGCCGCCGATCGTCGCCGTGCGCGAGCCGCCGGTGCCTTCGCCGAACGACACCTTGTCGGTGTCGCCCTGGATGTAGCGCACGTCCTTCGGGTCGAGGCCGAGCCGGTCGCAGACCAGTTGCTTGTAGATCGTCTCGTGCCCCTGCCCCTGCGTGATCGAGCCCGACAAAAGCGTCACGCCGCCGGCGCGGTCGAAGCGGATTTCGGCGCCCTCGAAGCCCGGCCCCGCGGCGCGCTCGATGCTGTTCGAAACGCCGAGGCCCCTGAGCTTGCCGCGCTTTCGCGCTTCCTCGCGCCGCGCGGCGAATCCCGCGCGGTCGGCGAAGCCCAGCGCCAGATCCATGCCGCGCCGGAACTCGCCGCAATCGAAGGTGAAGGTGAGGCCGGTTTTGAACGGCATCGCCTCGGGCGGGATAATGTTGCGCCGGCGCAATTCGACCGGATCGATCTTGAGCTCGGCCGCGGCGAGATCGATCATGCGCTCGATCACGTAGGCGTATTCGGGCCTGCCGTTGCCGCGATAGGCGCGCATCGGATTGGTGTTGGTGAAGACGCCGGTCACGTCGGCATGGATCGCGGGCGTGCGATAGACGCCGGCGAGCGTGCCGAGATTGCCGACGAACACATTGCCGCCGGTCTGGAGATAGGCCCCCAGATTGGCGATGACATGCACGCGGAACCCCAGGAAATTGCCGTCGCGGTCGAGCGCCAGCTCGGCCGTCACGTGATTGTCGCGCGCCTGCGCGTCGCCGAGGAAAGCCTCCGAGCGCGTGCTGATCCACTTGACCGGCCGCCCGACCACCTTGGCCGCGAGCAGCACGAGGCCGACCTCGTTGTAAACCGCCGACTTCATGCCGAAGCTGCCGCCGATGTCGCCGGCGACGACGCGGACGCGGTTCTCCGCGACCTTGAGCACGGATTGGGCGAGCTCGGCGCGGAAATTGTGCGTGCGCTGCAAGGTCGTGTAGATGGTGTAGCGGTCCTCGCGCTCGTCGTATTCGCCGATCGAGCCGCGCGGCTCCATGGTGGCGCCGGTGACGCGGTTGATGACGAGATCGGCGCGCACGACATGGGCCGCGCGCGCGAAGGCGGCGTCGGTCTTTTCCTTGCTGCCCTCGAGGTGGACGAAGCAGATATTTTCCGGGCAATCGTCCCACACGCGCGGCGCGCCGGGTCCCACCGCCTCCTTGGCGGAGACGATCGCCGGCAACGGCTCGTACTCGACCTCGATCAGCTCGCCCGCATCGGCCGCCTGGGCATAAGTCTCGGCGACGACGAAGGCGACGTAATCGCCGACCCAGCGCACGCGGTCCTTCACCAGCGCCGGAAAGCGCGGGCGGTAGAGCGGCGAGCCGTCGCGCCGCTTCGGCCCCGTCGGCACCGGCAGATCGCCCCAGCCCGATGCTTCCCAATCGGCACCGGTCAGCACCGCGAGCACGCCCGGCGCCGCTTGCGCACGCGACGTGTCGAGCCGACGGATGCGCGCATGCGCGTGGCCCGCGCGCAGCACATAGCCATGCGCCATGCGCGGGAACACCATGTCGTCGACATAGCGGCCACCGCCGCGCAGAAGCCGCGGGTCTTCGAAGCGCGGCACGCCCTGGCCGATCGCGAACTGTCCCATCACACTTTCTCCGCGACGATGATCTGGTCGACCAGCCTGCCCTCGCCCACAGATTTCTGCGAGTTGCGGCCGCGGACGAGGTAGTCCTCGCCATTGACGCTCGCGCTCAAGACGAGCGGCGGCTCGCCACGCGCGGCGCGCGCCTGCATCTCCTGGGGAAATGCGAGGACCGCCGCCGTGACATCGCGCTGCTCGACGACGCGGAACCCCGCTTGCTCGAGGATCGCGCGCATTTCCGCTGGCGTCGAAAGAAAGCTCGAGGACGGATCATCAGCCCACGGGAGCGGGAAGATCGGCGCTCCCTTGGGGCCGAGCGCCGCCTCGGCGCAGACGAAGCGCCCGCCGCGCACGAGGACGCGGGCGGCTTCGCCCGCGAGCCGCGGCTTCTCGGCGATGTTCATCGTCACGTTGTGGCACCACACACGCTCGAAGCTTGCGTCCTTGAACGGCAGATCGAGCGCGCTCCCCTGGTGGAACTCGATCCGCCCGCCGAGGCCGCAGCGCGCCGACAGCGTCTTCGCGGCCGCGATGAATTCGGGCGTGAGATCGATCCCGGTCACGGCACAACCGCATTCCGCCGTCAGATAGCGGGAGGCGCCGCCGAGGCCGCAGCCGAGATCGAGCACGCGCATGCCGGGGCGAAGCGCTGCGTACCCGGCAAGCTCGATCGTGGCGACGATGCCGCGGCCGTGCATCTGGTCATAGGGATAAAGCTCTTGCGGAGTGAATTTCTCCGGATTCTTGCCCGCCGCCCGGAGCGCCGCCTCGATGCGCGCGAGGCGGTCGGTGCCGGCCCAATGGTGCTGGACGATCGTTTCGGTCCCGCTCATGCTCCGCCTCTCCGTTTTGCGGCAAATCCTATAAGCTGCCGCGCGCCGCGCCAACCATGATAGGATCGGCGGCGATCATCGGGGGCCGGCCTTGTGAAGAAATTACTGCTCGGCATTTTGGCCGTGTTCGTCGTGGCGGGCGGCGGTCTCTATTGGGGCCTCGCGGTCTATCCGACGCGGATTTTCCGCGCGGCGATCGATGCCTCGATCGCCTCGCTTCCGCCCGGATATACGGCGTCCTATGGCGGCACGAGTTATGCCCTCTTCGCCGGCACCGGCACGATCACGGGCCTCAGCATCCACGGCGTCGAGCCCAAAAACTTCGATCTCACGATCGGCTCGCTCACGCTCGTCCATCCCGCCACCGATATCGGCGCGTCGTGGGCGCAGGCGGCGGCCGATCCGTCGAAGATCGCGCCGGGCCTCGCGCTGCCCGTGGCCGACGACGTCACGGTGAAGGGCATCTCCTATCGCGACGCCGACAACAGGCTGTCGCTGGCGTCGGCGCATCTGTCGCACCCACGGATCTATCCCTGGGCGCTCCTTCACCCCGGCGTCCCGTCGCTCGAGGAGGCACGCGCCTCGCTCATGGCGCGCACGCACGCGCCGGCGCCGGGCGATTTCCTGCCGATCCTGCGCGCCGAGGCGCGCTGGACCCTGGGCTTCGGCTATGACGGCTACGAGGCCCAGGGGCTCGACGCGCACGGCACCGTGCCGGCGACGCCCAACACGCAAGCCGCCGATGTTTCCTATACGATCCAGAAGATGGTGTCCGGCCGCTACGATCGCGGCAGCGTCGAAAAGAGCGCGATCGACGGGCTCACCATGCGCTCCGATCTGTTCGGCAGCCTCGGCATCGCGCATGTCGAAATCGAAGGACTCGACATAGCGCAGCCGCTGACGGCGTTGCTCGACGGCCAGGAAATGGCGCCGGCCCTGCTCGACGGGGTGTCGCTCAAGAGCATGAGCTATGGGCCGATGTCGGTGCAGGGCGAGGTGGGATCGCCGAGCGTGCTCGGCACGTTCTCGCTCGCCAACGTCGCGTTCGAGCACGGCCTGCTCGTTTCAGCCGATCTTGCTTTCGACGGCGTGCGCGTCAGCCGCGAGCAGTTGCCGAACCTCAACGCGGTCGATGCGTTCGACCGGCTCGGCCTCGACGCGATGACGTTCAATGTCGATCTGGGATATCGCTGGGATCTGGCGAAAGGCGTGATGACGGTCGAGAAGGCGACGCTCGAGGTGAAGGAATTGGGCTCGCTGTCGCTGTCGTTCGTCATCGCCAACGCCGCCCAGCCGCAGGATCTGCTGGCGAAGTCGCGGCTCGTCCACGCCACGCTGCTCTATAAGGACGCATCGCTCGCCGACCGCGCGCTCAAGATCGCGGCGACGGAAAAGGACATTGATCCGGACGATCTGCGCGCGCAACTCATCGGCTCGGTGCAGCAAATGGCGCAAGCTCCGGGCGCCACGCAAGCCACCGCCGCGACCGCGCGCGCCGTCGGCGATTTCCTCAACGCGCCGCGCTCGCTCGCGATCGAGCTCGCGCCGAAGGAGCCGGTGCCGCTCGTCTCGCTGCTCGCGGCGGGCAGCATCCCGCCCGAGCGGCTCGTGCCCGCGCTCGGCCTCTCGATCGCGGCCAACCGCTAGATTTCCTCCGCGCGCTCGTCCGCCGCCACTGCGAGCTGAGCGACGCAATCTTGGGGAGATTGCCGCGCAGCCTCCGGCTGCTCGCAATGACAGTCCGCGGCGGGTCGCTCCGGAGCGACCGCCATCTCCTTCGGCCTCTTGCGCAAGGTGCGCTCGAGCCATTGCGTCCACATCATCGCCTCCGCGCCCGCGCGGGCCCCGGAGGCAACGAAAAAGCCGCCTCGCGGGGTGCGGGCGGCTCGCCTTTGCTATCGTAGAGGTGTTATCTCGATCGACCCTCCGTTCGACGCCATAGGCGGCCGCGCACTGGCGCGTGTTTGCGCCAGTCGAGCGTGATGCAGCACATGGTGACGAAGCGGCTCATGCGCGCGACCTTAGGCGACGCGCGCCCGCGACGCAAGAGGCGGCGCAAAATTATCCGGTCGGCGGCGCGATCGCGTCGAGCGCCAGGCCCTTCGTCTCGGAGCTGATCTGCGTCACGGCGATGGTCGCGATCGCGAGGAGCACGGCGATCACCGTCATGACATATCCGAGCCCGATCGAGCTCAATATGCCGATCGTGTAGAAGGCGATGGCGGAGCCGAGCCGGCCGCCGCTTTGCGCGAGCCCGAAGCCCGAGGCGCGCGCGTTGGTCGGGAACACTTCGGCGGTGAAGATCTGCATCGAGTTGCCAGCGAGCTGGATGAAGAAGTTCATGCAGAACCCGATCGCCAGCACCATCGCGTCCGATTGCGAATAATAGAACGCGATCGAGAACGCCGTCGCCAGCACGAACGATACGAAGGCGGTGGGGATGCGGCCGAAACGCTCCAGCGCGAACATCATGAAGAGGCTCGAGAGCGGGAACGAGATCTGCATGCCGAGCACGAAGGTCAATGACTTGATGATGGTGAAGCCGCGGTCGGCGAGAATGTTGGGAAGCCAGCCGCCCAATCCCAAGGCGGCGCTGAAGAAGGCGAAGAAGCAGATCATCGAGGCGATGATGCGCTTCCGGTATTGCTTGAAGACGACGCCCATCGGGTCGCTCTTGCTGTCGGCGGCGGCGTCCTCGACGAGCCCATCTGGTGCTGCGCCCAATCCCATGCGCGCCAACAGATCGAGCGCGCGCCGGCCCTGGCCGTGCGTCACGAGCCAGCGCGGCGATTCCGGCAGCGCGAAGCTCAGCGCGAACACGATGAGCGCGCAGATGCCAATTCCGGTCCAGATGCCGCGCCAGCCGAGCGAATCGCGCAAGCCCAGGGCGAAGAGCGTTCCGATCGGCCAGACGCAGGCGCCGCCGATGAACTGCATGAAGGCGGTGACGCGGCCGCGGATCCGCTTCGGCGCATATTCGGCGGCGTAGGCGAAGCAGAGCGGCTGCGCCGCGCCGAACCCTATGCCGGCGACGAAGCGCCCGACGGCGAGCCAGCCGGGACCCGGCGCCTGAGCCGCCGCGATCGTGGCGAGCCCATAGAGCAGCACGGCCGCCTGGAACACCGCCTTGCGGCCGAAGCGGTCGGTGAACTCGCCCTGGCCCAAGGCGCCGACGAACAGGCCGAAGATCGTGACCGCGCCGATCGTGCCGATATCGGCGGCGGTCGCAAAATGCGAGCGCACCATGTCGGGCACGAGCGAGCCCAGGATGATGTAATCGATCACGTCGAAGAAATAGCCGAAGGTGATGAGCGCCAGGACCCGGTAATGCACCGGCCCCATCGCCGCCGTGTCGAGCCGCTCGTCGACATAGGCCACGATCGATTGCGCCATGGACGTTTCCCCCAAATTTGTTCGCCGCCGGCCTTTGCGGCGGCCGTTTTATGGGCCCTTGGCCCACGGCATAGCCGCGTCGTGGGCAGAAGGAAAGCCCCAAGGCGGGGCGGGCGCCAGCCATCGACCGGAGTGGCGCCCGCGGCCGGACTCGAACCGGCATTCCCGTCGCAGGGAAATGGCACCACGGCGGCGCCCCGCGTAATGAGTGAACCAATTCGCTAAGTCTGTCGTAATGGTTGTGTTAGGATGGCCCGACCTTGGAGGAGGACCGGATGCGCAGAGTTCTGCGTGAGGGGGGCGGTGACGGCGGCATTCCTGGTGCTCGCGGGCGGCATCGCCGCGGCGCAGCAACCCGGCGTCAAGCTCAACGGTGTCGAACTCAACGGCGTGCAACAGAACGGCATAAGACTGAACGGTGTGCAGCAGAACGGCATAAGACTGAACGGTGCGCAACAGAACGGCATAAGACTGAACGGTGCGCAACAGAACGGCCAGAGCGCCAACGGCGTTTCCGCGACCGGCTCAGCCGATGTCGGCTCGCCGCTCGATGCGGTGACGGTGCAATCGGTCGAGAGCGGCGACAAGAAGTAAGGCGCCGGCCGGGCGCCTCCGTGCGTTTCGTGCTGCTGGCGCCCCTGATTGGCTGCGCCGCCTGCAGTGCTTACGACATTCCCGAGCCTGGTGCGTCCGTGGCGCCGCTTGCGCATGTCCGCTCCGTCGCCGTCGTCGGCGGCCATTTCGAGGTGACGCTCGACGACGGACGCCTTCTGGCGCAGCAGGACCTGGTGGGCGCGATCCTGACGCTCGATGCGCGGGGCAGCAGCTATCGCCTGCGCATCGACGGCGCGGCGCCCGATCCCGAGGACCCGGCGGGCGACGTGATCCTCTACGACCTTTCCGCCGAAAACCCGGACGGAGGCGGCTGGCACAATCTCTGCAACCCCGATCCCCAAGGCCAGCAGCATGCGTTTCCCATGGCCGGGACCTGGACGCGCGACGGTCGCCACATTCCATCCGACCGTGAATTCAGCATCACCTGCACCAGCGGCGCCGAGGGGAAATGCGTCCGTTTCGGCTACAAACCATGGGCACAGCTCGCCGACGGCGGCTCGCTCTGGGACTATCACCAGGCTTGCACCAGGATGGTACGGGCGGATTACTGCGGCGACGGCAAGGCGCACACGCGCAACGGCACGCCCATTGATGTCTATGACCGGATCGGCATCCAAGCCGATGTGGCCGAGCCCGGCATGAGCTTCGAGGCTGCCTGGGCGCCACGCGGCGCGCTCTGCGTGCGCCATGCGCGCTACAGCGAACTGGCGCCGCTGTCCGCCGTTGCGGCCGAATGTCCGAGCCGGCTCTCGGGCCGTGTCGGGCCGGTCTGCACGGACGACGAGCCGGCCCTCATCTTCAACCAGTCGTTCGCGCGCTAGACAAGATCGCGTCAAATGGAAACGGCGTTTCCATATGAAGCGTGAACCGTGCTGTCATTCAATGGTGCCCGCGGCCGGACTCGAACCGGCACTCAGGTTTCCCCGAAACGGATTTTAAGTCCGTTGCGTCTACCCGTTCCGCCACGCGGGCACTGGGGCGGCGATCCTACTCCTCGACCGGCGTGCCGCCTAATCCGCGGATGAGGTCCGCGATCGCGTCCTTGCACTGATCGAGCCGCGCCGGCTCGCGCCCGCGCACGACCAAGGCCACGCCGAACGTGCCGCGCCGCGCGAAGGGATATGAGCCGATGTCGAGGTCGGCGTAGTGCTGCTGAATCTCGCCGAGGCCTTTGGCCAGAAGCCCCTCGGGGATGGCGCAGACGAGCGTGCGCGAGAGCACCGGCGGGCCGCCGCGCAGACTGCCCTTCACGCCGTCGAACATCGCCTGCATCACGGAGGGGATGCCGGCCATGACGAAGACGTTGCCGATGCGGAATCCGGGCGCGCGCGAGATCGGGTTGGGGATGAGCTCGGCGCCCTCGGGCGTCATCGCCATGCGCATGCGCGCCTCGTTGAGCTCGCCCGGGCGATAGTAGGAGAGGAACGCCTTGTGCGCGTCCGGGTGCACGGTGAGCGGCAAGCCGAAGGCGCGCGCGACGCACTCCGACGTGATGTCGTCATGCGTCGGGCCGATGCCGCCCGTCGTGAACACGTAATCGAATTTCGCGCGCAGCTCGTTGACGGTGGCGACGATGACGTCCGGCACGTCGGGAATGACGCGCGCCTCGCGCAGCACAACGCCCGCCGCGCCGAGCCCCTTGGCGAGAAAGTTGAGGTTCGCGTCCTGCGTCCGCCCCGACAGGATCTCGTTGCCGATCACGAGCACGGCGGCGGTGACGGTCTGCGCATCGGCTGCGGCGGTCATGCGGCCTCCCCGGCCTTCCTAGTGGCAAAGCGCGCCCCTTTCAATCGCGGACGCGCGTTGTAGACTGGCGCCGCGATGCGTATCTGAGGGCTGTGGGAGCCGATGGCATGAACGATCAGCTGACTGTTCCGCCGGCGGAAAGCCTCGCGGACCGGCCGATCAAGCTGCACGGGCCCGAGGAATTCGCGGCGATGCGCAAGGCCGGGCAGCTCGCCGCCGAGATGCTCGACTTCATCGCGCCCTATGTGAAGCCCGGCGTCACCACCGACGAGCTCGACCGGCTCTGCCACGGCTTCACGGTCGATCGCGGCGCGGTTCCGGCGCCGCTCAACTACCGGGGATTTCCGCGCTCGATCTGCACCTCGATCAACCATGTCGTGTGCCACGGCATCCCGGGCGACCGCAAGCTCATCGAAGGCGACATCATCAATATCGACGTGACGCCGATCGTCGATGGCTGGCACGGCGATTCGAGCCGCATGTACCTCGTGGGCGAGCGCATCTCGCTGAAGGCGCGCCGGCTCGTCGACGTGACCTACGAGGCGATGATGCTCGGCATCGCCGCGGTCAAGCCGGGCGCGCATCTGGGCGACATCGGCCACGCGATCCAGAGCTACGTCGAGGCGCAGCGCTTTTCGGTGGTGCGCGATTTCTGCGGCCACGGCGTCGGCCGCATCTTCCACGACGCGCCGTCCGTGCTGCATTTCGGGCGGATGGGCGAAGGGCCGGCGCTGCGCACCGGCATGATCTTCACGATCGAGCCGATGATCAATGCCGGACGGCACGAGGTGAAAATTCTCAGCGACGGCTGGACCGCGGTGACGAAGGACCGCTCGCTCTCGGCGCAGTTCGAGCACACGGTGGGGGTGACGTCCGAAGGGTGCGAGATCTTCACGCTCTCGCCCAAGGGATGGGACCGCCCGCCTTATCCCGTCTGACGCGCGATGGCGCGCGCGCCAAGCGGCGCCAGCCCCGCCGCCGCCCGCCGCCCTCACGCGAAACCGCGTCATGCCGGGCACCGCGGACGCCTGCGCACGCGGTTGCTGGCCGGCGGCACCGAGGCGATCGCCGATTACGAGCTCCTCGAATTCCTGCTCTTCGCCGCCAACGCGCGCCAGGACATGAAGCCGGTGGCGAAGGATCTGCTCGAGCGGTTCGGCGGCTTCGCCGGCGTGCTCGGCGCCGATCGCGAGGCGTTGATGGCCGTGCCGGGCGTCAAGGAAGCGGGCGCGGCGCTCATCCTTGCGCTGCGCGAGGCGGGCGCTCGGCTCGCCCGAAGCGCCGTCGCCAAGCGCGAGATCATCTCGTCGTGGCAGCAGCTCCTCGACTACTGCATGGCGCGCGCCGGCTCGGCCGAGATCGAGCAGGTGCGGCTCCTCTTCCTCGACCGCAAGAACGCGCTCATCGCCGACGAGAGGCAGCAGACCGGCACCGTCGATCACGTGCCGCTCTATCCGCGCGAGGTGGTGAAGCGCGCGCTCGAACTGGGCGCGTCGGCCATCATTCTGGTGCACAACCATCCCTCGGGCGACACCACGCCATCGAAGGGCGACATCGACATGACGCGCGCCGTGGCGCAGGCCTTGGGCGCGGTCGGCGTCTCGGTCCACGACCACGTCATCATCGGCCGCGGCCGCCATTCGAGCTTCAAGAGCCTCGGCCTCCTTTAGGCTGATCGCCAAAAGGACGAGCGCCGCCCGAAAGGCGCGGCTGGGAATGAATTTCGCGGGCCGCCGGTTGTTTATCCAAAGTGACCCAGATCCTTCCCCGCAACCTGCCACCCGCCGCGGACGGTGCCGCCGCCGAGCTCGAAGCGACGCTCGCGCGGCTGCCCGACGAGTGGACCCTCCTGCCGCGCCGCCGCATCGGCGGCGAGGGCGGCGCGGAGGCCGGAATCGTGCTGATCCATCCCGAGATCGGCGCGGCGCTGCTCGACCTCGACCCCGCACGCCTCGCCGAAGCGCACGGGGCGCTCGAGCGGCTCGTCGCGCACGAGCGCATCGCGCAGGACGGCGAAACGCTGCCGATCGTCGCCGTGGCGCTCGGCGCGGGCGAGATCGCGGATGTCGGCGATCGGCTTGCCGCGTCATTCGAAAGCGCGCCGCGCTGCGACATGCGCGATGCGCGCTGGCCGGACCGGCTGATCGACGCGCTGCTCTCGGCCGAGGACGCGGCGATGGCGCCGCTCCGACTACCGCGGCCCGAACGCGAGACGCCGCCGCCGCTGCCGCTGCCGGAACCGCCCGCGCAAATCTTCCGCATCGAGCCCGAGGATGCGCCGATCCTGCACGATGACGGCGACGACGATCCTGCCCCCGCCGGACCGCGGCGCGTGCCGTCCTGGGCGGCATTGGCGCTCGGCGTGCTGATCCTCGCCGGCGGCGCCGGCACGGCCTTCTTCCTCGCCAACGAGGCGGCCGGCCCGCCGCCGCACGTCGCCGCGATCGTACCGCCGCTACCTATCCCGGTTACGCCGGCACCGCCGCCGCCCACGCCGCCGAGCGCCGCCGCCAGTCTGGCGCCGAAGCCGGCCGTGAGTTTGCCGCCGGCGGTCGCGATCGCACCCCCGCCGCCGCCCGAGCCGGTGCCGATGCCCGAGGTCGCATCGGCCCCGTCGCCGCCACCTCAGCCGCTTGCGCCGATCGCGGCGGCCCCGCCGAACAGCGCGACGGCATCGCCACCGCCCACCCCGCCCGCGCCGCCCAAGAGCATGACGCCGTCGGCCCCGCCAAAAACCCCTGTAAAGGCGGAAGCGGTCGCCGCCGCGGCACGGGCGAAGCAGCCGGCGCCGCCGCCAAAATCGGAAAAGACGCTCGCCAAGCTCGAGCCGAAGCCCGCCGCGGTGCCGACGCCCGTTGCGCTGTCGCCGGAGGGAAGCGGGCCGCCGATCGACGCGCGCGACCTGCCGGCCCTCGATGGGAGCGATACGCCGCCGCCCGATCAATCGGCAGCCGCGGTTCCGGCCGCGAGCCCGGTCATGCCGTCCGCGCCTTATTACGGGGCGCCGGCGCCGGGCGCGCCGGTGAGGCTGCTGCCGCAACCGACGGCGCCCGCGGCGATGCCGACCGCGAGCGGCGGCCCAGCGATCGGCGGGCTGGTCGGCAGCGGAAGCGGTAACTAGATACCGCTCCGCCCGGCCGCCGCTCCGGCAGTTTCGACTCGCCCGGGCGGTTGCGCGGGCCGGGGCGCTGGGCTAAGCGCCCAAGATGATCCCGCGCTACAGCCGGCCCGAGATGAGCGCGATCTGGGAGCCGGAGACCCGCTTCCGCATCTGGCTCGAGATCGAGACGCTGGCGGCCGAGGCGCTCGAAGAGGCGGGCGTGATCCCCAAGGGCGTGGCTGAGGCGGTGCGCGCGCGCGGCTCCTTCGAGGTCGCGCGCATCGACGAGATCGAGCGCGAGACCAAGCACGACGTCGTGGCGTTCCTCACGAACGTCGCCGAACATGTCGGGCCCGAGGCGCGCTTCGTGCACCAGGGCCTCACCTCGAGCGACGTGCTCGACACCTGCCTTGCCGTGCAGCTGAAGCGTGCGAGCGACATTCTGCTCGCCGACATCGACACGCTGCTCGCGGTGCTGAAGCGTCGCGCGATGGAGCACAAGCGCACGATCACGATCGGCCGCAGCCACGGCATCCATGCCGAGCCGACGACCTTCGGCGTGAAGCTCGCGGGCTTCTATGCCGAGTTCTCCCGCGCCCGCGCGCGGCTCCAACGCGCGAAGGACGAGATCGCGACCTGCGCCATCTCGGGCGCAGTCGGCACCTTCGCCGACGTGCCGCCGACGGTCGAGGCGCATGTGGCCAAAAGGCTCGGGCTCGCGGTCGAGCCGGTGTCGAGCCAGGTCATCCCGCGCGACCGCCACGCCTATTACTTCGCGACGCTCGCGGTGATCGCGAGCTCGATCGAACGGCTCGCGACCGAGATCCGCCATTTGCAGCGCACCGAGCTGCGCGAGGCGGAGGAGTATTTCGCGCCGGGCCAAAAAGGTTCCTCCGCCATGCCGCACAAGCGCAACCCGGTGCTGGCGGAAAATTTGTGCGGCCTCGCGCGCCTCGTGCGGGCAGCGGCGGCTCCGGCGCTCGAGGACGTGGCGCTCTGGCACGAGCGCGACATCTCGCACAGCTCGGTCGAGCGCGTCATCGCGCCCGATGCGACGATCGCGCTCGATTTCTCGCTGGCGCGGCTCGCCGGGCTCATCGACAAGCTCTTGGTCTATCCCGAGGCGATGCGCGACAATCTCGCGCGGCTCCAAGGCCTGCACAATTCGCAGCGCGTGCTTCTAGCGCTGACGCAGGCCGGCATGAGCCGGGAGGATGCCTATCGCGCGGTGCAGAAGAGCGCGATGGATTCGTGGCGCACCGGCACGCCGTTCCTCGATCTTCTGGCGGCCGATGCCGAGGTGACGCGCCACCTGCCGCGCGAACAGCTCGCGCAGCATTTCGACGACGCCTATCACCTCAAACACGTCGATACGATTTTCGCCCGCGTGTTCGGGACGTAGCGCCCGCAAGATTGCCTCGCCGCGCTGGCACTGACGGTTTGCTTGTCATTGCGAGGCGCAGCGCGAGGAAGCAATCTCTTGCGCGACGAGCCGCCTCGCATCGGGCCGGCGCGGCCACCAGCCACGGGATTACACCCATGAACGATCGCTCGGCGTCGATTGATACGCTCAAGGCCGTCCTCGCGGCCTTCAATGCCCACGATCTCGACCGCATCATGGACTTTTTTTCCGACGATTGCGTGCTCGAGATGCCGCGCGGGACCCATCCGTGGGGCGCCCGCTTCGTCGGCGCGGCCGCGGTGCGCGAAGGATTGCGCGCGCGCTTTACCGGCATTCCGGACGTGCATTACGGCGACGACACTCATTTCGTTATCGGCGACCTCGGCGTCTCGAAATGGACGTTGTCCGGGACCGCGGCGAACGGCGAGCGGATCGAGGTTCGCGGCTGCGACTTCTTCACGTTCCGCGACGGCAGGATCGTGAAGAAAGACAGCTACTGGAAGATTCGCGAAACGAGGTGACGGCGGGAATGAGCCGTCACATTCTCCTCGTTGCGGCCGCCACGATCTTCTGGGCGCACATGGCGATCGTCGCCTTCAATGTCGCGGGCCTCGTGGTCATTCCGCTGGGCGCGTGGCGCAAATGGCGGTTCGTGCGAAATTTCTGGCTCAGGGCGCTCCATCTCGCGGCGCTCGTCGTCGTGGCGCTTCAGGCCGTAGCGGGAGACGCATGCTTCCTCACACTCTGGCAGAGCGATTTTTTGGCGCGCGCCGGGGAAGCCGCGTCTTACGAGCCGTTGCTCCAGCGTTGGGTCGAAGCGATCGTGTTCTGGCCGCTGCCGATCTGGGTCTTCGCGGCGCTCTATTGCGCCGTCGCGCTTTACACGCTGCTGCTGTGGCGCTTCGTGCCACCCGACACTCCGTTCAGGCGGGAACGGCGCGGCGCGCCGCCGCGCGCGCCGGCGCCAGGCGCCTCAGCACGAGAATGGCGAGAACCGAGATGACCGGCGGCACGGCCGCGACCGCGAACAGCGCCTCGCGACCCAAATGGAACGCCAGCACCGCGCCACCGATCGCCGGGCCGATCACCGCGCCGATACGGCCGATGCCGAGCGCCCAGCCGACGCCGGTCGCGCGGATGTAGGTCGGATAGAAGGCGGCGGCCAAGGCGTTCGCCGTGTTCTGGCCGGCGACGTTGCCGGCACCGACGGCGATGGCGGAGAAGAGGATCCATCCGAGGTCCGTGCCGGACACGCCGAACGCCAGCATGCCGACGACCGAGACGCAATAGGCCGGGAGGAGCACGGCAAAGCAGCCCTGGCGGTTCAGCACCGGCACCGTGGCGACGCACGCGACGACGCCGGAGAACGCAAGCGTCGCCTGCACGTCGACCGCGGTCGAAAGCGCGAGCCCCGCCTGGTGCAGCACGATCGGCAGCCAGCTCGAGATCAGGAAGATATCGAGGAGGCTCATGAAGAACACGACCCAGAGGAGGGCAGTGCCGAGCGCGCGGCCCTCGCGGAAGAGATGGCCGACGGTGAAGCCCGCTTTCCTTTCCTCGGCGATGACGAAGCGCGTGGCGGCGGTGAACGGCGCCGCGGGATTGATGCGCGCGAGAACGACGGCGATACGCGCGGGCGCAGCACCGCTCACGACGAGATGGCGGATCGATTCCGGCAGGAGGAAGACGAAGGCCGGCGCCAACGCGAGCGGCAACAGGCCGCCGGCGATAAACACGGAGGGCCAGCCGAAATGCGGGATGAGCCAGCCGGAGAGATATCCGCCGAGCGAGGAGCCCAATGGGAAGCCCACGAACATGAGCGCCGTCATGCCGGTGCGCGAGCGCTCGGGGAAGTATTCGGACGTGAGCGCGATCGCGTTGGGCGTGCCGCCGCCGATGCCGAGGCCGGTGAGGAAGCGCAGGAGCGACAGGCTCGTGAGCGACCCGGCCGAAGCCGAGAGCAGCGAGAAGACGCCGAAGCCGACGACGCTCCCGAGCATGACGGTGCGGCGCCCGATCCGGTCGGCCAAGGGCGCGATGACGAGGCAGCCAACGAGCAGACCCAGTAGTCCCGCCATGAAGGCCGGGGTGAAGCTTTGCGGCGCGAGGCCCCAGTCCTTCACCACGGCGGGTGCGACGAAGCCGATATTGAGCGCGTCGAACCCTTCGAGCATCGCCGTGGCGGCGCACACCGCCATGACCCAGATTTGCAGCCGGCTGATCTTCTGGCGGTTGATCCACTCCGCGACATCGACAGTGGGGGTCATGGCTCGAACCTCCCTTACTTCGAGGACGCCGTCTCCTCCTTGGCATAGCGCTTGGCGGCGCGTTCGACGAAGCTCAGATCGGCGTATTTCTTGATGTCGAGCGATTCCTTGATGAATCCGAACTTCACCTCGGCGTCGATGTTGCGCTGGAGCGCGACGAGATCGGGCTTGGCATCAGGATCGTGATATTCGTCCTTCCTGGTGAGGTAATAGGGCTCGAACATCGATGCGGGCTGCTTCGTCACGCCGGAGACGAACTTGATCGCCTCATTGCGGTTGGCCGGGTTCAGCATCCAGTGCGTGCCGCGCACCAGATCGTCGAAGAAATCGTCGAGCGCCGCGCGGTTCTCATCGAGAAAGCCCTTGCGCGCCGTCATCACGATCATCTGCGAGGTGCCCATGCCGTCGCGCATGGTGAAGAGCGTGTGCGCGCCCTTCTGGACCTCGGGTGCGAAATCGAACGGCTCGACCATCGACACGACATCGGCCTTGCCCTGGAGCAGCATCGCGCCGATCGTCGGGAAATTCGCCTCGACGATCGAATAGTCGCGCGGAAACATGAGCCCGTGCTTAGCCAGGACCGCGCGCCCGGCGATATCGACCGCGGCGCCGATCACGTTGATGCCGAGCACCTTGCCCTTCAGGTCCTCGACCTTCTTTATGCCGCTGTCGTTGCGCACCATATAGTCGATCGAGTCATAGCCGGGATGGCCGTCCTGGAAGCCGTCGGCGATCACGCGCAGGTCGTCCAGGTGCGCGTTCTCGATGGCGAGCGGCAGGCTTGAATAGGCGAGCGAGGCGATCTCGAGCTGGCCGGCGGCAAGCGCCGTGATCTCCGGCGACGTGCCCTGGAAGCGCGTCGGCTCGACCGTGTAGGTCTTGCCGTAGTTCTTCAGGATGTCGGGCTTCTCGAACACCAGGGGCGCCATGTCGTTCGATATCACGACCCAGCCGATCCGGATGTTCAGCGGCTCGGCCGCCGTCGCGGAGCCGTCCGGCAAGAGCGGCTGCGCCAAAAACAGGGCTGTCGCGGCAGACACCAATAACCTGGCGCGCATCGTTCCCTCCCTCGGATGAGCGGCATTCGCCGTTCTTTCTCTCGTGACACTATGTCACGGTCGACGCCGCCGGCCAATCGAAAGCTGAAATCGGGAATGAGGAACGGTCCCGTGTCTCAGTTCGTGGCGCCCAATTGTTTGCGCGCCTCGCTGTCGAAATGCTCGGCCTCGAGGGTGATCCGCGCGCGGTCGAGCGTGACGCCCTTTGCCGCGAAATCGCGCGCGATGTGTTCAACCTCGGCTTCGTCGCCGCCGCGCTGCAACCCGAGCGCGGCGATGCGGCCGGCATAGGCCTCGGCCTCGGCGCCGGCGAGGCCCAAATGCTTCGCGGCCCAAAGCCCTAACAGCTTGCGGCGGCGCGAGCGCACCTTGAACGCCATTTCCTGATCGTGCTCGAACTTGCGCTCGAAACTCTTCTCGCGGTCATCGAAGCTCGGCATGGCGTGCACCAGATTCCGTTCGGCGGCGATTATGGAACGTTCTATCGTGCGCGGCGAGGTGGCATCTTGTGTACGCTCGTGATCCTGCGCCGGCCCGGCCACGATTGGCCCTTGATCCTCGGCGCCAACCGCGACGAGATGATCGAACGGCCGTGGCAGGAGCCGGGGCGGCACTGGCCCGACCGGCCTGAGGTGGTGGCCGGGCGCGACGTGCTCGCGGGCGGCTCGTGGCTCGGGCTCAACGATTTCGGCGTCGCCGCCGCGGTGCTGAACCGGCACGGCTCGCTGGGCCCGGCGCCGGGGCAGCGCTCGCGCGGCGAACTGGTGCTCGAAGCGCTCGACCATGCCGATGCGCGCGAGGCGGCCAAAGCGCTCGCCACGCTCGAGCCGAAGGCATACCGCACCTTCAACCTCGTCGTCGCCGACAATCGCGACGCGTTCTGGCTGCGCCACGCCGACCCAAGCGGGACCTTGCCGATCTCGGTGACGGAGATCGACGCGGGATTGTCGATGCTCGCTGCGGGCGACGTCAACGACGAGACGCCGCGCCTCCAGCGCTATCGCCCGCTTTTCGCCGCGGCCGAAGCGCCCGATCCCGCGCGCGAGGCCTACGACGCCTGGGAGCGGCTTTTGGGCGATGGCGGCGACGGCGCGGACAGCGCCATGCGCTTTCGCACATCGGGCGGCTTCGCCACGATCTCGAGCGCGATCGTGGCGCTGCCGTCGGTCGAGCATGCGAACGAGCGCTGGCGCTTCCGCTTCGCCGCGCATCAGCCGGAGGCCGCGCCCTGGCATGACGTGCGCGGCTGAGCTATAGAGCGCGCGGCACAAATGGCTCGGCGCAAGCAGATTTACGAAGGCGAGGCCAAGGTCCTGTTCGAGGGCCCGGAGCCGGGCACGCTCGTCCAGTATTTCAAGGACGACGCCAGCGCCGACAACAACCAGAAGCGCGGCACCATCACCGGCAAAGGCGTCCTCAACAACCGCATCAGCGAATACCTCATGCTGAAGCTCGCCGAGATCGGCATCCCGACGCATTTCGTGCGCCGGCTCAACATGCGCGAGCAGCTCGTGCGCCACGTCGAGATCATCCCGATCGCGGTCGTGGTGCGGAACGTCGTGGCCGGCTCGCTCGCCACGCGGCTCGGCATCGCCGAAGGCACGCCGCTCTCGCGCTCGATCGTCGAGTACTATCTGAAGAACGCGAAACTCGGCAATCCGATGGTGTCGGAAGAGCACATCACCGCGTTCGGCTGGGCCGCGACCCAGGATCTCGACGACATGATGCAGATGTCGCTGCGGATCGACGATTTCCTGACCGGGCTTTTTCTCGGCGTGGGATTGAGGCTCGTCGATTTCCAGCTCGAGTTCGGCCGGCTCTACGACAATGACGAGATGCGGATCGTCTTGGCCGACGAGATCAGCCCCGACAATTGCCGCCTCTGGGACATCAAGACCAACGAGAAGATGGACAAGGACCGGTTCCGTCGCGACCTCGGCCGGGTCGAGGAGGCCTACCAGGAGGTGGCGCGGCGCTTGGGCATCCTGCCCGAGGGCGCGCCCGGCGATCTGCGCGGGCCGCAGAGCGTGCAGTGAAGGCGCGCGTCCATATCATGCCGCGGGACGGCGTGCTCGACCCGCAGGGCAAGGCGATCGCGCACGCGCTCGGCTCCTTGGGATTTTCCGGCGTCGGCGAAGTGCGCCAGGGCAAGGTGATCGACCTCGAGCTCGCGGAGCGGGACCCCGCGCGCGCCAAGGCGGCGGTCGAGGAGATGTGCCGGAAGCTCCTCGCCAACACGCTCATCGAAAGCTACCGCATCGAACTCGACGGCTGAGGCGGCCGGGAACGCGGGGCGCGGGGAACGCGCGGGGCCTTCGTTCCGTTCCCAACAGCGAGCGCAATCACTCACAGGGTGCCCCATGGCAGCGACGCCGAAGCAGCGCAAAAAGACCAAGCGTGTCATGCACGAATGGAAGCATGGCACGCTGAAGAGCGGCGGCCGCCGCAAGGTGAAGAGCCGCAAGCAGGCGATCGCGATCGCCATGTCCGAATCAGGCCAGTCGCGCAACCGCCCCATGCGCAAGAAGGGCGCCAAGCGCAAGCGGGGGCGGTAGTCGGCCACTTCGGCGTCCTTCCCGTGCGCCGACCCATCCGCCCTTGAACCGCCGCTTCGGCCGCGTTACATCGCGCGGGATGCAGGCGGCCGTCGTCGTCTTTCCCGGATCGAATCGCGAGCAAGACGTGGTGCTCGCCTTGGAACGCAGCTTCGGCCGGAAACCGCACATCGTCTGGCACCGCGACAGCGAGTTGCCGGCGGCCGACCTCATCGTCATTCCCGGCGGCTTCTCCTATGGCGACTATCTGCGCTGCGGCGCGATGGCGGCGCATTCGCCGATCATGCGCGCGATCACGGAGCGCGCGCGAGCCGGCACGCCGCTCGTCGGCATCTGCAACGGTTTTCAGGTGCTGACCGAGGCGGGCCTGCTGCCCGGCGCGCTCCTCGTCAACCGCACGCTGAAATTCCATTGCCGCGACGTTCATCTCCGCGTCGAGACGAGTACGAGCCTTTTCACGCGCGGCTACAACGCGGGGCAGGTGATCCGCGTGCCCGTGGCGCACCACGACGGCAACTATTTCGCCGACCCTGACAC
Organism: uncultured Alphaproteobacteria bacterium; assembly: GCA_963729295.1. Classification (GTDB taxonomy): domain Bacteria; phylum Pseudomonadota; class Alphaproteobacteria; order ATCC43930; family CGMCC-115725; genus DATJLY01. Next base: position 244,569 of record CAVSNJ010000028.1, read on the forward strand.
GCTCGACCGGCTCGAGGGCGAGGGCCGCGTCGCCTTCCGCTATTGCGCGCCCGACGGCGCGATCGACGATGCCGCCAACGCCAACGGCTCGGCGCGCGCCATCGCCGGCGTCCTCAACGAGACGAAGACGGTTTTGGGCCTGATGCCGCATCCCGAGGATGCGACCGATCCGCTCTTGGGCTCGACCGATGGGCGCGCCTTCTTCGACGGGATCGCGGGGGCAATCGCTTGAGCGCGGATGTCGCGCCCGACATCGTCGCTGCGCACGGTCTTTCGCCCGAGGAATACGAAAGGGCCGTCGCCATTCTCGGCCGCACGCCCAATGTCACCGAGCTCGGCATCTTCTCGGTGATGTGGAGCGAGCACTGCTCCTACAAATCGTCGCGGAAATGGCTCCGGCTGCTGCCGACGACGGGGCCGCGCGTCATTTGCGGGCCGGGCGAGAACGCGGGCGTCATCGACATCGGCGACGACGACGCCGTCATCTTCAAGATCGAGAGCCACAACCACCCGTCCTTCATCGAGCCCTATCAGGGCGCGGCGACCGGCGTCGGCGGCATCCTGCGCGACGTCTTCACCATGGGCGCGCGCCCCATCGCCAATCTCAACGCGCTGCGCTTCGGCAGCCCGGAGCACGCCAAGACGCGGCATCTCGTCGCCGGCGTCGTCGCCGGGATCGGCGGCTACGGCAATTGCGTCGGCGTGCCGACCGTCGGCGGCGAGTGCAATTTCCACCGCTGCTACGACGGCAACATCCTGGTCAACGCGATGACGGTGGGGATCGCCTCGAAGCACCGCATCTTCTATTCGAAGGCGGCGGGCGCGGGCAATCCCGTCGTCTATGTCGGCGCCAAGACCGGGCGCGACGGCATCCACGGCGCCACCATGGCGTCCGCCGAGTTCAGCGCCGACAGCGAAGCAAAGCGCCCGACCGTGCAGGTCGGCGATCCCTTCACCGAGAAGCTGCTGATCGAGGCCTGTCTCGAGCTGATGGCGGGCGACGCCATCGTCGCGATCCAGGACATGGGCGCGGCCGGGCTCACCTCCTCCTCGGTCGAGATGGCGGGCAAGGGCGAGCTCGGCATCGAACTCGATCTCGATCGCGTGCCGGTGCGCGAGACCGGCATGAGCGCTTACGAGATCATGCTCTCCGAAAGCCAGGAGCGCATGCTCATGATCCTGAAGCCCGAGAGCGAGGACGAGGCACGCCGGGTCTTCGAGAAGTGGGAGCTCGATTTCGCGGTGATCGGTCGGCTCACCGAAACGGGCCGCATCGTGCTCCGCATGGGCGGCGAAACCGCCGCCGAGATTCCGCTGGGGCCGCTCGTCACCGAGGCGCCGCTCTACGACCGGCCGATCGCATCGCCCCCTGCCCCACCGGCGCTTCAACCCGACGACGTCCCGGCGCGCGATCCGATCACGGCGCTGAAACTTCTGATGGGATGTCCCGATCTCGCGTCGAAACGCTGGATCTGGGAGCAGTACGATCACCTCGTGATGGGCCAGACGGTGCAGCGGCCGGGCGGCGACGCCGCGGTCGTGCGACTGCCCGGGCGCAAGAAGGCGCTGGCGCTCGCGACCGATTGCACGCCGCGCTATTGCCAGGCCGATGCCAAAGCCGGCGGGATGCAGGCGGTGGCCGAAAGCTGGCGCAATCTGACGGCCGTGGGCGCGCTGCCGATTGCCATCACCGACAACATGAATTTCGGCAATCCCGAGCGGCCCGAGATCATGGGCCAGTTCGCGCGCGCCATCGAAGGGATGCGCGCGGCCTGCCTCGCGTTGGAATATCCGGTCGTCTCGGGCAATGTCTCTTTCTACAACGAGACCGAGGGCAAGGGCATCTGGCCGTCGCCGGTTGTGGGCGGCGTCGGGCTGCTCGACGACGCGGCGCGCGCCGTCGGCATCGCGCTCGCCCGGCCGGGCGAGGCGATCCTGCTCGTCGGCGAGACCAAGGGCGCGCTCGGTTCGTCGCTCTATCTGCGCGAGGTCTTGGGCCGCGAGGACGGCGCGCCGCCGCCGGTCGATCTCGCCGAGGAGCGCCGCAACGGCGATTTCGTGCGCGCCGAGATTCTGGGCGGCCGGGTCAGCGCCTGCCACGATCTGTCGGACGGCGGCCTCTTGGTGGCGCTCGCCGAGATGGCGATGGCGGGCGGCGTCGGCGCCGCGATCGCCATTCCCGCCGCGATCCCGGCCCACGCCTATCTCTTCGGCGAGGACCAGGCTCGTTACCTAATCGTTACCGCGCGGCCCGAAGAGGTGGCGCGGGGCGCGGCCAGGGCCGGAGTCGCACTGACGCGGCTTGGGCTTACGGGCGGGGACGCGTTGACAGTGGCAGGCGCCGGTGCCATATCCGTCGGAGAGTTGCGGCGGATCAACGAGGCTTGGCTTCCGGCCTATATGGGGGCTTGAGCCGCGGCGCCCGACGCCCGGAGGTAGCATGGCGATCGATGCCGGCGAGATCGAGAGGCTCATCAAGGAAGGGCTTCCCGACGCGCACGTGACGATCGAGGACCTGCGCGGCGACGGCGATCATTATGCGGCACTCGTCGTTTCATCTTCCTTCAAGGGCAAGTCCCGCGTGCAGCAGCATCAGATGGTGTACAAGGCCCTCCAGGGGCGCATGGGCAACGAGCTTCATGCGCTGGCGCTGCAGACGAGCCTGCCCGAGGATTGAAGCAAAGGATCTCCCCATGACCGACGCCACCACCATCACCCGCATCAAGCAGGATATCACCGATAATCAGGTCGTGCTCTTCATGAAGGGGACGCCGGTCTTTCCGCAATGCGGCTTCTCGGCGGCGGTGGTGCAGATCCTGACCCAGCTCGGCATCAAGTTCAAAGGCATCGACGTCTTGTCCGATCCCGCCGTGCGCCAGGCCATCAAGGATTTCTCGAGCTGGCCGACCATTCCGCAGCTCTACGTGAAGGGCGAGTTCGTCGGCGGCTGCGACATCATCCGCGAGATGTACGAGGCGGGCGAGCTGAAAGACCTGTTCGAGGAAAAGGGCATCCAAGTCCGCGCGTAGGCGGCGCGTCCTCTTTCAGCCTTCAGAAGAAAAATCACGCGGCAAATCGAAAGGCAGCCATGCTCATGCTGCCGAGCGTGAAGCCCTGGTGGATGCGTTCGCCCTTGGCGCCGGGGCCGGCGGCGCCATAGGCGACGAAGATCGGCAAGAAATGTTCCGGCGTCGGGTGCGCCATGCGCGCGTCGGGCGCGCGGCGCTGCCAATCGAGGAATTCGCCTTCCGCGCCGGCGGCGAGCGTCGCGGCGAGCCAGTCGTCGAATTTTTGCGCCCAATCGGGCGGCGCCATGCGCGCGTCGCGGTCGAGGACGCGGAGATTGTGCACGGCGCCGCCGGTGCCGAGCACCAGCACGCCGTCGTCGGCGAGCGGCGCCAGCGCGCGGCCCATGCGGCAATGCCAGGCGGCGTCGAGATAGGGCTGCACCGCGACCGGCGCCACCGGTATCCCGCCGGGATACATCGAGCGGAGCGGCACCCACGCGCCATGATCGAGGCCGAGCTCGGGATCGATCGCGCACGGGATGCCGGCCGCGCCGAGAAGCGCCGCGGCGCGGCGCGCGAGATCGGGCGCGCCCGCGGTCTTATAGCGCTGCTCGTAAAGCGGCGCGGGAAAGCCGTAGAAATCGTGGATCGTCTCGGGCTCGGACGACGCTCCGACGAGCGGCGCCTTGGTCATGGTGTGCGCCGAGACGCACAGCACCGCATCGGGCCGCGGCAGCGATTGCGCGAGCGATGCCCAGAAGCGGCCGCTCTCGCCAGCATCGAGCGCCAGCATGGGCGAGCCGTGCGAGAGAAAGATCGGCGCGAATTTTGTCATGGCGGAGCCTCGGCCTGTTTGGGCGGCGTGATGAGCACGCGGTCGACACGGCGCCCGTCCATGGTGACCACCTCGAACCCGTAGCCTTCGACATCGACCCGGTCGCCGACCGAAGGAATACGAGCGACGCGCGCCATCAGGAAGCCGCCGAGCGTGTGGAAGTCGCCGCTCTCGGCGCCTGGGATCGTGACGAGGCCGGTCAGGTCGCGGACCTCGTCGATCGGCAGCATGCCGTCGACGAGCCACGAGCCATCCTCGCGCCGCACAACCGCGGCGGGGCCCGCCTCGCCCGGGATGACGATGTCCCCGACAAGCGTCTGCAAGATGTCGTGCAAGGTGAGCACGCCCTCGAAATCGCCGTATTCGTCGACGACGAGCGCCATCGGCTCGCCGCGCTGGCGGAAGAGCTCGAGCGCGCGCAGCGCCGTCAGCGTATTCGGCAAATAGAGCGCCGGCCGCACCACGCCGCGAATGTCGAAGCGCCCGCCGGCCAGCAGCTGCGTCAGCAGATCCTTGACCTGGACGATGCCCACCATCTGGTGCGTCGGCCCCTCGACCACGGGAAAGCGCGAATAGTCGCTGTCGTGGATTTTTCGGCGGTTCTCGGCCTCGTCGTCGTCGAGGTCGAGTCGTTCGACCTGGGTGCGCGGCGTCATCATCGCGCCGATGCGGCGATCTCCCATGCGCAACGCCATCTGCACGATCGCCGTCTCGCCGGCCTCGAAGTGGCCCGCCGCGGTCGCCTCGCGCAGCATCAATGTGATCTCCTCTTCCGTCACCGGCGCGGGCTGCGCGCCGCGCGACGGCACGAGCTTGAGGACGAGGTTGCTCGACGCGCTCAGCAGCCACTCGACGGGCGCGATGATGCGCGCGAGCGCGCGCAGGAGGCCCGCGAGGCGGGACGCGATCGCCTCCGGCCGGCCGAGCGCGATGCGCTTCGGCACCAGCTCGCCGAGGATCAGCGTCAGGTAGGAGATGAACAGCACCACGATGACGAAGCCAAGCGAGCGCGCATAGGTCTGCCAGCCGGGAACGCGGGCGAGCTCGCGCGCCACTGAATCGGCGAGCGTCGCGCCACCGAGCACGCTCGCCAAGACGCCGATCAGCGTGATCCCGACCTGCACCGTCGAGAGAAATCGGCCCGGATCGCGCTTCAACTCGAGCGCGGCCTCGGCGCCTCGGCGCCCCATCGTTGCGGCATGCTGAAGCCGCGCCGGACGGGCCGAGATCACCGCCATCTCGGCCAGGGCGAAGAAGCCGTTCAGAAGAATGAGCAGCAGAACGACGGCAAGTTGCAGCCACAGCATGGCGGCCCCCGGCTGATCTTTGGGCGCCGCACGAGCATAGCGGTTTTGCGCGGCGCGCTCACCCCGCCTCGGTGGCAATGCGGCGCTGCGCCAGGCCCCAGGCGATGCCGGCCCCCAAAAATTCCGCGACCGCGCCCACCGCGAGCGCAGGCCCAAGCCCCAGCGTCATGCCGCCCAGCGCCGCAAACACCGTGCCCTCGACCGCGACGCCCAGGGTCGCACCCACCATGCGCGCGGTATTGGCAAGGCCCGAGGCCGTGCCCGACCGGCTCTCGCCGAGGCTCGACACGGCTTCGGTCATGACCGGGCCGGTGTTGAGACCGAGGCCCACGCCAACCACCGTCAGCGCCAGTTCCAGCGGCAGAAGCTCCTTGGCGCCCACCGTGAAGACCAATCCGACGAGGCCGAGCCCCATGAAGCTCTGGCCCGCGATCATCATCGCGCGACGACCGACGCGCGACGCCAGCGCACCCGACGCGCTCGAGACGACGAAGAATGTCACCGACAGGGGCAGCAGCTCGGCCCCGGCCGCGAACACGCTGTCGCCGCGCGCGAGCTGAAAATAAAGCGGCATCAGGAACAGCATGCCGTACATGCCGAAGGTCATGCAGAAGGCGACGGCCATCGAGGTCGAAAGGCGCGGCCGCGCCAGGAGATCGAGCGGCACCATCGCGCCCAAGGTGCGCCGCTCGACCATGATGAAGGTTGCGCCCGCGACCAGGAATGCCGCGCTCGCGGTCAGGGTGAGCGGGCTGAGCCAGCCCCACTGCGGCGCCTCGATGGCGACGAGCGTCAGCGCGGCGAGCGCAGTGATGGCGAGTGCCTGTCCGGGAAGATCGAGGCGGCGTCCCTCGGGATTGCGCGAGTCCGGAACGGATGTCCAGGCGGGGACGAGGCCCAGCGTGCTTACCAGCACGATCACGAAAAAAATGCTGCGCCAGCCGGCGGCCTCGACGAGCCAGCCGCCGACCGTCGGGCCCAAGGCGAAGGCGAGCCCGTTGCACGCGGCCCAAATGCCGATGGCGCGCCCGCGCCGCGCCGGATCGGGATAAGCGACGGCGAGGATCGCAAGCGAGGTCGGTACGAGGAGCGCAGCGCCGAGGCCGGAGACCGCACGTCCGGCGATGAGGAGGCCCGGTCCAGGCGCCACGCCGCTCCCGGCCGAGCCCAGGATGAAGAGCGCGAAGCCCGCGAGCAGCACGCGCCGCCGCCCGAAGAGATCACCGAGCGTGCCGCCGGTGAGCAGGAAACTCGCATAGGCGACGTTGTAGGAATCGACCACCGCCTGCAATCCGGCGACGCCGATATGGAGATCGTCGCCCATGCGCCGCAGCGCCAAGGTCACCACCGAGGTGTCGATCTGCGCGGTGAGGCAGCCGAGGCACGTGACGAACAGGATGAGCGGCGTCGCGATTCTTGGCGCGTCGCTGCTGGTTGACGACATCGCCTGCATTGTTCCCTCGCGGAAGCTGGTTGTGCCACAGCCAACATGGCGCTTCCCGCGCTTATTTCCGCCGCAAACGCATCGGTCGCGACCGAAGTGTTTATGGCTGCCGGAATGGCGCCGCAGACGTTAAAGTCGGGGCATGATCGGATCGCTCGACATAGCCGAGGTCGCCTCATTGGCCGGCGACCCGGCGCGCGCCGCGATGCTGACGGCGCTCTTCGACGGCCGCGCGCGCACCGCGGGCGAGCTCGCTTATTTTGCCGGCATCAAGGGGCCGACCGCGAGCGGCCATCTGGCGCGGCTCGAAGCGGGCCAACTCGTCTCGGTCGTGAAGCAGGGGCGCAACCGCTACTTCCGGCTCGCCAACGCCGACGTCGCACGCATGCTCGAGGCCATCATGGCGGTGGCGGCGCTCGGGCCGCAGCGGCACCGGCCGCGCTCGAAGGCCGATGCCGCGCTGCGCCATGCCCGCACCTGCTACGACCATCTCGCCGGGCGGCTCGGCGTAGCGCTCGCCGATGCGCTGACGCGCGAGGGCTATCTCGAGCTGAGCGGCGACGGCGGCGAAGTGACGGAGCGCGGCGTCGCGTTCCTCGACACGTTCGGCGCCGGGATCGAGGCGGCGCGGCGCGCCCGGCGCGCGTTCTGCCGCCCGTGCCTCGACTGGACCGAGCGGCGGCCGCATCTGGGCGGCGCCGTGGGCGCCGCGATCGCGGCCCGTGCCTTCGATCTTGCCTGGATCGAGCCGCAGCGCGACAGCCGCGCGCTCACCATCACGGCAAAGGGTCGCGCGGGATTTTCAGAAGTGTTCGGAGTGGCGCTCGAGCCCGCGCTTCAGCGCGAGTAGAACTCGACGACGAGGCTCGGATCCATCGGCACCGGATAGGGCACATCGGTCGGCTTCGGCGCGCGCAGGAACTTGCCCTTCATCGCGTCGTGATCGACCTCGAGATAATCGGGCACGTCGCGCTCGGTCGATTTCACGGATTCAAGAATGACCGTCATCTGCTTCGAGCGGTCGCGCACCTCGATCGCATCGCCGTCCTTGACGAGATAAGAGGGGATGTTGACGCGGCGACCATTGACGCGGATGTGGCCGTGATTGACGAACTGGCGTGCGGCGAAGGGCGTGGGCGCGAATTTGAGGCGATAGATCACCGTGTCGAGCCGGCGCTCCAGAAGCGCCACGAGATTGTCGCCGGTATCGCCCTTCCTGCGCCGCGCCTCCTCGTAGATGCGACGGAACTGGCGCTCGCCGATATTGCCGTAATAGCCTTTGAGCTTCTGCTTCGCCATGAGCTGCGTGCCGAAGTCCGAAGGCTTCTTGCGGCGCTGCCCGTGCTGCCCGGGGCCGTAGTCGCGGTTGCGATTGAGCGGGCTCTTGCTGCGGCCCCAGAGATTGACGCCGAGGCGGCGGTTGATCTTGTACTTTGACCCTGTGCGGTTGACGCTCATGCCTCGTCCATCGTTGTTGTCCCAATAGTCTCGCACGGTCCGTCGCCGGAGAGCGAGCGGGGCGAACGCCGCCCACATTCTTGGGAATAAGGCGGCGAACTATAGGGGCGGCGGGGGCGAAGTCAAGCCGACGGCTTGCGTTTGCGCGGGCCGGCGAAGGACGTCACCACGCCGTGCAAGGTGCGCAGCTCCTGCTCGGTGCATAGGGCGCGCTGGAACAGGTTGCGCAGGTTCCTGACCATGCTCGGGCGCTTTTCCGGGTCGCGCATGAAGCCGTTGCGGTCGAGCTCTTCCTCGAGGTGCTCGAAAAAGCGGATGAGGCGCTCCTTCGGTGCCGGCTTCGAATGGCCGGTAACGAGGCGTGAGGACGGAGTGTCGTCAGTGCTCGCGAACCATTCGTAGCCGACGACGAGCACGGCCTGCGCAAGGTTGAGCGACGAGAAGGCGGGATTGAGCGGGACGTTCAGCACCGTGTCGGCGAGCGCGATGTGCTCGTTGAGGAGGCCGGTGCGCTCCGGCCCGAACAGGATGCCGCACGGTTCGCCCGCCGCCATCAGAGCGCGGATTTCCGGCGCCGCCGCGCGCGGTGTGACGACGCGCTTCACCATATAGCGGTCGCGCGCGGTCGTGGCGTAGACGCGCGTCAAGCCCGCGATCGCGTCCTCCGCAGTCTCGAAGAGGCGCGCCTTGTCGAGCACGAGATCGGCGCCGCTCGCGGCGGCAACGGCCTTCTTGCTCGGCCAGCCGTCGCGCGGGCGGACGAGACGGAGATCGGTCAGGCCGCAATTGAACATGGCGCGCGCCGACGTGCCGATATTTTCGCCCAGTTGCGGCTCGACCAGGATGATGGCGGGGCCGCCCGAAAGTCTTTGGCGGCGGCGGTCGGTACCGGCCACGGCTCAAGCGGTCCGGCCAGAGCGGAAGAGCCGGTAGGTCAGACTGTCGTGCAGCGCGTTGTAGGAGGCGTCGATCACGTTGGTGGAGACGCCGACCGTGGACCAGGTCTCGTGCTCGCCCGCGGTCTCGATCATGACGCGCGTCACGGCGCCGGTTCCGTCCTGCGGCGTGAGGATGCGGACCTTGTAGTCGGTGAGGCGGATGCCATCGAGCTCGGGAAAGCTCTCGATGAGCGCCTTCCTGAGCGCCGCGTCGAGCGCGTTGACCGGGCCGTTTCCCTCTGCGACGGTCATGACTTGGCGGCCCGCGACATTCACCTTGATGGTCGCCTCGCTCAAGGTGACGAGCTCGCCCTTGGCGTTCCAGCGCCGCTCGTCGAGCACGCGGAAACTTTGCAGGCGGAAATACTCCGGCACTGTGCCGAGCGTGCGCCGCGCCAGCAGTTCGAAGCTCGCCTCGGCGCCGTCATAGGCATAGCCCGCGAACTCGCGCGCCTTCACCTCTTCGAGGAGCGCACTGAGCTTCGGATGATCGGGCTCGACGGAAATCTCGATTTCGCGCAAGCGCGCCAGCAGATTGGCCTTGCCGGCCTGGTCGGAAACGACGACATGGCGGCGGTTGCCGACGAGACCGGGCTCAATATGCTCGTAGGAGCGCGGGTCCTTCTCGACGGCGGAGACGTGGAGCCCGCCCTTGTGCGCGAAGGCCGCCTCGCCGACATAGGGCGCGTGCCGGTCGGGCGCGCGATTGAGGCGCTCGTCGAGAAAGCGCGAGACATGCGTCAGGCGCTTCATCCCCGCCTCCTCGACGCCGATGCGATAACCGAGCTTCAGCGCGAGCGTCGGGATGAGCGTGACCAGGTTCGCGTTGCCGCAGCGCTCGCCGAGGCCGTTCAACGTGCCCTGGATCTGGCGCGCGCCGGCGCGCACGGCCGCGAGCGAGTTGGCGATGGCGTTGCCGGTGTCGTCGTGGCAGTGGATCGCGAGCTTGTCCGCCGGCATGGACTGGGCGACGGAAGCGACGATGCGCTCGACTTCATCCGGCAACGTGCCGCCGTTCGTGTCGCACAAGACGAGCCAACGCGCGCCGCCTTCGTGCGCCGCCTTCAGGCAATCGAGCGCGAAGCCGGGATTGGCCTTGAAGCCATCGAAGAAATGCTCGGCGTCGAACATGACTTCGGAAAGCCGGCTGGCGGCGTGCGCGACGGAGTCGCCGATCATCGACACGTTTTCTTCCAAGCTCACGCCCAGCGCCACGTGCGCGTGAAAATCCCAGGTTTTGCCGACGAGCGTCGCCACTTTCGCGCCGGACGAGAGAACGGCGGCGAGGGCGGGATCGTTGGCGGCGCTGCGCCCGCTCCGCCGCGTCATGCCGAATGCGGTTATGCGCGCGCGCGTCAGCGTCGGCGCCCACGCGAAGAAGGCGTCGTCGGTCGGATTGGCGCCGGGCCAGCCACCCTCGATATAGTCGATGCCGAGCAGATCAAGCTCGCGGGCGATGGCGATCTTGTCGGGCACGCCGAAATCGACGCCCTGCGTCTGCGCCCCGTCGCGCAGCGTCGTGTCGTAGAGATAAATCCGCTCACCCGCCATCGGCGGAGACTAGCGGCCAGAAGCCGGTTTTTCGAGTGCGGCTTGGGCGGCGCCGGCGCGGCCTAGCCGGCGCGGCGCCAGGTCGTGCCGGAGGGCCCGTCCTCAAGCACGATGCCGCGGATCGCGAGCGTGGCGCGGATGCGGTCGGCCTCGGCGAAGTCGCGCGCGGCGCGCGCGGCGGTGCGCCTGGCCACGAGCGCGTCGATCTCGGCCCCCTCGGCATCGCCCTTGAGCCAGGCTTCGGGCTCCTGCTGCAGCAGGCCAAGGAGCGCGCCGCTGGCCACGAGCGCGCCCTTGATGCGCGCGCGGTCGGCGTTGGCGGATTTGTTGAGCTCGGCCAGAAGCTCGTGCAGCGCCGCCAAGGCCAGGGGCGTGTTGAGGTCGTCGTCGAGCGCCGCCTGCACGCGCGGGTCGGGCGCGGCAAGTACGGGCGCGCCGCCGCTGCGCAGTCCGAGATAGAAACGGTCGAGCGCGTGGCGCGCTTGGATGAGGCGCTCTCCGGTCCAGTCGAGCGGGTCGCGATAATGCGCGGTGAGGATGGCATAGCGTGCGGCCTCGCCCGGCGCGTCGCCGAGCACGTCGCGGATGGTCACGAAATTCCCTTCCGACTTCGCCATCTTCTCGCCGTTGACGGTGACGAAGCCGTTGTGGAGCCAGTAGCGCGCGAGCTCCTTGCCGTCGTGCGCGGCCATGCTCTGCGCGATCTCGTTCTCGTGGTGCGGGAAGATGAGATCGAGCCCGCCGCCGTGAATGTCGAACGTCTCGCCCAAGAGCGCCTCGCCCATCGCCGAGCATTCGATGTGCCAGCCGGGCCGACCGCGGCCCCACGGGCTCGCCCAGCCGGGCAAATCCTCCGACGACGGCTTCCACAGCACGAAATCAGCGGGATCGCGCTTATAGGGCGCGATCTCGACGCGCGCGCCGGCCACGAGCTCGTCGCGCGAGCGGCGCGAGAGACGGCCATACTCCGCGAGGCTGCCGACCGCGAAGAGCACGTGGCGTTCGGCCTCGTAGGCATTTCCCTTTTCGATGAGGCGCTCGATCATCGCGATCATGGGGGCGATGTAGTCGGTGGCGCGCGGCTCGGCGTCAGGCGGAAGCGCCAGAAGCGCCGCGGCGTCGGCGTGAAATTCCCTGGCCGTGCGCTCGGTCAGCTCGCGGATCGTGATGCCGTCCGACTTGGCGGCGGCGTTGATCTTGTCGTCGACGTCGGTGATGTTGCGGACATAGCGCACATGCGCCGCGCCATAGGCCTCGCGCAACAGCCGGTAGAGCACGTCGAACACGATCACCGGCCGCGCGTTGCCGATATGCGGCAGGTCGTAGACCGTGGGCCCGCACACATAGAGGCGCACGGAGTTCGGATCGAGCGGCGCGAATTCCTCCTTGCGCCGGGTGAGCGTGTTGTAGAGATGGAGCACGGGCCTCAGCCGGGCTGCGGCGCGGGCGCGCGCGGCGTCTCGCCAGGCTCGGCGGTCGGGACCGAGCCTTCGTTCTGGAAAATGTTGGTGATGGGATAGCGCCGGTCGCGACCGAAGGCGCGGCGCGTGACCTTGACGCCGGGCGGGGCCTGGCGGCGCTTGTATTCGGCGCGGTCGAGCATGCGCCAGACCATGCGCACCGTCGCCTCGGGATGGCCGCGTGCGACGATCTGCGGCACCGTCAGCTCGCGCTCGACCAGGCATTGCAGGATGTCGTCGAGCACGGCATAGGGCGGCAGCGTGTCCTCGTCCTTCTGGTTGGGCTTCAACTCGGCCGAGGGCGGCTTGGTGATGACGCGCTCGGGCATGACGCGGCCCGATGGCCCGTGCAGTCCGGGGGTCCGATGCTGGTTGCGCCAGCGCGAGAGCTCGAACACCGACATCTTGTAGACGTCCTTCAGCACGGCATAGCCGCCGCACATGTCGCCATAGAGCGTGGCATAGCCGGCCGACATCTCCGACTTGTTGCCGGTCGACAGCACCATCCAACCGAACTTGTTGGAGAGCGCCATCAATGCCATACCGCGGGCGCGCGACTGGATGTTCTCCTCGGTAATGTCGGGCGCGCGACCATCGAAGGAAGACTTCAACATCTCGTCCATCGCGCGCATCGCCGGGCCGATATCGATGGTCCTGAGCTCGGCGCCCAGAAATTCCGCGACGAGCGCCGCATCCTCGAGGCTTTCGCGCGAGGTGTAAGGCGACGGCATCATCACGCAATGGACCTGGTCGGCGCCCAAGGCATCCGCCGCGAGCGCCGCGGTCAGCGCCGAATCGATGCCGCCCGAAAGGCCCAGGACGACGCCGGGAAAGCGGTTCTTGCGCACGTAGTCGCGCAAACCCAGGACGAGCGCCTCGTAAAACGCTTCCGTTCCTTCCGACGGCGGCACGAGCGCGCCCGCATCGACCGTCCAGCCGTCAGCGCCGCGCCGCCACTCGGACATGACCAGCGCCTCGCGCCAGCACGGCGCCTGAATCTTCAAGGCGCACGATGCGTCGAGCGCGAAGCTCGCTCCGTCGAACACCAGTTCGTCCTGGCCGCCGACCTGATTCACATAAAGGAGCGGCAGGCCACTCTCCTTTATGCGCGCGACGGCAAGCGCAATGCGCTCGTCGCGCTTGTCGGCCTCAAATGGCGAGCCGTTCGGCACGATCAGCAGCTCGGCGCCGGATTCGCTCAAAGTCTCGGTCGCATCGAGCGACCACATGTCCTCGCAGATCATGACGCCGAGCCGCACGCCGCGGAACGGGATCGGGCCGGGCGCGGGACCGGCCGCGAAGACGCGCTTCTCGTCGAAGACGCCGTAATTCGGCAGATCGTGCTTGAAGCGCAACGCCGCGATCTTGCCGCCCTCGGCCAGCACGGCGGCGTTATAGACTTTGCCGTCCTGGCGCCACGGGCAGCCGAAGAGGATGCCGGGCCCCGACGCGGTCGCACGCGCGAATTCCTGCGCCGCGCCCTGGCACGAGGCGACGAAAGCAGGCTTCAGCACCAGATCCTCGGGCGGATACCCGGCGACGAAGAGTTCCGACGCCACGACCAGATCGGCGCCGAGGCGCGCCGCCTCGTCGCGCGCGGCGCTGAGCTTGGCGATGTTGCCGGCGACGTCGCCCACCGTCGGATTGAGCTGGGCGATCGCGATCGAGAGGCGGTCCGTCATCTTTCTCCGAAGGTAGGAAGGAGGCGCCGAGTCGTCAAATTTCCCTGCCCTAGCGTACCGGCGTCCTGAGGCCCATGCGCTCGAGGCGCGGGATCACTTCCTGGGCGAAATACGGCAGCTCGTCGTTGTAGCTGACGAAGCTGAAGCAGAACCCGTCGAACCCCGCCTCGGTGAGTTTCTGCAATTCGCGCGCGACGGCGTCGGGATCGCCCACGGCGAGCAGACCGCCATAGCCCGCACCATAGCGCGCGCGCAGCTTCTCGATCTCGTCGCGCGTCATGGTGCGCTGGTTCGCCGGATTGAGATAGAGGCTGAACATGCGGTCGATCGCGCCGTCGTCGCGATGCTCGACCGCGAAATGGCGGAAATACTCGTCCGCCTCTTTCTGCGTCGGGCGGCACACGATCGCGCCCGAGGTGAAGACCTGCACCTCCGCGCCGCGCGCCTTCGCCCACTGCCGCACCTCGACAATGCGCTCCCTCGCCTTGTCGAGCGCGTGCGGCTGATCGAATACCATGTCGCAATGATCGGCGCCGAATTTCCGGCCCGTCGGCGAATTGCCGGCATTCATCAGGATGGGACGCCGCCCGTCCCAGGGCGCCGGTCGCCCTTCGACGCCCTTCAAGTCGTAATAACGGCCGGAATAATCGAACGGCGCATCCTCGTTCCAGATACGCGTGATGATTTCAAGCCATTCCTTGCCGCGAGCATAGCGGTCATCGTGCACGTCCTGGCCGAGCCCGAACATGTCGAACTCGTCCTGATTCCAGCCGCACACGATGTTGAGGCCGAAGCGGCCTTCGCCGATGTGATCCGCCGTAACGATCTGCTTGGCCGCGAGCACCGGCGGAAAGATCGGAACGTGCACGGTGCCGAAGACGGTGAGGCGCTTCGTCGCGGCCAAGAGTCCGCAGGCCCAGGTGATGGTCTCGAACGTCGCGCCCTCGAAATTGGTGTCGCCGCCATAACCCTTCCAGCGCCCGATCGGCACCATGCATTCGATGCCGATCTCGTCGGCAAGCTGCGCGAGGCGAACGTTCTCGGCAAAGCTGTTGGCCCAACGCTCGGGCACCTTGGTGGCGGCGCGCCCGGAGGAGCAGTTCGAGCCGAACACCGCGAGCTTGAAGCGGTTGCCGCCGAACATGGTCGCGTTGCGCGCCATCTAGCGCTTCTTCATCAGGAACTCGCGGCCGGCCTTGACGAGCGGCACGCCGTCATAAGCGACGATGTCGGACGTGGCATAGGTCTCGGCCCAGATTTCCGGGAGATAGGACCCGGTGCCGACCACGTCGATCGGCGCCTCCGCCACCGCCATGATGCGGCACTTGGCCGGCGTGAAGCCGGAGCTCGCAACGATTTTCGCCGCGGGAAAGCCCGCTTCGTTGAGGCGCTGGCGCACGTGCCAGATGGCGGCCGCGGTGACGCCGGTGCCGACGAGATAGCGCAGCTCCGGCTCGCTGCGATAGCTGCGGATGGCGCGCGGCGCGTGCTTTTCGAGCACGGCATAAGAGCGCTGGAGATCGAGCTCCTCGACATAGCGCCCGCCATGCGTGTCGATGCGGAAGGCGAGCTTGCCCGCCGCCGCAAGCTCGGGAAAGCGGCGGCACACCTCGAGCGCGTCCGTCACCTCGCGCCCGAAATAATCGACGAGCACGGTGAGGTTCTCGTCGGGAAAGGTCTCGTGGAACATCTCGGCCGCGCGGAGCGTCGAGCCGGCATAGCCGATGAGCGCGTGCGGCATCGTCCCGCGCCCCGTCTCGTTGCCGAAGAAATGCGCGGTCGCGTCGGTGGCGTTGCCGGTGAAGCCCACCGCGCCCACTTCGCGCCGCGCCGCGTCGGAGCCGACCGCGGCGGCATAGGCCATCATCTCGGCCATCTCGGCCCCGGCGCAATGGCGCGCGTCCATGGCGAGAAAGGCCGTACGCGGCAGGTCGATGCACATGGCATAGGCGTTGTAGGCGGCAACGCAGGGCGGCCCGAGCTTCTGGAGATAGACCGTCTCGAGATCGACGAGGTGATAGAGCGAGCCGGTCAAGTAGACCATCGGCTCGCCGGCGCCGACCCACTCGCCTTCCTTGTACATGAGCTCGATGTCGATGCGCGTGCCGCGCTCCTGCGCCGTCTCCTCGAGGAACTCGACCATGAGGCGCGGCGTGCAGATCACCGGGCGGCGCATGAAGAGCGCGTAGGTCGCGCTGCGGTCGCCGAAGCGGCGCACGATCTCCTTGGTGCGCAGGAAATAGCTGTCGGTCAGGCGGCGCAGCTGCTCCGGATCGAGACCCATGGCAGCGCGCCGGCGCCCCTTATGACGCCGCCGCGGCCGCCGCCCGCCGCCGCGTCTCGCCCGTGCGCCGGCGCTTGAGCGCCTCGGCGATGAGGAAGGCCAGCTCCAACGCCTGGCTCGCATTGAGACGCGGGTCGCAATGGGTGTGATAGCGGTCGCCGAGGCCGCTCTCGGTGATCGCCTGGGCGCCGCCGATGCACTCGGTGACGTCCTGCCCGGTCATCTCGACATGGATGCCGCCGGCATATGAGCCCTCGGCGTCGTGCACGGCGAAGAAGCCTTTCACCTCGGCGAGGATGCGATCGACCGCGCGCGTCTTGTAGCCGGTCGAGGACACGATCGTGTTGCCGTGCATCGGGTCGCAGCACCAGACGATGTTGCGGCCCTCGCGCGCGACGGCGCGGATCAACGGCGGCAGCTTCGCTTCGACCTTGTCGTAGCCCATGCGCACGATGAGGACGAGGCGGCCCGGCTCGTTCTCGGGATCGAGCCGCTCGATCAAACGCAGCAGGTCCGACGTCTCGAGCGACGGCCCGCATTTCAAGCCCAGCGGATTCTTGACGCCGCGCAGGAATTCGACGTGCGCGCCGTCGAACTGCCGCGTGCGGTCGCCGACCCAGAGCATGTGCGCCGACACGTCGTACCAGTCGCCTGTGGTCGAATCGACGCGCGTCATCGCTTCCTCGAACGGCAGGAGCAGCCCTTCGTGCGAGGTGAAGAGATCGGTCTCGCGGATCTGCGGCGTCGTCTCCGAGGTGAGGCCGCATGCCGCCATGAAGTCGAGCGTCTCGGTGAGGCGATCAGCCAGCTCCTGATAGCGCGCGCCCGCCGGGCTCGAGGCAACGAAACCCTGGTTCCAGCTATGGACGCGGTGCAGATCGGCATAGCCGCCCTGGGCGAAGGCGCGCAGCAAGTTCAAGGTCGCGGCCGATTGGCTGTAGGCCTGGACCATGCGCTTCGGATCGGGCTTGCGCGCCTCGGCGCTGAACTCCATGCCGTTGATGCTGTCGCCGCGATAGGCCGGCAGGGTCACGCCGTTCTGCGTTTCGACGTCGGATGTGCGCGGCTTGGCGAATTGCCCCGCCATGCGGGAGACCTTCACCACCGGGCAGGCCGCGCCGTAGGTCAGCACCACCGCCATCTGCAACAACACGCGGAACGTGTCGCGGATGTTGTTGGGATGGAACTCGGCGAAGCTCTCGGCGCAGTCGCCGCCCTGCAGCAGGAAGGCACGCCCGCCCGCCACGGCGGCAAGATGCGCCTTCAGGCGCCGCGCCTCGCCGGCGAAGACCAAGGGCGGGTAATTGTGCAGGGTCGACTCGACCGCGTTCACCGCCGCCTCGTCGGGATAATCCGGCGCCTGGCGAATCGGCTTCGCGCGCCAGCTATCGGGGGTCCATCTCTCGGCCATACCGTCCGTCCCGCGGGCCTCGCGCGCCCGCTTAAAATCTCCGGTCAACTGCCCAAGAAATAGCGGCTTTTCTGCGCGAACGCTAGACCGGCGCGGGCGGCGGCGGGCGGCGGCCGCGAATCAGGTCGGCGGCCTTCTCGGCAATGGCGATGACGGCGGCATTGATGTTGCCGCCGACGAGGTCGGGCATGACCGAGGCGTCGACGACGCGCAGCCGCTCGACCCCCCGCACGCGCAGCTCGGCATCGACCACCGCGAGGGGATCGGACTCCGCCCCCATCTTGCAGGTGCCGAGCGGATGGTGCGCCGTCGTCGCGGTCGCGCGGATATAGGCATCGAGCGCCGCATCGCTTTCGTCGTCGGGCGCGGGCGCCACCTGCGCCGCGACGAAGGGGCGGAGCGGCGCCTGGCGTGCGACCTCGCAGACGAGGCGCAATCCGGCGCGCAAGCTGCGGCGGTCATCCTCGGCAGTGAGGAAATTCTCATGGAGCCGCGGCGGCGCCAGCGGATCGGCGCTCGCGAGCATGACCCGGCCGCGGCTTTCCGGCCGCAGCAGCACGGCGCGAAAGGAAAATCCGTCGGCGAAGGGCGGATCGCGCGTGAGATAGGGGCGCGCGTCGGCGCCGACCGCGCGGAACAGGATCTGGATGTCCGGCAGCGTCGCCGCTGGCGCGGCTTTCAGAAACGCCGTCCAGCCGCTCGGCGGATCGGCGGCGAGGCCCTTGCCCCAGAACCAGGCCCGACCAAGCTCCACGGCGAGCCGATCGGCGCGCAGCGCGCGGGCGAAGGGACCCGTTTCGCTGCGGCGACACTCGACCACCGCGGCCACGTGGTCCTGAAAATTCTCACCGACACCGGGAAGTGCCACCGCGGTTTCGATGCCGTGCTCGGCGAGCGCGCCGGGATCGCCGATCCCCGACAGCATCAGAAGTTGCGGCGAATTGACGACGCCCGCCGCGACGATCACTTCGCGGTCGGCGCGGGCGATGATGTGCTCGCCGCCCAGGACATATTCGACCCCGGCGGCGCGGCCGGCTTCGAGCACTATTTTTGCTGCGTGTGCGCCGACGACGACCACGAGATTGCGCCGCGCCAGCGCCGGCCGCAGGTACGCGACCGCGGCGCTGCAGCGGCGGCCGCGGCGGATCGTGTGCTGCAACCGCGCGAAGCCTTCCTGGCGCGCGCCGTTGTAATCGTCGTTGCGCGGGAAGCCCGCCGCCTCGCCCGCGTCGAGGCAGGCCTCGACGAGCGGATCGTCATAGCGCGCGAGCACGGTCGCGAGCGGGCCGCCCGCGCCGCGATAGTCGCTCGCGCCGCCCTCCCACAATTCCTGGCGCCGGAAATACGGCAGCAGCCGCGCATAGGACCAGGACGGCAGGCCCGATGCGGCCCAGCGGTCGTAATCGGCGCGATGGCCGCGCACATAGGCCATGGCGTTGATCGACGAAGTGCCGCCCACGACCTTGCCGCGCGCGCATTCGATGCGGCGCTGGTCGAGCCCGGGCTCGGGCTCGGTGAAATACATCCAGTCGTGGAGGCGCCGCTCGAGGATGCGGCCCCAGCCCACCGGCAGCGCGATCAGCGGATCGCGGTCCCAGCCGCCCGCCTCGAGCACGAGGACGCGCGTCTCGCCGTCTTCGCTGAGGCGGTACGCGAGCGTGCAGCCGGCCGAGCCCGCGCCGACGATGATGAAGTCATAGGGTTTCGAGGCCCCGTTCGACCGCGCCATGGCGCGTCATTAGAGCATTTTGCGCAGACCGGGAAATCAAGACTGCGCTCAGAGCGAGAACGACAGCGCAGCGGTGCCGACAACGTCGGGCGTGTTCTGGCCGTACGAACTCCCGGCTGCGCTCGGTCACGCTGAAATCGGAGCGGACGCAGCGCGACCAGAAGAGCGCGAAGCCGGTCTCGACATCGCCGACGAGCGCCTTGTGCGTCGACGCTCGGGCTCTGGCGGAACGAATTGCCGTCGAGGAAGATGTTGCGCCCGACGACGCGGCCTTGCGTGCCGATGTAGAAATAGCCGCCGAGCCCGTCGCCCACGCGCGTGCTGTCGAAATAATCGGTGCCCGAAAGCGCCGGGCGCACGCGCGCGGGACCATAATCGGCGCCGAGCCCGCTGCCGATGCGGATCATGCCGCCGAGCTCGCCATAATCGAACACGTTCCCGATCGTGGCGCCCGCCTCGGGCACGGCGTCGAGCCCGAACCCATCGTCGCCGGCGAACCTGAAGCGCCACAAGCGCTGATAGGCCAAGACGGCGCCCGGCTCGTTCTGGATCTGGTCGGACCAGCCCTGCGCCTGGCGGATGCCGATGAACTGATGCCAGTCGTTCTGCACCTGCTTGCCGAGCGCGCCGGGACCGACGACGCCGAGATCGAGCTCGAGATTCTCGAGCGAGCCGTCGCCGTCCTTCTGCAACAGGCTGACGCCGCCATAGAGCCAGCCCGCATACGGACGGTCGTGCGAACTCGGCGGGCGAAGCGTGAGATTCTCCGGCGTGAAGATGCTCTGGCCGAACAGCAGCGCATAGCGCCGGTCGGAATTGTCGGCGGCGAAGATCGGCGTGTTGGCGGAAAGATAATCGAACGGCCGGTCGAAATCGTCGCCGGCCTTCACCGACGGCGAGAGATAGGAAAGGCGCATCCCCTGCGTGTAATGCTTGTCGGTGTGGAAATAGAGGGAGTCGTTCTCCTCGAGGATGTCGAACCGGCCGTAATCGTCGGCGAGCACGCGGCCGCACCATATCGCGGCCAGAAGCGCACCCAGAACGAACGGCGTCTTACGATCGAAAGGAGGCATGTGATTTCAACTTTTCGGGGGGTTCCCGGCACGCGGCAAGAGATCGAGAATAGAGCTACGGAGGCAGCCATGGAAGACGCAAACGAATTGCGACGGCGCGCCGAAGAGCATCGCGCCGAAGGGCACAAGACGGCGGATTTGTGGGAGAGCGTGATCCGCCTGCAACTCGCCGCCCGCTATGACGAGCTGGCGGCGCGGCGCGAGGGCGGCGCGCCGCCGCGCACGATCCGGAGAGAGCGCGAAATCGTCCGTTAAGTTGCTCGCGGCGAGCGCGCGGGTGGCGCGCGCGGGACGCGCATGCCAAAATGCGCGCCATGAGTCCGGTCGCGCCAAGCATCGAAAGCAAGCGCTCGTGGGTCGCCGCGGCCGCGGCGCTCGTCGTCATGTCGGTCGCGTTCGGCGCTCCCTATGTCGCGGTCGTCGCATTGAAGGAGATCGCGGCCGAGCTTGGCGGCGGCGCACGTTCGGTGCCGGCGCTCTGCTATGCGCTCGCCTGGCTCGGCACGGCGGTGGGCGGCGTCGCGATGGGGCCCGTGGCCGAACGGTTCGGCCTGCGCGCGACCGCGATTTTCGGCGGCGCGATGATCGCGCTGGGATTGCTCGTCGCAAGCCACGGCACGCCGCTCGCGCTCTATCTCTCGCACGGGGTTCTGATCGGCCTGCTCGGCCTCGGCAGCATCAATGCGCCGACTTACGTCTATGTGAGCCGCTGGTTCGACCGCCGCCGCGGCACCGCGCTCGCCCTCATCTCGAGCGGCAGCTATGTCGCGGGCGCGATCTGGCCGCCGCTGTTCGAGGGCACCGTCGCCGCGTTCGGTTGGCGCCACACCATGATCCTGTTCGCGGCCGTCGTGCTTCTCCTCGTGCCGCTGACGGCGTGGTTCTTCCTCGATCCGCCGCCGGGGCCCGAGCTTGCGCCCGCTTTCGCCGGCGACCGCGCGCCCGCGGCACGGCGCGTGCTCGGCCTCAACGCCAACCTGGCGCTCGGCCTGATCGCGGCGGCGTCGTTCCTGTGCTGCATCCCGATGGCGATGCCGCAGGGGCACCTGATCGCGTTCTGCACCGATCTCGGCATCGGGCCCGAGACGGGTGCTGCGATGCTCTCGGTCCTGCTCGGCACCGCGTTCGTGAGCCGGCAGATCTGGGGCTGGGTCTCGGACCGCATCGGCGGCATCAAGACCGTGCTCGCCTCCTCGCTGTGCCAGGCGCTGGCGCTCGCGGCGCTGCAAATGACGCAGGACGAGACCGGCCTCTTCACCATCTCGGCCTTTTTCGGCTTCGGCTTCGCCGGCCTCATCCCGGCCTATGTTCTGGC
The DNA here is from genome assembly GCA_963729295.1 of uncultured Alphaproteobacteria bacterium. Classification (GTDB taxonomy): domain Bacteria; phylum Pseudomonadota; class Alphaproteobacteria; order ATCC43930; family CGMCC-115725; genus DATJLY01. The sequence continues at coordinate 266,064 of CAVSNJ010000028.1, forward strand.
AATTCGCGAGCTATTTCCGGCCGCCGAGGCCTCTTGGCGCGTGCCGGTGATGATGCTGTGCAGCGGCTCGGGGATGGCTGCGGGCGGGTGGCTCGCCGGCGCGCTCTACGACCATTACGGCTTCTATGGCGCGGCGTTCGCGGCCGGCCTCTTCGCCAACATCCTCAACCTGGCGATCGTCGGCTTCCTGGCGGCGCGAAGCTGGCGCGTGCCGGGGCCGCGCCGACGCGCTCACTTCGCGAGCGCGACCGGCCGCGAGATCTCGACGACGTTGTGAGCGCCGTCGCGGCGATAGCGCGTCTCGTCCATCAGCGCCTTGACGATGAAGAGGCCGAGCCCGCCGATGGTCCGCGCCTCGATCGGCGCATCGAGATCGGGCTCGGGCGCGGCGAACGGATCGAACTCGCGTGAATCGTCGACGATCTCGACGGCGAAGCGGTTGCCGTCGAGCCGCAAGGTGACGCGCACCGAGCCCGGCTCCACGCCCGGTCCGTAGCCATAGCGCACGATGTTGGTGACGAGCTCCTCGACCGCGATGAGGACGCGGGCGAGATCGGCATCGGCGACCGCGCGCGAGCGCGCGAAGGCGTCGATGAAGCGGCGAATGTGCGACATCGCCTCAGTGTCCGCGCGGACGGCAAGCGCCGCCTCGTTCCCATCCCCCATGCGCAACATTTTAGCCGAGGAGGGCGCGATTGTCGCCGCTGGGTTGTGGAAATCGCGGCGGCGGCGCGGTAATGTCGATGAAGGGGGAGGACAACATGACTTCTTCGTTTGTTGCACGCGCCGCAGCGTTAATCTTTGCCGTCGCAGTCTTTGCCGCGCCGGCATTTGCCGACGGGCCCGAGATCGCGCAGGTCAAGACCGCCTCGGGCGCGGTCTCCGTCGTGCGCGACGGCAAGAGCATGGCGGTGAAGCCGGGCGATTCCCTCTTCGAGAAGGACACGCTCGCAACCGGCGCCGACGGCAGCATCGGCATCACCTTCACCGACAACAGCGTGCTCTCGCTTGGGCCGAACAGCGAGGCCGCGCTCGCGCAATACGCCTTCGATTCGAGCAATTTCACCGGCACGATGCTGACCGATCTGCGCAAGGGCACCGCGAGCATGGTGTCGGGCGACATCGCGCGCAGCTCGCCCTCGGCGATGCAGGTGCGCACGCCCACCGCGACGCTCGGCGTGCGCGGCACGAGCTTCGCCATTCAAGTCGGCGGCGGGCAATAACCATGCGCTGGATCGCCGGGCTTCTCGTCGCCGCCGCGCTTGCCGCCTGCACGCCGCAGCGCCAGGACCTCTTCGTCGTGCTGCCGAATGCCGACGGCAGCGCCGGCGCCATCACCGTCGAGGACGGCAAGAATTCGGTGCTGCTCGACAAGCCTTATGCCGCGAGCGAGGTGCGCGGCGGCGTGGCCGCGCCGGTCAGCGTCGATGCGGCGCAGGTGCAGCAGGTGTTCGGCACGACGATCGCCGCGCGGCCGATCCTGCCGGCGCATTTCCGCCTCTATTTCATCAGCGACAGCGACACGCTGACACCGGCCTCGCAGCAGCTTTACCAGGGCGTGTTCGCCGACATCAAGCGCCGCGGCGTCTACGAGGTCGAAGTGGTCGGCCATACCGATACGCTCGGCGACAAGACCTATAACCAGGAACTGTCGCTGCGCCGCGCGAAGGCACTTCGCGACCGGCTGGTGAAGGACGGGCTGACCGGCACGTCGATCGCCGTGGCGGGGCGCGGCCAGCTCGATCTCGCCGTCAAGACCGCCGATCAGGTGTCGGAGCCGCGCAACCGCCGCGTCGAGATCACGGTGCGCTGACCTCGCCGGGCGGGGACGCGGGGAGCTGCGCCTCGGGCCCGAGCCAGTGCACGACGAGAAGCGTCACGTCGTCGGCCTGGTCGGCCTCGCCCATGAAGCGCCACACATCCCCGCGCACCGCATCGACGACGCCGCGCGCGTTCTTGGGCCGCAAGGACTTCCATCAGCCGGTCGAGGCGCGCGCTGGTATAGAAGGCGCCGGCCTCGTCCTTCGCCTCGGTGACGCCGTCGGTATAGAGCACGATCATGTCGCCGGGCGCCAACCGCGTGCGATCGACCGGGAAAGGGAAGTCGTCGATCGTGCCGAGCGGCGGCCCGCCCTCGGTCAAGAGCCGCGCCGGCGTCACGCCACGGCGCAGGAGATAGGGCGCATCGTGCCCGCCGCTCGCATAGGAGATGATGCCGGTATCGAGCTCGAGCACCGCGGCGAAGACGGTGACGAACATCGGCCGGCCGCCCTGATCGCGCACATGGTCGCTCGCCTCGGCGATCTGGCTGTTCGCCTCGCCGAACACGCGGTCGAGCGCATCGCCGTGCTGGAGCGTGGCACCCGAGAGCGCCATCTTGGTCATCGCCATGAAGAGCGCGGCATCGACGCCTTTGCCCGACACGTCGGCGATCGCGAAATAGAGGCGGCGATGATCGAGCATGATGAAGTCGTAGAGATCGCCGCCGACCGTGCGTGCGGTCTCGAGCAGCTGATGCACGTCGAGCGTGCGCGTGTCGGGGACGCGCGGCAGCGGCTTCGGCAGCAGCCCCATCTGGATCGCGCGTGCGGCGTTGAGCTCGCCCTCGATGCGTGCCTTCGCCTCGCGCTCGCGCTCGAGATCGCCGGCAAGGCGGCGCCGGTCGGCGTCGGCCAGGCGCAAATTGGCCGACAGCATCACCGTGAAGGCGAGGACCGAGACGACCGCGGGATATGTGCCGGCGACGAGGATATGCTCGAAGCGGAAGAGCGCGAAGGCGCCGCCGAGGAAGAGCGCCACGAGCGTCACGATGAACGACGCGGCGACGAGCGGCCGGCGATAGGGAAAGAAGAGGATGACGATGAGCGCCGCGGCCGCGACGAGGCCGCGCTCGATCCGGCGCATGATCGCCGGCCGGCGCAGGAGCTGATCCGACAGCACGGATTCGATGAGCTGCGCGTGGACCTCGATGCCCTGCATGAGGCCGGTCGGCGTCTCCTTGATGTCGACGAGGCCCACGCCGGTGATGCCGAGGAGCACGATCTGGCTGGCGAACGCGCGCACGTCGAAGCTGTCGCCGAGCACCTCGCCCGCCGAGATCGTCGTCGCCGATTGCGGCCGCGCGAAATAAGGATACGCCCTGCCCTCGCCATCGGTCGGCAGGAACGTGTCGGCGACGCGCACGCCTTCAACGCCGGTGGGCGCGCTGAGGATGCTCATGACGCGCGCGCCCGATGCGACGCGCAAGGTCTCGAGCGCGAGGCTCGGCACGAGCGTGCCGCCGACCGAGACGACGAGCGGCACGCGCCGCACGATGCCGTCGCGGTCGGGATTGCCGGTCAGCGCCGCGGCGCCGGTCTCGCCGGCGGTGATGACGGGAAGGCTCCTGACCGCGCCGGGATAGGCGGCGAGGAACTGCCGCGGATCGGGGCCGAAGGCGCGGATGGGCGCGGCCTGGATCGGCGGGCCGCCTGCGGCCGCCTTTTCGAACGACGGCGCGAGGCCGAGGATGGTCGGCGCCATCTTGAAGGCGGCGCCGAGCTCGGCGTCGTTGTCGGGCAAGGACGCGAGCGCGCTCTTCGCGCCGCATCGGGCAGCGCGGGCAATTCCGCCAGCAAATTCTGCGGCGCGAGCCGGTCGCGCTCGGGGAAGAGAATATCGACGCCGAGCGCCAAGGGATGGCCCGATGCGATCTTGCGCACGAGTGCCGCCACCGCCGTGCGCGGCCACGGCCATTGCCCGTTGGGCCCGGCGAGCGAGGCCTCGTCGATCGCGACGATGACGACGGGGAGATTTTCCTCGGGCCGCGGCGCGATGCGCTGCTCGAGATCGAAGGTGCGCAGCGCCAGCTCCTCGAACGTCGCCGGAAATATCTCCGGCAGCAGCAGCAGCACGAGGAAGAGCGCCAGCGCCTGAAACAGGCCCGGCCTCGTTACGAGGGCGCGCAGGCCCTCCGAACGCGCGATCTGGCTTGGCCCCGGCTCAGACGACAATCTCGAGCCCGTCATAGGCGGAGCTGACCGTCAGCTTCGCGCCGGTACGGCTCAGCTCCTCGTAGCGCCGCGTCTCGGCCAGGATGGTGTCGATCGTGCGGTCGTCGAACATCGGCTCGTGATGGAACATGACGAGGTGCTTCACGCCCGCCATCTGCGCCAGCTCGACCGCCACCATATTGCTCGAATGGCCCCAATCCTCCTTCACCGAGATCGAATCGGCGAGCGAATACATGGCGTCGAAGATCAGGACATCGGCGCCGCGAAAGAAGGCGACGAACGGATAGCTCTCGTCGAGCACCTGGAACTTGTGCTCGCAATCGGTCGAATAGATCACCGCCTTGCCGCCGTGCTCGAAGCGGTAGCCGTAGGAATCGCCGGCATGGTTTTGCAGGATCGGCGTCACCTTCAGGCCGGCGACGTCGTAGCTCTGGCCGGGCTCGAGCTCGACGAACTCGATGGTCGCGCCGAGATTCCTGAAATCGACCGGGAAGCACGGATCGGATTGCTGCCGCTCCAAGGCCTCGCGCAGCACCTTGTGGCAGCCGTGGACGCGCAGCACGTTGCCGGGGATGTAGGCCGAGGGAAAGAACGGGAACCCCATGATGTGGTCCCAGTGCACGTGCGACAGGAAGATGTTGAAGCGCGATTTCGTCTGCGGCCCCTTGTCGTGCAGCACCTTCAAACCGAATTCGCGCACGCCGCTGCCGAGGTCGCAGAGCACGTATTCGTCGCTCGTTCCCGCGATCTCGACGCAGCTCGAATTGCCGCCGTAAGTGGCCGCGGCGGCGAACGGCAGCTCGGCGTCGAGGAAGCGGTCGATGCTCTCGGGCCCGTTGAATGTGCGCCCTTGCGCGGCGAGCAGCGCCGTGCGGAGCTTCTCGCGCACGGCGTTCCGGTTGAGCGGCGCCGGCAGCGAGCCACGAGTTCCCCAGAATCGGACGAGCATCGGGTGCCCTAGGCTTTCAGCGCCGCGACGCCTTCGGCCGGCGTGCCATAGACCGGGACGACGCGGGCGAAGCGGCTGATCGCGAAAATTTCCTGCACCACCGAATTGAGTCCGGCGCACGCGATGCGGATTTTCGCGGCCTTCGCCTGCTTCGCCGCCGTCATCAGCGCGGCAAGCCCGGCGCTCGAAATGAATTCGACGCCGCTGAAATCGACGAGCGTCGTGCCCTCGGCGATGAGCTGCAAAAGCCGGTCCTGAAAGGCAAGGCTGGTGTCGTTGTCGATGCGCCCGGACGGTTGCAGGACGATGACGCCCCCGTCCCGCCGTTCGTTGATGTCCATCCGCTCACCCCCCGCCAGGAGCGATTGTCCGAAATTCCACACCGGAACACAAGCAAGGCGCGGTCCCGACGCTGCGTTAACTATCGATTTCGGCACGTTGCGGCCGTTTCGCCGCCGCGCTCCAGCCGGCAGGACGCGCCCGGCCGCACCCCCATCGGCGCTGGAACACGCCGCCTCGCCCAAATCCGCGCTTCTCCGATATGATCCGCGGCGGGAGGTGGCGCCATGGACGACATCATCGCCGCGATCGCCGAACACGCGGCGCGCTTCGAGCTTGGCGCCGCTTCGGCCGAGACGGTCCACGCGGCCAAGCGCCATCTCGTCGACAGCATCGCCTGCGGCCTTGGCGGGCACGATTGCGCCGCGGCCGCGATGGGGCGCCGCATCGCCGCATCGCCCGCGCCGCCCGCGCGCGCGGCGCGCAGCCTCGGCGGGCGCGCGCCCGTGGCGGCCGAGGCTGCGGCCTTCGTCACGACCGCCATGATCCGCTATCTCGACTTCAACGACACGGTGCATGGCGGCCATCCGAGCGACGCGCTCGGCGCGGTGCTGGCGGCGGCCGACATGACGCGCTGCGACGGCGCGCGGCTCCTTGCCGGCATGATCGTGACCTACGAGACGGCGGCGCGGATCATCGGCGCGGCGCGGCTGCGGGAGCGCGGCTGGGACCAGGGCTTCGCCATCGGCATCGCCGCCGCCGCGGGCGCGGGCCATGTGCTGCGCCTGTCGCCGACGCAGATCGCGCACGCGGTCGCGCTGACGGCCGTCGGCAATCTGCCGCCGCGCGTCACGCGCGCGGGCGAGCTTTCGCTGTGGAAGGGTGCCGCGACCGCATTCGCCGCCCGCAACGCGATGTTCCTCACGCTCCTCGCCGCCGAGGGCATGACCGCGCCCGAAGCCGCCTTCACCGGGCGGCACGGCGTCTTCGAGCAGACCGGCGGGACGTTCGCGCCACGGCCGTTCGGCGAAGCCCTGACGGGCGCGATCGGTCTCAAATACTGGCCGGTCGAGAACGGCGCGCAGGCCGCCGTATGGGCGGCGCTCGAATTGAAGAAGGCCCTGCCGATCGCCGAGATCGCGGCACTCGACATCGCCACCGCAACGCCGATCTGGCACGAGATCGGCAGCGAGCCCGCGAAATGGGACCCGAAGACGCGCGAGACCGCCGATCACTCGATGCCCTATATCTTCGCCCGCGCGCTGACCGACGGCGCGATCACGGTACGCTCGTTCGACGAGCAGGCATATCTCGATCCGGCGATGCGCCCGCTCATGGCGAAGGTTTCGGTGGCGAAGGACGATGCGATCGACGCGGTCTATCCGGGCCGCGTCATCCTGCGCGTGACGGTGCGGCGCACGAGCGCGGCGAACCGCACGATCGAGATCGTCAATCCGCGCGGCCATCCGCAGAACAAGATGGACGACGGCGAGATCGCGGCGAAATTTTCGACGCTTGCCGAGCCGATGCTGGGCAAGGAGCGCGCGTCGGGCGCGCTCGAACAATTGTGGCGCTTCGAACGCGAGCCGAGCGTCGCTAAATTCCTGGACGGGCTCGCGATCGGCGCATAGAGGGCGCATAGAGGGAGACGAAGGTGAAAGAACGCATCGCTCGCATCTTGTTCGGCGCCGCCGCGGCGGCGGCACTCCTGGCCGGATCGGCATATGCCGCGGACGATCCGACGTCGTTCGACGTGGTCGAGCCCTTGACCGGCGGCGGCGCGTTCCTGGGCGGCACGCAGAAACAGAACATCGAGCAGACGGAAAAAGCCATCAACGCGGAGGGCGGGCTCCACGGCAAGCCCATCCACTTCGTTTTTCACGACGACCAGACGAGCCCGCAGACGGCGGTGCAGCTCACGACCGAGATCCTGGCGAACCATCCGCCGGTCGTGTTCGGCTCGACCATCTCCGGCATCTGCAACGCGATGACGCCGCTGATGCTGAATGGGCCCGTGCATTACTGCTTCTCGCCGAGCGTGCGGCCCAAGGACGGCGGCTACGAGTTCACCGCGCAGGTCGCCTCGCGCGACCAGCAGACCGCCCTCCTGCGCTTCTTCCAGGCGAAGGGCTGGAAGCGCGTCGCGCTCATCACCACGACCGACGCCTCGGGCCAGGACGCCGACAAGGCAATCAACGCGCTTGTCAAGGAGCCACAGTTCCAGGACATGCAGCTCGTCGCGGACGAGTATTTCAATCCCGCCGATATCGGCATCACGGCGCAGATCGCGCACATGGCCGCGGCGAAACCAAATGTGATCGTGAGCTGGGCGACGGCCGCCGCGGGCGCCACCGTGTTCCGCGCCCTCATCCAGGCCGGGATCGACCTGCCGACCGCCGCGTCCGGCAGCAACATGACCTATGGGCAGATGACGGAATACAACTCGTTCCTGCCGACCCAGCTCTACTTCGGCGTCTCCGCCTGGGCCGCGCATGGCAGCGCGGCGACCGACCTGCCGGCGCCGGTGCTCGAGGAGCAGCGCAAATTCTTCGCGGCGATGAAGGCGGCGGGACTCCATCCCGACGCCAGCGCCGATATCGGCTGGGACACGGTGCGGCTCGTCATTGCCGCGCTCAACAAGCTGCCGCCCGGCGCCAGCGCCGCGCAACTGCACGACTATCTCGAGAACTTGCAGGGCTATGCCGGGATCGACGGCATCTACAATTTTGTGCGCGTGAAGCAGCGCGGGCTCGACCTCAGCAACACCATCGTCGTACGCTGGGATTCATCGGCCCAGGATTGGACGCCGGTCAGCAAGCTCACCGGCACTCCCTTGGACCAGTGAGGACCGCCATGCGAACACTCGCGCTGCTACCGCTTTCCTTCCTCGCCGCCTGCGTCGCGGCGCCGTCGGCGAGCTACGATCCCAATCTCTACGACGCCAGCGGCCATGTCGTTCCGCCGCTCGCGGCGGCGATGCCGGCGCCGCCCGATTGCCGCGAGGTGCAGACGCACGTGACGATCGGCGGCACGGCGCAGGTGGCCTACGCCACGGCGTGCCGCCAGCCGGACGGAAGCTGGCACTTCACGAACTGAGCGCCAAATTCCGAACGACGACGACCGTGCGCCGGTCCTGGCGAACCGCGCGATCGAAGGTGTTCCGTCGGGAAAAGCAGAGGGGCGGCCCGCAGCGCCGCCCCTCCCGCAATATCAATTAGACGGCGTGCAGATTGCAGGCCGCGACCTTGCCGCTGCGATTGTCGCGCTCAACGTCGTAGCTGACCTTTTGGCCTTCGCGGAGATTCCCCATCCCCGAGCGCTCGACGGCGGAGATATGCACGAACACGTCCTTCGACCCGTCCTCCGGCTGAATAAATCCGTAGCCCTTTTGGGCGTTGAACCACTTTACGGTTCCTGTCGACATCGATAGTTCCTAGACGCGAGTGCGTCCGCGCGGGATTGCGCGAACACGTCAAACTTTTTCGTGGTATTTTCGGGAAGCAGGTCCGGGCCCATGCGAGGCGAGGAGAGCAGGCCGAACCCACGAAGTTCGATCGCCTTTTTTATGCTCGCCCCGCGCAAGATGCAAGAGTCGCGGGCCTACCCTTTCGGGTCATTCAGCGGGAACGGAGTCCGGCACCTTGTCGCGCATCGTGACGAATTCCTCGGCCGCGGTCGGATGGATGCCGATCGTCTGATCGAACTGTTTCTTGGTCGCGCCGCACTTCAACGCAATCGCCAAACCCTGCGTAATCTCGGGCGCATCGGCGCCGACCATGTGGCAACCCAAGATGCGGTCGCTCGCGCGATCCACGACCAGCTTCATCATGGTGCGCTCCTCGCGGCCCGAGATCGTGTGCTTCATCGGCCGGAAGCGCGCGCGATAAACGTCGACGCGATGCGTCGCGCGCGCCTCGCGCTCGGTCAATCCGACGCAGCCCACCGGCGGCTGGCTGAACACGGCAGTCGCAACATTTGTGTGATCGACCTTGATCGGATTGTTGTTGAAGGCCGTCTCGGCGATGGCGCGGCCCTCGGCGATCGCGACCGGCGTGAGATTGAGCCGGTCGGTCACGTCGCCGACGGCATAGATGTGCGGGACGGCGGTGCGCTGCCATTCGTCGACCGCGACCGCGCCCTCCTCGTTCACGGCGACGCCGAGCTCCTCGAGCCCGAGGCCGCGCGTGTTGGGCTTGCGGCCGGTGGCATAGAGCACGACGTCGCCGGAAATCTCGTCGCCGGCGGTCGTGGTGGCGATGAGCGAGGTGCCGCGCTTGTCGATGCGCGCAAGCGTGGTCCGCGCGCGGATGGTGAGGCCGCGCTGGCGCAGCTCCTGCCCCAAGCTCACGCGCACATCGTCGTCGAAGCCGCGCAGCAATTCCTCGCCGCGTATGATCATCGTCACGTCCGATCCGGCGGTCGCGAAAATGCCGGCGAACTCGACGGCGATGTAGCCGCCACCGACGACGATGGCGCGGCGCGGCAGGCGCGGCAGCTCCAGCGCCTCGTTCGAGCTGATCGCGTGCTCGATCCCCGGGATCGCCGGCATCACCGGGTGGCCGCCGGTCGCGACCATGATGCGCTCGGCCGTGTAGGATTTGCCGTCGACCTCGACCGTATGCGGATCGACCATGCGGCCGCGGCCAAGGACGAGCTTCACGTGGCTGTCGGAGAGAAGCTTGTGATAGATCCCCTCGAGCCGGTCGAGCTCGCGGTTCTTCGCGGCGATGAGTGCCCCCCAATCATGCGTCGGCGGGCTCACGTGCCAGCCATAGCCCGCAGCGTCGGCAAACGAATCCGCGAACTGCACGCCATAGACCAGGAGCTTCTTCGGCACGCAGCCGCGCATGACGCAGGTGCCGCCAACGCGGCTGTCCTCGCAGATCGCGACCTTGGCGCCATGGGAGCCGGCGCGGCGCGAGCCCGCCACACCGCCCGAGCCGGCGCCGAGCGTGAAAAGATCGAAATCGAACCTGGCCATTCACCGCTCCCGTAAGTCGCGCCGATCCTAGAGTCTGATCCATCCAGGTTGAAACATCTTTCCGTCGCCCCCGCGAAAGCGGGGGCCCAGGGCAACGGCACGTCGCTCGCCCTGGGTTCCTGCTTTCGCAGGAACGACGATTCAAATCACTGAATCAGAGCCTAGACCATGATCGGATCGGACGGAATCGCCTGCGCGCCCCCTCACGTGCCGCGGCGCAAGAGGCGTCCGGCGAGCGCGCCCGTGTGCGTGGGCCCCGCGACCGTGACGGCGCCGTTGACGATGACGGTGGTCGAGGCCCCTGCGGGATATTGGTGCGGCTCGGCATAGCTCGCGCGCTCGGCGAAGGTGTGCGGATCGAAGATCGCGAGATCGGCGTAGAGTCCTTCGCGCACGAGGCCGCGCATGTGCAGCCCCAAGGCCGCCGCCGGCGCGCCGGTCATCTTGCGGATCGCGAGCGTGAGCGGGATCAGTCCGAGCTCGCGCACGTAATGGCCGAGGATGCGCGGAAAGGTTCCGTAAAAGCGCGGATGGGGCTTGCCCTGGCTCGTGATGCCATAGGGCGCGACGCAGTTGCCGTCGGAGCCGACGCACACCGCGGGCGAGCGCACGAAGGCGCGCACATCCTCCTCGCCGATCGACGAGACAAGCACGCGCGTGGCGCAGCGGTCGGCGATGAGATAGTCGCACACGCAGTCGATCGGATCGGCGCCCGTGTCGGCTGCGATCTCGGCGATCGTGCGACCGGCGAATTGCGCCCGGTGCGGACTCACGGAAATGCGGATCGCGTCCCAATCGGGAATGCGGCCGAAATTGTTGAGCCCGTCCGCATCGATCTCGCTCCTGATGCGGGCGCGGTTGTCGGCCACGGCGAGCAGCGCCGCCATGTCCTCGATCCGGTCGCGCTGCACCCAGGGCGGCAGCAGGTTCTTCAAGGGATTGCTCGCGGCCGTATAGGGATACTGGTCGCAGTCGATGCTGATGCCGCGCTCGCGCGCTTCCTCGATCGCGGCGATGAATTTCCGCGCGCGCCCCCAATTGTCGGTGCCGGAAAGCTTCGCGTGCACGATCTGAACATGGACGCCGGTCTCGGCGCCGACCTCGATCGCCTCGTCGAGCGCCTCGAACACATGGCGCGCCTCGTCGCGCAGATGCGTGAAATATCCCGCCTTATGCCGCTTCAGCACCTGCGCCAGCGCCAGGATTTCCGCGCGCTCGGCAAAACATCCGGGCGGCGTGAAGAGCCCGGTCGAGAGCCCGCGCGCGCCAGCGACGAGCGCTTCCTCGAGAAGTTGCGCCATCATCGCGATCTCGGCCCCGTTCGCGGCGCGCGGCGCCATGCCCATCACCATGAGGCGCAGCGTGTTGTGGCCGACGAGCGGGCAGACATTGGTCGAGGTCGCCGGAAAGCCGTCGAGATATTGGGCGAAGCTCGTCTCGCCGAAGGTGAGCCACGGCGCGCTCGGCGAAAGATAATCGCGCAGCAGTTCGGCCTTGCCGGGGAGCGCGGGCGCCACCGAGAAGCCGCAATGGCCGATCACCTCGGTCGTGACGCCCTGGCGGATCTTGCTTTCGGCGCGCGGATTGAGCGGCAAGGTGAAGTCGGAATGGGTCTTGATGTCGATGAAGCCGGGCGCGACCGTGAGGCCCTCGGCGTCGATCGTGCGCGCGGCGGAGGCGCCGGATGCATCGGGGCCGATCGCGGCGATGCGGTCCCCCGCGATCGCCACATCGGCGCGATAAGGCTCGCCTCCCGTGCCGTCGATGACGGTGCCGCCGCGAACGAGAACGTCGCACCGGCTCATGTCGCGGCGTTTTTTCCCACCGACGCCGCGAGCGCCCATGGCGCGTCGGCCGTCTTCTGGGCGCGCTTGCGCGAGGACGCAGCTTTCTTCTCCGCAGCTCCTTCCGCCGCCATGCGCTCGGTGACGAGGCGGCGCATGGCGAGCGGCGGACCGTCCCAGGTGACGTCGACGGTCGGCGCCTCGGGATAGGCCTCGTTGACGCGCTGCTGCCCTTCCATGACGGCGATGTCCTGGCCGAAGACGACGCGGAAATCGGCGACGATGCGGCGCGTCAGCTCGGCATTGTCGTGCGCGAAATTGCGCGCCTGGACATAGAACATGAAGCTCGATTCCGCCGTCTCGGGCGTCGCGGTGATGAAGGCGTGGAAGCGGATATATTTGTCGCGGCCCGCCATGTCGTCGGGAGCGAGCGCGCCCGCCGGCGCGAAGCCCGCATGAATGAGGCAATGGGTCGGAAGCTCGGCGTCCGTGCCTTGCCAGCGATCCATGAGTTGGCCGTCCTTCAAGCCCAGATACTGCCCGAAGAGCGGAATGGGCGCGGTGTTCGGCATCCAGCGCGACATCGAGACGCCGCGGTTCGAGCGCGACGACTTGATCGGCAGATTCTCCATGCCCGGCGCGCCGAGCGTCGTCTTGTGGACATAGAAAACGTGCGACAGGTCGAGCAGGTTGTCGTTGTTGAGTTGCCAGTTGCAGCGCATCGGCAGCGGCTTCTCCTCGTTGCCGTTGGCGCGCACGAGGCGGCGATCGTCGAGCGCGTCCCACTGCGGCAGGAGAGCCGCATCGGCCCGCGCGGGCCCGAGCCAGATCCACACCATGCCCCAGCGCTCGATGAGCGGGAACGATGCGACGCGCGCGGCCGGCGGAATCTGTTTCTGGCCCGGTATCTCGATGCAGGCGCCCGTCGCGTCGTATTTCAGGCCGTGATAGCCGCAGCGCAATCCGTCGCCCTCGATCGTGCCCATCGACAGCGGCAGGTTGCGGTGGCAGCAGCGGTCCTCCAAGGCCGCGAACGATCCGCTGCCGGTGCGGAAGAGCACGACGGGCACGCCGCAGATGGTGCGCGCGAACGGCCCGTCCTTCACCTCGCTCGCCCACGCCGCCACGTACCAACAGTTCTTGAGAAACATGGGACGCCTCCTAGTCGAAGAGAGCGAGGTCGATGCTGTCGCCCAGGGTCTTGTAGCCGAAATCGCCGGGATGGAGATGATCGCCGCAATCGTAGTCCGACTTCATGCTCGACGGGTGCGCCGGATCGCGCAGCGTCTTGTCGAAATCGATCACGGCGTCGAACGCGCGCCCCGAGCGAATCCATTCGTTAACGGCAAGGCGATGCTGCTCCCGCGCAGGATTCCAGGCGCCCGGCAGAAACGTCTCGTTCTCGAACCCCAGCAGCGTGCAGCCATAGATCTTGAGGCCCGCTTCTTGCGTCCGCGCGGCCAATTGCTGCAAGCCGGCGATCATCCCGTCGGCCGTCACTTCCTCCTCGGGCTTGCCCCAACGGTTGCGGAGGTCGTTGGTGCCGAGAAAGACGATGACGTGCGTCGCGCCGGGCTGGGCGAGCGCGTCGCGGTCGAGGCGGCGGAGCCCGCTGTCGCCCCTCGTGTCGTGCAGGATGCGGTTGCCGCCGATGCCGTGATTCATGACGCCCAAGGCACGCCCGCCGCGCCGCGCCGCGATCCGCCGCGCGAGCTGATCGGGCCAGCGCGCGTTCGTGTCGAGCGAAGAGAGATTGCCGTCGGTCAGCGAATCGCCGAACGCGATGATGCCGCCCGCCGATGCCGGCGCCAGCACGTCGATGCCGGTGAGGAAGTACCAGTCCTCGGTCGTCGATGCGACCGGCATCGCGAGCGCCCCGGTGTGGTCGCCCGCGGGCGAGACATAGTTCGTCTGGTGCGCGTTGCCGTGGCCGGTGATGCGGAAATTTTCCGGCACCTCGCCCGGCAGATAAAGACTGACCGCGAGATCGGCGAGCGCCGGAAATTCCAATTCGACCGGATCGCTGAGCACGAGCGCGCCGGCGGCGATGGTGGCGCCGTCCCTGCCGCCGAAGGTGAGCTTGCGGTCGGAGCCGGGCGCGAGGCGCGCGTCCTTGTCGCGCACGCCGACACGCGCCGCGCCGAGCGCCAGCGGGCGCTCGCCATAGGCGTTCGACAGCCGCACGCGCAGGCTTTTCCCGCCGAGACTCGCACGCGCGATGATGCGCAGGCTCTGGTTGGTGAAGGATCGACCCTCGGTGAGAACCGGGCTCGTCGCCCAGGTCCCGACCCAGCGCATGTCTGCCATCGCCTCTCCCCGGCCTTTGAAGGTTGCGGGCCATTGCCGCAACGCAGTCTAATGCCGGCGCAAGATGAGCGAAACCGATCCGATCACGCGCGCCGCCGCCGAAGCGCCGCCAGTCCCGCGCGCCGCCGCCGCGGGCGCGCCGCCGCGCCCGACCTTCTCGCATCGCGACATCTTGCGCATGCTCAGCGGCACGGTGCTGGGCCTCTTCCTCGGCGCGCTCGACCAGACGATCGTCGCAACCTCCTTGCCGGCGATGGTCGGCGAGCTGCACGGCGCGCAGCATCTCTCGTGGGTCGTCTCGGCCTACCTTCTCACCTCGACCGCCTCGACGCCGGTCTATGGCAAATTGAGCGACCTCTACGGGAGGAGCGCCCTCTTCCGCACGGCGATCGCGACGTTCCTCGCCGGCTCGATCGTGTGCGGGCTGGCGCAGTCGATGGGCATGCTGATCGGCGGCCGCGCGCTGCAAGGATTGGGGGGCGGCGGCCTCGTCTCGCTCGCCATGACCATCATCGCCGACATCGTGCCGCCGCGCGAACGCGGCCGCTACCAGGCCTACTTCACCGCCGTGTGGTCGAGTGCCGCGATCGGCGGGCCGATGCTCGGCGGCTTCCTGGTCGATGCCGCGAGCTGGCGCTGGGTGTTCTGGATCAACCTGCCGATCGCGGTGGCGGCGCTCCTCATCTGCGGCAAGGAGCTGAAGCGCCTGCCGCGCGGGCGCGGCGCGGCGCACATCGATTATATCGGCATCGCGCTCATGGTGCCGGCGGTGGTGGCGGCGCTCCTCGTCACGACCTGGGCCGGGACGGAACTGCGGTGGGGCTCGCCGACCATTCTGGGGCTGATCGCGGCGGCGGTCGTGCTCATCGCACTGCTGCTTGCGCAGGAGAGCCGCGCGCGCGATCCGCTGCTGCCGCTCAGGCTCTTTCGCGGCAATGTCTTCGCGGTCGGCAACGCGATCTCGTTCCTCGGCGGCGCCGTGACGGTCGGCGGCGTGATCTTCCTGCCGCTCTTCCTCCAGGTCGTAATGGGCGTGTCGGCGGGCAATTCGGGGCTGCTCATCCTGCCGATGATGCTCGGCATGGTGACAGGCGCGACCGCGACCGGCCGGCTCGTGCGCCGCATCGGCCGCTACAAGGCCTTTCCGGCGGTGGGCTTCGCGGTGGCGACGGGCGCGTTCTTCTATTTCGCCGGGGTCGGCCGCGGCACGTCGTCGCTGGCCTACGGCACGGCGATGGCCCTTTTGGGCGCCGGCCTCGGGCCCATGGGACCCGCGGTCACGATCGCGGTGCAGAATTCGGTCGATCCGCGCGACATGGGCACCGCCACATCGCTGTGGTCGTTCTTCCGCTCGATGGGCGGCGCGTTCGGCGTGGCGCTCTTGGGCGCGATCCTGCTCGCCGGCCTCGACGGCAAGGAGGTCGGCGGCGTAAGCGGCAGCGGCCTTTTGCACGGCGGCCCGGCGATGATCGCGGCGCTGCCCGAAGCGCCGCGCCAGGCGATCGTCGCGGCCTTCACCCATTCCTTCCGCTATCTCTATCTCGCCGCCGGAGGGCTGTGCGCCGCGGCGTTCGTGCTGACGCTTATTCTGAAAGAGCTGCCGCTGCGCACGCGCATGCCGGCACCGCCGCCGCGCGCGGAGTAGCCTTCAATCCGAGCGAAGGAGCCGCGCGCGCTAGCCGCGCCGGCGCCGCCGGATCGCGCCGAGGCCGATGAGCGCGCTGCCGAAGAGAGCGAGCGATGCGGGCTCGGGCACCGATGTTGCGGGCGATCCCGAATCGACCTCCAGCGCGCTCAGGATCAGATCGGCGTTGATCGTGTCGCTATCGGTGATGTCGATCGAAGTGAGGTCGGTGCCGGCCCAGCTCGCCGGAAGGAGGAAGGTCTGCGCGTCGAGGCGCGAGCTCGGCGAGCCCGTGGTGCCGGAGTTCGTACCGCCGGTCGCCGCGCTCCACCACACCTGCGCCGTCACATCGCCCTCGGTGGCGGGATCACTGTTCGAGCCGGTGATGGTGTTGACGAACCCGTCGTTGTTGTAGTCACGAATGGTCTGGCCGCCGATCAGCTCGTACGTCGCCGTGGCGCCACCGCTGTTGGTGAAGGTGACGGTCGCTTCGGTGTTGGTCGAGCCAAAGAAATTGTTGAAGAGCCCGTTGACCGCCGCGTTCGAGTTCAACGCGATACTGAGAGAGTTGATCGCAATCGACGTCGGCGATCCGCCGCTGCCTCCCGCGTTGCTCCAGTACATCTCGGCGTATTGACCGGTGGGGTCCGAGAACGAAAGGCCGCTGCCGGCATTGCCGGTGCCGCTTTCGGCGCCCGCCTGGATGGCGGTGCCGTTGATCTCGCCCGACCAGCTGCCGTTGTAGAACGACGAGAGATCGATGTTGGTGATCGTGTCGGCACGCGCGGCCTGGCCGCCGAGCACCAATGCAACCGCGGTCGTCGCCATCAGAAAACTACGCATTCCTAATCTCCCCTAACACCCTCACCCAAAATGGCTGAGCCAAAGACTGCGTTTACGCCGCTGCAATCTCTGTGCCACTACGTGAAACCAAGGGCTTAATTAGTTACATGCCGCCGATTGTAAAAAATTCCTACACATCCAGCACATCCAACGCGCGAACAGCGTGGCGCTCACTCCACCGTTACGCTCTTGGCCAGATTGCGCGGCTGATCGACGTCGGTGCCCTTGAGGACGGCGATGTGATAGGCCAAGAGCTGCACCGGGATCGCATAGAGCAAGGGCGCGACGAAACTTTCGCAGCGCGGCACCTCGATCGACCACGTCACCTGGCCCGCGAGCCGCGCGAGACCCTCGCGGTCGGAGATCATGGCGACGCGGCCGCCGCGCGCCAGCACCTCCTGCACGTTCGACAATGTCTTTTCGAAGAGCTCGTCCGACGGCGCCAGCACGACGATCGGCGTGCCGTCGTTGACGAGCGCGATCGGCCCGTGCTTCATCTCGCCGGCGGCATAGCCTTCGGCGTGGATGTAGGAAATTTCCTTGAGCTTCAGTGCGCCTTCGAGCGCCAAGGGATATGACGTGCCGCGGCCGAGATAGAGCACATCGCGCGTCTCGGCGATGTCCTGGGCGATCGCGAGGATGCGCTCGTCGTGGTTCAAGACCTCGCTCGCCCGCGCCGGCACTTCGGTGAGCGCGGTCGAAAGCGCCGCCTCGCCGGCGGCGTCGATGCGGCCCCTGGCGCGCGCCAGGGCGATCGTGAGGCACGCGAGCACGACGAGCTGCGTCGTGAAGGCCTTGGTCGAGGCGACGCCGATCTCGGGCCCGGCGTTGGTGGCAAGAACCGCGTCGGCTTCGCGCGCGATGGAGCTTTCCGGCTGGTTGACGACGGCGAGGATGCGCGAGCCTTGCGCCTTCGCATAGCGCAAGGCGGCGAGCGTGTCGGCGGTCTCGCCCGATTGCGAGATGAAGATGGCCAATTCGCCCGCCGGCATGTCGGCGGCGCGATAGCGGAATTCCGATGCGATATCGACCTCGCACGAGACGCGCGCGATCTTCTCGAGCCAGTATTTCGCGACAAGGCCCGCGTGATACGACGTGCCGCAGGCGATGAGCGTGACGCGCGTCACGGCGGCCAGGTCGAACGGGAGATGCGGCAGGTGGACGCTGCGCGTCGCCGGGTTGAAGTGCGACAGAAGCGTGTCGCCCATCACCGTCGGCTGCTCGAAAATCTCCTTCTTCATGTAGTGGCGGTGATTGCCCTTGCCGATGAGCGCGCCCGAAAGCGCGGTCTCGCGGATCGGGCGCTCGACCACCGCGTCGTCGGCATTGCGGATGGTGGCGCGCTTGCCCGTCACCTCGGCCCAATCGCCTTCCTCGAGATAGACGATGCGGCGCGTCAGCGGCGCCAACGCCAGCGCGTCGGAGCCGACGAACATCTCGCCCTCGCCGAAGCCCACCGCGAGCGGGCTGCCGCGCCGCGCGCAGATGAGGAGATCGGGCTCGCCCGCGAACAGCAGCACGAGCGCGAACGCGCCCTCGAGCTCCTTCAGCGCTTTTCCCACCGCCTCGCGCGGGGCGAAGCCCTGATCGAGATGGCGCGTCACCAGGATCGCCACCACCTCGGTATCGGTCTGCGTCTCGAAGCGGTAGCCGTCGCCTTCGAGCGACGCCTTCAACGCCTGGAAATTCTCGATGATGCCGTTATGGACGACGGCGACGCGGGGCGTCGCGATCGGATGGGCGTTCGTCTCGGTCGGCATGCCGTGCGTCGCCCAGCGCGTGTGGCCGATGCCGATCCGGCCCGTGACCGGCTCGCGCACGAGGCGCGCTTCGAGATTGACGAGCTTGCCCTCGGCGCGGCGGCGCTCGATCTTGCCGTCGACGAGCGTCGCGATCCCGGCCGAATCGTAGCCCCGATATTCGAGCCGCCGCAGACCGTCGATCAGGAGCGGCGCCACATCCTCGCGACCGACGATGCCGACGATCCCGCACATCTCAGTTCTTGCCGCGGTCCTTGGATTTGCCGCGGCGCTCGCGCCATTCCTTGGCGCGGCCGGGCTTCGTCACCTGCTGGCCGCGCGCGATCGCCATGGCATCGGCCGGCACGTCGCCGGTGATGACGCTGCCGGCGGCGATGAAGGCGCCGTCGCCGACCGCGACCGGCGCCACGAGCGAGACATTGGTTCCGACGAAGACGCTCTTGCCGATCTCGGTGCGGAACTTGTCGATGCCGTCATAATTGCAGGTGATGGCGCCGGCGCCGATATTGCTGCCCGCGCCGACAGTCGCGTCGCCGATATAAGCGAGGTGGTTGGCCTTGGCGCCGCGGCCGAGGCGCGAATTCTTGACCTCGACGAAATTGCCGAGATGCACCTCGGCGTCGAGCTCGGCGCCGGGGCGCAGCCGCGCGAACGGGCCGATCGAGGCGCGGTCGCCGACCTTCGCCTCGACCATGTGGCAGAAGGCCGGGATCTGCACATCCTCGCCGATCGTGACGCCTGGCCCGAACACGACGAACGGGCCGACGATGCTGTCGCGCCCGATCTTGGTGTCGGCCGACAGGAAGACGGTCTCGGGCGCCACGAACGTGACGCCTTCCGCCATCGCGCGCGCGCGCAGGCGCCGCTGCATCGCCGCTTCGGCGGCGGCGAGATCGGCGCGGCTGTTGACGCCCAGAAGCTCGTCGGCCGGACCCTCGACGGCGCGGCAGGCGAGGCCCTTCTTGCGCGCCGCGGCGACGACGTCGGTGAGATAGTGCTCGCCCTTGGCGTTGTTTGTGCCGATGCCGTCGAGCAGCCCCCACAGCTCCGTGCCGTCGAGCGCCCACACGCCGGAATTGCAGAGGCCGATCGCGCGCTCCTTGGCGGACGCATCCGCCGCCTCGACGATCGCCGAAAGCGTGCCGTCGCTGGCCGTGACGAGCCGGCCGTACGGTGCCGGATCGGCGGGCCGCATGCCGAGCACGGCGACGGCCGCCTTGCTGCGCCGGCGTTCGGCCAGAAGCGCCTCGAGCGTCGCGGCGGTGATGAGCGGCCCGTCGCCATTCACGACGAGCACGTCGCCCGCAAATCCATCGAGCGTCTTCCTGGCTGCGAGCACGGCGTGCGCGGTGCCGCGCTGCTCGCGCTGGATCGCGATTTCGGCCGGCGCCACGACCGTGGCCACGTCTTCCATGCCGGGCGCGAGCACGACGACCGTGCGCATCGGCGCGAGCGGTGCCGCGGCGGCAAGGACATGCGCGATGAGCGGCCGGTTGGCGATCGCGTGCAGCACCTTGGGCACGGCCGAGCGCATCCGCGTGCCCTTGCCGGCGGCCAGCACGAGGACGGCCAAGCGGGAATTTGTCATGCAGACAAGTATGAACGATTTCCACGAGATGAGCGATCCTTTTCGGACCGTCGGCCGGCTTGACTCCGGGCCGGCCCGCGCCTAAATCCCCGAGCCGCGGGCGCGTAGCTCAGTGGGAGAGCACCGTGTTCACACCGCGGGGGTCGTAAGTTCAATCCTTACCGCGCCCACCATCACCCGCGTCCCTGGCAGGAGAAACGCATGAAATTCCGTCCCTTGCACGACCGCGTCGCGGTGAAGCGCGTGGCCGAAGAGGAAAAAACCAAAGGCGGCATCATCATTCCCGACACCGCCAAGGAGAAGCCGCAGGAGGGCGAGATCGTGGCGATCGGGCCCGGCACGCGGGACGAGGAGGGCAAGATCCATGCCCTCGACGTCAAGGTCGGCGACCGCGTGCTGTTCGGCAAATGGTCGGGCACCGAGGTCAAGATCGACGGCACCGAGCTGATGATCATGAAGGAAAGCGACATCATGGGCGTGCTCGGGCGCTGAGCCGCCGGTCTACGCTGCCGACGCGGGCCGCGCCTCGGCGTGGCCCGTTTGCTTTTGCGGACGCCGACCGCAATATGAATCCGCATGAGCCCTGACACGCACATGGGGGACCGAGCCGCCGCGGGCGCGGCCGGGACGGCGCGCGATCCGGTGTGCGGCATGAGCGTCGTTCGCGCGACGGCGAAGCACCGTCACACGCATGAAGGCGCGGACTATGTCTTCTGCGGCGCGCGCTGCCGCGAGAAATTCGTGGCCGACCCCGCGCGCTATCTGTCGCCGCCCGCGCCGCCGCCGGCCGAGCCTGAGCACGCGGCGCACGCGGCGCACGACACGGCCTGGACCTGCCCGATGCATCCCGAGGTGCGGGCGGACCATCCCGGCCCCTGCCCGCTCTGCGGCATGGCGCTCGAACCGTTGGAAGCCGCGCACGCGGACAACCCCGAGCTGCGCGACATGACGCGGCGCTTCTCGATCAGCGCCGCGCTGGCCGTGCCGCTCGTCGCGATCGAGATGGGCGGGCTTTTGCCCCCCGCGCCCGCGCGCTGGATCGAATTCTTGCTGGCGAGCCCGATCGTGCTGTGGGCGGGCGCGCCGTTCTTCGCGCGCGCCGTCGCATCGGTGAAGAACCGTGCCCTCAACATGTTCAGCCTGATCGGGCTCGGCGTCGCGATCTCTTATGCCGAAAGCGTCGCGGCGACGCTCGCGCCGGGCTTCTTTCCGGGCGCGAGCGCCGCCGTCTATTACGAATCGGCCGCAATCATCGTCGTGCTCGTGCTGCTCGGGCAGGTGCTTGAGCTCAGCGCGCGCGAAGGGACGCGCGGCGCGCTCCGCGCCCTCATGGACCTTGCGCCGAAGGTCGCGCGGCGCATCGGTTCGGACGGGCGCGAGGACGAAGTGCCGGTCGCGCACATTCGCGTCGGCGAGTTGCTGCGCGTGCGGCCGGGCGAAGCCGTGCCGGTCGATGGCGTTGCAATCGAAGGCAAGAGCGCGGTCGACGAGGCGATGGTGACCGGCGAATGGATGCCGGCCGAGAAAGGGCCGGGCGCGAAGCTGATCGGCGGCACCTTGAACGGCACCGGCGCGCTCGTGATGCGCGCGGAGAAAGTGGGCGCCGAGACGATGCTCGCGCGCATCGTCGCGATGGTGGCCGAGGCGCAGCGGAGCCGCGCGCCGATCCAGCGCCTCGCCGACATCGTCGCCGCGTGGTTCGTGCCGGCGGTGATCGCGATCGCGGCGCTGGCCTTCATCGCGTGGCTCGTCTGGGGACCGAGCCCCTCGTTCGCTTATGCGCTCGTCGCGGCGGTGTCGGTGCTCATCATCGCCTGCCCGTGCGCCTTGGGGCTCGCGACGCCAATGTCGATCATGGTCGGCGTCGGGCGCGGCGCGCGCGCCGGCGTGCTCGTCAAGAATGCCGCGGCGCTCGAGCGGCTCGAAAAAGTCGACACGCTCGTCATCGACAAGACCGGCACGCTCACCGAAGGAAAGCCGCGCGTCGTCGCGACGATCGCAGCACCCGGCGCGGACGTGGCGGCGCTGATCGCGCTCGCGGCGAGCCTCGAAGCGCCGAGCGAGCATCCGGTCGGGGCCGCGATCGTTGCTGCCGCAACGATTGGCGGCGTGGCGCTGAAGCCCGTTGCGGATTTCGCCGCGCATACCGGTAAGGGGATATCGGGCCGCATCGACGGCAGCCCGGCTGCCATCGGAAATGCCCGGCTCATGCGGGAATTCGGCGTCGAGACAGCGGCGCTCGAGGCGCGCGCCGAAGGTCTGCGGCGCGAAGGGGCGACGGTGGTCTATGTCGCCTTGGAGCGGCGGCTCATCGGCATCGTCGCGGTCGCCGATCCGGTGAAGGCGACGAGCGCCGCGGCGCTCGCGAGCCTGCGCGCCGATGGCGTGCGCATCGTCATGCTGACCGGCGACAATCGCGCGACCGCCGCGGCGGTGGCGCAAAAACTCGGCATCACCGAGGTCGAGGCCGAAGTGCTGCCCGAGGCGAAGCAGACGATCGTGCGCCGCCTCAAGAACGAGGGCCGCGTCGTCGCGATGGCGGGCGACGGCATCAACGACGCGCCCGCGCTCGCCGCCGCCGATGTCGGCGTGGCGATGGGCACCGGCGCCGACGTCGCGATCGCCAGCGCCGGGATCACGCTGGTGAAGGGCGATCTCGCCGGCCTCGCGCGCGCGCGCCGCCTCAGCCTCGCGACCATGCGCAATATCCGCCAGAACCTCGTGCTGGCATTTCTCTACAACGCGCTCGGCATCCCGATCGCGGCGGGCGTGCTCTATCCGGCGACGGGATTGCTCCTCAGCCCGATGATCGCCGCGGCGGCGATGAGCCTGAGCTCAGTTTCGGTGATCTCGAACGCGCTGCGGCTGAGGTTTGCTCGGCTCGCTTAGCTATTCGGCGTCGGGCTGCTTTTCCGGCCGCGCGCGCTCGAACGCGTCGAGCTTCATGCAGGCGGCGAAGATGCGCATGATCGCGGGATAGGGCTTCAGCTCGAAGCTTGGATAGCGCTGCGCGTTGAAGACCTGCGGCACGAGGCAGATGTCCGCGAGCGTCGGCGCATTGCCGTGGCAGAACGCACCCGCCCTGCCGTCGCCGGCAAGGACGCGCTCGATCCCGGTAAAGCCCAACCCGATCCAGTGATTGAACCAGGCCTCGACGGCCTTGTCGTCGTGGCCCAACGGGTTCGCGAGATAGCGCAGCACGCGGAGATTATCGATCGGATGGATGTCGCAGGCGACCTGTTGCGCGAGCGAGCGCACGCGCGCGCGGCCCGCGGCATCCTTCGGCAAGAGCGGCGGCGCGGGATGTGTCTCGTCAAGATATTCGATGATGGCCAAGGATTGCGTCAGCACCTCGGCCCCGTCCTCGAGCGTCGGCACGAGGCCTTGCGGGTTGCGGGCGAGATAGTCCTCGCGCCGCTGCTCGTTCTTGCGCAGATGGATCGGCTGCTGCTCGTAGGCGAGCCCCTTCAGATTGAGCGCGATGCGCACGCGGAACGCCGCCGACGAACGATGAAAACTGTAAAGCTTCATGGCGCCACCTCCCCTCGGCGGGCTTATACCTCATCCGCGGTCACGACTTGAGCACGCCGCGGCGCATCTGGTCGAGCTCCATCGATTCGAAGAGCGCCTGGAAATTGCCCTCGCCGAAGCCTTCGTCGCCCTTGCGCTCGATGATCTCGAAGAAAATCGGACCGATCACGGTCTCGGTGAAGATTTGCAGGAGCAGCTTCTTCTCGCTCCGGTTCTGACCGGCCGCGCCGTCGATCAGGATGCGGTCGCGCCGGAGCCGCGCCAGATCCTCGCCGTGTCCGGGAAGCCGCGCCTCGATCCCTTCGTAATAGGTGTCGGGCACCGACATGAATTTCACGCCGCGCGATGCCAGCGCCTCGACCGCCGCATAGATATCCCGCGCCGCCAAGGCGATGTGCTGAATCCCCTCGCCGTGATAGGCCGCCAGATATTCGGCGATCTGCGACGTGTCGTCGGCACTTTCGTTGATCGGGATGCGGATCTTGCCGCACGGGCTCGTCATCGCCTTGGAACGCAGGCCCGTATGCTGTCCCTCGATGTCGAAATAGCGGATCTCGCGGAAGCCGAAGAGCCGCTCGTAGAAGCGCGCCCATTCCGCCATGCGGCCGCGATGGACGTTGTGCGTCAGGTGGTCGATCGCCAGGAGACCGACGCCCGTCGGCTCCTTGTCGGCGCCCGGCAGCGGCACGAAATCGACGTCGTAGATGGTGCGGTCGCCATAGCGGTCGACGAGATAGAGGAGGCTTCCGCCAATTCCCTCGATCGCCGGGATGTTGAGCTCCATCGGGCCGATTTTGCCGGCGACGCCCTTGGCGCCCAACTCGATCGCCCGCGCATAGGCCGTGGCGGCGTCGCGCACGCGAAACGCCATGGCGCAGGCCGAGGGGCCGTGGAGGCGCGCAAACGCCTGGGCGAAGCTTTGCGGCTCGGCGTTAACTATGAAATTGATGCCGCCCTGGCGGTAGAGCGTGACCTGCTTCGAGCGATGGCGCGCGACCGGCGCGCAGCCCATGCGCTCCAGCACGGCGACGAGCGCCGCCGGATCGGGCGCGGTATATTCGACGAATTCGAAGCCGTCGGTGCCCATCGGGTTGGGCCAGGATTCGTCCGCCATCGCGCCCACCTTTCGAGTTCCGGTTGAAGCCCCTTGACGCTAACACTTCCGGAGGACATTTTGTCGGTGATGAAGTCGCTTCCCAAGGGCACGCTCGCGGCGGACGGTTTGTTCGTTCTCGAACAATTCGTGCCGTTCCGGCTGTCGGTGCTGGCGAACCGCATGACCCGCGCGGTCGCCGGGGTCTATGCCCGCCGCTTCAACGTCTCGGCGCCGGAATGGCGCACGCTCGCGGTGCTCGGCCGGTTCGGCGCCATGACCGCCAACAGCGTGGTCGAGCGCACGGCGATGGACAAGGTGCGCGTCTCGCGCGCTGTGACGCGGCTTTTGGAGCTCAACTACATCACGCGGCGGACCGATCCGCTCGACCGCCGCCGCGCCATCCTCGATCTCACCGCGAGCGGCACCAACGTCTATCGCCAGATCGCGCCGCGCGCGCTTGCGGTCGAGCGCGAATTGCTCCAGGCGCTCGACCCCGACGAGCGCGCCGCGTTCGAGGCGGCGATCTCGAAGCTCGAAAACCGCGTCGTCGGCCCAGGTCCCGCCGCCGAGGACTGAGCGTCCGCTCGTTTTCCGTGCTATAGAGCGTCCCGCCAGCGGAGCGCGCGGGAGCGATGATGTGAGCGGCGCCACCATCCTCATTCTGAACGGCCCCAACCTCAATCTTCTCGGCGTGCGCGAGCCGGAGATCTACGGCTCGGAAACCTTGGCCGACATCGAGGAGGCCTGTCTCGAGCGCGCTGGCGCGCTGGGCCTCGAGATCGAATTCCGCCAGTCGAACCACGAGGGCCAGCTCATCGACTGGATCCAGGAGGCGCGCGAGAACGCGCACGGCATCATCATCAATCCCGGCGGCTACACGCATACGTCGGTGGCGATCCTCGACGCGCTGCGCGCGGCCGAGCTGCCGGTGATCGAGGTGCACATCTCGAATATCCACCGGCGCGAGCCGTTCCGCGCGCGCTCCTATGTGAGCCAGGCCGCGACCGGGGTGATCGCCGGCTTCGGCGCGCACGGCTATGTGCTGGCGCTCGAGGCGATGGCGCGCGTGCTCGTGCAAGCGCCGCGCAGCTGACACGCGAATTCGCGGATGGCGAAGGGCGAGCCAAAGATCGACGGCGATCTCGTCCGCGCGCTGGCGGCGCTGCTCGACGAGACGGGGCTGAGCGAGATCGAATACGCGGTCGGCGACGTGCGCATCCGCGTCGCGCGCGGCGGAGCGCCCGTCACGGTGGCGGCGGTGATACCGCCTGCGGCGGCCCCGGCGGGGCACGAGGCGGCCGAAGGTCCGCCCGCGGGTGCGGTGACCTCGCCGATGGTCGGGACGGCCTATCTTTCGCCGCAGCCGAATGCTCCGCCCTTCGTTGCCGCCGGCGACACCGTGCGCGAGGGCCAGGTGCTGCTGCTCGTCGAAGCCATGAAGGTGATGAACCAGATTCACGCGCCGCGCGCCGGCCGCGTCGCGCGCATCGTGGTGACGGAGGGCGCGCCGGTCGAATACGGCCAGGTTCTGCTGCTGCTCGACTGATGCGATGTTCGAGAAAGTCCTGATCGCCAACCGCGGCGAGATCGCGCTGCGCATCCACCGCGCCTGCCGCGAGATGGGCATCCGCACCGTCGCCGTGCACTCGACCGCGGACGCCAACGCGATGCATGTGCGGCTCGCGGACGAGAGCGTGTGCATCGGCCCGCCGCCGGCGCGCGCGAGCTATCTCAACATTCCGGCGATCCTGTCGGCGGCCGCGATCACCGGCGCCGATGCGATCCATCCGGGCGTGGGCTTCCTTTCCGAGAACGCGGATTTCGCAGCGATGGTGGAGGAGCACGGGCTCACCTTCATCGGCCCCGCGCCCGAGCATCTGCGCCTGATGGGCGACAAGGTGGCGGCGCGCGCGGCGGCCTTATCGCTCGGGCTTTCGGTGATCCCAGGCTCCGGCGCGCTCGCCGATCCCGCGGCGGCGGAATCCGAAGCTCGGCGCATCGGCTATCCGCTCCTCATCAAGGCGGCGGCCGGCGGCGGCGGACGCGGCATGCGGCTCGTGCGCGAGCCGGCCGAGCTCCAGCAGCTCGTGGCACTCGCGTCTGCCGAAGCCAAATCCTATTTCGGCGACGGCGCGGTCTATCTCGAGCGGTTTCTCGAGCGGCCGCGCCACATCGAGGTGCAGGTGCTGGGCGACGGCGCCGGCAGCGTCATCCACCTTGGCGAGCGCGACTGCTCGATCCAGCGCAAGCACCAGAAGCTGATCGAGGAGACGCCGTCGCCCGCCCTCAATCCGGCCGAGCGCAAGACCCTCTGCGATGCCGCCGCCGCGGCCATGGCGAAGCTCGGCTATCGCAGCGCCGGCACGCTCGAGTTCCTGGTCGCGGACGGCTCCTTTTTCTTCATCGAGACGAACGCGCGGCTCCAGGTCGAGCACCCGATCTCGGAAATGGTGAGCGGCATCGACATCGTGCGCGAACAGATCCGCATCGCCGCCGGAAGCCCGCTCGGCTTCAAGCAGGAGGCGATCACGCTCTCGGGCCACGCGATCGAATGCCGTGTCAACGCCGAGCATCCGCAGAGTTTCGTCCCCTCGCCCGGCACGGTGCGGAGCTATCACGCGCCGGGCGGGCTCGGCATCCGCGTCGACAGCGCGCTCTACCAGGGCTACACGGTACCGCCGCACTACGACAGCCTGGTCGCCAAGCTCGTCGTCCACGGCACGCAGCGCAACGAGTGCCTGATGCGATTGCGGCGCGCGCTCGAGGAATTCGTGATCGACGGCATCGACACCACCATCCCGCTCTTGCAGCGCGTCATCAACGCGCCCGACTTCATCGACGGCGCCTACGACATCGGCTGGCTCGAGCGGTTCATGGCGCCGGCGCCATGACGCTGCTGACGCCATCGATCCTGCTGCGCGCCTATGCGGCCGGGATCTTCCCGATGGCGGAATCGGCCGAGGACCCGCGGCTCTACTGGGTCGATCCCGAGCGCCGCGGGGTTTTGCCGCTCGACACGTTCCACCTGCCGCGGCGCCTCGCGCGCACGGTGCGCAACGGGCCTTTTGATGTGCGCTGCGACAAGTGCTTCATGGCCGTCGTCGAGGCCTGCGCCGAGGCGCGGCCGGAGCGGCCCAAAACCTGGATCAACGGCGAGATCGTGCGGCTCTACGGCTCGCTCTACCGCATGGGCTGTGCGCACAGCGTCGAGGTGATGCACGAGCAGAAACTCGTCGGCGGGCTTTACGGCGTGACCTTGGGCGCCGCCTTCTTCGGCGAGAGCATGTTCAGCCGCATGACCGATGCGAGCAAGGTGGCGCTCGCGCACCTCGTCGCGCGTTTGAAGCTCGGCCGGTTCGAGCTGCTCGACACGCAGTTCATGACGAGCCACCTCGTCCAGTTCGGCGGGACCGAGATTGCGCGCGCGCTCTATCACCGCCGCCTCGACCACGCACTGGGGAGCCGCGGCTATTTCTCGGGCGAGCCGCTCGACGGGGCGACGGTCGTGTCGCTTTTGCAGTCAAGCACGCCGACGTCGTAGATCGGGTCTTCCATCGCCGAGATCGCCGGGCTCGAGGCGAACATCCAGCCGCTGAACACGCGCTTCGATTCGTACGCGGCGCCGGAGGAGCGCACCTCGTCGATCTGGAGAAAGGCCGCCGTCTCGGGCGGCTCCTCGGGCGGGCGCTTGACGCAGGCGCGCACGGTGATGACGAGCGAGCCGAAGCGCACGGCCTGGTCGACCGGCGCATCGAAGGTCGAGACCCGCGCCGTGATCTTGTCGAGCCCTTGCAGCACCGCCACCGTCTCGGCGCGCGCGGGGAGCGCGGCGGCGGCTGCGAGCATCGCCACGGCCGCTGTCACACCCGCGCGAGCGCGGGAGCGCCACCGCGCGTTCCTCATCCTGATGGCTTGCTCACGCGCGGCAGCCGGCGCGGAAACGCACTTAAAGTAAAATTTCAAGTTCCTGACTTTTTATATGGATTTTCAATTAGTTCTGCGATGGAGTGCAGAACTTTCTTAAACTGTGTCTCGTCCGCCCCCATGAGCACCGCGTCCTCGAGCGCCTCTTGCGCGAGCGCGCGAATTTCCTCGAGGTTCTCGTTCAGAACCTTGATCTTGTCGAGGCACGAGACCGGCTCGCCCGCGGGCGTGCGCCAGGTCGGCAGATCGAGTTTCTTCTTCGCCATCGAATCAGATCCCGGACGAAAGCTCGGCCGCGAACCGGAGCCGGACGTAATCCGTCGTCCAACGTCCGGCAGGGTCGCGCAGTCGGTCCTTTAGATATTCCTCGATTTCGGCTTTTACAGGGCCGCGCTCGTCCTCCGGAAGAAGGGTTAGGAAGCATTCGGCGAAGGTGTCGAGCCAATCCGCGAGCGCGCCCGGCAAGGGCGTCGGACGGGGGAAGAGCTCGATGAAGCGCACGGCAAAGCCGTGGCGCGCGAGGAGCGCGCGACCGTCCGCGACCGAAAGGAAGCGCCAGGGGTCGGCCGCCTCGGCATCGATGCCGCGCCGCGCGACCGCGCGGTGGATCGCCGCGCGCACGATCGCGACATTGCCCTCGCCGCCCATCTCGGCGACGAACCGCCCGCCCGGCTTCAGCGCACGGCGCACGCCCGCCACGACCGCGTCGAGGTCTTTCATCCAATGCAGCGCGGCGTTGCTGAAGACGGCGTCGAATTCGCGCTCGAAAGGAAGGTGGGCTGCGTCCATCACCCGCGCGTCGAGGCCGCCCGCGCGCGCGGACGCCACCTGCTCGGCGCTGGCGTCGATGCCGACGACCGTGGCGCGCTCGGCGATACGCCGGGTCAGCGCGCCTTCGCCGCAGCCGAGATCGAGGATGCGCTCGCCCGCCCGCGGCGCCAGGAGCTCGAGCACCGGCTCGCCGCCCGCGGCGACGAAGGCGGCGTTGCGGCGATAGCGCTCGGGATCCCAGCGCTGCGCCGGCTCACTTCGCGGGCGGGAGCGTGCCATTGTCGGACGGCGTCGCGGCGGCCGCCGGCGGCGGCGCACCTTGCGGCGCGGCGCCCGGCGCGGCCCCTTGCGGCGCGCCGCCCAGGCCATTCTTCTGCGCCGGCTGCTGGCTGAAGATGTACTGGCCGATCAGGGATTCGAGGCTCATCGGCGACTGCGTGTGGTCGATCTCGCCGCCGGGCTTGATGATGTCGTCCTCGTTGCCGGGCTCGAGCGACAGGTATTTGTCGCCGAAGAGACCCGCCGAGGTGATGGTCGCGACCGTATCGACCGGCAGCTTGATCGTCGGATCGATGCTCATCTTCACGACGGCGACGAAAGTTGTCGGATCGAGCGTCTGCGAGACGATCGAGCCGACCTTGATGCCGCTGATGCGCACGTCGCCGCCGTCGCGCAAGCCCTCGACGCGGTTGAAGCGCGCGGTCAGTTGATAGCCCGATACGGCACCCACCTGGCTCGTCGTGTAGGCGAAGAACAGGAAGAGCGCGGCGACGATGAGCACGACCGCGCCCATCATCGTTTCGACGGCGTTGCGGCTCATGGCGCCGGCTCCTCGTCGGGACGCCACGGCTCGTAATCGGATGTCGTGCGCTCGCGCGGGCCGCCGACGAGGACGGAGCCGGGCGGACGATAGGCCTTGGCCGTGCCGGAGAGGTTGGGCTGATGCGGCTTCTGCCAGGGATAGTGCGGCGTGTCGCCGTCCTTCGGTACCTCGTTCACTGTGTGATGGAGCCAGCCGTGCCATTCCGGCGGCACGCGCGAGCCGTCCGCCTCGCCGTCGTAGAGGACCCAGCGCTTTTCGCGGCTCGGCCGCCCGCCGCCGCGCGCCTGCGGCAAATGCCGCTTGTCGCGGAAATAGCGGTTGCCGAACGCGTCATGCCCCACGAGCTCGCCCCGAAGCCAGGTCATGATGCGCGTGCCGATCGTCATGTCAGTCGAAAGCGATGACGCGGACGTCGGCCGCGCCGATCTTCTCGATCTGGCAATGCATGACGTCGCCGGGCTTCACCTGGGAGACGCCGGCGCAGGTGCCGCTCATGACGATGTCGCCCGGCCACAGCGTGTAATAGGTGGACGCCCATGAGATCTGCGTGACGAGGTCCATGATCATCATCTTGGTGTTGGACTTCTGCTTCACGTCGCCATTGACCGCGAGCGAGAAATCGAGATTCTGCGGATCCCCGATCTCGTCCGGCGTGACGAGCCAGGGGCCGAGCACGGCATAGCTGTCGATCGACTTCCTAAAGCTCCGGTCCTGCGAGCCGCGCACCACCATGTCGAGCGCGATGGCGTAGCCCGCGACGATCGAGAGGGCCTCTGCCTTGCCGATGTTCGTCGCCTTCTTGCCGATGATGACGCCGAGCTCCATTTCGTGATCGGTGCGCCGGTCGGGGAAGCGCAGCCGCACGCCCTCGCCGGTGCCGACGAGCGCGCTGTTCGCCTTGAGGAACAGCCCCTGCTCCTCGATCGAGCCGGTATAGCGGCTGGGCACGCCGCCGCTGAACACTTCGCGCTGCGTCTGCGCTTCCTCGCGGTGGTCCATGTAGTTGGTCGGCGTGCCGATGATCTTGGTCGGCGCCTGCACCGGCGACAGAAATTTCGCATCCTTCGCCGCGACCGAGGACGCGCCTTCGGACGCGGCGAGGATCTCGGGCTTCATGCGGTCGAGATTGGTAATGAGCGGATCGCCCTTGGGATAGGGAAAGGTCAGCTTCGGCAGCTTCTCGAGCGCCTTCGTCACATCGAGCACGCGGTCGCCCTTCACGAGCCCGAGGCGATTGTCGTTGAACCAACAGATCCTCATGCTGCCCTCCTCGTCGCGATCTATCGCCGCGCCGCGCACTATAGTGGGCGCGCCAGCGCCGGTCATCTGCCGCCTATCGCGGCAAACCGGGGCGCTGCTAACATCGCATTCCGATGACGGACCTCGAGCCCGACACGCGGCCGCGCTGCGTCTTCTGCGATGCGCCGTGGAGCGAGGAGATGCTGCGGCTTTACGACGCCGGCAGCACCGGCGCCGTGTGTTCGTGCTGCGTCATCTTTCCCGAGCTCGAAGGGTTCGAAGAGCCGAAGCCCGAGCCGCCGAAGGAGCACATCCCACTGCCGCCGGAGCTCTCCTGCCACGCCTGCGGCAAGGTGCTCTACCGGCTTGCGGGCAGCGACGCATGAGCGACAAACCGCGCCTAAGGTCGCTTGCGCCGCAATTCCTGGTCGACGATCTCGACCGTTCGATCGCCCA
Source organism: uncultured Alphaproteobacteria bacterium (assembly GCA_963729295.1). Taxonomy (GTDB): domain Bacteria; phylum Pseudomonadota; class Alphaproteobacteria; order ATCC43930; family CGMCC-115725; genus DATJLY01. The sequence goes on from CAVSNJ010000028.1 coordinate 298,011, forward strand.
TTACCGTGATGTGCTGGGCTTCACGTTCGGCGAGCCGTGGCGCGGCTTCTACGCCATCGGCGCGCGCGACGGCTTCGAGCTGCATCTGAAATGCGCGCCGAAGAACGCGGCCGAGCGCCGCCACCGGCGCGACAACGACCATCTCGATTTTTATGCGGCTGTCGCCGGCATCGACCAGTTCCATGCCGACTGTGTCGCCAAGGGCGCCACCATCATCAAGCCGCTGGCGGCGACGGCGTGGGGCACGCGCGATTTCTACCTGCTCGACCCCGACGGCTACGTGCTCTGCTTCGGCGGCTGACGAACCGGCCCGCCACAAGATATAACCGAGGGCGAAACCCCTCCCCCCAAGATTTTGTGGCAGCTTCCCTGACCTATGGCTAAATTCAGTCTTGACGCTTGCGCGCGTTTGGGACGAGACTTTGTGTTCTGACACCCGGTGAACCCCTAGGGGTGGTAGGGGAAACGCCGGAAAAGCCTAGTGTATTTGGGGGAACGCCACTATGCGCATCGAGCGTCGCTTCACGGTCGCTGGCAAGGAGCCCTATCACGGCATCGCGTTCCGCAAGGCGACGAGCGAAATCCGCAACCCCGACGGCTCGCGAGTCTTCCACCAGCCCGACATCGAGGTTCCGGCGTTCTGGAGCCAGGTCGCGTGCGACATCCTCGCGCAAAAATATTTCCGCAAGGCGGGCGTCCCCGCGAAGCTGAAGGCCATTGCCGAGAGGGACGTGCCGGAATGGCTGTGGCGGCGCGTGCCGGACGAGGATCAGCCGGCCGCGGCGCGTTCGGGCTCGGAGACGAGCGCCAAGGAAGTGTTCCACCGGCTCGCCGGCACTTGGACCTATTGGGGCTGGAAGGGCGGCTATTTCGACGCCGAGGCCGACGCGCGCGCCTATTACGACGAGACCTGCTTCATGCTGGCGAAGCAGATGGGCGTGCCGAACTCGCCGCAATGGTTCAACACCGGCCTCTTCTGGGCGTACGGCATCGACGGGCCGGCGCAGGGCCATTATTACGTCGATTACAAGAGCGGCGAGATGCGCGTGTCGGACAGCGCCTACGAGCATCCGCAGCCGCACGCCTGCTTCATCCAGTCGGTCAATGACGATCTCGTCAACGAGGGCGGGATCATGGATCTGTGGGTGCGCGAGGCGCGCATCTTCAAATACGGCTCGGGCAGCGGCTCGAATTTCTCCAAAGTGCGCGGCGAGGGCGAGCGGCTTTCGGGCGGCGGACGCTCGTCGGGCCTGATGAGCTTCCTGAGGATCGGCGACCGCGCCGCGGGCGCCATCAAGTCGGGCGGCACGACGCGGCGCGCCGCCAAGATGGTGACGGTCGATGTCGATCATCCCGACATCGAAGCTTACGTCGATTGGAAAGTGATCGAGGAGCAGAAGGTCGCGGCGCTCGTCGCCGGCTCGAAGCTCGCGGAAAAGCACTTGAACCTCATCATGGCGGCCTGCCACGGCGCCGCCGCCGAAGCCTTGGGCGCGGGCCGGTTCGATCCGGCGAAGAACGCCGCCTTGAAGCGCGAGATTCGCGCGGCGCGGCGCGCCATGCTCCCGGAGAATTATGTCCAGCGCGTCATCCAGTTCGCCGAGCAGGGCCATAGCTCGATCGAGTTCCGCACCTACGACACCGATTGGGACAGCGAGGCCTATCTCACCGTCTCGGGCCAGAATTCGAACAATTCGGTGCGCGTCTCGAACGATTTCCTGGAGCGCGTGCGCGAGGACGGCGAATGGCGCCTGACGCGGCGCACCGACGGCAAGGTCGCGAAGACGCTCAAGGCGCGCGAGCTGTGGGACAAGATCTGCTACGCCGCCTGGGCCTCAGCCGATCCCGGCCTCCAGTTCGACACGACCATCAACGAATGGCACACCTGTCCCGCGAGCGGGCGCATCAACGCGTCGAACCCGTGCTCGGAATACATGTTCCTCGACGACACAGCGTGCAATCTCGCCTCGCTCAATCTTCTGGCGTTCCGGCGCGAGGACGGCAGCTACGACATCCCCGCCTACGAACACGCGATCCGGCTCTGGACCATCACGCTCGAGATTTCGGTGCTGATGGCGCAGTTCCCGTCGCGCGAAATCGCACGGCTCAGCTACGAGTACCGCACGCTGGGCCTGGGCTTCGCCAATATCGGCGGGCTCTTGATGGCGGCCGGCCTGCCCTATGACGGCGACGCGGGGCGCGCGCTGTGCGCCGCGCTGACGGCGATCCTGACCGGCATCGGCTATGCGACCTCGGCCGAAATGGCGGGCGAGCTCGGCACGTTCGCGGGATTCGCCGCGAACCGCGAGCCGATGCTGCGCGTCATCCGCAACCATCGCCGCGCCGCCCATGGCGAGACGCAAGGCTACGAGCAGCTCTCGGTCGCGCCGGTGCCGCTCGACGCCGCCAACTGCCCCGACCCGGCATTGGTCGAAGCGGCAAAGCGCGCCTGGGACCGCGCGCTCGCCTTGGGTGAGCAGCACGGCTACCGCAACGCGCAGGCGACCGTGATCGCGCCCACCGGCACGACCGGCCTCGTCATGGATTGCGACACCACCGGCGTCGAGCCCGACTTCGCACTCGTCAAATTCAAGAAGCTCGCGGGCGGCGGCTATTTCCGCATCATCAACCGCGGCGTGCCCGATGCGTTGCGAACGCTCGGCTATGGCGCGCACGAGATCGAGGAGATCACGCAGTATGCCGTCGGCCACGGCACCTTGAAGGACGCGCCCGCGGTCAATCACCGCGCGCTCAAAGCCAAGGGCTTCACCGACGGCGCGATCGTGATCCTTGAGCAGGCCCTCGCATCGGCCTTCGACATCAAGTTCGCGTTCAACAAATGGACGCTCGGCGAGGAATTCTGCCGCAGCGCGTTCGGCTTCAGCGCCGAGCAGATGGCCGATCCGACCTTCGACATGCTGCAGGCCTTGGGCTACAGCAAGAGCGAGATCGAGGCCGCCAACACCTATTGCTGCGGCGCCATGACGCTCGAAGGCGCGCCGCACTTGAAGCCGGCGCATCTGCCGGTGTTCGACTGCGCCAATCCGTGCGGCCGGAACGGCAAGCGCTTCCTCTCGGTCGACAGCCACATCCGCATGCTGGCGGCGGCACAGCCTTTCATCTCGGGCGCGATCTCGAAGACCATCAACATGCCGACCGCCGCTTCGGTCGAGGACTGCAAGGCGGCCTACATGCTGTCATGGCGTCTGGCGTTGAAGGCGAACGCGCTTTATCGGGACGGCTCGAAACTGTCGCAGCCGCTGCAATCCGCCCTCTTCGATGACGAGGACGACGAGGTCGACGCGATCGTCGAGCGGACGCCTGCCGCGCGCGTGCCGCTCGTCGCCGAACGGATCGTCGAGCGCATCATCGAGCGCGTGCTGCCGCGCGCCGAGCGCAAACGCCTGCCGCAGCGGCGCAAGGGCTATACCCAGAAGGCGATGGTCGGCGGCCACAAGATCTATCTCCGCACCGGCGAATACGAGGACGGCACGCTCGCCGAAGTGTTCATCGACATGCACAAGGAAGGCTCGGCCTTCCGCTCGCTCATGAACAATTTCGCGATCGCGATCTCGATCGGGATGCAATACGGCGTGCCGCTCGACGAGTTCGTCGAGGCTTTCACCTTCACGCGGTTCGAGCCCGCCGGAATCGTCGAGGGCAACGATGCGATCAAGATGGCAACCTCGCTGCTCGACTACATCTTCCGCGAACTCGCGATCTCCTATCTCGGGCGGAACGATTTGGCCCATGTACAGCCGGGCGACGTACTGCCGGACACGGTCGGCAAGGGCAGCGTCGAATCGGCGCTTCCCTCCGGCGGACGGCCGGACGAGGTGGTGGCGATGGTGCAGCGCATGGCCTCGACCGGATTCGTCCGCAGCCGACTGACCGTGCTGCAAGGAGGGGCGAACGGCGCGACCGCGAGCCTTGCGACTGCCACCGCGGCTGCGACCGCGGTGGATGTGGCGCAGGGGCTTGCGGTCGCGGCCATCGCCGAGCCGGACTACCGCGCGGTCGCGATGACGGCCCGGATCGAGCAGATCCGCACGGCGCGGGCCAAGGGATACGAGGGCGACAGTTGCGGCGAATGCGGCAACTTCACCCTGGTGCGGAACGGAACCTGCCTCAAATGCGACACATGCGGCAGCACTAGCGGCTGCAGCTGATCGCGGCGCGGCCCCAGCTAAAGCCTCCCGGCTGGAGCCGCGCTCTTGGGGCAGTTTTTAGGGGTGCGACTTCGGTCGCACCCCCTTTTTCGTCCGCACGGCGGGGATGGGGCCCAAAACCGTCGCCTAGAACGCCATACCCTCGCTTGCCGGCGAGGGACCACGCGCAGTTGACTGGCCGGCCTTCGTTCCGAAGGCCGGTCTTTTTTTGGCGCCTCCGGCCCCCTCCGCCGGCCGGATTGTTTACCCGCAATCGCAGCGGCGATCGGCAACGCCATCTTCGACGCGACCGGCGACCGCATCCGCCGCGCACCGTTCACGCCCGAGCGCGTGAAAAAGGACAGGCCTGGTGCCTCAGGACGGCGGCTTGCTACCGCCGCCGCCGAGCAGCGGCCCGAGCGCGTCGGCCGGAAGGCGGGCAAAGCCTTTTGGCAGGACGAAGAGCGCGGGATCGACCGCGCCGGTGACGAGGTCGGACAGCTCCATCGCGATCTGCATCGGCTTGCCGCCGTGGGCGCGCGTCACCGCGACGTCGAGCTTCACCAGAATGCCGCCCTTCGCGAGCCACAGAAATCCCTTGGCGCGACTGCCGTCGGCGGCGGTGTGATCGACGCGGTATTTCGTGGCGCCGAGCCCGGCGACCTTCTCCTGGGCCACCGGATCGTTCAGCAGGTCTTCGGCATCAAGCTCCGCCATGAGCGCCGGAAACGGGAACTCGACATAGGTCTTGAACGACGGCAGCACGAGAAACCCCTTGGCCGCCGCGGTGTCGAGCAGGAACACCTCGCGCATGCCGAACAGGTCCTGCTCGTGGCGCTGATGGCCGGGCGCCGACATCACCGGACCGGAATAGGCTCGCCCATCGATCGTGACCGTGCGCTCGGCGCGATAGGGGACCGATGCGTCGCCCAGCAGCGCCGCGCGGGACGGCGGCGCGGCGGCACAGAACAGCGCCAGCGCCAGGACAGCGATCACATACCGCATGGCCCCCTCCATAGAAGGCGATTGCGGCGCTTTCGCGGCGGCGCCCCGAACGGGTATGATTCACCGCGGCGCAGGTTTGGGCGAGAGGCGAGGGGCATGGCCGACGGCGGCGAGCGCTTGAGCGTGCGCATGGTGGAAAAACTCGCCGACGTGCCCGCCGCCGCGTGGGACGCCTGCGCCGGGCCCGACAATCCGTTCGTTTGTCATGCCTTCCTCGAAGCGCTCGAAGCATCGGGCTCGGCCACCGCGCAGACCGGATGGCTGCCGCAGCATCTCCTGCTCGAAAACGGCGAGGGCCGGGTCCTGGGCGCCGTACCGCTTTATCTGAAGAGCCATTCCTACGGCGAATATGTGTTCGATCATGGCTGGGCCTCGGCGCTCGAACGCGCGGGCGGGCGCTATTACCCGAAGCTCCAGGCGTGCGTGCCGTTCACGCCGGCGACGGGGCCGCGCCTACTTCTCCATCCCGAAGCTTCGCCCGAGTGCGCCGATCTTCTGGTCGCGGCGCTCGTCGAGGTCGCGCGGCGGCGCAAAGTATCGTCGCTGCACGTAACGTTCCCGACCGAGGTGGAATGCCAGCGGCTCGGCGAGGCGGGTTTCCTGCCGCGCATGGGCCGCCAGTTTCACTGGGAGAATAACGGCTATCGCGACTTCGACGATTTTCTGGAAGCGCTCACCTCGAGGAAACGCAAGCAGATCAGGCGCGAGCGGCGCGACGCGATGGGCGACGGGATCGAGATCGAGACGCTGACCGGGAGCGCCATCGAGAAGAAACATTGGGACGCGTTCTTCCGCTTCTACATGTCAACGTCGGACCGGAAATGGGGCTCGGCCTATCTGACGCGCGAGTTCTTCGATCTCCTGGGCGCGCGCATGGCCGATCGCGTCGCGCTCGTCATGGCGCGGCAGGGTCGCCGTTATGTTGCCGGCGCGCTCAACCTCATCGGTGCCACCACGCTCTTCGGCCGCAACTGGGGCTGCATCGGCGACTTCCCGTTCCTGCATTTCGAGGCGTGCTATTACCGCGCCATCGACTTCGCGATCGCGCGCGGGCTGAAGCGCGTCGAGGCGGGGGCGCAAGGCCAGCACAAGATCCAGCGCGGCTACCTGCCCTGCGCCACCTACAGCGCGCACTGGATCCGCGATCCGGGCTTCCAGCGCGCGGTCGAGGAATTTCTCGTGCGCGAGCGCCACGCCGTCGAGCACGAGATGGAAGCGCTCGAGGAAGCGCTTTCGCCCTTCAAGTGCGAAACGGCGGAATAAGGCGAGCGTCTATCCGGCGGCGATGGCGATACGGTGGACGGCGTTGCGCGCCTTCGCCATTGGCTGCACCGCGCCAGCATCATCGGTCGCGCGGGCGAGGACGACGCAAGGGCCGCGCACGCCTGTGGGCCAGGGCGCGGAAAAGCGCTGCCACGACCATTGCCGGCGCGGCTCGAGCGCGGCCTCGCGCCAACTCGCGCCGTCATCGACGCTGACCTCGACGCGCGCGACACCGACGGCGGCCCAGGCCCAGCCCCAGATTTCCGCGGGCGGCGCCGAGCTCCCCTCGGCCGGCGCCACGATCAGCGCCTCGGGCGGCGCTTCCCACACCGGCATGCGGCCCCTGGGCGTCGGATCGTTGTAGAGCTCGGTCGTGAACGGCCCATCGGCGCGGTGCGCGGCAAGCTCGAGCCGCCACAGCCACTTGACCGCGTTGGTGCCGTAATGGCCCGGCACGACGAGGCGCAGCGGAAACCCATGCTCGCGCGTCAACGGCTCGCCGTTGACCTCGTAGGCAAGCAGCACGCCGCCCGCGTCGAGCCGCGCGAGCGCCAAGTCCTTCACGTACCATTCGGCGCTGACGCCGTCATAGTCGCCGCCGTCGAGCCCGTAGGCCCACAGATAGCGCGCCTCGGATGCGACGCCGAAACGGGCGAGCAGCTCCCGCAGATCGACGCCGCACCAGACCACGTTGGCGACGCGCCGCATGGCGAGGTCGGGCCGTCGCGGCGCGCCGGCGCAATGGTGGAAGGATTCGACCTCGATGCGCGGCATGGCGCGGATGTCGGCGAGCGTGAAGGCTGCGGTCCGCGCGACGAGCCCGCCAAGCTCGAGCCGCCAGGCACCGGCGTCGATTTCGGGAATGCCGAGATGCGCCAGCACGAAGAGTGCGCTCTGCGGCGTCACGCGCTCGGTCGTCTCATGGAACTGAAGCGGCTGGCGCCGCACCGTCCCGCGCGGCGCGAGCGGAGCCGCAAAGGACGGCTTCACGTCGGGACGCGTCGCGTCATTCGACGTATTCGGGTTCCTTGGGCGCCGGCAGCCGCGGGCCCGGCTGTTCGATGAAGGTGAAGGTGAGATTGTCGCCGTCGCGCTTCACCTTCACGACGCCGCCCTTCTGGAGCTTGCCGAAGAGAAGCTCCTCGGCGAGCGGCTTCTTGACGTGCTCCTGGATGATGCGAGCAAGCGGCCGCGCGCCGAACAGCTTGTCGTAGCCTTTTTCCGCGAGCCACTGCCGCGCGCCCTCGTCGAGCTCGATCGTGACGTTGCGGTCGGCGAGCTGCTCCTCGAGCTGGAGGATGAACTTGTCGACGACACGGCCGATCGTCTCGGGCGCCAAGGACGCGAACGAGATGACGGCGTCGAGGCGATTGCGGAACTCGGGCGTGAACATGCGGTTGATCGCGTCCTCGTCCTCGCCGATGCGCACCTCGCTGCCAAAGCCGATCGCGGGCTTCGCCAGATCGGCGGCGCCGGCATTCGTCGTCATGATCAGGATGACGTTGCGGAAGTCGACCGACTTGCCGTTGTGGTCGGTGAGCTTGCCGTAATCCATGATCTGCAACAGGATGTTGAAGAGATCGGGATGCGCCTTCTCGATCTCGTCGAGGAGCAGCACGCAGTGCGGATGCTGATCGACCGCGTCGGTCAGGAGCCCGCCCTGGTCGAAGCCGACATAGCCCGGCGGCGCGCCGATGAGGCGCGAGACGGTGTGCCGCTCCATGTATTCCGACATATCGAAGCGCGTGAGCTCGATGCCGAGCGTGCGCGCGAGCTGACGCGCGACCTCGGTCTTGCCGACGCCCGTCGGGCCGGAGAAGAGATATGACCCGATCGGCTTTTCCTGCTCACGCAAGCCGGCGCGGGCGAGCTTGATCGCCGCGGTCAGCGCGTTGATCGCCTTGTCCTGGCCGAACACCATGGTCTTCAGGTCGCGATCGAGGTTCTTCAGAACCTCCTTGTCGTCGGTCGAGACGCTCTTCGGCGGGATGCGCGCGATCGTCGCAACGATCGCCTCGACCTCGCGCGCGGTGATGGTCTTGCGCCGGCAATTCTCGGGGAGCAGCATCTGCGCCGCGCCGACTTCGTCGATCACGTCGATCGCCTTGTCCGGCAGCTTGCGGTCGCCGATATAGCGGTGCGACAGCTCGACCGCGGCGCGCAGCGCCTCGCCGGTGTAGCGCACCTTGTGGTGCCGCTCATAGTAAGGCTTCAAGCCGCGCAGGATCTTGACCGTGTCCTCGACCGTCGGCTCGTTGATGTCGATCTTCTGGAAGCGGCGGACGAGCGCGCGGTCCTTCTCGAAATAGTTGCGGTATTCCTTGTAGGTCGTCGAGCCGATGCAGCGGATGTTGCCGCTGGCGAGCGCGGGCTTCAGAAGGTTCGAGGCATCCATCGCGCCGCCGCTCGTGGCGCCGGCGCCGATCACGGTGTGGATCTCGTCGATGAACAGGATGGCGCCGTTCATCGCCTCGAGCTCGGCGATGACGGCCTTCAGCCGCTCCTCGAAATCGCCGCGATAGCGCGTGCCGGCCAGGAGCGCGCCCATGTCGAGCGCGTAGATGGTGGCGTTCTGCAAAACGTCCGGCACCTGGCGCTGCACGATGCGGCGCGCCAAGCCTTCCGCGATCGCCGTCTTGCCGACGCCCGGATCGCCGACATAGAGCGGGTTGTTCTTGGAGCGCCGGCACAGGATCTGGATGGTGCGGTCGACTTCCTGTTCGCGGCCGATCAGGGGATCGATCTTGCCGCTGCGCGCCTTCTTGTTGAGGTTGACGCAATAGGCGTCGAGCGCGTCGTGGCCGCGCTTCTGCTGCTTTTCGGTGCGCTCTTCCTCCTCGGCACCATGCACGCGGCGCTGCTCGGAGCGGCCGGGCGCCTTGGCGATGCCGTGCGAGATGTAGTTGACCGCGTCGAATCGCGTCATGTCCTGCTCTTGCAGGAAATAGACGGCGTGGCTCTCGCGCTCGGCGAACATGGCGACCACGACGTTGGCGCCGGTCACCTCCTCGCGGCCCGAGGATTGGACATGGATGGCGGCGCGCTGAAGCACACGCTGGAAGCTCGCGGTCGGCTTCGAATCCTCGGCATGCGCCGAGACGAGGTTGCCGAGCTCGTTGTCGACGTAGGCGATCAGCTCGCGCCGGAGCTTCTCGAGATCGACGGTGCAGGCGCGCAGGACCGCGCACGCATCCTGATCCTCGGTGAGCGCCAGGAGCAGATGTTCGAGCGTTGCATATTCGTGCCGCCGCTCATTGGCGTAAGCGAGGGCGCGGTGGAGGGTCTTTTCAAGGTTGCGCGATAGCATGCACGCCTATTCCTACTCCAACAGGGCTGTTCCGTCTCGTCTCACGAACATGCTCTTCGATCAATCTTTCTCCAAGGTACATTGCAGCGGGTGCTGGTGCTGCCGGGCGAAATCCATCACCTGGGTCACCTTGGTCTCGGCGACCTCGTAAGTATAGACCCCACACACGCCAACGCCGCGGCGATGAACGTGCAGCATGATTCGCGTCGCCTCCTCGCGCGTCTTGTTGAAAAAGCGCTCGAGGATATGGACGACGAACTCCATCGGAGTGTAGTCGTCGTTCAGCATCAGGACCTTGTACATCGAGGGTTTCTTCGTCTTCGGCTTAGCCTTGACGATCACCCCCGTGGTCGGTCCCTCGCTGCCGTTGCGCTTTTCGACGTCGCTCATCGCAGCACGATCAGGCTCAACCGGGTCGAAACCAGTCATCATATTGGCACGATGCGCCCCTGGGGAAGAGCTTTTGCGGCGGGCCCCGCGAGTGCCGGCATGCCAGTATTGCAACGCTTCGCTAACGCCGGACGAACGGCGATCGAAGCGCGCTAGGCGGGCGCCGACGACTCGGATCGCCGCACAGCGCCGACGAGGCGCGCGAGTTGCCAGATCTCGACCGCGTCGCAAATCGCCGTCGCCGCATCGAGGATGCGGCGCGCGACGCGCTGCGCCTCGGCGTCGTCGGCGCAAGCGCGGACCTCGGCGTTGAGGATGCGGCCGGCGGACAAGCGATAGAAACGGTAGTCCGCCATGGCCCCGCCGTCTTAAGACTCTTCTTACCCGAAAGGGTAAGGAATCCGGCGGGTCTAGGCAACCGGTTCCGTAACCTTTGTGAACGACCCGTCGATCAGGCGGAAACGCCGCGCGCGACCAGCGGGGCGAGCGTTTCGCTGGCGATGCTCACCCCCATCTCGCCAAGCTTGGCCGAGCGCGCCGCCAGGGTCTCGAAGCTCGAGCGGGCATGCGCGCTGCTGAGCTCGACAACCTCGTCGAGCGTCCGCGCCGCGAGCAGCGCCGAGGCGATCTTGGCGGCGCTGGCGAATGAAAGCTGGGCCAGGCCGAAGAGTTCCTGGCTCATCGCCTGGATTCCCTCGGACAGCGCCAGGTTGGCCTTGGTCACCGCAGCAAGGTTTTCGCGCCCGAGATCGGCGAGCGATTCGAGACTCATCGGCGCAAAGGGCGGCTTTGGCGCCGGGACCGGACGCGTCGCGAACGAGGCGAGCTCCGGCGGAAGGGACGGCTTTTTCGATTTCGCAGCCATGACATTTCCTCGTCAAAGGCGCTCGATGCTGCAACGCAGCATCACTTATACGCGCATCGCCGGAACGCTTCAACCTCGATGTTGCATTGCAATATGTGTGCGCCGGGCGCAGGCTGGCGTAGGGCGACGGCAGATAACGCGCGCAACGAACACGAAAAACTGGACAGGGAATCCAGCGTTTATTTAATCTCTTGAGGATTGAATCGCCCGGTCCTCAATGGGCGTGGGACAGTCAGGTGGGACGTTCATGAGTGATTTGGGTTTTCGCCGCTTCGCCCTTCGCACGCTCGCCGCGACCGCGGCGCTCGCCTGGGCCTGCCATGCCGGGCCCGCCACTGCCGGCCCCAGCGATTCCTCGATCGTGATCGACGCCGATTCCGGCCGCGTCCTGGCGCAGCACGAGCCTGATGCCCAGAACTACCCGGCGTCGCTCACCAAGATGATGACGCTCTTCCTGACCTTCAAAGGGTTGGAGAACGGCTCCCTCGCCTTGCAGCAGCGCTTCGCCGTCTCCGCCCATGCCGCCGAGCAGGCGCCTTCGAAGCTCGACCTGAAACCGGGCGAGACCGTGCCGCTGCACGACCTGGTGTTCGCCATCATCACCCATTCGGCCAATGACGCCGCCGTGGTGATCGCCGAGAACATCGCCGGCAGCGAGCCGGCCTTTGCGCAACGCATGACCGCCGAGGCCCGCGCGCTCGGCATGAACCGTACGAATTTCGCCAACGCCTCGGGCCTGCCTAATCCGGACAATGTCACGACGGCGCGCGACCTCTCGACGCTGGCGCTCGCGCTCTACCGCGATTTCCCGAAGGAGTATCCGTGGTTCGCGACCGAGGAATTCACTTACAACGGCGTCAGCTATTCGAACCACAACCACCTGATGCACAGCTTCCCTGGCATGGACGGCATCAAGACCGGATATATCCGTGCCTCGGGCTTCAACCTCGCCGCCTCCGCCGTGCGCGACGGCCATCGCCTCATCGCCGTGGTGATGGGCGGCGAATCGGCCCATTCGCGCGATCTCCAGATGGCCTCGCTGCTCGACGGCGCGTTCGCGCGCGCCGGCGCTGACGCCGAGGTCGCCGACGACGCCGCGGCGCCGGACGAGGCGCCCGACAATCTCGCCACGCGCGCCATCGCCGCCATCTCGCCGGTCGGCAAGGCCGAGGCCGCGACCGGGGCCGACGCTCCGGCGCCGCACCGCGCCCGCCACGCCAAAATGATCGACGGCTGGAGCATTCAGGTCGGCGCCTTCGCGCAGCACGACATGGCCGAGCACGCCGGCGAACTGGCGCTGCAACGGCTGCCGGCGACGAAGGGCCGCGTGGTCGAGATCGTGGCCCCGGCGCACGCCGACAAGGAACAGGTGTTCCGTGCGCGCATCGTGCACTTCACGCACCGCGAGGCCGAGCTCGCGTGCCGCGAGCTGCACAAGAAGCACAAGAACTGCGCCGTCATCGCACCCGGCGCGGCGCAGCAGGTGGCGACGAATTAGCGCCTAGAACGTCGGCGGCGTCATGCCGCTGGCGCTGAGCTCCGCCGACAGCAGATCCTTGAGCCGCGCAAGCCCCGCCTCGTCCTTGGCCTCAGCGCGCGCCACCAGCACGTCCTGGGTGTTGGAGGCGCGCAGGAGCCACCAGCCGTCGGCGGTCTTGACGCGGACGCCGTCGATGTCCGCCATCTCGGCGTCGGCGCGCTTCAAGCGATCGCGCACCTCGTCGATGACGGCGAATTTGCGCTCTTCCGGGCAGGGAAAGCGCAGCTCGGGCGTGTTGACGACGATGGGGAGACGGTCGCGCATCTCCGCCATGCTCTCGGAGCTGCGCGCGACGATGCTGAGAAGACGCACGGCGGCGTAAAGCGCGTCGTCGTAGCCGTAATAGCGGTCGCCGAAGAAGATGTGGCCGCTCATCTCGCCGGCGAGCGGCGCATTGAGCTCGGCCATCTTGCTCTTGATGAGCGAATGGCCGGTGCGCCACATCAGCGGTTTGCCGCCCATGCGCGCAATCTCGTCGAACAGGACCTGGCTCGCTTTGACGTCGGCGATGATGGTGGCGCCGGGCCGCTCGGCGAGCACCTCGCGCGCCAGCAGCACCATGAACTGGTCGCCCCAGAGGATGCGGCCTTTGCCGTCGACCACGCCGATGCGGTCGCCGTCGCCGTCGAAGGCGATGCCGAAATCGCATTTTTGCCGCGCCACCGTCTCCTGAAGCTGAACGAGGTTCTTGGCCTCGGTCGGATCCGGGTGATGCGCTGGAAAGCGCCCGTCGATCGTGTCGTTGAGTGTGATGTGCTCGCCCGGCAGCAGCGTGGTGAGGCGCTTCAGCGCATCGCCCGTCGCGCCGTTCCCCGCATCCCACGCGACGCGCAGCGCGCGGCCGCCGCGATAATCGGCGGCGAGACGGCGCACATAGGGCTCGAACACGGTGCGCTCGGTCGTGGGACCGTGCCCTTCGGGGAAGCCTCCCGCCGCGGCGATCTTGCCGAGCCGCTGGATGTCGGCGCCGAAGAACGACTTGCGGCCGAGCATCAGCTTGAAGCCGTTGTGGCTCGGCGGATTGTGCGAGCCCGTCACCATGATCCCGCCATCGACGGGAAGCGTGTTGACGGCGAAATAGAGCATGGGCGTCGGACCGAGGCCGACGCGCGTCACGTCGATCCCGCTCGACGTGAGCCCTCCGACCAGCGCCGCCTCGAGCTCGGGCGAGCTCAGGCGCCCGTCATAGCCGACCGCAACGCGCCGCCCGCCCGCTTCGACGAGCACGGCGGCGAAGCTCCGCCCGATCGCACGCGCATCGGCGGGATCGAGCGTTTCGCCGACGACGCCGCGAATGTCGTACTCACGCAGAATGGTCGGGTCGAACCGGTGGCCCGAGCGGGCGCCTTCCGCCATCGCCGCTGCTCCGGCGCTCAGCAATACTCGGACAAGATGCGCCGCACTTCGCTCGTCATGTCGGAGCGCGCCAGCGCGAAGGCGATGTTGGCCTGGAGCCAGCCGACTTTGTCGCCGCAATCGAAGCGCCGCCCGTCGAAGCGCAGCCCCATGAACGGCCACCGGTTGCTGCCGATCATCTGCCCCAGCGCGTCGGTGAGCTGAATTTCGCCGCCGGCGCCGCGCTGGGTATGCGTCAGGTGCTCGAACACTTCCGGCTCGAGGATGTAGCGGCCGATGATGCTGAGTGTCGAGGGTGCCTTGGCCGGCTCGGGCTTCTCGACGACGCCCTTCACCTTGACCAGGTGTCCGTCATCGCGCTCGACGTCGAGAATGCCGTATCGGTTCGTCTGCTCGCGCGGCACGTCCATCACCGCGACATAATTGCCGCGCATCTTCTTGTGCGCATCGACCATCTGCTTGAGGCAGGCCTTGTCGGAGAGGATCAGGTCGTCGGCGAGCAGCACCGCGAACGGCTCGTCGCCGACGAGATTGCGCGCGCACAGGACGGCGTGGCCCAGGCCCAGCGGCTCCTGCTGCCGCGTGTAGGCGATCTGGCCCGGCTGCGGCAGCCACGACGTGACGGCATCGTACTGCGCCTCCTTGCTGCGGCCTTTCAAGGTCTCTTCGAGTTCGTAGGAATGATCGAAATGATCCTCGATCGCGCTCTTCGAACGGCCGGTGACGAAAATGAACTCCTCGATGCCGGCGGCCTGCGCCTCTTCGACGGCGTACTGGATCAGCGGCTTGTCGACGACCGGCAGCATTTCCTTGGGCATCGCCTTGGTCGCGGGCAGGAATCGCGTGCCCAACCCGCCAACCGGAAATACCGCCTTGCGAACCTGCGTCATGGAGCTTCCTTCGCGACCGCAACAGAGATCGAGCGGATAACGGGTCGATCCCCGTTTTGTTCCCCAATTCGCGCGAGGCGGCAGCGGCTCCGTCGCCTCGCAAACGATAGATATACCAAATGCCTTAATCTTTCATAATAGCGCCTTAGGAGCTAGCAGGAGCTAGCCGAGCAGCACCTCCTTGGCGCGGTTGATCTTGGCAGCGAGATATGTGGATCCGCCCTGATCGGGATGAAGCTTCATCATCAGGTCGCGATGCGCCTTTTTTATGGCGGCGATATCGGCGCCGGACGCGAGCCCGAGAATCGCCAAAGCCTCGTCGCGCGTCATGGCGTCCGAGGTGGTGCGCGGACCCGGGCCCGGATCGCCCGTGGTCTGACGCCAATTCGGGTCGAGCCGGTCGAGATAGCTCTCCATGAGACGCGCCGAGGCCTCGTCGCCGATGCGGCACTCGCGCCAAAGCGCGACGAGCTCGGTCTCGGTCAGTTCGTCGAGGCGGCGCCCGGCATAGGCGCCGCGCCGCACCGTGCCGCGCATCGCCCCGGTGTCGTGATCGAGCTGCATGCGCAGGAACTCGGTCTCGATCTCCGAGACCGAGCCGGGCGACGGGCCGGCCGCGCTCTGCCAGCGCCGCCATATCCGTTTGCCGCGGAGCAGCACGGGCGCCATGAACCCGACGAGCGCGAGCGCCGGCCCGAGCCGCTCGCTCGCGATCAGCAGCACGAGGATCGCGCCGGCGCCCAACGCCGCGAGGCTCACCAGGAACCAGCGGAAGAACTGTCCGAGCTTTTTCGGGTCAGCATTGACGAAGGCGTGGCCCGCGACGAGCAGCACGAGAAGAACGACGATGCCGCCGATCAGGAAGGGCAATGCTTCCTCCGCCTTTCTCCCTAGGTGCCGCCGAGCTGCCGCGTCAAAAGCAGCGCGGCGCCGCCGGCGCGCTTGCCATAGTCGGCGAGCGCGCGCCGCCCGCCTGCCGCGTAGGCCGCGACCGCGCCCAACAACGCGCGGAGCTGCTCGGCGCTGGCCGAATCGAACGGGCAATAAGCGCCGCGCGTGACCTTGGCGATCTGCTTGAAGGCGCGTGCCGCGATCGGATCGCCGCCCTCGTGGAAGACGAAGACCGGAACGTTGAGGAGAGCGAGCTCGCCGGCAAGGCCGATCAGTTCGTCGAGCGGTTCCTCCATGGCGTCGCCGACGAAGACGAGGGCGCTCACCTGCCCCGCGCGCGCCGCCTTGGCCGCGTGCGCGAGGATGCGGCCGATCTGCGTCTGCCCGCCGACGCAGAACACGGCGCGCATGGCACGATGGAGCTCGGGCGCCGCGACGAGCCAGCGGCTCGCCTTGCACTCGTCGAAGCCGCGGTAATAGACGAGCTGCACCTCGAGCCCGCCCAAAGCCGATGTCGCATCGAACATTTCGCCTTGCAGCTTGCAGGCGCGATCCCACGTGGGCTCGCGGCTTGCGGTTGCGTCGAGCGCGAAGATGAGCCGCCCGCGCCCCGTCGCCGGCCGCGCCGTCGGCATCGCCGCCACCTGGCGCAGGAATGCCTCGACCTCGGCGTTCTTGGCCGCCGCCGGCACCTGCTTCGGATCGGGCTTGTCGTCCATCACGAAGAGTATTCCATCACGAAGAGTATATGGCGATGCCGGGGGCGCGTCTCCACCCCCGGCTCTTCTACGCCGGGCGGAGCCAGACCGCGGTGTCGTGATAGCAGGCGCCGCCGTTCGGCAAGCCGGGCTCGGCGCTCGTCAGCATGTTGATGCCGGTCCCCTCGACGAAGGCATCGTTGGGCCAGATGCCCTCGACCACGAGCACGCCGCGCTGCACGCCCGCGAACGATTGCGCATGCAGCACGACGCTGCCGTTCCGGTTGCCGAGCCGCACGCGCGCGCCGTCCTCTACCGCCAGGGCGCGGAGGTCGTCGGGATGGATGCGCACCGCAGGTCGGCCCTCGCGCGCCACGCCCGACGGCATGTTGTTGAACGACGTGTTGAGGAACGAGCGCGCCGGCGGCGCAATCATGCGGAAGGGATGCTCGGCCGACGGCGCGTCGATCACCGCGACGTGGTCGGGAAGCGCGGGCAGCGCGCGGAATTCCGGCCCGATCGCCGACCAATCAGCGCGGAAGTGGAAGCGCCGGTCGGCATGGCCGAAGCCGTCGAGGAAATGGGCCGTCGCGAACGGCGGCGCCATGTCGTGCCCGCCTTTGGCGTGGATCGTCGCGGCATCGGGCAGACCGGATTTGGCGAGCGAGCGGTCGATGATCTCCCACTCGCTCATGTCGAAGCCGGGATGGCGGGCACCCAGGCGCTTTGCCAGCGCGCAATGGACGAAATGATTGGGCCGCGCCTCGGCGAACGGCTCGATCACCTTGCGCGCGATCTGCAAATGAGTGTGGCCGCCTGCGGTATAGATATCGTCGTGCTCGAGGAACGTCGTCGCCGGCAGGACGATGTCGGCCATGGCGGCGGTCTCGGTCAAAAACTGCTCGTGGACGCAGAGGAAAAGATCCTCGCGCGCCATGCCGGCCCTCACCTTCGCCGTCTCGGGCGCGACCACCATGGGGTTGGTGTTCTGCACCAGCATCGCCGTGACCGGCGGCCCGTCGCCCAAATCGCGCCGGTCGCCGGTGAGGATCGGGCCGATGCGCGACTGGTCGAAGATGCGGATGCCGCGGTCGCGCACGTCGAGCCCTTCGATGAGGGTGCGGTCGAGCGCCCAGAAGAGTCCGCCCTGCGCATAGAGCGCGCCGCCGCCTTCGTACTGCCAGGCGCCGGTGACGGCGGCGAGGCAGCTTGCCGCGAACATCTGCGCGGCGCCGTTGCGGCTGCGGGAGAACCCGAAGCCCAAGCGCAGGAAGCTGCGCCTGGTGCGGCCGTAGAGGCGGGCGAACGACTCTATTTCTGCTGCCGAAATCCCGGTGATGGCCGCCGCCCAGGCGGGATCGCGCGCTGCCACATGCGCCTCGAGCGCATCGGCGCCCTCGGTATATTTCGCGAGATAGGCGCGGTCGGCGAAGCCCTCTTTGAAGAGGACGTGCATCACCGCGCAGGCGAGCGCGCCATCGGTGCCGGGCCGCGGCATCAGGTGGATGTCGGCGATCTCGGCCGTGGGCGTGCGGTAGGGATCGACCACGACGAAGGGCGCGCCGCGCTCCTTCCGCGCGCGCGCGATCCAGCTCATCAGGTTGACTTGTGTCGCGACCGGATTGCCGCCCCACATGACGACGAGGTCGGACTTCGCGATCTCGCGCGCGTCGGTGCCGCGCTTCGCCCCGGCGCCCGCCATCCAGCCGGCATCGGACAGCGTGTTGCAGTATGTGGAATGCTGGCGCGAATAGCGCAGCGCGTGGCGAAACCGCTCGATCCCGTCGCGCTGCACGAGCCCCATGGTGCCGGCATAGAAGAACGGCCACACGGTCTCGGTGCCGTAGCGCTGCGCCGCGCGCGCGAACGCTTCGGCCACGTCGTCGAGCGCGTCGTCCCACGAGATCGGCTGAAAGCGCCGCTCGCCCTTGGCGCCGACGCGGCGCAATGGCGTCGCCAGGCGCTCGGGATGGTGCTGGCGCTCGGCATAGCGCGCGACCTTGGCGCAGACGACGCCCGCGGTGTAGCCGCGATCGGCGCCGTGCACGCGGCCGATCGTGCGCTCGTCGAGACGCTCGACCTCGAGCGCGCAGACGCTCGGGCAATCGTGCGGGCAGACGGACGCTACGATGTCGCGCGGCATCGCTTGATTATAGAGGCGCAAGCTCCTGCGACCAAGCGTTGCCGGGATGCGCGGCGCGTCCCATCCTCTATCATCGCGCCGCATGCTGCGCCATTTCGCCTTGAGCTTCGTCACCTTCTTCGTGATCGTCGATCCGGTCGGCGTGGCGGTGATCTTCGCCGGCCTCATGCGCGGCGCGAGCGGCGAGCTCCGCCGCCGCACGGCAGTGACCGCGACCTGCATCGCCGCCATCCTGCTGTTCGCCTTCGCGCTCGGCGGCGAAACATTCCTCGACGCGCTCGGCATCTCGCTGCCGGCGTTCCGCATCGCCGGCGGCATCCTCTTGTTCCTGCTTGCGACCGACATGGTGTTCGCGCGGCCGTCCGGCATTCGCGCTCCGACCGGGCCGGAGCAGGCCGAAGCGGCGCACAGCGCCGACGTTTCGGTCTTTCCCCTGGCATTTCCGCTGCTCGCGGGGCCCGGCGCCTTCACCTCGGTCGTGCTGCTCACCGGCCGCGCCGCGAATGCGGGCGAGTTCGCCGCCGTGATCGGGGCACTCGCGCTCGTCATGGCGATGAGCCTCGCGGCGCTCCTCGGCGCGAGCTCCGTCGCGCGCTTCCTCGGCGTCACCGGCGCCAACGTCATCGGCCGCGTGCTCGGCATCATCCTGGCGGCGCTGGCAGCGCAACTCGTGCTCGACGGCACCGCCTCGTTCCTCGGTCGCGGCCCCTAGGCATCACCGTGTTGGCGAATTGTGCAGCCGTCGAATGAGTATTTTCCGAGCCTGCCGCCTCCGATCCGGTGCCGCTAATCTAAGCTCGTCACCTCTGGATCTCGGCCCGTTGGAGCAGCGAGATGAACATCTTCAACCTTCATTTCCCGTGACAGGCGGCTCCTGTGACAGGCGGCGTGACGCCCGAATTCTCAAGACCCGCCCAGCTTGACTGGCACGGCCCGGACGTGCCGACGATCGGAATCCTCCGACGACAGGTGCGCAGCTTGCGCATCCAATCCGTTCGCGCCTCGCCGACCCTGTCGCGCCAGTTCCTCGCGCTCGCCGAACAGTATGAATTGCGCATTAAGAACCTGAGCTCGCCGATGGCGGAGATCTACTCCCAAGCGCGCGCGACAAGCGACGCGTCGTAACAAGCGCAAATTCCGAGGCTCGGATCGGCGAGGCCGCCACGGATCGCGGATGAGGAACGCGGCTCTGCTTTGCCGCCGTGCAACTCTCTTGTGGCTTCAGCGAACGTGGAGCTCGCGACATGCGTGCGAGGCGCGACGCAGCTGCAAGCGAAGCAAAAAATAACGGATCCTTCTCCTGCCGCCGCCGTCTCTGTTCAACATCAAGCACACGGCAACGGCCATGAAAAGAAGGAAACATGCCGAATTCAGTTGCACCGACAGCGGCGATTGCAATGCCTCGCAAGCCTCGAAAGGCATGGTCCCCCTCCGCAATTACAGCTCCATCAGTTGCGGTGATTTCACCGCCCCTCGCGCTACTTCGCGTTCGTGCCAAGAAACCGATGTGCCGGATTTGTGAAATAAACAGGGAGCGCCCGAACCTCCTCAGAACAGTCCGGGCGCAACGCGGCGCGAGCGAGGTCGCGCCGTCACGCAGCTTTCCCGCGCGCCAAGGCGTGCACGTCGGCGGTGGTGAGGGCCTTGCCGCCGATCCCCCAGTCGCCGCTTTCCACCTCCTCGATCACGCACCAGGTGACGCCGCGCATGTTCTCGCCTTCGATCGAGACCATCGCATCGGTCAGCTTGCTGATGATCTGGTGCTTCTGCTCCTTGCTAAACACGTCCTTGATGACGCGAACCTGAATGAGGGGCATTGCATTTCTCCCATCATGGGTTGTGGCGGTACGCTCCGGTGCCGCAGCGGGATCGAGCGTTTCGCTCGGTCTCATGCTTGACACGCGCGCTATGCTGCCAAACACTTGCCATCACAGTAATAGACACTTTGGCTGTCAGTCGGCGTAACTGTACCGGTCCGGAGACCGGGCCAATTCAGCGAGGGGGAAATCAAGATGCTTTCCCTTACGGTCAGTAGGAACAGCGACCAGCCTCTTGCCGATCAGATTGTCGCTGGCATCGCACGACAGATCGACGACCGCCATCTGCGGCCCGGCACAAAGCTGCCGTCGATCCGTAGCTTCGCGGGGACTTATAGTGTCAGCCGTTTTACGGTCGTCGAGGCCTATGACCGTCTGGTTGCGATGGGCTATCTGCAGTCGCGCCGAGGCGCCGGCTTCTATACGGCGGTCGCGCCCGCGCATGCGGAGGCCGCACATCCCGCACCATCTGACAATCACAAACGCAACGAACAACTGGTCTGGCTCATCCGGCGACTGCTGGAAGCGGACGAGAACACCGTCCTTGCGGGCGGTCCGTGGCTCCCGAATTCGTGGCTCGATGAAACCGGTATCCGCCAGAGCCTCAACGTACTCGCACGCAAGAACGGCGCCTTTCTGCTCGAATACGGGCACCCGTTCGGCTATCTGCCGCTGCGCGAGCATCTCGCGCTGATGCTGGCTGGACTCGGCATCACGGCCCGTGCACACCAGATACTGCTGACGCAGGGCACCAGCCAGGCGCTCGAGCTTGTCATTCGCTATCTGCTCAAGCCCGGCGATTCGGCGCTGGTCGACGATCCCGGCTACTACAACATGTTTGGCAATCTGCGCCTGCACGGCGTCAAGATGCTGGCCGTGCCGCGCAATCCCGATGGACCGGACGTCGCCGTTCTCGAAAAGCTTGCTGCCGACCACCGGCCGAAAGTCTATTTCACGCAGTCGGTGATGCAGAACCCCACGGGTACCGATATAAGCCCGAATGTGGCGTTCAAGGTGCTGCAGGCCGCCGAACGCCACAATTTCACGGTCGTGGAGGATGACATCTTCTGCGATCTGCAGGTGAAGACGACGCCGCGGCTTGCGACGCTTGACCAGCTCAACCGCGTGATCTACGCGCGCAGCTTTTCCAAGACGCTGTCGGGCTGCCTGCGCGTCGGATTTGTCGCCTGCGCGCCGGACATCGCCAACGAGCTCGCCGACATCAAGATGCTGACGAGCATCACCACATCGCAATTCAACGAGCGGCTCGTTTATCTGATGCTGATGGATGGTCACTACCGCAAACACTTGTCGCGTTTGCACGAGCGGCTCGGTGAGGCGCGTCTCAATGTCGTGCGCACCTTCGAACGCATGGGGCTAGAGCTGTTCGTCGAGCCCGCGGACGGCATGTTCGTCTGGGCGCGGTTACCGCATGTCGAGGACTCGCTCGCATTGGCGGAAGCTTCGCAGCGCGACGGCATTATGCTCGCGCCGGGCGCGGTCTTTCGTCCGCATCTCGAGCGCTCGCCGTGGATGCGGTTCAACGTCACTGCCTGTGAGAACCCACGCGTGCTGCGCTGGTTGCAGCGGCGGGCAGCGGGCGAGGCAGCGTAACGCAGTCTGCACGGACGGCGGCAGTTCCACGCGATGTCCTGACGCGCGTTCCAGGATGGATTGGCCAGACCGAGTCCGCTTCGGGTCAGAAGCGGAACGCGCTCGCCGCAGCTCTTCGCCGCGCTGTGTGACTACAGCCCTTAATCCTCGTCGTCGGCGAGCGACAGGAGGCTGGCGTTGCCGCCCGACGCGGTCGTGTCGATCGAGAGCGTGCGCTCGGTCGCGAAGCGGTGGAGATAATGGGGCCCGCCGGTCTTGGGGCCGGTGCCGGAGAGGCCTTCGCCGCCGAACGGCTGCACGCCGACGACGGCGCCGATCACGGTGCGGTTGACGTAGAGGTTGCCGGCGCGCACGCGCTCGGTGACGTAGCGCACCGTCTCGTCGATGCGGCTGTGGACGCCGAAGGTGAGGCCGTAGCCGGTCGCGTTCACCGCCGCGATCACCTCGTCGAGCCGATCGCCGCTCCAGCGGATGACGTGCAGGATCGGGCCGAACACCTCGCGCTCGAGGAGTGCGAGCGACGGGATCTCGAAGGCGCGCGGCGCGAAGAAGCTGCCGCGCTCGGTGCCGGGCGGCAAAGGCAGCTCGCAGATGAGGCGGCCGGCGCGCGCCATCTTCGCCGCGTGCTCGACGAGCGGGCGCTTTGCGTCCTCGTCGATGAGCGGGCCGATGTCGGTCGCGATGAGCGCGGGGTCGCCGATCGCGAGCTCGCGCATCGCGCCTTCGAGCATGGCGATCACGCGGTCGGCGATCGCGTCCTGCACGAAGAGCGTGCGCAGCGCCGAGCAGCGCTGCCCCGCGCTGTCGAAGGCCGAGACGATCACGTCCTGCACGAGCTGTTCGGGCAGCGCGCTCGAATCGGCGATGAGCGCGTTCTGCCCGCCGGTTTCGGCGATGAGCGGCACGATCGGCCCCTCCCGCGCGGCAAGCTCGCGGGCGATGAGGGCCGCCGTTTCGGTCGAGCCGGTGAACGCGACACCGCCGACGCGCGCATCGGCGAGAAGGCGCGCGCCGAGCCGCGGCCCGTCGCCCGGCAGAAGATGGAGCGCGCCCGGCGGCACGCCCGCCTCATGCAGCAGGCGCACTGCGGCGGCCGCGACGAGCGGCGTCGCCTCGGCGGGCTTGGCGATCACCGCATTGCCGGCGGCGAGCGCGGCCGTGACCTGGCCGCCGAAAATCGCGAGCGGAAAATTCCACGGCGAGATGCAGAGAAAGGTCCCGCGCCCGCGCAGCGCCAGGCTGTTGCGCTCGCCGGTGGGGCCCGGCAGCGCCATGGGTGCCGCGAACTCGGCGCGAATCCTGGCGGCGTAATAGCGGCAATGGTCGATCGCCTCGCGCACCTCGGACAGGGCATCGGGCAGGATGCGCCCGCCCTCGCGCACGATGAGCGCCATGAACAGCGGCAACCGCTCCTCGAACAGATCGGCGGCGCGGTCGAGGATGCGCGCGCGCTCTTCGGCGGGCGTCGCCTCCCAGTGCGGCGCCGCTTTCGCGGCCGCCGCGAGTGCTGCGTCCGCCACCGCTTCGTCGGCTTCGACGATGCTGCCGATGATATGCGCGCGGTCGGCCGGATTGCGCGCGGGCAGCACCTCGCCCGGCTGCGCCCGGCCGTCGATGATCGGCACGGCGCTCCAAGTCTCGGCCTCCGCGGCATCGAGCGCGGGACCCAGCGCACGCAAGGTCTCGGGATCGGAGAGATCGAGACCGCGCGAATTCTTGCGCTCGGGCTCGTAGATCGCGGCGGGGAGCGGAATGCGCGGATGCGGTTTGCGCTTCAGCGCGGCGAGGCGCTCCACCGGATCGGCGACGATATCCTCGACCGGCGCGCGCTCGTCGACGAGGCGGTTGACGAAGGACGTGTTGGCGCCGTTCTCGAGAAGCCGCCGCACGAGATATGCCAGCAGATCCTCGTGCCCTCCGACCGGCGCATAGACGCGGCACGGCAGGTCGCTTGCCACGATCTGATCGTAGAGCGTCTCGCCCATGCCGTGGAGGCGCTGGAACTCGAAATCGCTGCGCTTGCCGGCAAGCGCGCGCACGGACGCCACCGTGTGTGCGTTGTGCGTCGCGAATTGCGGGAAGAACGCTTCGGGCTCGGAGAAGAGGCGCTTGACGCAGGCGAGATAGGACACGTCGGTCGCGAGCTTGCGCGTATAGACGGGATAGCCGGCAAGGCCGCGCTCCTGGCTGCGCTTTATCTCGCTGTCCCAATAGGCGCCCTTGACGAGCCGCACCATGAGCCGGCGTTTTTGGCCGCGCGCGAGGTCCGCCAGCCAGTCGAGGAGCGGCAGCGCACGCTTCTGATACGCCTGCACCGCGAGGCCAAGCCCGTCCCAGCCGGCGAGAGACGGCGCCGCGGCGAGCGCCGCGACGAGATCGAGCGAAAGATCGAGCCGGTCGGCTTCCTCGGCGTCGATGGTGAGGCCGATCCCGGCCGCCGCCGCCGCTTCGGCGAGCGCGAGAAGCCGCGGAGTCAGCTCGGCCAGAATGCGCGCGCGCTGGCCTTCCTCGAAGCGCGGATGAAGTGCCGAAAGCTTCACCGAGAGTCCGGGCGCCGCGCGCACGTCGTTGCCCGCGACGCGCGCGCCGATCGTGGCGATCGCCTCGCGATAGCGCGCGAGATAGCGCTCGGCATCGGATGCGGTGCGCGCCGCCTCGCCCAGCATGTCGTAGGAATGGCGATAGCCCTTTCGTTCCGGCGCCCGCGCGCGCGCAAGGGCCTCCTCGATGGTGCGGCCCATCACGAACTGGCGCGCGAGAATGCGGATCGAGGCGGTGACGGCCTGGCGCACCATCGGCTCGCCGGAGCGCGTCACGAGGCGGTGCAGCACGGCGCCCCAATCGTGCGCGTGCGGCTCCTGCACGAGGCGGCCCGTCAGCATCAGCGCCCAAGTCGAGGCGTTGACGAAGAGCGATTGCGAATGGCCCAGATGCTGCGCCCAATCGCTGGGCGCGAGCTTGTCGCGGATGAGGCGGTCGATCGTGGCGCTGTCGGGAATGCGCAGGAGCGCCTCGGCGAGGCAGAGGAGCGCGATCCCCTCCTGCGAGGAGAGGCGATACTCCGACAGGAACACGTCGATGCCGCCCGCGCCGTGGCGGCGTTTCCTCGCCTCGACCACGAGCTTCCTCGCCGCGCTGTCGATCCGGCTCTTGAGCGAGGGCGCGACCGCCGCCGCTTCGAGACTGCGCGCGACGGCGTCAGTCTCGTCCGTGCGATATGCGGCGCGCACGGCCAGGCGCAGCGGATCGGGCGGCGGCGCGGGCGAGGAGAAAATCCAGCCCACGTCGTTCAGAGCGAGCGGAAAAGCATGCCGCGTAGGCCGGTGCGCGCCGGCCTACGCGGCATGGCGCTTGTGCAATTGGCCAAGCAACTCGGCGATGGCATCGGCATGGCGGCTCGCATGCTGAATGTCGTAGCCCACCGGCTCGCCGTCTTCGCCCAAATCGATGACGACATCGTCATCGACAACTCGATTGTCGACCGACTGCCCCGAGCGCAGCTTGATGTAAAGGCTGTCGGTGGTCGGATCGTATTCGAAGACGGCGTTCATCCGAGGAAGTCTCTGTCCTTGAACACGTTGTGGACCGTCTCGCCATCCGCGAGCGTCACCACCCGTATATAGGTTCCGAGCCGTGCGACATAAAGCCAATATCGCATGCGCCCGTCGGCCTGCCGCTCTTTCCTTGCGGGCTGGTTGAGGGCCTGAAGAACGGCGGAGCCAGCCGCTCCGGCTCTTGCGATGCCATATCGCTTTTATCGTGGCCGTGACGCCGGTACTGTCAAGCTCGCATGAATTTTGCAGCCTCTCGACTCGCCTGCCTCGTGCTGGCAATAGCAGTCGCGGTTGCCGCTCAGGCCACACGGGCGGCCGGTCCGCCGCTCGATGCGAAATACCATCTACCCGCTTCGTCCTTCGCCTATGTCGGCGATGCGGCCGATCCGGCGACGTGGAAGCTGCCCTATCGCCATGGCGACGGCAGCGTCGATCGGCGCCGCCTGCCGCTCGCGATCGAGGCGATGCTCGGCACATATCGCGGCGGGCGGGCGAAGGTTCCGGCGGCGGCGCGGCGCGAGGTGCTGGAACATCTCGCCGCGGGCGCGCGCGAGCTCGGCCGCATGCCGCCCGAGGATGCGCATGCGAAGCCGCTCTACCGCAAGCTCGCGGCGGCGCTCGACGCGCCCTGACTTAGTGGAAATTGCGGCTCGCGACCGGGATCTCGGCGCCGTGCGCCAACTGCCCCAAGAGCTCCGAGCGGTCGGCAAGGCGCTCGGCGATGACGTGGATCACCTCGCCCTCGCGCTGCAGCCTGCCCTCGCACTCGATGAGGCGCCCGGCCATGACGGCGCGGCGGAAACGCTCGAACACCGCCGGCCAGACCACGAGATTGGCGACGCCGCTCTCGTCCTCGAGCGTCATGAAGATGACGCCCGACGCGCTCGACGGGCGCTGGCGCACGAGGACAAGGCCGGCGACGCGCACGCGGCCGTTGTTGCGCAGCTCCTTCAAGCGCGCGGCGGGCGCGATGCGCGCGCGCTCGAAGGTCGGGCGCAGGAGCGCCATCGGATGGCGCTTCAGCGACAAGCCCACCGTCACATAATCGGCCGCGACATGTTCGCCCAAGCCCATCGCCGGGAGCGACGGCTCGGGCGCGCCGTCATCCTCGAGCGATGCGAAAAGCGGCAGCGCGTCGTCGTCCAATCCCTTGACTGCCCAGAGCGCCTGGCGCCGGTCAAGCCCCAGCGAGCGGAACGCATCGGCCGCGGCCAGCCGCTCGAGCGCGCCGCGCTTCAGGCCGGCGCGGCGCACGATCTCGCCGGGCGTGCGATAGGGTTTGCCCCGCGCCGCGACGAGGCGCTCGGCATCGGCCGCGGCCAACCCCTTCACCTGGCGCAGGCCGAGGCGGAGCGCCGACCCTTCGATCGTGCAGTCCCAATCGCTCTCGTTGACGTCGATCGCGCGGATTTCGACGCCGTGCTCGGCGGCGTCGCGCACGATCTGCGCCGGGGCGTAGAAGCCCATCGGCTGGCTGTTGAGGAGCGCCGCCGCGAACACTTCGGGATGGAAGCGTTTCAGCCACGCCGAGACATAGACCAGAAGCGCGAAGCTCGCGGCGTGCGATTCCGGGAAGCCGTATTCGCCGAACCCCTCGATCTGCTGGAAGCAGCGCTCGGCGAAATCCTGCGCGTAGCCGTTTGCGACCATGCCGTCGATGAAGAGGCGGCGGAAGCGGTGGATCTCGCCGCTGTGGCGGAAGGTCGCCATGGCGCGGCGCAGCCGGTCGGCCTCGGCCGGCGAGAAACCCGCGCCGACGATGGCGATGCGCATCGCCTGCTCCTGGAAGAGCGGCACGCCCAAGGTTTTGCCGAGCACGTCCTCGAGCGCGGCCGAGGGGAAGCTCACCGTCTCCTCGCCCGAGCGGCGGCGCAGATAGGGATGCACCATGTCGCCCTGGATCGGGCCCGGCCGCACGATCGCCACCTCGATGACGAGATCGTAGAATTTTCGCGGCTTCAAGCGCGGCAGCATGGTCATCTGCGCCCGGCTCTCGACCTGGAAGACGCCCACCGAATCGGCGTGGCACAGCATCTCGTAGACCTCCGGCAGCTCGGCCGGCACGGCGGCGAGCGTCAGCTCCTCGCCCTTGTGCAGCTTGATCATGTCGAAGGCGCGGCGGATGCAGGTCAGCATGCCGAGCGCGAGCACGTCGATCTTGAGCATGCCGAGCTCGTCGAGATCGTCCTTGTCCCATTCGATGACGGTGCGGTCTTCCATCGCCGCGTTCTCGATCGGCACGACCTCTTCGAGCGGCCCGCGCGTGATGACGAAGCCGCCGACATGCTGCGACAGATGGCGCGGGAAACCCAGGAGCTCGTGCGCGAGATCGAGCGCCAGGCGCAAGGTCGGCTCGGCCGGATCCATGCCCATCTCGCGCACGTGGCGCTCGGCGATGCCGTCCGTGCCCCAGCCCCACACCGTGCCGGCGAGTACGGCGGTCACGTCCTCCGACAGGCCCAGCACCTTGCCGACCTCGCGGATCGCGCTTTTCGAGCGATAGCGGATCACGGTGGCGGCGAGCGCGGCGCGGTCGCGGCCGTATTTTTCGTAGATGTACTGGATCACCTCCTCGCGCCGCTCGTGCTCGAAATCGACGTCGATGTCGGGCGGCTCGTTGCGCTCGGCGCTGATGAAGCGCTCGAACAGGAGATCGAGCCGCGCCGGATCGACCGAGGTGATGCCGAGGCAATAGCACACGGCGGAATTGGCCGCCGATCCCCGCCCCTGGCACAGGATGTCGCGCGCACGGGCCGCGCGCACGATGTCGTGGACGGTGAGGAAATAGCGCGCGTAGTCGAGCTTCTCGACGAGCTCCAGCTCGTGCGAAAGCTGGTGGCGAACTTTTTCCGGCACTCCTTCGGGATAGCGCTCGGCCGCACCCTCCCAGGTGAGGCGCACGAGCCGCTCCTGCGGCGAAAGCCCGTCCCGCGCCTCGTCGGGATATTCGTAGCGCAGCTCGGCGAGGCTGAAGCGGCAGCGCCGGGCGATCTCCATCGTGCGCGCGACCGCTTCGGGATGCGCGCGAAAGAGCCGCGCCATCTCATCGGGCGGCTTCAAATGCCGCTCGGCATTGGCGGCGAGGCGAAAGCCCGCGTCCGCGAGCGTGCAGCCTGCGCGGATGCAGGCGACGACGTCCTGGAGCCGGCGCCGCTCCGGCCGGTGATAGAGCACGTCGTTGGCCGCGACGAGCGGCAGCCCCACGCGCGCGGCGAGCCGCGCCAGGCAATCGATGCGCGCGACATCGTCGCCGCGATAGAGATGGCGCGCGGCAAGATAGGCGGCATCGGGAAAATCGGCGGCGAGGCGGCGGAGGAAGCCTTCAAAATCCAAAACTCCCTCCCCCCTTGAGGGGGAGGGTCGACCGCATGCGGTCGACGGTGGGGGGTCGTCCTCGGGCGGCAGGGCCACGAAAATCTGCCCTGCGCCATGCGCCACGACATCGTCGTAGACGAGGCGGCATTCGCCCTTCCCGGCGCGGCGCTTGCCGAGCGTCAGGAGGCGGCAGAGGCGGCCATAGGCGGCGCGGTCGGTCGGAAAGCACAATATGTTCGTGCCGTCCTCGAGCACCAGGCGGCAGCCGACGACGAGGCGCACGCCCAATTCGCGCGCCGCGCAAAAGGCGCGCACCACGCCGGCCAGCGAGTTGCGATCGGCGATGGCGATGGCGCCGAGACCCAGCTCCTTCGCTGCCGCGACCAACTCCTCGGGATGGGAGGCGCCGCGCAGGAAAGAGAAATTGCTCGTGACGTCGAGCTCGGCATATTCGCTCACGCGAACACCCCGTGCAGATACCAGCGCGCCGGCCGGTCGGCGCGATAAAGCCCGGCGCGGTAGAGCCAGAAACGGCGGCCCTCCTCGTCCTCGACGCGGTAGTAGTCGCGCAGCTCCTTCGCGCCGCGCCACCATTCGCCGGCGATCCGCTCGGGCCCTTCGGCGCGGCGCACGCGATGCATGATCTTGCGCCAGCGGAACAGGAGCGGCGGATCGTCGGGCACCGGCGCCACCGCCTCGACCGGCTCGGGCTCGGGCAGGAAGCGCACCGGGCGCGGGCGCTGCGGCTGGGCGGCGCTGGGCGCGGGATCGAGCGGCGCAACGAGCCGCACCGCGCGCTCGGGCCAATGGCTGGCGACGAGGAGCGGCCGGCGCACCGCATCGGGCCCGAGCCGCGCCGCGAGACGGTCGATCAGGACCGGCACGGCATCGCCCGCCGTGGCGCCGCGCTCGAGCGCGAGCTGCGTCGGTCCTTGCGGCTCGGCAAGCGCGGCTTCGAGCAGCATGTCCTCGATGCCGAGGCCGGGATCGACGGCGCCGAGCCGCTCGTCGAACAGGCGCAGGAGATGGCGCGGCTCGCGCGACGGCCGCGCCGTGCCGAGCTCGATGCGGGCCGCGCCGCCATCGACGCGGTAGAGCGTGAGCGCAAGGCGCCGCGCGCCCGCGCCGTCCTCGCCAAGGCGGCGGCACAGCGCATCGAGCAAGAGCGACGTGGCGGCACGAATGTCGTCGGCCGTGGCGATCGGCTCGGCGAAGCGCTGGCGCGCGAAGCGCACGGGCGGCGGCGGCAGCGGCGAAAGCGGCTCGGCCCGCGCGCCCAGCGCCTGGTCGAGGCGGAGCGCCAAGCCCTCGCCGAAGCGCAGCACCAACGCCGGACGCGGCATGGGATAGAGATCGCCGACATGGCGCAAGCCCACCCGCGTCAAGGCCTCGACCGTGGCGGCTTCGAGCCTGAGCGCGGCGACGGGGAGACCGGCAAGCGCCGCGCGCGCGCCGCCGTGCGGCACCGCGATCGTGCGCGCGCCGGCAAAGCGCGCGAGCGCCCAGGCGGCGCCGACGGATTCGGCGATGGCGGCCGAGGCGACGATGCCGAGTTTTGCGAGGCGCTCGATCGCTTCGGCCAGAAGCTCGTCCTCGCCGCCCTGGAGATGGGCCGAGCCGGTCACGTCGAGCGCGATGCCGTCCGGCGGAACGGGCACCGTCCACGGGCTCCAGCGCCCGCACCACGCGGCGGTCCGCGCCAACGCGGCGGCATCGCCCGCCGGATCGGCCGCGGCGACGGCGAGCCCCGGATCTATGGCGCGCGCGTCGGCGAGCGCCATGCCGGGCACGATCCCCTCGCCTTCCGCTGCGGCATCGACGGCCGTGACGAGACGCTGGTTGCCGATGACGGCGGCGAGCGCGAAAGGCCGCCTAGCCGAAGGCGCGCCGCCTTTCCGCCGCCGGTCGATCGGCCAGCGCCGGAGCCAGATGGACATGACCCGTCTCATCGCATCCCTCCACAAGCCATCGCCCCGACATCCCGCCGCGGCAGCGCAACAGCTCGACCAGCCACGCGCGCCGGCCGAGGCCGGGCGCGGCATCGGCGCGCGCCGGCGACGGCGCGGACGCGACGCGCCAGCGCGTCACCGCCGCGGTCGGCTGTGCCTCGTCGCCGACGCCAAGCGCGCGGCGCGGCCGGCGCAGGGCGAAGGCGGCGACGCCGGATGTTTCGGCGGCCAGCTGCAAGCGGCGGCTCGCGGCGAGCGGCAGGGCATCGACCTCGCCGACCACGGCGGCAAGATCGCGGCATTTCAAGCCTTCCTCGACCGCGTAAAGCAGGTCGGCATCATTCGCCGCGCGGGCGAGGATCAGCCGGCCCGGCGCAAACCCGTGGCGCATGAGGCCCGGCGCATGAAGATCGTCGCGCCGCGAGCACCACAGCACCGGGCGCTGCGGCTCGAGCCGGGCGAGAATCCCGGCCACAAACCCCGCGCCCTCGGCCGCCTCCTCGGCGGCGGCGCCCAGGCCCAGCACCTCGTGCAGCGCGCCCAGCGCGAGCCCGCCGCCCGGCAGCATCCGGTCGATCGCCGCGACGCCGAACGGCAGGACGGAGATTTCTCCCCGCCCGCCGCGCTCGATGAGCGCGAGCTTCTGCCGCAATGCGCCGAGGTCCGCTCTGTTGACGTCGGACATCCCTCGAGCCTCCACAGTTCTCTTTTTGTTCTAGTTTGGGCCGGGAGTCAAGGGCGGGATTTTAGCACGCTATTCCAGGCCCCTAACCGGTCTATCTCCCGGCCAGCGGCGGCCGACTCGAGCCAATATTTCCAAGCCCCGAGACAACGACCGAAATCGTCCTTCTGGACAGCGGGCGCGGCGGTTGGGCAAAGAGCGCCATGCATTTGCACTTCGGGATCGAGCACTTCGTCCACGAATACGGCACCGCCGCCGTCGGCATCGGGCTCTTCCTCGAGCATTTCGGGCTGCCGCTGCCGGGCGAGACGCTGCTGATCGGCGCGGCCGTGCTCGCCGCGCAGGGCGACCTCAACATCAAACTCCTGCTCGCCGTCGCCTGGGCCGCCGCCACGCTCGGCAACATCGTCGGCTTCGCGATCGGCCGCTATGGCGGCCATTGGCTGATCGTGCGCTACGGCGGCCGGATCGGCATCACGCCGGCGAAGCTTGCCGAGGTGGCGGCGTTGTTCGCGCGCTATGGCGATTGGGTGATCGTCGGCGCGCGCTTTATCGTGCTGCTGCGCCAGCTCTCCGGCATCACCGCCGGCACGCTCGAGATGAGTTGGCGGCGCTTCCTCATCTTCAACGCCGTGGGCGCGGCGCTGTGGGTGGCATGGTGGGGACTGCTCGCCTATTGGCTCGGCCGGCGCGTCTTCGCCTACATCGCCAACCTCGCCGGCATCGAGTACGTGCTGTTCGCGCTCGCGGCCCTCGCGCTCGCCGTCATCGGCGTACGGATCTATCGCCGGCGGCGCGCCAGCGAGAGCGCGGACTCATGAGCGAGGCTTGACCTAGTGGCTATCGCCGCGGCGCCCACGGTGATATTTTCGCGGCAAGAGACTGGGGAGGAAATCCATGCAGGACCCGATTTGGCGCGCGGCCGCCGCGGCAAGGCGCGCCTTCGCATGAGCGACACGCAAGCGCGGACCGCGGGCGGCGGCCCGGTCATCGACATCGCCGAAGTGCTCGACGCTCAGGACGTGAGCTGGTTCAACGTCCTTCTCATCGTGATCGGCTGGTTCGCCATCTTCGGCGACGGCTTCGACATCTCGAGCATCGGCTACGTCATGCCGAACCTGATGAAGGAGTTTCACTTCGGGCCGGAAACGGTCGGCATGGTGAGCTCGGCGAGCCTCGCGGCCTACCCGATCGGCGCGCTCGGCCTCGGCTGGATCAGCGATCACCACGGGCGCAAGCCTGCGCTCATCATCGGCTGCCTGATCGTGAGCGTTTTCACCTTCGCCAACATGTTCGTGACGTCGGCCGAGCAGCTCGCGCTCGTGCGCTTCCTGACCGGGTGCGGGCTGGGCGGCGTCATTCCCAACATTGTCGCGCTCGGCTCCGAATTCTCGCCCAAGCGCCTGCGTGCGCGCCTCATCATCTTCACCTTCTGCGGCATCAATTTCGGCGGCTTCGTCTGCGGCCTGGCGGCGCCGGCGCTGATCGCGGGCTGGGGCTGGCGCGGCCTGTTCTTCGTCGGCGGCGTGGTCCCGCTCATCGCCGTGGTGCTGCTGTGGCTGTTCATGTCGGAATCGGTCAAGTTCCTCGCCCTCAACGGCGGGCGCGAAGCGGAATTGCGGCGCGTGCTCGCGCGGCTCGTGCCCAAACTGGCGCTGCCGCAAGGGGCGCGCTTCGTCGTCGCATCGCAAGCCTCGCGCGTGCCGTTCAGGCCCGGGCAGCTCTTTGCCGGGGGCCTCGCCTGGATCACGCCGATCCTGTGGCTCATGTTCATTCTCAACTTCATCACCCTCTACTTCACCGGCGGGTGGACCAACATCGTGCTTCAGGGCGCGGGCGTCCCGCCGACCCAGGCGATCATCGTCTCGTCGCTCAACCAGGGCGGCGGCGTGCTCGGCGGATTGGTGATCGCCTATTTCGTCGATCGCTTCGGCTTCCTCTCGGTGATCGCCTGGGGAATTTTGACGGCCGCGACGGTCTGGATGGTCGGCATTCCGGGCCTTCAGGTCGGCTGGATCGCGCTGTGGGTGACCGTGTCGGGCTTCGGCATGCAGGGCGTGCAGTACGGCCTCAACGCGACGCCGGGGATGATCTACCCGACCTCGTTCCGAGCGTTCGGCGCGGGCTGGGCGTTCGGCGTGAGCCGGCTCGGCGCGGTGGCGGGCCCGATCATCGGCGGCTTCCTGCTGTCGATGTTCGTGGCCGAGCATCTCGACAAGGCCGCGGTCGCGCAGCGGATGTTCATCTTCCCCGTGTTCCCGCTCGTCACGGGCATCATCCTGGCGGCGATCGCTGCGCGGCTGAGCTACCGGCATTTTCACGGCAATCAGTTCGACGAGGCGACCGTCCGGGCGTGACGGCGTTTTACGCGCGCGACGGCGAGGCTTTGATCGCCGCCGCGCGGATGTCGCTGGTCGATTGCGTGATGGTGAGCGCCTCGGGGTCGAGCTTCAATTCGAGGAGGGCGGCGCGGCCGGCGGCTTCGGCGCGCGCGAACGCGGCCGGAAAATCCGCCGTCTTCGTCACCGTCTCGCCGTAGGCGCCGTAGGCCCGCGCGAGCGCCGCGAAATCCGGATTGACCAGGTCGGTCGCGACGACGCGGCCGGGGAAATGCCGCTCCTGGTGCATGCGGATCGTGCCGTACATGCCGTTGTTGACGACGAGGATGATGAGATGCGCGCCGTGCTGAACGGCGGTCGCGAGCTCCTGGCCCGTCATCAGGAAATCGCCGTCGCCGGCAAAGCACACGACGGTGCGGCCGGGATGGATGAGCTTCGCCGCGACCGCGGCCGGAAAACCATAGCCCATCGAGCCGCTCGTCGGCGCCAACTGCGTGCCGAGGCCGCGATAGCGGTAGAAGCGATGCACCCAGGTCGTGAAATTGCCGGCGCCGTTGCAGACGATCGCGTCGTGCGGCAGATGGCCGGCGAGAAAGCGCACGATCTCGCTCATCTGCAATTCGCCGGGCCCGCGCACCGGCTCCTGCCAGGCGAGGTAATCGTCGTGCGCCGCTTTCGCCGCACCCGCCCATGGCGGAGCCTTGACCGGCGCGATTGACCCGAGCGCCGCGGCAAAGCTGCGCGGCGTCGCGTTGATGGCGAGGAACGGCTCGTAGACGCGGCCCAGCTCCGCCGCGTCGGCATGGACATGGACGAGGCGCTGCTTCGGCACCGGGATGTCGAGCAGCGTGTAGCCGCCGCTCGTCGCCTCGCCGAGCCGCGCGCCCACGGCAATGAACAAGTCCGCCGACTTGAGCCGCGCGCCGAGCTTCGGATTGACGCCGAGGCCGACATCGCCGGCGTAGCACGGATGGTCGTTGTCGAGCCGGTCCTGGCGGCGAAAGGCGCAGGCGACGGGAATGCCGTTGGCGGCGGCGAAGGCGCCGATCGCGGCCGATGCGTCCTTGTCCCACTGGCTGCCGCCCAGCAGCATGATCGGGCGCTGGCTCTGCGGCGAGCGCGTCGCGGAAGGCGCGCATCTGGTCCGGGCCCGGATGCGGCTCGATGCGCGTATAGGGATTGGCGTCGGCGGCTTCCGCCAGCTCCTCGAGCATGTCCTCGGGCAGCGCGAGAACGACGGGACCCGGCCGTCCGCTCGAGGCGACGTGGAAGGCGCGGCTCACGAGCTCGGGCACGCGCGCGGGATCGTCGATTTCGTCGACCCATTTCGCGATCGTGCCGAAGACGGCGCGGTAGTCGAGCTCCTGGAACGCCTCGCGACCCTTCGCCGCGCGCGGCACCTGGCCGACGAAGAGGATGAGCGGCGTCGAATCCTGGCGCGCGATGTGCAGGCCGGCGCTGGCGTTGCTGGCGCCGGGGCCGCGCGTGACGAAGCACACGCCCGGCCGCCCGGTGAGCTTGCCGTAAGCCTCGGCCATGATGGTGGCGCCGCCTTCCTGGCGGCAGGTGATGAGGCGGATGGCGTTGGCGTCGTACATCGCATCGAGCGCCGCGAGATAGCTTTCGCCGGGCACGCAGAACACCGTGTCGGCGCCGTGGATCTTGAGCTGGTCGATCAGGATTTTGGCGCCGGTGCGGCGTTTTTGCTCGCTCATGTGCGGCTCCCGGGAAGCTCGATCGGGTGGTCGAGGTAGATCTGATAGCGTTGCCGGCGCGGCTTGTCCTTGTCGGCCTCGTCGACATAGCGGATCGAGCTTTTGCCGATGATCGCCCGCGGCAGC
This sequence comes from uncultured Alphaproteobacteria bacterium, assembly GCA_963729295.1. Taxonomy (GTDB): domain Bacteria; phylum Pseudomonadota; class Alphaproteobacteria; order ATCC43930; family CGMCC-115725; genus DATJLY01. The sequence continues at coordinate 333,618 of CAVSNJ010000028.1, forward strand.
ACCATGACGCGGATGAAGGCCGTGGTCTCGTGCTCGGAGCCCGCGGCGAACACGGGATCGACGCCGTTTTCGAACCACGCCTCGCCGGGACGATGGGCGTGGCTCGCGCCGCCCGCGTCGATGCGGATCGCGCCCGCGACGAGGCAGCGCAGGCCCGGCCCCTGATGCGTGTGGCGATAGGCGACACCGCCGGGCGGAAACTCGACACGGTCGCAGCGCAGGAGATATTGGCCGCGCGGATCGAGCGCGAGCGGCGGCGAGACGATGATGGGCGCGCCGTGATCCGGCGCCGATGCGACGAGCTCGAAGCGCAAGATCTGCGCGCCGCCGGCGCCGCCCGTGAGCGCAAGAGCGCCGGCGCCCTGCCAGGCCGAGTTGGGCGCAAGCGCCGCGACGGAGCCGCCCGATACGATCGTGGCGCCGCCATCGCGCACATAAAGCGCGCGCACCGGTCCGGCGCCAAGCTCGAGCGCCACGCCCGCGGCCAAGCGGTCGGCGAAGAGCCGCACGTGATGGGGCATCGTCCTCCTCCGAGCCGGCGAATGTAGCACGCCTGTCGTGTGCGTCATTCGGTCGCCCCACCTCACCCTTCCGTCCTACTCCGCGCCGGTGGGGCGGAGAGGGTTGGGAGAGATCGGGCGATGACGTAATATGCGGCACGGAGTCCGGGAGGGAACGATGCGCATCCACAATCTCTATGCCGATGCGAAAGGTGAATCGCACTGGCGCGACGTCGAGGTCGAATGGGCCGAGGAGACGCGCGGCGGGCGCCTGTCGAAGCGGCTCCCCGCGAGCGGCATCATCTTCCGCCAGGTGCCGCCCGAATATTCGCTCGACTGGCACAACGCGCCGCGCCGGCAATACATCGTCAACCTCGACGCCGGCGTCGAGATCACCGCGAGCGACGGCGAGGCGCGCAAGATCGGCGCCGGCGAAGTGATCCTGGTCGAGGACACGCGCGGCAAGGGCCATCTTTCGAAGGCGCTCGACGGCCGGCTGCGCCACTGCATCTTCGTGGCGCTCGATTAGCAGGGGATAGCTCGGACGCGGCACTGGCATTTTCGGGCGCGGCGTGCAAGAGAAGGGAATCATGACCGAAAGCGACCTCGTCCTCGCCGCCAACCTCGAATTCTATCGCGCCTTCGGGACGAGCGATTACCCGGCGATGAACGCGCTGTGGGCGCGCAACGCCCAGGTCCTGTGCATCCATCCCGGCTGGCCGCCGCTCAGCGGGCGCGAGGCGGTGATGCGGAGCTGGCGCAACATCCTCACGAGCCCGCAGCCGACGCGCGTCGCCTGCCACGACGACCAGGCCTTCGTCTACGGCGAGTTTGCCATGGTGATCTGCGAGGAGGAGCTGACCTCGGGCAGCCTCGTCGCCACCAATTACTTCATCAAGGAAGCCGGGCGCTGGCGCATGCTGCACCACCAGTCGAGCCCGCTCGTCGCGCGGCGCGAGCAGGCGCGCCCGCAGCGCCGCCGCAACGAGCGGCCCTGACCCCTTGGCGCGATATCGCATCGCGGCGATTCCGGGCGACGGCATCGGCAAGGAAGTGATCCCGGCCGGGGTGCGCGTGCTCGAAGCCTTGGCCGCGCGCGCCGGCTTCGAGCTCGCGGTCGAGACCTTGCCCTGGGGTTCCGACTATTACCGCGCCCACGGCCGCATGATGCCCGAGGACGGCGTCGAGCACCTGAAACCCTTCGACGCGATCTTCTTCGGCGCGGTCGGCGACCCCGATCTCCCCGACCACCTCACCTTGTGGGGCTTGCGGCTCGCGATTTGCCAGGGCCTCGACCAGTACGCCAACGTGCGGCCGGCGCGGCTTCTGCCGGGGATCCAATCGCCGCTCCGGGGCGTGGCGCCCGGCGGCATCGACTGGGTCATCGTGCGCGAGAACAGCGAGGGCGAATATGCCGGGCACGGCGGCCGCGCGCATCGCGGCCAGCCCGAGGAAGTGGCGACCGAGACCGCGATCTTCACCCGCGCCGGCGTCAGCCGCATCATGCGCTTTGCCTTCGCGCTCGCGCGCTCCCGCCCGCGCCGGCACCTGACCGTCGTGACGAAATCGAACGCGCAGCGCCACGGCATGGTGCTGTGGGACGAGATCGCCGCAGCGACCGCGCGCGAGTTCCCCGACGTCACCTGGGACCGCGAACTGGTCGACGCCATGACGACGCGCATGGTGCTGAAGCCCGCGTCGATCGACACCGTGGTCGGCACGAACCTCCATGCCGACATCCTGACCGACCTCGCCGCCGCGCTCGCCGGATCGCTAGGGCTAGCGCCCACGGCCAATCTCGATCCCGAGCGGCGCTTCCCCTCGATGTTCGAGCCGATCCACGGCTCGGCCTTCGACATCATGGGCAAGGGCATCGCCAACCCGATCGCGACGTTCTGGAGCGGCGCGATGATGCTCGAGCATCTGGGCGAAGGACCTGCCGCGCGGACGCTCATGTCCGCGATCGAGCGCACCACGGCCGATCCCGCGCTCCACACGCGCGATCTCGGCGGCACCGCCACCACCGCCCAGGTGACGGCGGCGGTCGAGGCGGCGATTACGGGGACGAACCGCTAGGCTTCGCGCAGGACGCGCAGGATGGCGCGGATGAGCTGCGCCAGCTCGTCCGCGGCAATGGTGAAGGCCGGCGTCACATAGACGATCCGGCCGAACGGGCGCAGCCACACGCCTTCCGCGACGAAGCGGCGGGTGAGATCGCGCGTGTCGGGAGCGCGCGCGAGCTCGACGACGCCGATCGCGCCCTTGACGCGCACGTCGGCAACGCCGGGAATGTCGCGGCACGGCGCAAGCTCGCGTGCGAGCGCGGCCTCGATGGCGGCGACTTGCGCCAGGCGCGGCTCGCGTTCGAACAGATCGAGCGAGGCGTTGGCGGCGGCGCAGCCGAGCGCGTTCGCCATGAAGGTCGGGCCGTGCATCAGGGATTTGTCCGGATCGTCCGACCGGAATTCCTCGAACACTTTTCCCCGCGCGACCGTCGCGGCCAAGGGCAGCGTGCCGCCGGTCAGGGCCTTCGACAGCGTGATGATGTCGGGCACGACGCCCGCCTCTGCGCACGCGAACAGCGCTCCCGTGCGGCCGAAGCCGGTGAAAATCTCGTCGAAGATGAGGAGGAGGTCGAACCGGTCGGCAAGCGCGCGCAAGCGCCGCAGCACGTCCGCATCGTGGAACAGCATCCCGCCCGCACCCTGCACCAGCGGCTCGACGATGATCGCGGCGAGCTCGCGCGCATGCTGCGCCAAGTGCCGTTCGAGGCGGAGGGCGCTGTCCTCGTCGCGCGGCAGATCGAGCAGATCGTGCCGCGGCAGCAACCCGGCGAAGAGGCGGTGCATCCCCTCCTCCGGGTCCGACACCGCCATGGCGCCGGTGGTGTCGCCGTGATAGGCGCCGCGGAAGGCGACGAAGCGCGCGCGCCCGTTGACGCCGCGGTTCTTCCAGTACTGCACCGCCATCTTGAGCGCGACTTCGACCGCGACCGAGCCGGATTCGGAAAAGAACACACGGTCGAGATCGCCGGGCAAGAGCGCCGCGAGCCGGCGCGCGAGCGTCGCTGCCTGCTCATGCACCAATCCGCCCAGCATCACGTGCGGCATCGCCTTCAACTGTCGCGCCACCTGATGACGGATGTGCGGATGGTTGTAGCCGTGGCACGCCGTCCACCACGAGGCGATGCCGTCGATGAGGACGCGCCCGTCGGCCAACTCGATGCGGCATCCCTCGGTGCGCGCGACGGCGAGCGGCGCCGCGCTCTTCATGCGCTCGTACGGGAGCCAGAGGTGGCGCAGCGCCTCGTCCGGCGCGCTCATTCGAGCGGCTGAAGCCCGAGCCGCGCCATGAGCGCGCCGTCGCGGTCGCGCGCCGGGTTGGGCGTCGTCAGGAGCCGCGGCCCGCAGAAGATCGAATTGGCGCCGGCGAGGAAGCAAAGCGCCTGCGTCTCGTCGCTCATCTCCTCGCGGCCCGCGGACAGCCGCACGAAAGAGCGCGGCATGGCGATGCGCGCGACCGCGACCGTGCGCACGAATTCGAGCGCGTCGAGCGGCGCGGCGTCACCCAAGGGCGTGCCCGCGACCCGCACAAGAAGATTGATCGGCACGCTGTCCGGATGCTCGGGCAGTGTCGCGAGCGCGTGGATGAGGCCGACGCGGTCGGCGCGGCTTTCGCCCATGCCGACGATGCCGCCGCAGCACACCTTGATCCCGGCCGCGCGCACATGGGCGAGCGTGTCGAGCCGGTCCTGATAGACCCGCGTCGTGATGATGCGGCCGTAATCCTCGGGCGAGGTGTCGAGATTGTGGTTGTAGAAATCGAGCCCCGCCTCCTTGAGGCGCAGAGCCTGCGCGCGCGTCAGCATGCCGAGCGTGGCGCAGGTCTCGAGCCCCAAACGCTTCACGCCAGCGACCATGGCGCAGACGGGATCGAGGTCGCGGTCCTTGGGCTCGCGCCAGGCGGCGCCCATGCAGAAGCGCGTGGCACCCCCATCGCGCGCGCGCCGCGCCTCGTCGACGACCGTACCCACATCCATGAGCTTGCCGGCATCGACGCCGGTCTCGTAATGGGCGCTTTGCGGACAATAGGCGCAATCCTCGGGGCAGCCGCCGGTCTTGATCGACAGCAGCGTCGAGAGCTGCACCCGCGCCGGATCGAAATTGCGGCGATGCACGGCCTGCGCGCGGAAGATCAATTCCGAAAACGCGAGATCGTAGAGCGCGGCAAGCTCGGCGCGCGTCCAATCGTGCCGGATTTCGTCGCGCGGCTCGTCCACGGTCGCTCCTTGCCTTGGCTCGCGCCTTGAGGCTACATCCAGGGCGCCAGAAAGTGAAAGGGCGCGAGTGCTCTCGCTCGACCGGTTCGCCACGGCAAAGCTCGATGAGGCAGCGGCGTCGAACCGCCGCCGCAGTCTCGTCGCGACATCGCGCGCGGACGGGATTTGGGTCGAGCGCGCGGGCAAGAAGCTGCTGTCCTTTTCCTGCAACGATTACCTCAATCTGACGCAGCATCGGGAGGTGAAGGCAGCGGCGATCGCGGCGATCGAACGCTACGGCGCGGGCGCCGGCGCCTCGCGCCTCGTCACCGGCAACCATCCGCTCTACGCGGATCTGGAAGCGCGGCTCGCGCGCATGAAGGGCACGCAAGCGGCTTGCGTCTTCGGCTCGGGCTATCTCGCCAACGCCGCGATCATCCCGGCGCTTGCGGGCGAAGGCGATCTCGTGCTGCTCGATGCGCTCGCGCATGCCTGCCTCTGGGCCGGCGCGCAATTGTCGCGCGGCACGGCGACCGCGTTCCGCCACAACGATCCGGGCCATCTCGCCGACCTGCTCGCCGAGCGGCGGGGAAAATACCGCCACGCGCTCATCGCCACCGAAGGCGTGTTCTCGATGGACGGCGACCGCGCGCCGCTTGCGGAGCTTGCCGCGATCGCCGAGCGCAATGACGCCTGGCTCCTCGTCGACGACGCGCACGGGTTCGGCACGCTGGGCGCAGGGGCCGGCTCGGCCGCCGAAGCGGGCGCGGGCGCGCGCGTGCCGTTGCAGATGGGGACCTTGTCGAAGGCGGCGGCGAGCTATGGCGGATATTTGTGCGCCTCGCGCGCGGTCGTCGATCTGATGGCGAGCCGGGCGCGCCCGCTCATCTATTCGACCGGCCTGCCGCCGGCCGATGTCGCGGCCGCGATCGCGGCGCTCGACATCATCGCGCGCGAGCCGGCTCTTGCCGCGCGGCCGTTGGCGAAGGCGCGCGCCTTCACGCGCGCGGCGGACTTGCCCGAGGCGCAAAGCGCGATCGTGCCGGTCATGCTCGGCGATGAGAGAATTGCGTTGGCGGCGCAGGCGATGCTCGAGGCGGAAGGATTCCTGGTCGTGGCGATCCGCCCGCCCACGGTGCCGCCCGGCACGGCGCGGCTCAGGATCGCGTTCACCGCCGGTCATCCCGACGACGCGGTGGCGCGGCTCGCGGGTCTGGTGCGCGAACGTGTGGCGAGGCAGGCGGCATGAGCGGACTTTTCCTCACTTCGACCGGCACCGACATCGGCAAGACCTTCGTCGCCGTCGGCCTCATCCACGAATTGCGGCGGCGCGGGCGCGCCGTGGCGGCGCTGAAGCCGGTGGCGAGCGGCTTCGAGGAATGGAGCGCGCCCGCGAGCGATCCGGCGCGGCTCCTCGATGCGCTCGACCTGCCGGGCACGCTCGACGAGATCGCGCGCATCTCCCCTTTCCGGTATCGCGCGGCGGTCGGGCCCGAGCTTGCGGCGCGGCGCGAGGGACGGACGCTCGACTATGACGAGCTCTTGGCTTTCTGCCACGCCGAACTCGCCGCGGCGGACGTGCTGCTCGTCGAAGGGATCGGCGGCGTGATGGTGCCGCTCGACGGCGACCGCACGGTGCTCGACTGGATCGTCGATCTGCGCCTCCCGGCGCTGGTCGTTACGGGCAACTATCTCGGCACGATCAGCCACACGCTGACGGCGCTCGCGGCGTTGCGGCAGCGCCACGTCGCCGTGGCTGCCGTGGTGGTGAGCGAAGCGGGCGAAAGCACCGTGCCCCTCGCCGACAACGCGGCGAGCATCGCGCGCCTCGCGCACGGCACGAAGGTTCTGGCCCTGCCGCGGCTCGAAGCCGGCGCGAGCCATGCGGTGTTCGCGAGCCTCGCCGATCTCGTCTAGTGTGGCGGATTTGAAGTTCCTCCGCCTCTGACCGCACGCGCGGAGAGGAACTTCAAATCCAAAAGCCACACTAGAAACATAGATTTGCTAGTGTCCCTAAGATTCCGAAGTTCGCATCGGAGCGTGCCGAGAGGTCGTGCGAACTTCGGAATCGGGACACTAGGAGGGCATGCCATGCGCCTCGCCATTATCGGGCAGCAGGCTTTCGGCAAGGCGGTGCTCGAGGCGTTTGCCGCCAAGGGCCACGATGTCGCTTGCGTGTTCGTGCCGCCGCAAGAACCCGGCGCGCGGCCCGATGCGCTGGCCGAGGCGGCTTCCGGCGCCGGCATCCCGGCGCATCCGATCCGTTCCTATGCGAGCGACGAGGCGCAGGAAACTTTGCGCCGCATCGCGGTCGAGCTTGCCGTCATGGCCTATGTGACGCAGTTCGTGCCGCAATCCTTTTGCACCATCCCGGCGCACGGCACGATCCAGTTCCATCCCTCGCTGCTGCCGCTCCATCGCGGGCCATCCGCGATCAACTGGGCCATCATCCAGGGCCGCACCGAGACCGGGCTTTCGATCTTCCGCCCGTCGGACGGGCTCGACGAAGGGCCGGTGATCTTGCAGAAGAAAGTCGAGATCGGCCCCGACGACACGCTCGGCACGGTCTATTTCGACAAGATCTTTCCGGCGGGCGTGGCGGCGCTGATCGAGGCGGCGGAAGCGGTCGTGGCCGGCACGGCGCGCGAATGGCGCCAGGACGAGGCGAACGCGACCTACGAAGGCTGGGTGCGGGCGCCCGAAGCGCGGATCGATTGGTCGAAGCACATCGACCGCGTCTATGACCTCGTGCGCGGCTGCAACCCGGCGCCGGGTGCTTGGACGGAGTGGGACGGCAAGCGCCTCACCATCTTCGACGCGCGGAAGCGCATCGCGCGCAGCTTCGGCGAGGTGCGCAACTTGAAGCCCGGCCAGGTGAGCGCGCTCGGGAGCGACCGCTTCACGGTCCACGCGCAAGGCGGATTTCTCGACGTGATGCGCTGCCGCATCGACGACGGCAGGAAGATCGCCGGCCCCGAGGCCGGGATCAGCGGCGGGCACGATTTTGGGTTAGGCGCTCGACACGACGGTGCGTCCGACCGCCTCCGGCGTTATCGCACGGCGAGCGCCATGCCGCTTTCGAGCGTCTTCAACTGCTCGGTCAAGGGCGCGCGCGAAACCTTGCCGGTCTGATTGCGCGGGATCGCGGCGACCTGGAAAATCCGGTCGGGCACGGTCGTCGGCATATGGTCGCGGCAATAGTCGTAGAGCTGCTTCACGTCGAGCTCCTGGCCGTCGCGCGCGGCGATCGCGAGCCAGATCTGCTCGATGCCGACGGCGTCGAGCATGCCGACCGCCGCGGCGTCGGCGATCGCCGGATGCTTCTTGATCTCCTCCTCGATCAGCTCGGGCGCGACCTTGACGCCGCCGCGATTGATGAGCTCGTCGATGCGGCCGGTGATGAGCAAGAGGCCGTTGCGGTAGCAGACGCCCTGGTCGCCCGGATAGAACCAGCCTTCCGCGTCGGTCTCCTCGGTCTCGCCCGCCTCCGTCGAACGAAAGCCCTGGCCGAGCGCGCGGATGCGAACCTCGCCCTGCTCGCCGTAAGGGAGCTTCTCGCGCTGCTCGTTCAAGACCTCGATCTCGAGCCAGGGCGCGGCGATGCCGACCGCCCGGTCCATGCCGAAGATCAGCTCCGCCGGCACATAGGCCACGGTGCCGCCTTCGGTCGAGCCATAACCGCAATAAAGCAGGTCGCACACGAGCGTGCGGATGCGCGCCTGCATCGGCGCGTAAGCGACCGCGCCGCCGAGGTGAACCGCGCGCAGCGAGTCGAGGCGCATGAAATTCTGTTCCTGGAACTGCACGAGCGCGGCAATCTGGTGCGTCGAGCCGACCAGCAGCTCGGCCTGGTAGGACAGGACGAGCTGGCGCGCGGTCGCGTCGTAGGCAAAGCAGATCGTGCGGCCGAGCCACAGCGCCGTGACCGCGAAGCTGTAGCCGAAATTGGTCGAGATCCCGAGCATGCACACGAGCCGGTCCCAGCTCGGCGTGCTGACGCGAATCGCATAGGAGATGAGGCGCTCTTGCACCGCCTCGTAGCTCAAGGCGATGGTCTTCGGCCGGCCGGTCGTGCCCGACGACAGGATGAGCCGGCACGGGCTTTCGTCGTCCCAGGGGGCGGCGGGAGCCGGACCGGCATCGAGCAAATCCTTCCCCTCGAACCACGAATCGTCGAGCGTGACGATTTTCGCCGCGCCTTTCGGCACGGGCGCGTTGGTCAGGACCGCGTCGAGCGCCAAATCGTCCAGGTATTCGAGCTGCGTCTGGTCGATCGAGACCGAGGCGATGCCGGCGCGGTGAAGGGCGCAAATCAAGGTGACGTGGCCGACGGCGCTTGTCACCGCGATGGCGGCGCGGTCGCCCGGCTTCAAGCCGTACTGCCGCAGTTTTTGCTGCACCGACAGGATGCCCTGCCGCAGCTTGGCGTAGGTCAGGATGCTGTCGCCGGTGATGACCGCCGCCTTGTCCGGGTTGGCGTCGGCGTGGAAAAAGATCATGTCGACGAAATCGGTCATCGGAAAATCGCCCCGCCTCGAATTTCAGCCGCCAAAACCTAGCCGGTTTCGGCGCGAAACTGTTGCATATCCGCTACAGCCTTGCGTTTTCTACCGAATTGCCCGCAAAATAGCGACACGCCCTGGATTTCCGGGATAGAATTAATTTGGGGCCAGGCGCGAATTTTCGCGGCCCGATCGGGGGATGGGGGTCTAGGTGACAGAACGTTCCGTGCTTACGAATTCCACGGTGGCGCTTGCCGCCGGCGCGGCCGCGATGGCGTCGTCGGGCGCCGCGGCGCAGGTCGGCTCCGGGACCGACTGGGGCGGCTTCTATGTCGGCGGCAACGCCGGTGTGAATTTCCTGCATTCGGACCCAGGCGGATCGACCGACCAGGTGTTGGGCGGCGGTGCGGGCTATGGCGGCGTTCCGTTAGCCGCCCCGGAGACCGTCGGCACCTCCAATGGCTCCGGCGCGCTCGTCGGCGGACAGGGCGGATTCAACTGGCAGCAAGCGCAGTGGGTCTATGGCGGCGAGCTGGGCTTTCAGTGGCTCGGCGACAACACCACCTCGACCCGGGGCAACATGCCTTTCGGCTACACGAAAGGTGGCGGCACCTATGGTTATTCCGGATCGACCGTGCGCAGTTCGAAGGCCGAGGGTCTCTTCACGATGCGCGCGCGCATCGGCGAGGATTTCAACGGCACCTTGCCGTACGTCATCGGCGGCTTCGCCCTTGCCCAAGTGAAGAGCACCTGGACGTTCTCCAGCCCTGGTGGGGTCGGCTACGGAAATGGCCAAAGCGGCGCGAAGACGTCGTGGCTGCCGGGCTTCGCCATCGGCGCCGGCATCGAGCAAAAGCTCGGGCCCAACTGGTCGGTCCGCGGCGAATTCTCATGGATGCAGTTCCAGACCCAGAAACTAGCCACCCCGGTGCACGCGGCCTATGCCGCTGGCGCCGGGCAGGCCGCCTTCAAGAGCAGCATCTCGACGGTGACGCTCGGCCTCAATTACCGCTTCTGATTTCGGGGACCGGAACGGCTTAGGATTTCCGGGCTAGAATTGATTTGGGGCGAGGCGCGAATTTTCGCGGCCCGATCGGGGGATGGGGGTCTAGGTGACAGAACGTTCCGCGCTCACGAACTCCACGGTGGCGCTTGCCGCCGGCGCGGCCGCGATGGCGTCGTCGGGCGCCGCGGCGCAGGTCGGCTCCGGGACCGACTGGGGCGGCTTCTATGTCGGCGGCAACGCCGGCGCGAACTTCCTGCACACCGATCCTGGCGGATCGAATATCGCCATCGCGCAACCCGGCTATGCCGCGACCTCGTTCGGGTCGGAGACCGTCGGGACCTCCAATGGCTCGGGCGCGCTCGTCGGCGGACAGGCCGGATTCAACTGGCAGCAGGCGCAATGGGTGTATGGCGGCGAACTGGGTCTTCAGTGGCTCGGCGACAACACCACCTTCACCAGAGGCAATTTCCCGCACGGCTACACCTTCGGGGGCGGCACCTACGGCTATGCCGGGAGTACCACCCGCTCGTCGAAGGCCGAAAGCCTGATGACTCTGCGCGGGCGGATTGGCGAGGATTTCAACGGCACGATGCCCTATGTCATCGGCGGCTTCGCGCTCGCCCAGGTTAAGAGCACCTGGACCCTCTTTTCCGCACCCGGATACGGGGGCCCGCAGACCAGCTCGAAGACGTCCTGGCTGCCCGGCTTCGCCATCGGCGCCGGCATCGAGCAAAAGCTCGGGCCGAACTGGTCGGTCCGCGGCGAATTGTCGTGGATGCAGTTCCAGACGCAGAAACTGGCCAACCCGGTCCACACGGCCTATGCCACGAGCGCGGGCGGCAACGCCAATTTCAAAAGCACCATCACGACGGTGACGCTCGGCCTCAATTACCGCTTCTGACTTGCGGCGTGGCGGCTCGGGCGCCGGTCTGGCATACCGCCGGCTTCGTTGACATGCGAAAATCCGACAAAATCCGCCGCCGTGATGCGAGCCCGCTCTCATGAATTGTCTTGACGTGATTTTCTTCCAGGCGGAATTGGCGCCTGAGAAACTGGCTGTCGTCGCGCACGGCGCGGTCATTTCCTACGCGCGGCTGGCGCGCGGCATCGCCTCGGCCGAGCGCCGGCTCGCCGCGAGCGGCCTCAAGGCGGGACATCTCGTGGGCCTCGACGTCGCTCATCCGATCGACCATTTCGTCTTCGCCTGCGCGCTCTATCGCATGAAGATCGCCTCGGTCTCGCTCGCCGCCGCGCTCGAGGAGTATCCGCAAAACCTCGAGTTCGAGGCGGTGCTGGCCGACAACCTCGAAGTCTCGAAACGGAAACCCACGGCGCGCATCCTGTTCGTCGATACGTCGTGGTTCCAGGACCCGGTCGAATTGTCGGTCGACGAGCGTTCGCGCGCGCGGCGCGAGCCCGCGGGATGGATCGGCCGCGTCACGCTCCGCCGCTCCAGCAACGCGCCGCCGGCCATCGTCAAGACCACGGCCGCCGCGCTCGAGGCGCAGATCATCGACTATTGGCTGGCGCTCGCGCCCGATTGGGAGCGCATGATCTCGGTCCAGAGCCTCGCATCGGTGCAGGGCTTCGTTCTGGCGCTCGCGGCGCTCACGCAGGGGCGGACGATCTGCCTCGCCGATCCCGGCATCGCGCGCGAGCTGATCGCCGTCTACAAGCATCACTATCTCGTCGCCGCGGCGCTCGAGCTGGCGTCGCTCGTGGCGCGCCAGGGCACGGATTTCGCGCCGCTGCCGGCGTTGCGCGGCGCCTTCATCGAGGGCACGGAATTTCCCGCCGATCTCGTCGCCGCCTGCATGGCGACGATCTCGCCCAACACCACGCTCTGCTACAGCCATCCCGAGACCGGCATCATCGCCTTCGGCGCGGCCGGCCGCCTCAGGGAGGTTCGGGGCGCGGTGGAAGTCATCGCACCCTGGGCCGAGGTCGAGATCGTCGGCGCTGGCGGCGAAGTTCTGCCGAGCGAAGCCGAGGGCCGGCTGCGGTTCCGGCGCCGAACCGGGCGCGGCCCGGGCGCGCCGGGGAGCGCCGATGCGGCCGGAGACACCTGGGTCAATTCGGGGCAAAGGGCGCGGCGGCTCCGTAACAACCTGCTGGTCGTCACTCCCGGCTGAGCCGGCGCGCGTCCTGCGACCGCGCGCTTTACGACTTCCCCCGCCTCGGGCGGACGCCTAGGCTTTCCGCGAGAGGTCGCCATGGACAATCGCCCGCCGCCGCTGCTCTGGCCCGAGCCCGGCTTTTCCCGCGTCCCCTACGACGTCTACAAGAGCGCCGAGATCTATGAGGCCGAGCGCGAACGCGTCTTCCTGGGCGCTTCGTGGAATTATCTCTGCCTCGAGTGCGAGCTCGCCAGGCCCGGCGACTACCGCGCGACCTATGTCGGCGACGTGCCGGTGGTGGTGGCGCGCGACATGGACGGAAGCCTCGGCGGCTTCGAGAACCGCTGCGCCCACCGCGGCGCGCTCATCTGCTCCAAGGAGAGCGGCAATGGCGCGCGCATCTCCTGCGTCTATCACGGCTGGACCTACGACCTGAAAGGCAACCTCACCGCCGTGCCGTTCCAGCGCGGCATCGCGGGCAAGGGCGGCATGCCTGACGATTTCCGGCGCGAGGCGTGGAAGCGGCGCTCGTTGCGCGTCGCGAGCTTTTGCGGCCTCGTCTTCGGCACGTTTGCCGCGGACGCGCCAGCGCTCGAAACCTATCTGGGGCCGGCGATCGCGGCGCACATCGCCCGCGTGATGATGAAGCCGGCGAAGGTGCTCGGCTACAACAGCCAGATCCTGCCCAACAATTGGAAGATGTATATCTGCAACGTGCGCGACCCTTATCACGCGAGCCTGTTGCATCTCTTCTTCACGACCTTCCGCCTCAACCGCCTTTCGGCCGAGGGCGGGATATTGATCGACGAGAGCGGCGGCCATCACGTGAGCTACAGCAAGGCGGCGACCGACCGGCCGAGCCCCGAGTACGACGCCGCCGAGCTGCGCACGAAGCACGAGGGCTTCGCGCTCGCCGATCCGTCGATGATCGAAGGGAAGGACGAGTTCGGCGACGGCATCACCTTGCAGATCCTCTCGGTCTTTCCCTGCTTCGTCTTGCAGCAGATCCAGAACTGCCTGTGCACGCGCCAGATCGTGCCGCGCGGCAAGGACGAGACCGAGCTGCTGTGGACCTATTTCGGCTTCGAGGACGACGACGAGGCGATGGTGCTCCATCGCGTCAAGCAGGCGAACCTCGTCGGCCCCGGCGGCTATGTCTCGATGGAGGACGGCGCGGTCGGCAGCTTCGTGCGCCGCGGCATCACGGGATCGGGCGAGGATCGCGAGCTCCTCGAGATGGGCGGGCGCGACTGGCGCTCGCAGGATACGCGCGCCACGGAATCATCGCTCAGGGGATTCTGGAAGGTCTACCGCGAGCATATGGGTCTATGACCGAGGCCGAGCTGCAATTCGTGATCGAGCGGCTCGAAGCGCGCTACGCCGCCGCGATCGACGACGACCGGCTCGAGGAGTGGCCCGATTTCTTCGCCGCGACCTGCCGCTACCAGATCATCACGCGCGAGAATTACGAGAAGAAACTCCCGGTCGGCATCTTCTTCGCCAATTCGCGCGGCATGCTGATCGACCGCGTGCGCTCGCTGCGCGAGGCCAACATCTACGAGGCGCAGCGCTATCGCCACATCCTGTCGCCAACCTTGGTGCGGTGGCGCGAAGGCGATACGGTCGAGGCGCAGACGAACTACCAGGTGATCCGCACGACGCAGGAAGGCGCCATGGCGCTCTTCAGCACGGGGCGCTATCTCGACCGCATCCTGATCGGCGGCGAGGCGCCGCTTTTCACGGAAAAGCTCGTCGTCTGCGACAGCCGCCGCATCGACACGCTCCTTGCCATTCCGCTGTGAATTCGTTGCGCCTGCGCGCGGGAATCGACTACCATAGGCCCTGAAACTGTCCGCAGCGCGGACGGAACGCCGGCCGAGACCGGCGCGATTTCAGGGGGGGCGAGCAATGCGTATCGGAAAACTCGTATGCTGCGCGGCCGTTCTTGCGCTTGCGCTTTCGGTCGTCGCTGGGGCGCGCGCCGACGATAAATCCTTCGTGATGAAGATCACGCTGCCGACGCTCAACGACGCGCCGCACATCTTCGCCAAGAACCTCGCCGCGCGCGTCGAGAAGGATTCGGGCGGCCGCATCAGGGCCGAGGTCTATCCGGCGAGCCAGCTCGGCTCGATCCCGCGGCAGATCGAGGGCGTGCAGTTTGGCTCGATCCAATGCATCATCGTGCCGCCGGAATTCATGGTCGGCATCGACGACCGCTACCAGCTCATGGCAGCGCCCGGCCTCGTCGAATCGATGGCGCAGGCGCAGCGTCTCACCGACGATCCGGAGGTGCGGAAGCTGTTGTTCGGGCTCGGCACCGGCAAGGGCTTGCACGGCACCGGCCTGTTCGTGGCGCTGCCGTCCGCCATCATCTCGCGCACGCCGATCCGCCACCTCGCCGATTTCAAGGGCAAGAAGATCCGCATCTTCGCCTCCGACTTCCAGTCGGTCGCGTTCGACCGGCTCGGCGCCACGCCGGTGGCGATGACGCTGGCCGACGTGCTCCCGGCGATCCAGCAAGGCGCGATTGACGGCGCCATCGCCGGCATGCCGGTCTTCACCGCCATGCAATACCAGGACGCGGCGAAATACGTCACGGAGACGGGCCAGCCCTACATCTTCCTGCTCGTCGCGCTCAGCGAGAAATGGCGCGCCACGCTCCCGCCCGATTTGCAGCAGGTGGTCGAGCACGCGGTCACCGTCGAAGCCGAGGCGATCAAGCCGGTCGCGCTCAAGGTGTGGGCTCAATCGCAACAGGACTGGGTCGCCCGCGGCGGCGAGCGCATCGAGCTCCCGGCCGACGAGCAGGCGGCGATGATGGAGACGCTCGGCTCGGTCGCCCAGGACGTATCGAGCAAGAAGCCCGAGCTTGCCGCCGCCTATAAGATCGTCTCGGACGCAGCCAAGCGCGACAAATAGAGGGGGACCCACATGTCATTCCGCACCGCGACGACGGCATCGGTTTTTGCGCTCGCGGCCGCGCTCGCCGCGGCGCCGGCGCGCGCCGACGACCAGTACGTGATGAAGATCACGCTGCCGACCATCCACGAGACCAACTGGGAGGCCGCCACCGAATATGCCGCGCGCGTCGAGAAGGATTCGGGCGGCCGCATCAAGACCGAGGTCTATCCGGCGAGCCAACTCGGCTCGATCCCGCGTCAGATCGAGGGCGTGCAGTTCGGCTCGATCCAGTGCGCCTTCATCCCGCCCGAATTCTTCGTCGGCGTCGACGACCGGTTCCAGGTCATGGCGGCGCCCGGCCTCGTCGCCACGATGGATCAGGCGCAGAAGGTCGCCCAGGATCCCGAGGTGAAGAAGCTCATGCTCGGGCTTGGCGCGAACAAGGGCCTCTATGGCGCCGGGATGTTCGCGGCAACGCCATCCTTCCTCGATTCGAGGACGCCGATCCGGCACCTCGCCGACTTCAAGGGCAAGAAGATCCGCGTCCTTGCCTCGGATTTCCAGATGAAGGCGTTCGATCGTCTGGGCGCGACGCCGGTGGCGATGAGCCTCGGCGACGCGCTTCCGGCGCTGCAACAGGGCGCGATCGACGCTTCGCTGTCGGGCCTCACCGTCTTCACCACCATGTCGTATCAGGACGCCGCCAAGTACATCACGGCAGTGCGGCAGCCCTTTATTTTCATCGTCATCGAGCTCAGCGCCAAATGGCGCGCGTCGCTGCCGCCCGATTTGCAGAAGGTGGTGGACCAGGCGGCGGCCGAAGAGTCGGTCGCGATCCAAGGCTACGCGCTCAAGGATCTCGCGAGTGGCACCAAGACCTGGACCGACAACGGCGGCGAGATGATCGAGCTGCCGGCGGACGAGCAGGCGTCGATGATGGAAAGCATGGGCAGCGTCGCCGAGGACGTTTCCAAGAGCAACCCTGCGCTCGCCGCGGCCTACAAGATCGTGTCCGACGCGGCCAAGCGCGACAGGTAGGCGTTCGCCTTCACGCGCGCTCGAGGATCGACAGGCCGCGCCAGCGATCGACGAGATAGATGAGGCCGCGCTTGTCGACATAGACGTCGTTCGAGCACACGCGCTTGCTGCTCTGCGTGTCCGGCACGTAGTGCGCGACCTCGCGGATCGCGTGCGGATTGGCGATGTCGATGACGCGCAAGCCTTGCGCGAACCAGGCGCACGGCACCTCGGTCCCCTCGATCGTCTCGACTGGCTGATGACAGCCGGTCATTTGCGGATTGCGCTTGCCTTCGATGCCGTCCACCTGGAACGAGCCGACCGGCACGGGCCGCGTCTCGTCGGTGATGTCCACCATCCAGATGAAGGCCGACATTTCCGGCGCCATCGCCTCGTCGAGCGGCAGCACGTCCTCGTCGGCGACGAGCGCATAGCGCCGGCCGTGCAAGGTCGGCTCGACCGGCACGACGGAGTGCGTCGGCCACGGGAAGGGCGGGCTCCAGTCGAGCGAGGAAATGTATTTCGGGCGTGTCATGTCGGAAATGTCGAGGATGACGAAGCCGCCGTGCCAGTAGCTCGTATAGAGCCGGTCGCCGCGCCGGATCGGATGATGGCAGCGGTGCGCGTGGCCCTTCCAGCTTGGCACCTCGCCGCCGGCCTTCCACTGGCCCGGCATCCACCAGCGCCCCACTTCCTCGGGCTTGGCCGGGTCCTTCAGGTCGAGGATCATGACGATGTTGCCGACATAGCCCTCGATCTGCGGTGAGATGTAGGCATAGCGCCCGTCGAAGGTGAAGCGGTGGACGCCGTTGCCGTCGCATTCCCAATGACGGATCTGGCGCGGCTTCCTCGGGTTCGAGATGTCGTAGATGACGAGCCCGCCGCGGCCCGGCTTCTCGCCCGCGGGCGGGTGGCCGTGATGCTCGCGGTTCACCACCATGACGCCGTTCGAAGCGCGCACCTTGTGCGAATGGAGCCCCGGGGGTATCGCGATCTCGGCCACGATCTTCGGATGCTTCGGGTCCTCGACATCGACGATGGTCGTGCCGTTGGGCGCGTCGATATGGCCGATATAGGCGAAGCTGCCGTCGATCACGATCTGGCCGCCGCCGGCGCAATCGAGCCACGCGACTTCCTTGATGCCGGAAGCCTGAGCCATATCCTTCTCCTCCCTATTCGCGGATCGACTGCGCCAGGATCGCCTCGTCGCGCACCACTTTCCACAAATGGTCGACTTTTTCGGCGAAGGCGGGCGTGTTGATGATGTCGGGGCCGGCGCCTTCCGGGCGCTCGATCTCGACGACCTCCTTGATGCGGCCTGGCCGCGCCGTCATCACCGCGACGCGGTCGGCGAGATAGACCGCCTCGCGCACGTCGTGCGTCACGAACACCACGGTCTTGGGCTTGCGCCGCATGATGGCGAGAAGCTCCTCGTGCATCAGGCCGCGCGTCTGCGCGTCGAGCGCGCCGAACGGCTCGTCCATCAGCAGGATCGCGGGATCGACAGCGAGCGTGCGCGCGATCGCCACGCGCTGCTTCATGCCGCCCGAAAGCTGCGAGGGGAAGCTGTCCTCGAAGCCGGAAAGATGCACGAGATCGACCAGCTCCTTGGCGCGGTGCTCGCGCTCGGCCTTGGCGATGCCGAGCTTCTCGAGGCCATAGAGGATGTTCTGCCGCACCGTCTTCCACGGGAACAGTGCGAAGTTCTGGAACACGACGCCGCGGTCGGGGCCGGGGCCGCCGATCGGCTTGCCGTCGACCAGGATCGCGCCCGCTTCGACCGGCAGGAAGCCGCCGAGCAGGTAAAGCAGCGTGCTCTTGCCGCAGCCCGAGGGGCCGAGCAACGCCATGAACTCGCGGTCCTTGACCGCGAGGGTCACATTCTCGAGCGCGAGCACCGGGCGGCGCCGCGGCGGCCGGTAGATGTGCCGCACGTCGCGAAAGACGATCCGGTCCGTCATGCCTCCTCAGCCTTGTTCTTATTCATTAATCGGGACTATCCCGCAGATTTGCGGCAGGGGCGCCAATTGTCAACTTGCGGCAATTTTAAGTCAGGTCAGATCCACCCCAGGTCCGTCTCAAGGCCGAAGAGATGCTGGCCGACGGTGCGGAAATGCGATTTCCGCCCCTGGAGCTGCTGCGCGACGGTGTGGATGTCGCGCCAGCGGCGCTCGAACGGGTTCGAGGTGAAAATGGCCGTCGTGCCGGCGGCGTCATAGGCGATGTCGGCCACGTCCTTCGCCTCGCGAATGGCGAAGGTCGAGGCGAGCCGGATCGCCATCCGCGCGTCGAGCGAGAGATCGTTGTGGCGGAGCGCCTCGCTCCACGCATCATCGACCGCGCCCATGAGAAAGGCCCGCGCGGCGCGGAGCCGCGCCTCGGCATGGCCGAGCTCGTATTGCGTCGGCCCGTCGTCGCGCAAGGACGTGCGGAAGCCGCGCGGCGTCTTCTCGCGGGCGAGCGCGACGAAGCTGTCGACCAGGCTGCGCGCCACGCCCAGCGCCAGCGCACCGAAGCCCGAGGCGAACATGTTGTAGGCCGAAAGCGCATAGAGCGGCGTCGTAACGCGCCGCTCGCTCGGCTCGTCGATGCGCGCGACGGTAAAGTCCTCCGGCACGAACAGATCGGTGACGGTATAGCCGTCGCTGCCGGTGCCTTTGAGGCCCACGACCTGCCAGATATCACGCATCTTCGCCTGCGCCGCCGGGAACAGCACGCGGCGCGTCACCTGCCGCCCGTCGCCGATGCGGCGCGGCGCGCCGTCCGCCTCGACGACCGCGCAATCGCCGCCGAGCCAGTTCGCAATCCAGCAGCCGCTCGCAAAGGCGAAGCTGCCGGTGACGCGATAGCCGCCCTCGCACGCAACCGCGCGGGAGTCGGTGCTCGGACCCCAGGCCAGCACGGTGCCCGGATCGCGCCACATCTCGCGCGCGGCATGAAGCGGCAGGCGCGCCGCGATCATCGCCGTGACGGCGGTCTGGCCCAGGATCCAGGCCGGGCTCGCATCCACCTGCGCGATCGTCTCGATGACGCGGACATAGGTCGGCGGATCGAGCTCGGCGCCGCCCAGTTCCCGCGGCAGCAGCATGCGGAAGAGATCGGCCTCCTTCATCGCCGCGACGAGATTTTGCGGCAGGCGCCGCGTGCGCTCGATCTCGTCCGCCGCGCTTTCGATGAGCGGGCGCAGAGAGCGCGCGCGCGCCACGAAATCGGCCGGCGGCGCCTCGTTCGGACTTTCGCGGGGCGGGGGCGGTGTCATGGGACGGAAGCTATCGCGAAACCTTGGGCGCGCCAAGGCGGCGGCGGGTCGTCAGCCGCAATCGGTGCGCGCGCGCAGCAGCGCCGCCAGATGCTCGAGCGGCCCCTCGAGCGTCAGATGCAGGCCATGGAGCAGCAGCGCCAGCGCCACGAAACCCAGCGCCATCGGCTGCCACGCCATCGCCGGAAGCCGCCCAGTCTCGGCCGCGCGCGCGAACCAGGCGACGCCGATGCCGCCGATCGCGAGGCCGAGCACGACCTCGCCGACGCTGTGCGCCGACACCAGCACACGGCTCACCGCGATGACGACGACGAGCAGCACGCTGGCAGCGAGAAGGAGGCGCGAGGTGCGCTGGTCGCGCTGCGCCGAGACGGCGAGCGCGCCGCCGGAATAGAACATGGCGCTGAGGCTCGTATGGCCGCTCGGGCTGCGCACGTCGAAGATGGAAAGCCAGTCGCCGCAAGCCATGATGCTGAGCTTCGCCAGGATCGTAAGCGCGATGCAGAGACCCACCGCCGAGGCCCAGGCAAAGGCGGCGGCGCGCGAGCGCAAATAGAGGAAATAGCACAGGAGGCCGAGCGAGGCCGGCAACAGCAGCGCCGCGTCGCCGAGGTCGGTGACGAGGTGCAGCAGGTGGAATTGCATCACGGCCAAGGTGCTGTCGGACATTTGCTATTCGAGCTGGAGGATACGCCCGAGGATACCGCTGAGCTTCTCCTGCGCCGCCAGGTGCAGCTCGCGGAAGCGGCGTTGCGTGCTCTCCGATGTGCGCGCGAGCGCGTCGCGGTCAGCGGCCCAGGCGGCGATCTGCTCGACCGCGCGCTCGACGAACTCCTCGCTCGCAAACGCGCGGCCGCCGGTCGCCTGCAGCAGATAGGCGATGCAGCCGCGGTCGGTCGCCACCACCGGAACGCCAACCGACACGGCGTCGATGACGACGAGCGGCTCGGCCTCGTGCTCGTACATGGTCGGGAACAGGAACACGTCGATCAATTCGTAATAGCCTTGCACGTCGGTCTGCGGCAGCGGCCCGAGATAGCGCAGATAGTCGCCGAATTCGGACGATGCGCGCGCGATGAGCTGCTCGGTCTCCTCGTCGGTCGCGGGTCCGGCGACGACGAACTCGACCTCGACCGCGCGCGCGCGAAGCCGGCGCAGGCATTCGAGCACGTACTCGATCCCCTTCTCGCGCGAGAGATTGCTCAAGTGGCCGACGCGGATGCGGCGGCCCTCGAAATTGCGCACGCGCTCGACCGGCGGAATGAAGACGGAATTCGACAAAATCTCGATCCGCTTCGCGCCCGTGTAGAAACGGCGCAGGCCCCACTGCATCGGCGGCGCCAGCACGATATGCACCGCGCGCGGCCCGCAGAGCCGGAGGAACAGCGCCATCAGCGCCGAGCGTTGCCGCATGTTGCGGTAGGAGTGGTAATGCACATACAGCATGTAGCCGAAGAGCCGGCTCGACGCGGCAAGGAAGGAGGAATAGAGCAGGCCGATGCCGCTGTGCGGGGCGAGATAGATCGCCGAGAATCCTGCGAGCCGCGCCGGCGCCATCACGAGTGCGGCGGCCACCGCCGAGATCGGCTTCGACATGAGGCCGAGGCGCGGAAACCGGTCGAGCTCGCGCCGGAGCGCGGTCGTGGTCTGTGCGATCTCGCGGAACATGCGCTCGGTGATCACGCGCTGTCCGTCGATCGGTGGCGGAAAGAGCCCGAGCACCAGAACCTTGCGCGGCGCGACCGCGCCGGCCGCTGTGTCGGCATCAATCCGGGGCACACCGGCGCCTTCTGTCTCAATCGCCAGGTTCGCCCGCTCGCTCAATTTAAGGAGCCTCCGCGTCCCCAAAACGCGACCGGGCGGGCTTCGTTCCATCACCTTCCTGGCGTCAAGGCGCGGCCCGGTAGCGCAGCCGGGTGAGTTACGGAACTTCCTGCCGGGATCGGGGGTTAGAGGGGGCCGGCGCGCAACCGCGGCGCCCGGCGCAAGCGATCGCAAAGGATCACCAAGGCGACCCGCGCCATGCAGTTCCGAACGGTCGTTGTCGCCTATGTCGCGTGGCTCATGGCCATCCTGGTCGTGTACTACCTGACGCACGGGCAGAACGAGACCGCGCTGCAACTGACGCTGGTGGGCGGCGTCCTGCCGGGGCTTCTGCAAATCTTCCTGCTCGGCATCGACTGGCGCGGCCTCGTGGCACCGGTTCGGATCTGGCTCGCCCTCATCCTGGTGATCGTCGTGAGCTACATCGCCAATGTCGGCGACCCGCGCATGGCGCCGCGGCCGGAAGACAGCCTGGCGATCCCGGCGGCGTGGGTTCCGATCGTCTATACGCTCAACGTCGTGTTCATCGTGGCGATCAGCACGCTCATCGCCAGCTGCCCCGACCGCAGGCTGTTGCGCGAGATTGCCGGCACGTTCGCGGCCCCGGCCGCGGCGTTTCTCGTCTATGTCGATCTCACCGGCACGATGCTGTGGGGCCGGCTCGTCGCCAACGACCTGCAGCCGAACGTGTGGGGGCTTTTGAGCCTCAATGTCTGCATCGCCGCATTCGCGCGGAAGCCCGGCCCCGTCGCGATCGCCGCCTTCGCGGCAGGCACGGTGACGATGCTTCAGGCGTCCTCGCGCGAGCACATGCTGGCGCTCGTGATTGCGCTCCTGGTCGCGGCCGTCCTCTACCTCCGCACCATCAATCCGCCGCGCCTCATCATGGTGCTCGCGGGCGCGAGCATCGCGCTCGTCGCGACCGCGTTCGTGCTCGATCCCTACCTGACCAGCGCAGTTCAATATGTCGGCACCGACGTGCTGCTGCTCAACAGCTCGAGCCGCGGCGTCAATTCCGGCTTCACCGGCCGGGCCGACATCTGGGCGGCGACGATCGATCTGTGGTTGAAGCACCCGCTGTTTGGCGTGGGATTCCGGCAGCACGAGCAGTTCCTGGAAGGCGGCATGCCGTCGCACAACGCCTTCCTGGCGATGCTCGCGGACACGGGCGTGTTCGGCCTCCTCGTCTATCTCGTGCTGCTCGTGCGCTCGCTCGTGGCGAGTTGGTCCATCGAAGATGCGGCGACCCGGCGCTTCGTCATTCTCGTGATCGTGACCTACATCGTCATCGGCTTCTTCGACCGGCGTGCGATCAATGGCGGCAATCCCTACAGCCTCTTCTTCCTGATGTGCTGCTCGCTGGCGCTCACCGAGCAATCGCGGCGCAAGGCGGAGCGGCTCGCGGGGCGGCAAGCGGCATGGCGGGGCGGTGCCGAGCCGGCCTTCGGCGCGCGCAGGCCCGCCGGCTAGGCCCGAAAACGATGGCGATTTTGGTTCCCGGCGTCGCCACGCCCACGACCAAGTTGGGATATGGCTGCTCGCGGCTCATGGGGCGGCTCGGCGCGCGCCAATCGCTTGCCCTTCTCGCGACGGCTTATGACAGCGGCATCCGCCATTTCGACGTGGCGCCGTCCTATGGCTTCGGCGCGGCCGAGGCGGTGCTGGGCGGAGCGTTCGCCGGCAAGCGCGACACGGTCACGATCGCAACGAAATTCGGCCTCAGCCCGCCGCGGCACCCGGCGCTTTTGACGGCCGCGCGAAGCGTTGCCGTACCGCTCGTCAAGCTCGTGCCGGGCGCCAACCGCCACTTCGCGCGCGCCGCCGGCGGCCTCGTCAGCCGCGCGCGCTTTTCGCCCGGGGAGCTGCGCCTCTCGCTCGAGCGCAGCCTTGCGGCCCTGCGCACGGATTATATCGATATCCTGCTGCTGCATGAGGCGGTCGCGAGCGATCTCGGCGACGCGCTGTTGGGCGAGCTCGAGCGCATCGTGGCCGAGGGCAAGATCAGAACCTTCGGCATCGGCAGCGCAGCCGGCGCGGCCGCCGCGATCCACCGCGCCGATCGCCGCTTCTGCCCGGTCATGCAGTTCGAGTGGTCGGTGCTGAGCGGCGAGAAACCCGATTATCCCGGCAGCTTCCTCATCACCCATCGCGGCCTGTCAGAGAATTTCAACCGGCTGCGCGCGTGGCTCGGCGCCAATCCCGGCATCGCGCGGCGCTGGTCCGACGAATTGGCATGCGATGTCGCAGCGCCAGACGCGCTTTCGGGATTGATGCTGGCGGCGGCGCGCGCCGCGAATCGCGGCGGCATCACGCTGTTTTCCTCGCACGATGCCGGGCACATCAGGCGCAACGCCGCGTTTTTAGACGACGGCGCCCGGCTCGCGGCGGGCACGGTCTTCGCCCGGCTCGTCGCGCGCGATGCCGGCAGCCTCGTGCGGCCCGAGACGCAGCCGGAACTGGTCGATGCTGATCGATCTTAGGCAATTCAACGACGCGGCAGTGCCGGAAGCCGAAACGCTGATCGTCGGCGCGGGCGCGGTCGGGCTCGCGATCGCGGTCGAGCTCAGCCGCGCCGGCCAGGAGGCGATCCTGCTCGAAGCCGGCGGCGCCAGCATCG
The DNA here is from genome assembly GCA_963729295.1 of uncultured Alphaproteobacteria bacterium. Classification (GTDB taxonomy): domain Bacteria; phylum Pseudomonadota; class Alphaproteobacteria; order ATCC43930; family CGMCC-115725; genus DATJLY01. The sequence continues at coordinate 357,619 of CAVSNJ010000028.1, forward strand.
ACGCCCAATCCCAGGATTATTTCCGCACTGCCCAATGCTGCGCGCGCCCGCTTGCCGGCCTTCATCTCGGCCGCTTCCGCGCGCTCGGCGGCACGACCAATTTCTGGGGCGGCCAGCTCCTGACGTTCGAGCCGATCGTGCTGCAGCAGCGGCCTTGGGTCGCCGACGTGGCGTGGCCGATCGCGCGGGCTGAACTCGACCCTTACTACGAGCGCGGCTATGGGCTCCTCGGCATGGGCCGACATCTCGCCGACGATGCGGTATGGCAGCGGCTCGCGATCGCGCCGCCCGAAAGCGATGGCGAGCTCGAGGCGATTTTCAGCGCCTGGGCGCCGGAGCCGAATTTCGCCAGGCTCTTCGGCCGCGAGATCGCGGCGAGCGCCAACCTGCGCGTCTTCCTCAACGCGCCCGTGCTGGCGCTCGACATGGATGCGGCGGCGGCGCGCCTCACCGGCGTTTTCGTGCGTTCGGCCGACGGCGGCGTGCGCCGCTTTGCCGGGCGGCGCGTGATCTTGGCGAACGGCACGGTCGAGATCGCGCGGCTCCTGAAACTGCCGCTCGCCGATGGCGGCGCCGCACCCTGGGCCGGGAACGAATGGCTCGGCAAGGGATTTGCCGACCATGTCGATGGCTGGGCCGGCGAGGTGACGCCGGTCGACAAGCGGCGGTTCCACAATCTCTTCGACAACGCCTTTCTCGACGGCATCAAATACGCGCCGAAGCTGAAGCCGTCGGCGCACACGCAGGAACAGCGCAAGCTCCTCGGCATCTCCGGGTATTTCCTCTTCAATTCGAGCTTCCAGGAACATCTCTTCAACGCGAAGCTGCTGCTGCGCTCGCTCCTGCGCGGGCGCCTCGAGCGGCAGTTGCTGCCGGACCCGCGGGCGTTCGCGTCGATGCTACGCGTCGCGTTGCCGATGGTCGTCCGCTATGTGCGCAGCAGCCGCATGTACAACCCGACCGACCAGGGCATCCAGCTTCGCCTCTGTTGCGAGCAGTTTCCGGTGCGCGAAAGCGCCGTGCGTCTCGGCCAGAAGCGCGACGGGCTCGGCATGCCGGTGGTCGAAATGGACTGGCGCATCGACGGCCGTGAGATCGAGACGATGGCGGCCTTCACCGAGCTCGTCGCAACGTATCTCGAACGGCACGGACTCGCCCGCATCCGCATCGATCCGGCGCTCGCCGCGCGCGACCCCGGCTTCGTACAGAAACTCGACGACGGTTATCACCACATGGGAACGGCGCGCATGGCGGACTGCGCCGCCCGAGGCGTCGTCGATCGCGACTTGATGCTGTTCGGCACACGAAACCTCTACGTTGCGGGCGCCGCGGTTTACCCAACCACCGGAGCAGCGAACCCGACCTTCACCGCGATCGCGCTGGGGCTTCGGCTCGCCGACGCGGTCGCCACCGGCCGCGCCAGCGCCTGAGAGCATTCGGCGACAGCGGAACGATCGCCCTGCCCGCCCGTTGAACCGGCGCACCGCGGCAACCGATGCGCTGATGAAGATCGCCTATATCTCGCCCTATTTCTGGCCGGAGACCATCGGTTCGGCGCCCTATTGCACGGACCTCGCCGATTGGCTCCGCGGCAAAGGGCACGAGCTTCGCGTCTTGGCCTTTCGCCCGCATTATCCGAGCGCGAGCCAGTTCGCCGCGTGGCAGGACGGAACGCGCGACCGCGAAAGCCACAACGGCGCCGAGATCTGCCGCATCAAGACGCGCGGCCGCGGCGGCGGCGGGTTCAGCGAGCGGCTGGCAAGCGACCTCGCCTTCCTCGCCGGAGTGCTGCGCCACGGCGGCGGGCGCGCGCTCGCCGATACCGACGCGATCGTCGCCTATGTGCCGAGCTGCCTCGCGCTCCTCGGCGCGGCGGCGTTGTCGTGGCGCACCGGCGCGCCGGTCATCGGCGTCGTGCACGACATCGAGAGCGGCCTCGCGGCGGCGCTCGGCATCGCCCGGCGCGGCCTGTTGCTGCGCCTCATGCGCATGGTTGAACGCGTGGCCTTCAACCGCGCAGCGCGGATGATCGTGCTGACCGACGGCATGGCGGCCGAGCTGCGCGAGATCGGCTATCGGAAGCCGGTCACGGTTCTGCCGATCTGGGCCGGCGCCCTGCCGGACAGCGAGCCGGCGCCGGATGCGCCGCCGGTCGTCGGCTACAGCGGCAATTTCGGCAAGAAGCAGAATCTCGACCAGATCCTGCCGCTCATCGGCAGGCTGAACGAGCGCCGCCCGGAGGTGCGCGTGGTGCTGCGCGGCGACGGCTCGGAGCGGCAGCGGATCGAGGATGTCGTCGCCGGCATGGGCGTTGCGAACACGCAATTCCTGCCGCTCGTGCCGCCCGAGCAGATTTGCCGGTCGTTGCAGGCAATCGACCTGCACCTCGTGCCGCAGGCGATGAACGTCGCACGCTATGCGCTGCCCTCGAAGCTCTTCACCATCATGGCGGCAGGGCGTCCGTTCGTGTGTGTGGCCGAGGCGGAAAGCCCGTTGGATCAGCTCGCGCAAAAATCGGGCGCGGGCATCTGCGTCCATCCGGGCGACGAGGAAGCGCTCTTCGCGGGCGTCGAGCGACTTCTTGCCGACCCCGCACTCCTCAGCGCGATGGGGCGGCGCGGCCGCGCGTTCGTCGCGACCCACATGGATCGCGCGACGATTCTCACCGCCTACGAGGAGATCATCGTCGGCGCCGCGGCGGCGCGGCGCACTCCGGCCACACGCCGGGAGGGCGCGGCGCGGCCCGTTACGTGAATTTGCCGCTCGACCGCGCGGCCCAGCGCTCGAGCGCCGACGCGATCTTGCCCCGGGTCAGAGCGTTCCGGGTTTCGAGCCATCGCGGCGCGATGTCGGTCGAGCGCACAAGCTTCATCACGCGATCGGGATGGATGCCGAGGCCAACGGCCGACGCCGATTGCAAGAGCCGCGCCGCCGCGATGACGATGCCCAACGGCAGCTTGAAGGTCTTCGCCTTGGGGAAATATGCGGCACGGAACGCCTCGACGATCTGATCGAGCGTGTAGCGGTCGGGATAGCACGCGTTGAACAGCACGAAGCGGTCGGGCGCGGTCCGCGCGTACATGATCGTATCGATCAGGTCGTCGACATAGAAGCACGCCTTCACCGTGTCGCGCCGGCCGGGAAAGACGAACATGCCGGCCTTCATGAGTTTCGCCATGCGCGTGAAATTCCCGCCCTCGCCCGGCCCGAAAATGGCGGCCGGCCGCGCGATGACGAGACGGCGCGCCGGGTCTTCCTCGAGCCAAGCCCGGTGCACGCGCTCGGCCAGCATCTTCGACCAGCCGTAGGGCGATGCCGGCGTCAGCGGCGATCCTTCGGACTTCGTGTCCTCGCCCGGCCCGTAAACGGAGATCGAGCTCGTGAACACGATCTCGCCGGCCTGCGCGCAGCGCGCGAACCGGGTGACCTCGACCGCACCCAGGACGTTGGTCTCGTAGTATTCGTGGGCGGGATGGCCCGGCGTCTTATGCACGGCCGCAAGGTTGTAGATGGTCGAAACATCGGCCGGCGCGGCAAAGCCGCCGAGGTCGCGCACGTCGGCGCGGACGTAGGCGATTCCGGGAATGGTCTCGCGCGGCTCGCGCCGGTCGACCGATACGACGCTTTCGCCGGATGCGGCAAGCCGGCGCACAAGGTGCGTGCCGATGAAGCCGCTGCCGCCGAAGACGACCGACGCACTCATATCCGCCACCCACGAGGCTGCTTGCAAAAAGGTGCGCGTAGTCCGGCCGGATTAACCCCCGGTTCCGCCGAAAGTTCCGCTATCCGGAAACGCTGGCGCGCCAGCGGCTCGACCGCAATTCCCCGAACGAAGAGCTTCTGAGTCGGCGAAGATCCTGCACGACGATCACCGGCAAGACGATTCCGGAGAGCGCCATCATCGAGCCCGCCATGATCAGCAGGCTTGAGGACGGTGCGAGCGAATGGCCGAGCGCGAAGAATTGTACGGTCACGACCGCCACTTCGCTGACCGCGAGGATCGCCGCAATGAGCGAGCCGCGCACCGCGAAGCACGCATAAATCCAAAAATAGCTCCACGTGATGACCAGGACGAACAGCCCGGCCGGCCGCAGCCAGTGCGACAGCGCCGGAAGATCGGTGCCGGTCCAGCGCGGGATGATGACGCCGCCGAGAAAGACGATAGCGCATGCGGTGGCGACGCCCGTACCACCCATGAAGAGGCCGGTTCGCCACAGCGCCTTTCGCACCCATGCCCGATCGTCGGCGGCGAGCGCGTTCCTCAGCGCCGGCGCGAGCGGGATCAACAAGAGAGCGATCACGCTGAAATACATTTGGATGAGCCGGGACATCACCGCCGCGGTCGCGAGCTGGCCGGTGCCGAAGGTGAGCGCGATGATCCAGAGATTGGCGCCGCTGTAGAAGAGCGTGCTCAGCGAGCTCGCGAGAAAGCCGACGCCCTCGCGAAACAGCGGCATGCTCTCCCGGAAGCGGTAGCGCAGCGGAAACGGCGGCGGGCAGTCGAGAACGCCCTTGATGATGAACCAGAACGAAGCCGCCGCCGTGCCGAACGTTACGGCGATGCAGATCGTGAGCATGTGCGGAAAGAGATGCGGCAAGGTCAGCAGGCCGGCGATGCCGGCGAGCTGTCCCGCGAGCTGGCACCAGTTGACGTATGCGGCGCGCAGAAGCCCGACATAGAGGCCCTGAAAAGTCTGGCCGACGGAGATGACGGTAAAAGCCGCAAAGCAGTAATAGGAGGCGAGCGTGAGTTCCCGGCCAACGCCGGGCGACGCATTCGGGATGAGGTGCGCGGACAACCGCATGAATGGCACGAACAGCAGGGCAGCAACGATACCGACCATCAGCACGGTCGAGATCGCGGCCCGCCAGAACAGCTCGCGGCGTTGGTCGCCGTCCGCGATCTCGCCGACCGAGATCGAGGTCGCGCTCGAGAGGCCGGAATTACCGATCGCGAGCCACGCGGCGAGGCCGAGAAGCGCCGCGAAGGCGGCATATCGCTCCTGTCCGAGCGTGCGCAGCGCAATCGGAACGGCCAGCAAATTGAGGACTGCCCCGGCCGCCCGAAGGAGGAGACCCGAGGAAAACGCGCCGACCAACCCTCGTGCGTCAGTTGCCCGCACGCGCGGCAAGATCCGGCCACAGGATACGGTAGACGAGCGGCCTCAATCCGAGGCGGCGGATCAGGTATTTCGCCGCGAAGACCGGGCCCCAGCGCAGGAACGTTGCCGTTCGCTTGAGAAACCCGGCGCGCACGAAATCGTAGGTGTAGGAATTGCCGATGCGCGACACCGCGAATCCCTGCCGGTACATCTGCCATATGACGTGGAACGGGAACTTCTTGCGCTCCACATCGCCCCAGCCGTGCAGCTCGAGAAAGACCCGCGCACCGGACGACAGGAGGCGCCGGGCGCCGAGAACGACGCGGTATTCGAACCCTTCGACGTCAATCTTCATCAGCGTCCGGGCCTGCGGCGCGAACAGAGTGTCGAGCGGCTCGCACGCCACTTCGGCGTATTGGGTCGCTTGCGGATTTTTCTGGACCAAGGTCCCGAGCTCGTCGGAGCCATGCATGAAGAAGGGCAGCTTGGTCGCGACGTCGCCCGCCGCGACCGGAAACACTTCGATCCTGTTGCCGTTGTCGGGCCACGACGCGATGTCGCGCCGGAGCATTTCGGCGAGGTCAGGATTGGCCTCGACGAGCGCGATGCTGCCGTTGCGCAGGACGCAGTTCGCGACACGCGCGTAGAGTCCCTGGTTGGCGCCGATGTCGAGGAAGCGGTCGGCGTCCGTCAGCGCGCGTCCCAGATGCGCCATCTGCTCATGCTCGTAATCGACCTTGAGGCCGAGCTTCAGAGCCGTCTGCTGGGCAATGCGGAAAAATTCGGTCTCCGATACGGCATTGCTCACGAGAATCCCCAACGAAGCTCCAAGGTCGAGCGCAAAACGCCGCGGATGGGGGAAGGTTCCACCCGTTATTCAACCTAAAGGCAAGAGATGCGCGCTCAAAAAATACCGCCCGTCCGGACGACGCCGGACGGGCGGTCGAGCCGCAACGTGCGGCTCTAGTTGGAGTCGGACGGTGTCATTCCCGTCTGCGGCATGACAAAGCCCGCGGGTCCCCAGCCACCGACGATCGGCGTGAAACCGACCGGGCCAGCCATGGCCGGGCTGTTCGACGCGAGCTGATAAGCCCACCCGAAGACCAATGGATTCTCGTCTTCGGGATTCGTGTCGCTCGCAATCGGGCCGTTCGTCAGGACCTGCCCGCCGCCATAGTTGTAATAGATGTTGTCGTCGATCGCGTAGCTGCTCGCGTTACCGGAATTCTCGAAGAACGCATAGGCGCCGTGCTCGGCGGGGCTATCGCCCCCGGCAAAATTCGTGAGCACGATGTTGTGCGCGAATGTCTCGCCGGACTGGCTCGGGCCGGTGAGCGAGGTGGTCGGGTTGTCGCCGTAGAACCAGAGGACGGCGTAGACATTCCCGGTCGAGCCCAGATCGACGACGTTGTCCGCGATGGTGTTGTCGATGCCGTTGTTGACCTCAAAGGCATAGTCGCTTTGGCTGCTGTTCGGGCTCGCGGGATTGGGCGGCCCGATCACGTTACCGGTGACGGTCCAGTAGCTTGCGCTGTCGTCGAGATAGATCCCGGCCGCGCGCGAGGACGAGGCAGAGCCATAGCCCGCCACGTAATTGTCCGTGATCGAGGTGTTGGTGCCGTGGTAACCATCGTGGTCGCTGACGTAGATGCCGCCGCCGTCCGTCATACCCTGCACGGCGTCCAGCACCACGTTTCCGGTAATGTTCACGTTGTCGAGCACATCACCGCTGTTGAAGGCGAACAATGCGATGCCCTCGCTCTGGACGCTGTGAATATAATTGTGGCTGATCGTGATGCCGTTCACATTGTCGATGAAGACGGCGCCCGATTGCCACGTTCCGGTCGCAGTGCTGTTGCCGATGTTGCAGTTCTCGATCGTGATGCCGGTGAGGGTCGATCCGCCATCGTGGTGGATGCCGAAGTTCGCATAGTTCTCGATCGTCAGACCGTCGATCGTGACGTTGCTGGCGTCCAGCTCGATCATCGTCTGGAGCGAACCGCCGCCGTTCAGAATGGCGGAATCGACGCCGCTCGGCGGGTAGTAGTCCCAACTCTCGCCGTTGTCGGCCGCGGTCAAGGTGAGCGTGCTGCCGAGATTGTAGGTCCCGCCCTCGACATAGGTCGTCTTGATCGAGCTGCCCTCCATCGCCTCTTGGGCGCGCGCCAAAGTGGCGAAGGGTGCCGCGAGCGTGCCGGGATTGTTGTCGCTGCCGTTGGGTGAGACATAGTAACCCGTCCCCGACGGCGCCGAGCCCGCGCCGGTGCCGACCGACGGTGGATCCGAGCTGCCGCTGCCATCGCTCGTGCTGCCGCCACTGCCGCTGGTGCCGGCGCCGCTCGCGGTTGAGGGCCCATCGGCGGCGACGTTGAAGCTGAGCGTGCCGTCGATATCCAGCACCGCGGTGTTCGGATCGGCGACGGTAATGATGCCGTTGGTCGCGCTGTTGCTCGCTGCCTGGCTGCCTTCGAGCGTCACGCCGTTCAACGAGATCGACTCGACATAGGCGTTGACGTCGTTGCCGTCGGCGCTGCCGCCCGAGGACCACCAGGAAACGCCGTTCCAGGCATCGTTGGTGAAGACGACCTGCACCTCGTGCGCCGAGGTCGGGTCGAAATTGCCGTCGATGGTGATGGTCTGCCATTGGCCCGAGGAATGATCGGCGGTCACCGTGTAGCTGCTGCTGCCGACCTGCGCGCCGTCGACCAGCACCTCGATCTGCGGATCGCCGTTGTAATTGTCGCCCGACACCTGAAGCGTCAGCGGATTGCCGGCGGGGACGGCGCCGCTGGTGCTCGCGGGCGCCGACGGTTCGGCGGCGACGTTGAAGCTGAGCGTGCCATCCATATCCATCACCGCCGTGTTCGGATCGGCGACGGCAATGACGCCGTTGGTCGCGCTGTTGGCCGCCGCCTGGCTGCCGGCGAGCGTCGCGCCGTTCAGGGCGATCGACTCGACATAGACGTTGACGTCGTTGCCGTCGGCGCTGCCGCCCGAGGCCCACCAGGAGACGCCGTTCCAGGCATCGTTGGTGAAGACGACCTGCACCTCGTGCGCCGAGGTCGGAGCGAAATTGCCGTCGATGGTGATGGTCTGCCACTGGCCCGAGGAATGATCGGCCGTGACCGTGTAGCTGCTGTTGCCGACCTGCGCACCGTCGACCAGCACCTCGATCTGCGGATCGCCGTTCATATTGTCGCCCGACACCTGCAAGGTCAGCGCATTGGTGCCGGTGCTTGTGGTCGCAGACGGCGCCGGATCGGTCACCGCGATCGTCTGCGGCGCCGATGTGAGCGTTTGGTGGCCCGCCGTCTCGCTCGCCGTGATGGTGAGCGTGTTCACCGGCTGGCCGGGCCCGCCGTAGTCGGAAGACAAGGTAAGGCCGCTATTCACCTCGGCGGCCGTGAGCGTGACCGAGCCGCTGCTCGTAGCCGCCGTGAAGACGGTGTGATCGAGCTGGTCGGTGATGGTCTCGTAGCTCGCAAGGCCGCCGATCGTGACATTCGTCGCGCCGTGCGCGCTCGCTGGCGCGACGCTGATCGGCAGGGCGATCGAGCCGCCCTCGTCGACGGTGAGCGCGCTGCTGCCGACGGTGAGCGCCGGCGGCTCGCTCAGCCACAAGGTCTTGAGGACCGATGCAACGGAATCGATGTGAGATGGAATGGCCGGATGTTCCGCCGCGACCGCCGCATCGGCAGCGATCGCGTCGGCGGCGAAGGCGTGATGGTAATGCCCGTGACCCAGAAGCCAGTCCGAATGTTCAACACCCGTCATAGCGATAAGTCCTTTCACGACCGCATAAAGGAGCGCGCACCCGATCGCCTGGGCATGCCAATCCGCGCGTGTTCGAAGCTGGCCGTGGCGGCTTAATGCATCGTTAACCGTCAGTTGCACGCACGTCAGGTTGCTGCTCCTTGTGCCCCATCCGACGCACAGTTGAGAAACTGGCTGCGCCGGTCCCAACTTCGACACCGCGCGCCGCGAGTCACGCGCGAGCGCGATGAAGACGCAGCGCGTAGACGAGATGAACGACGAAAATCCGCGGCCGGAGCAGGCCCGCGCTCCAGGAGCGCCTGAGCTGCGCGCTCGCGCCGCGCCAGTCGCCGCACCGCGCCAGCACCGCCGCCGCGCGCAATGCATTGAAGGCGAGCTTCATTTCGAAATAGCTTTTGTCGCGCGTCAGGGTGCGGTCGTGCAGCAGCTCGCTCCAGTACGACATCGCATCGTGTGCATTCTGAAGCTTCTGCTCGCTCGCGCCGAGGCTCGCGGTGAGCGAGCCGCGGTGATAGCGATAGAAGGCGTGCCGCCGCGGCACGTAGTAGCACGCCTTGCCGGTGCGCACGGCGAGATAGGAGATATAGAAATCGGCGCCGAACAGCAGATCGCCGGGAAGCGCCCGAAAATCGAAGTCGGCGCGACGCAGCACCGCGCCCGAGACGATGCAGATCGAACGATGGACGAGCGCGATCCGGTCGAACGGGCGATGGACGCCTTCGCCGAGGCGATTCCGGCCGAAGCGCCGCGTCACCTTGTCCGCGGTCGCATCCTCGCGCCGCCCCGCCCCATCGATGATGCCGTGATCGCAGAAGGCGAGGACGAGCGACGGATCGCGTTCGAGCGGCGCCACGAGCGTTGCCACAAAATCGCCCTGCCACAGATCGTCGTCGCCCAGAATTGCCACATACTTGCCGCGGCAGCGCGCGAGCCCGGCCATGATGTTGCGCGTGACGCCCAAATTCTCGCTGTTGCGATAGAGCACGATGCGCGGATCGGCGAAGGCCTCGATGAGCGGCGCCGGATCGTTGGGGCTCGCGTTGTCGTGGACGATGATTTCGAGATTGCGCCAGCTCTGCGCCACGACGCTCGCCAAGGTCTCGCGCAGATAGCGCGGCCGGTCGAAAGTCGGGACGAGGACGCTGACGAGCGGTTCCGCGCCCTGCGTTTCGGGCTCGGCCGGCTCGCTCACCGATAATATTCCTTGAGCTGGCCGGAATAGAGGACGGAGTCGTAGAACCCGTCCTTCGCGTGCGCCTTCATGTCGACCGCGGTCAGCACCGCGCCCGCGACGAATCCGCCGGCCTCGTCGAGCTGCTGCAACGCGGCTGCCGCGACGCGGCGCGAGGTCGAGGCCCAGCGCACCACGAACACCGTCTTGTCGGCGAGCATCGAGAGCACGCGCGTATCGGGAAGCGCGAGGACAGGCGCCGAGTCGATTACGACGAGGTCATACTGCTCGCCGAGGCCGCGCAGGAGCTGCTTGAACCGCTCGGACGAAAGGAGATTGGGCGGCACGGTCGGGATTTCGCCGGCCGAGATCACATCGACGCCGCCCAACGCGTGGCGTTGCAGGATCTCGTCGAACGAGACGCGGTCGAGGAGCCAATCGACCAAGCCCGGCTTCGCCGCCGCCGCCGTCAGCCGATGGATCGTCGGGCGGCGCAGATCGGCATCGACCACCACCACTTTCTGGCCATAGCGCGCGGTGATCTCGGCGAGCGAGACGGAGAGCGTCGATTTGCCCTCGCCCGGGAGCGACGAGGTGACGAGCACGACGCGCGGCCTTTGGTCGACGTCGGACAGCATCAGGTTCGTGTGGATTGTGCGGATCGCCTCGGAATAGCTCGACATCGGCCGGTCGATCACTTCGCGCGCGAGCTTGCTGCGCCCCATGCCCTGCGGCGCCGGCACCATGCCCAGGGCATGAACGTGCAGTACGTTCTTCAGCTGCTCCATGCTGCGCACGCCGACATCGAGATACTGGAACACGAGCGCCAGGATCACGCCGAGCATGAAGCTTGCGCCGCCGCACAGGAGCGTCAGCACGATCGTCTGCGGGAAGCTCGGCAGGAGCGGCAGCGCCGCGCGCGACAGGACTTCGGCGTCCGGCTGCTGGAAGCTGTCCTGGCTTTGCGTCTGCTTGAACTGGTTCAGGAAATTCTGATAGAGCGTCTTGTCGGCGTCGGCCTGGCGCTCGAGATCGTGGAGCTGCACCTCTGCGATGTCGTTGCGCGCCGCATTGCCCTTAATCTTCGTGAGTTCGTTGTTGAGGTCCTGCTCGCGCGCCTGCTGCGTCGCGACCTCGTTGCGGAGCGCATCAATCACCCGGTTCACTTCGGCCTGGATCTTCGAGCGGATTTCGGCGACTTCGGCGCGCGCGCTGATGACGCGCGGATACTTGTCGCCGAATTGGCCCTTCGAGATCGGCGGCGCGGCGCTCGGCGTCGGCCTCCTGCCCGCGCAGGTTCTGGATCGTCGGCGATTGCAGCACTTCGAGGATGCTGTCGTTCTGGACCGCGCTGACGGTCGCGGTGCCGCCTTTGGTTGCGCCCGAACGCTGCAACTCGGCCAAGCGCGACTGCGCCTCCAGGAACTTCGTATGGGCGGTGATCGCGTCGGCCGAGATCTGCGACATCTGCTGCATCGCAAGCGTCATGCCCTCGGTGCCGGGAGCGGTCGGGTTCTGCGCCTGGATGAGGCCGTTCTCGTTGCGGAATTTCTCGACCGCGTCTTCCGACACCTGCACTTCCTGGCGCAGCGTGTTGAGCCGGTCGGCGAGCCACACGTTGGCGCGCTTCGTCGTCTCGAACTTGGCGTCGAGGCCCGCGACGATGTAGTTGTCGGCGATCGTGTTCGCGACCTGCTGCGCGGTTGCCGGGCTCTTCGATTCGAAGGAGATGGTGATGATGCGCGAGTGCCCGTCATTGCTGACGCGCAGATTGTCCTCGAGCGCGCCCACGATCATCGTCATCTCCCGATCGTCGCCGGCGGGGGCGGCGCTTTTGTCGCCGCCCGTGACGCGCCCGAGCCAGGATTGCGGGATGATGTGCTGCCCGCTCACGAGCCGCTGGAAGAAGCTTTGCGGGCGTAGCGCCGCGTTGAACTCCGGATCGTTCTGGAGGTTGAGCTTGGTGATCGTGTTCTCGGCGATCTTGCGCGAGCGGATGACGCCGATCTCGGTCGCGATCGGGCCGGTGACGTCGCCGCCGCCCTTCAGGTCGGTGATGAGCTCCTGGAGATCGCCGACCTTGACCTGATCGACGCCGACCAGCACCTGCGCCGAGGCGGTGTATTCCGGCGTGAGCGAACGGATGACGACGATCGCCGCCGCGGTGAGGAGCAGCGTCGTCCACATCACGACGCCACGCCAGCGCCACACCGCGCCCCAGAAATTGCGCAGGTCGATGCTGTCGAGCGGGTTGCCGAAGAGGCTCGAGGCCGGCACGATGCCGTTCTGGGCCGGGGCCGGGGTCGGTAATGCCATCTGGTCCGTCCTTGCCGCTGTCGCGGGGATAACGCCGAGCCGCGCCGGAGGGCCGCTGAAGAACGGCAATCCACATTCGAAGTTCCGGCCGGACCGGGACCGGACGCCCTGCGGTAGCGGAACGAATCCGCTGCGGTCGCGTTTTTGGAAAACCGCGAGTCTGCGCAGGTTCGGCCCGGCGGGTCGGACGCGTGTCGTGCGCGGGCGTCCGCCGGGGGTTGCAGCGTGCGAAAGGCCGCGCCAGAATCTGCGGCATGTCGCATGTGCTGCCCTTTTCGATGCCGCCGCGCGTGCCCGCGGTCGAGCCCGAGCTTCTGGCCTCGGCGATCTTTCTCTTCGGCGAGTATCTGGGGGAGATTGCGGTCGAGAACCCGCCCGACGACGAAGATGACGACACCAACGACGAAGAAGACGGGGAGCAGGAGATCGACACCGCCGCGGTGCTCGATCTCTTCGCCGAGAATCTCGGCACGAGCGTGGCGGTGACGCTCACGCTCTACATGCGCGTGACGGCGCTCTATCGCCTGCTCGCGGCGAGCCCATCGCTGGCGCGGCGCGCGATCGAGGATCCCGAGATCGGCGGCACTCTCACCGAGGACGCGCTTGTGGCGGCGGCGCGGCTCGATCTACGCGTCACGCGCCAGGGCGAAGAAGGCACCGCCGACTTCGACCCGCGCCAGTTCCGCGAAGCGCTGAGCGAGCCCTAGTCGAGCGCCGGGGCGGGCGGGCGCTTGCCGTCGCCGCGCGTGTCGCGCAGCAGCAGGAGCAGCGGGATGAGCGCGAGCGTCAGGATCATCAAGAGCTTGAACACGTCGAGATAGGCGATCATCGACGCCTGGCGCGTGACCTCGGCGTTGAGCGCGGAGAGGCCCGAGGTCGTCGTCATGTTCCAGGCATGATGGACGCTCGGGAGCTGCATCATCGGGTTATAGGGATTGGCGCTCTCGGCGATCGAGGCGTGGTTGATCTGGATGTTGCGCACAAGCACGTTCTCGCCGACCGCGATGCCGATGCTGCCGCCGATGTTGCGTACGAGCGAACTGAAGGCCGAGCCTTCGGTCCGCAATGCCACCGGCAAGGTGAAGAACGACGCAGCCGAAAGCGGCACCCACACGAGCCCCAAGCCGAACCCTTGCAGGATGGTGATGGTGATGACCGGCCACATGTCCATGTCGAGCGAGTAGGCGGTCATGCGCCAGAGCGAATAGGCGGTGACGGAAAATCCGAGGGCGAGGAGGAGGCGCGCGTCCACCTTGCCGGTCAGACGTCCCACGACTCCCATCGCGACGAGCGTGCCGATTCCGCGCGGTCCAAGCACCAAGCCAGTCGTGACGACGGGATAGTTCATGAGCTGCTGCAACAGCGGCGGCAGCAGCGCGAGCGTGCCGTAAAGCAGGATGCCGATCAGGAACATCAGCATCGAGCCGGCGACGAAGTTCCGGTCCTTGAAGAGTGCGAGGCTGACGAACGGATGCTCGGCCGTGGCGGCGTGGATCAGGAAGACCCAGAGGCCGGTGATGCAGAGGCCCAGCTCGATCCAGGTCTCGGTCGAGCCGAACCAGTCGTTGGTCTCGCCGCGGTCGAGCATCATCTGCAGCGCGCCGATGCACAGGCTGAGCGTGGCGAAGCCGAAGAAGTCGAACGGCCGGTCGCGGTCGGTCTTGGTCTCGGCGACGAAGAGCGCGATCCCGGCGATGGTGAGGATGCCGACCGGCAGATTGATGTAGAAGACCCAGCGCCAGCTATAAGTGTCGGTGAGATAGCCGCCGAGCGTCGGCCCGAGAATGGGCGCCACGACGATGCCGGCGCCCCAGATCGCCATCGCCGAGCCGTGCCGCTCGCGCGGATAGACGTCGAGAAGCGTCGCCTGCGACAAGGGAATGAGCGCCGCGCCGAACACGCCTTGGAGCAGCCGGTAGCTCACCATCTGCGCCAGCGTCTCGGCAATGCCGCAGAGCAGCGAGGCGAAGGTGAAGCCCAGGACGCAGACGAGGAAGAGGCGCTTCCGGCCGAACCGCCCGGCGAGCCACCCGGTCAGCGGCGTCGCGATCGCGGCGGCGACGATATAGGAGGTGAGCACCCAGGCGATTTGATCCTGCGTCGCTTGGAGGCTGCCCTGCATGTGCGGCAGCGCGACGTTCGCGATCGAGGTGTCGAGCGCCTGCATGATCGTCGCCAGCATCACGCAGATCGTGACGAGCATGCGACTGCCGCCGGCCGTGCCCCGGGCGGACGCGGCGATCATGGCTCAGAGCCCCAGACGCCCGAGGAAATTGTCGATCGAGACGAGGAGCGGCGTGCGGAATTGCGTATCGACCGTGACATAGGCGCTCATGCCGGCGCGCAGCGGACGGTCGGGATCGGGATTGTCGATGACGAGCCGCACCGGGATGCGCTGCACCACCTTGACCCAGTTGCCGCTCGAGTTCTGCGCCGGCAGCACCGAGAATTCCGAGCCCGTTCCGGCGCCGATGCTTTCGACCGTGGCGGCAAAGGTGTGGCCGGGATAGGTGTCGATGTCGATATCGGCCTTCTGGCCGGGCTTCATGTGGGTGAGGTCGGTTTCCTTGTAGTCGGCCTCGATCCAGCTCTTGTTCGAGACGAGCGAGAAGGCCGGCATCGCCGCGTTGAGGTACTGGCCGATCGGCAGCTTGTCGACATTGGTGACGATGCCGTCCATCGGCGCGCTCACCACCGTGCGCGAGAGGTCGCGCTTCGCCTGATCGACTTGCGCCTGCGCTTGCTCGACGAGCGGATGGTCCTCGGTGCGGATATCGGGATTGCCGCCCAAGGCCGCGAGCGTGTTGGCGATATCCTGCTCGGTCGAGGCAACGCTCTGGCGCGCCATGTCGAGATTGTGGCGCGCCGCGTCGAAGGCGGATTGCGAGGCGACGTGCTCGGCGAGAAGCTGCTGCTGGCGGTCGAATTCGCGCTGCTGATAGGCGAGCGTGTCCTGCGTCTGCTTGAGATCGGCGAGCTTCTCGCGATATGTGGCGCGCAGCCCGTCGATCTGCAGCTTTACCGCGGCGAGCTGCGCCGCGGCGTGGTCGAGCGCGATCTTGTAGTTGGTGTCGTCGAGCGTGAACAGCAATTGGCCGGTCTTCACCGGCTCGTTGTCGCTGACCGCGACCGCGACGACGCGGGCGCCGACGTCGGCGCTGACCGAGACGACGTCGGACTGGACGAAGGCGTCGTCGGTCTCGGCATAGCGGCCGGCGGCGAGGTACCAGTAGCCGGCGATGACGAGCAGCAGCACCGGCACCGACAGCATCAGCACGATGCGCAGTCGCCCGCGGCGCAGGCTCGAAGTGAGAACGTCGGCAGCGCTCACCATCACTTCGCCTCCGCCGCGACGGGCGCGCGCGCGGCCGATGCCGGCGCATGCGCGGGTGCGCGATCGAGCAGGTTGCCGCGAACGTGTTGCAGCATGCCGAGGAGCCGGTCGCGCGCGTCCTCGTCCAAGCCCACAAGCGCCTCCATCCGCACCTCGTAGGCGACTTGCAGGATACGGTCGAACAGCGGCCGCGCCTTTTCGGTCATGTAGAGAAGCCGCGCACGGCGATCGCCGGGATCGAGGCGGCGCTCGATCCAGCCCGCCTGCTCCATGCGGTCGAGACAGCGCGCGAGCGAAATCGGCTCGAGCTCCGAAAGCTCGGCCAGGCCCGCCTGGTTGATGCCCTCGTGCAGCGCGAGGCGCGTCAGCACCTGGCATTGCGCCCGGGTGAGGCCGAGCGAGCGAGCGCGCTGGTCGAAGCGCGTGCTCATAAGGCGAGCCGTCTCGAACAGCACGTAGCCGAAGCTACGCTCGGGATCGTAGGTCGTCGTTGTCATAAGCGTGACTATAATAAGCCCCCTTACCTTAAGCAAGCTTTGAAATTGGCTTCGTTCCGCAGATTAAATGTTGGTGCGCGAACCGTCCGCCCGTGCCACCGCCCCGGCCAGCACGCGCGGGGCAAATTGGCTTCGTTCCGTAAAAAGCCGAATTGGCTTCGTTCCGCAGATTTAGGACCCGCCGGCCGCGCGGCCGGCCCCGACGCCTCATACGCGCAAGGCGTGCAAGGTGAGGCGAAGCGCGCCGCCGGTCAAGCCTGCCCCACGCAGCAAAAGCGGTGTGGCTGGCATTCGCGGGCCGCAGGGCCGCGCGCGGCGAGGTTCTCGGCCGCCGTACGCAACAGCCCCTCGAGATGCGCGGGTTCGACCCGATCGGCGGCCATCATGGCGCGCACGATCGGATCGCTCAGCGCCTCTGCGACCGCGGGGGAAAGCCCCGCCACGACCGAATCCGCCAGGCCTTCGGCCGCCCGGTCGAGCGCGTCGGTGAAACTCTCGGTTAAGCTGTTGGGATCGAACTGGTCCATTTTGGTCTCCTCGGGCGCCCGAACTGGATTTCACGTGACAGGCGCCATAGATTATGATACTGAACGGTAACACCCCGGAAAGATACAGACCGGTAACTAACATGTCAAGGGAAACGTCGCTTCTAGATTCTCCATCGGCCCCGGATATTCCCGGGCCGCCGCCGGCCGCCGCCCCGCCGCTCCCGCCCCGCGCCCGCATCCTCAAGGCCGCGCGCGAGCTCTTCTATCGCCACGGCATCCATTCGGTCGGGGTCGACGCCATCGCCGAAGCGGCCGAGACCAATAAGATGACGCTCTATCGCCACTTCAAATCGAAGGACGAGCTGGTCTGCGAATGCCTGCGCGAAGTGGGAAGCGGGATCGACCGCGCCTGGGCTGAGATCGAGCGCCTCCACGCCGGCGATCCGAAGGGACACCTGCTCGCCTGGCTGCGCTTCATGGGCGAGATCAAGCTTGGCAAGAACACGCGCGGCTGCGCCTTCGTCAATGCCGCGGTCGAGCTGACCAACGGCGCGCATCCGGCCCGCCGCGTGATCGAGGAGCGCAAGTCCCATTATCGCGCGAAGTGCCTCGATCTCTGCCGCAAAGCGGGCTTGCGCGATCCCGAGCTTCTGGCCGACGAACTGTTCCTCTTGAGCGAGGGCGCGCAGGTGAGCCTGCAATGCGTCGGGCCGGAAGGCCCGGCCGCGCGCCTCGTCGAGATGTTCCACGCGCTCGTGGCGGCGCACGCGCCGCGCGATTGAGCGCCCGTCTTTACGGTTGCCGGGGACCAACGGAAGACGCAATCTCCCGGTATCTTGGAAGAGACGCACATGACGGCGAGGATCGGGTGGCTTGCGATCTTCGCAGCGCTTGCGGCCTGCTCGCCGCAGCTTGGCCCGCCGCCCGCGAACCGCGCCGCCCAGGCGCCGAACAGCGCGCTTGCGGGCGCCAAGCCGACCATCTCCGAGGCGCTGACGGAATGGGAGAACGGCGACACCGACAAGGCGCTCGCCAAGCTTCGCACGCTCGATGAGATCGGGTCGCTTCGTCCGCTCGCCGAAGCGGGCGATGCTTCGGCGCAAGTTGCGCTCGGCCGGGTCGTCGCCAATTCCGCCGCCGGGACCGGCCGTATCGAGGCCGCCAAATGGTATCGCGCGGCAGCCGATCAGGGCGATGCCGACGGCGCGAACAGCCTCGGCTTCTATTATCAGAACGGCTCAGGCGGATTGGAGCAGGACCCGGGCGCGGCGCGCGCGCTTTACGAGACGGCCGTCGCCAAGGACTGGCCGCCGGCCATGACCAATCTCGGCGTGCTTTATCTCGATGGCACCGGCGTCGCGCAGGACTATGCCGAGGCAAAGCGCCTGTTCGAGCGCGCCGCGGCCATGAACCACGCGTCCGCGATGGCCGATCTCGGCCTCATCTATGCCGAGGGCAAGGGCGTGCCGGTCGATGCGAAGGTTGCGCTGGACTGGTATCGCAAAGCAGCGGATTTGGGCCTCGGCGCGGCGATGTACGCAGTCGGGCTGCGCTACGAGACCGGCAATGGCGTAACGCAGGACTATGCCGAGGCCAAGAATTGGTATCAGCGCGGCGTCGCCAAGGGCGATGGCAACGCGATGGAACGGCTCGGCGGGTTTTATTACGGAGGCCACGACGTGCCCGTGAATTACGACGCTGCGCGCCAATTGTTCGAGGCGGCCGCGGCGAAAGGCGTGCCCAGGGGCATTACCGACCTCGCAAGCCTCTACGCCCTAGGCAAAGGCATCCCGGCTGACCAGGAAAAGGCGACGCAGCTCGACGAAGCGGCGGCCCAGAAGGGCGAGACCGAGGCAATGTCGGTGCTCAGTGCGCGCTACGAGCAAGGAGTGGGCACGGCGCGCGATTGTGCGGCGGCCGTCAAATGGGCGACCGCCGCGAGCGATCTCGGCGACGTTGCGGCAATGAACCAGCTCGCGCATCTGAAGCTCGACGGCACCTGCACGGAGAAGGACACGGCCGGCGCGCTCACCGTCCTCAAGCGCGCGGCCGGCCAGGGCGACGGCAAGGCGGACGCGACCATCGCCCGGATCTACGAGGACGGGCTTGGCGTGCCGAAGGACGCCGAGGAAGCGATGAAATGGTACAAGCTCGCCAGCGAGCACGGCAATGGCGATGCGAATGCGAAGCGCATCGCCTTGCTCGAGGACGCCGCCGCCAAGGGCGACGGCAACGCCGTCTACGAGCTTGGGTCCGCCTACTACAACGGTTCCGGCGTGCCGAAAGATGACAAGCATGCGCGGCAACTCTTCACCCAGGCGGCGCAGCAAGGCAACGGCAACTCCGAGATTCAACTTGCCATCATGGAACGACAGGGAGTTGGTGGCCCCGTCGATCTCGAAGACGCGGTTCGACTTCTTCGGCGCGCCTCGGACCAGGGCTTGGCCTCCGCGCAGTACGATCTCGGCCTCGCCTACGAGCAAGGCAAGGGCGTCGCCGTCGACCAGGCCGCGGCGACGAAATACTGGCGCCTCGCCGCGCAACAGGGACTGCCGGCCGCGGAAGGCGGCCTTGCCTATCACCTCGAGAAGGGCGTCGGCGTAGCAGCTAATCTCGAGGAGGCAATCGTGTGGTACCGGCGCGCCGCGGAGCAGGGCCAAGCGAATGCGATGCACAATCTCGCCGGGCTCTACGCCGAGGGAAAGGGCGTCGAGCAGAACCTCGTCGAAGCCTATGTCTGGTCCAGCCTCGCCGTGAAATTTTACCCGCTCAACGAGCCGCATCGCCCCGGCGCGCTGCGGCTCGAACTCGACGTCGGCGGCAAGCTCTCGAAGGACGAGCTCGCGCGGGCGCAGGCCCGCATCGATGCGTGGAAGCCGCAGCCGGCGACCGCTCCCGGAACATGAACGGGCATGATTTCGCGGGGCGGCTGCTCTAGTCTCGCGCCTGATCGAGGGAGGAGCGGATGAAGCGGCGTAAGTTGGGCGGACTCGAAGTGTCGGCGGTGGGCCTCGGCTGCATGAGCATGACGCCGATCTATGGCGAGCCGAGCGAGCCCGAAGCGATTGCGACGGTGCATCGCGCGGCCGAGCTTGGCGTCGACCTCGTCGACAGTTCCGATGCTTACGGCAACGGCCGCAACGAGGAGCTGCTCGGCCGAGCGATCAAGGGCCGCCGCGACAAGATCGTGCTCGCGACGAAATTCGGCCAGATCCGCTCGCCCGATGGCGGCGGCAGCGTGTGCGGCACGCCCGATTATGTGAAAAGCGCGTGCGAGGCGAGCTTGAAACGGCTCGACGTCGAGTGCATCGACCTCTACTACATCCATCGCGTCGATCCGAACGTGCCGATCGAGGACACGGTGGGCGCGATGGCGCGGTTGAAGGAGCAAGGCAAGATCCGCCATCTCGGCATTTCCGAATGTTCGGTCGAGACCTTGAAGCGCGCACACGAGGCGCATCCGTTGGCGGCGCTCCAGACCGAGTATTCGCTGTGGACGCGTGACGCCGAGGGTGGGCTCCTCGATACCTGCGCCGCGCTCGGCATCGGGTACGTCGCCTATGCGCCCTTGGGCCGCGGCTTCCTGACCGCCACGGTCAACGACGCGACGCTCGGCGAAAAGGACCGGCGGCGCGAGCATCCGCGCTTTTCCAAGGACAATATGGGCCGCAACGAGCGCCTCCTGCCGACGTTGAAGGAGCTTGCACAACGCGAGCGCGTGACGCCGGCGCAGCTCGCGCTCGCGTGGGTGCTGTCCCGGCGGCCCTATATCGTGGCCCTTCCGGGGACGAAGCAGCGCCGCTGGCTCGAGGAGAACGCGCGGGCGGCCGAGCTCGCGCCGTCGCGCGAGACGCTTGCGGCGCTCGATGGCGCTTTCCCGCCCGGTGCCGCGGCCGGCACGCGCTATCCCGAGGCACAGCTGAAGCGGCTCGGGATCTAGACCTAGCGCGTGCGCAGGTGCGGAAAGAGGCGGAGCGCGTTCTCGCGGTTGATCGCAACCTGCTCCTCGGCCGTGAAGCCGAATTTGTCGAGGGTGGTCGCGGTCGTGACGATCGGGACCCAGGGATTGTCGCTGCCGAACAGGATCTGCGTCAGCGGCACGAGCGCCCTGAGCCCCGCCATGTTGGGCGGGTTGATGGCGCTCGCCGTGTCGTAGAAGAGCCGTTGCAGCTCGTAGAGCACGCCGTTCGGCAGCATCTCCTTCAGTTTCGGATTGCGGCCGAGATTCGAGACGCGATGCGCGATCGGCGCGATCGTGCCGCCGCCGTGGCAGAAGATGAAGCGCAGGTCGGGATAGCGCGCGAACGTGCCGTTGATCAGGAAGCTCAGGATCGCGCGCGTCGTGTCGAAGGTGAATTCGGCGAGCGCCGAGGGGATCTGAGGCAATATCCCGGCGCAGCAGGTGGGCACGGTCGGATGCACGAACACGACGGCCTTGCGGCGGTTCATTTCGGCGAACACCGGATCGAACGCGGGCTCCCCCGGCCAGCGGTCGAGATAGCTCGTCAAGATGCCGACGCCGTCGGCGCCGAGCTTGTAGCCGTGCTCGATCTCGGCCAAGGCGCCGTCGCGGTCGGGCAGCGGGATCGCTGTGAAGAAGCCGAAGCGGCCCGGATGGTTGCGCTTCATCTCGGCCATGAACTCGTTGCACTCGCGCGCGAGGACGCGCGCATCGGCATCGTTCCCCCACCAGATGCCCGGCGTCGAGATCGAGCCCAAGGCGGTCGCGACACCATTCTCGTCCATCGCCGCGAGCGCGCGTTCGGGCGTCCAGTCGAACAGCGCCGACGGATCGCCGCCAAAGGACAGCCGCTCGCGCGCCTTCACCTTGTAGACCGGCGGCAGGACGTGGTGATGAACGTCAATGCGGCGCGGATTGTCGGCCATGTCTTTCTCCCTTATCCCAGCTCGACGATCGTTTCCGGGAAGCGGTGCAGGCGCTCGACGACGCCCTTGTCGCGGACGAGGAAGTCGTCGCACGCCCAGCTATAGGTGCGCTCGGTGACATAGGTCGGGTGGCACGAGAACACCATGTTGGCGCCTACTGGCATGGTCTCGTCGTAGCGGATGAGCGGGCGCTCGACCATGTCGTAGCCCTGGCCGTGGCTGTAGAGGCGCTTTTCCTCGGGCCGCTTGTTGGCGCGCATGAAGGCGTTGAATTCCTCCCACATGTCCTTGCCCTTGGCGCCCGGCCGCAGGAGCGAGAGCGCGAATTTGCGCGCCTCGAGCACGAAGGCGAATTCGTCCTTCATCTCCTGCGACGCTCGGCCGAGAACGCAGGTGCGGCCAAGCTCGGTGTAGAAGCCGCCGGGTCCGTTGCTTTCGACGAGAAGCGTGAACTGGTCGCCGGCGCGGATGGTGCGGCCCTGGAGATGGCGGTTCGCCATCACCGCCGCGGTGCCGACCGGGCCCGAGGCGGCCATAAACAGCCCTTGCTCGCTGCCGTAGGAATGGCCCACGTGTTCCGCCACGGCCGCGACCTCGATGTCCTTCTTGCCGGGCGCCACCGCGGCGAAGGCCGCCTCCATGCATTTGTCCTGCATGAGGGCGGTGCGGCGTAGATGGTCGATCTCTTCCGGGCTCTTGACCGCCTTGATCTCGTCGACGAGGTCGGAGGCCTCGACGAAGGTCGCGTTGGAGAGGCGCCCACGCTTCAGATGCTCGACGAAGGCGTGCGGCAGGGACGCGGTGCCGACGAGGCCGATGGTCGCGCCGGAGAAACGCTCCAATCCTTTCTCGGCCAGTTCGGCATCATATGTCCGGCTATAGGGTGCCGCGGAATAGGCCGGCACCGCGAGCATGCGCTTGACGCCGCGCCGTACGCCATCGCCCTCGGGCGGCAGCGTGCGGTCCATGCCGAACGGCCCCTGCCCCACCACCGTCATGCCTTCGTCGCGCGGGAAGACGACGGTATAGGCATAGCCGTTCGTGCCGGGCAGATCGGTGAAATACTTGACGTAGCCGCCCATGAAATCGTTGTTCGCCTGCATCACGAGGACGTCGATGCGGGCTCGCTCCATGGCGCGGCGCACGGCGCCCCAGCGCCGCTCCAGCTCCGTCGTCGAGATCGGATGGTTCAAGCGTTCGTTCGTCTCGGTCATTGCGTCGCCTTCGCGCGGTTCACGACGTTGATCATATGCTGCGGCTCGCCGGCGAGGAAACGGCGCAGATTCTGCTCGACGACGGGAAGCGAACGGTCGGGATATTCGTCGTAGAAGCCGCCGAGATGCGGCGTGACAATGACGTTCTTCATCGACCAGAGCTTGTGAGCCTTGGGCAACGGCTCGATGCTGAACACATCGAGCGCGGCGCCGGCGAGGTGTCCGTCCTCGAGCACGCGCACGAGCGCTTCTTCGTCGACCGTCTCGCCGCGGCCGAGATTGACGAAATAGCCGCCGCGCTTCATCGCGCGGAACGACGCTTCGCCGACGATGCGATGGGTCGCGCGCGTGTGCGGCGTGAGCAGAATGAAATGATGCGCCTCGGCGAGCGCCTCGTTCAGCCGTTCGCGCGGCAGAACGGCATCGAAGCCCGGGATTTGCCGCGGCGCCGAGGTGACGCCGACGACGCGCATGCCGAGCGCCTTCAAACGCGGGGCCAAGGCCTCGGCGATGACGCCGAGGCCGAAGACGATTGCGGTCTTGCCGTCGATGAGGCGCGAGGCGAAACGCTCCCACTCGCCACGGTCCTGCGCGCGCACGGAGCGCGGCAGCTGACGCGCGAGCGCCAGCATCGAGGCGATGGCCGCTTCCGCCACCGGCGCGCCGTGGATGCCGGGCATGTTGGTGACGATCACGTTCGCGCCGAGCGACGGCGCATCCGCAACGCGATCGACGCCGGTGCCCAGCACCTGCACCCATTTGAGGCTCTTCGCCTTGCGAAAGACCTCGTCGCCCATCATGGCGCCGAAGGTCAGCAAGCACATCGGTGCGCGCGATATAGGGATCGATCTTGTCGCGATGATTGACGGCGTTCAATTCGATCTCGGGAAAATGCGCGGCAAGCGGGTCGCGGTAGCGCGCGATCACCTCGTCGGGCATCGCGAGAATAATGAGGACGCTGGTCACAAGCCGAGGATCCGCTCGGCGTTGCCGTGAAAGATTTTCTCCATCACCGCGTCGGAATATCCAAGCTCGCCCCACTCCTTGAGCAAGCGGTCATAGGGAATGCTCGGATAGTCGCTGCCGAACATCACCTTGTCCTGGAGCCGCGCGCGGATGTCGGTCTTGAGCTGCGCCGGAAAATATTTGGGCGCCCAGCCCGACATCTCCCAATAGACATTGCCCTTGTGGAGCGCGACGGCCGTCATCTCGTCGACCCAGGGCCAGCCGGGATGGGCGGCGATGATCTTGAGGTCGGGGAAATCGGCGGCGAGATCGTCGAGTGCGGAGGGATGCGCATGGCGGATGCGCGCGCCCAAGCCCCCCGGCATCCCCGCGCCCATGCCGGTCGTGCCGACATCGATCATCACCGCCGCCTTCAGCTCGTTGATGACCTCGAACAGCGGATAGAACTGCCGGTCGTTGACGGCGAAATGGCCCATGATCGGATGGAAGTGGAAGCCGAGCATGCCGAGATCGCGGATCGCGTGCCGCGCCTCCTCGCGCGCAACCTCCCCTTTGAAGGGATCGACCGCGCCCCAGCATTGGATGATCCGGTCCGTGTGGCGCTGCTGCATGGCGCGGACATAGTCGTTCGAACAGGGCGGCGTGCCGACCGTCGTCTCGAGATCGAGCGCCACCAGCACCGCCTCGACCCCGGCCTTGGTGAATTCCGCGACGACCTCGTGCTCCTCCTTCCACGTCCATGTGCGGTTCCAGTATTGCGCCAGCGCCGCGACATAAGGCCCCTGGCATTTGATCCAGGGTTCGGTGTTGGGATAACAGTGCAGGTCGATGATGCGCATCACTCAGCCGGCCTTCCGCGCCCGCTCGGCCTCGAGCTTTTGCGTCACCATCTCGACGAGCGCTTTTTTCGACACCTTGCCGAATGTCGAGAGCGGGAACTCGGTCAGCGCCTCGAGCCGCTCGGGCAGCTTGAATTTCGCGATCTCCTTGGTGTCGAGGAAGCGCACCAGCTCGTCGAGCGCGAGGGTCTTGCCGCGGGCGAGGATGACGCAGGCGCACATGCGCTCGCCGAGAGTGGCGTCAGGCATGGCGACGCAGGCGACGTTCTCGACCGCCGGATGCTGCAGGATGAGGTTCTCGATCTCCTCGGCGCTGATCTTCTCGCCGCCGCGGTTGATGAGGTCCTTCTTGCGGCCCTCGACCATGTAGTTGCCCGACGGGTGCTGCCGCATCAGATCGCCCGAGCGGTAGAACCCGTCCGAGGTGAAGGCGCGCTGATTGTGCTCGGGCGCGCCGTAATAGCCGCGCAGCGTATAAGGTCCGCGCGCGCACAATTCGCCGACTTCGCCCGGCGCCACGATGCGGTCGTCGTCGTCCAGGAGCCGCACCTCGTCATCGGGCGAAATCGGCCGCCCCACCGTTTCGAGCCGCACGTCGTCGGGATCGCCGCTGCGCACGAAGAACAGCATGCCCTCGGACATGCCGAAATTTTCCTGCACGAAGGTCGAAGGGATGAGTTCCTTGGTGCGGATGCGCACTTCCGGCTGAAGCCGCTGCCCGCCGCTTTGGATGAAGCGGATGGACGAGGTGTCGTACTGCGTCACGGCCGGGCTGCTGATGAGGCGGATCAGCAGCGCCGGCACGACCTTGATGTGCGTGACGCGATGCTTTTCGACGAGCGGGAACATGTCCTCGGGTCGCGTCGTGCGGCTCAGCACGACCTTGCCGCCGTTGAAGAAGAAGCCCTGGATGCCGGGGCACGCGAGCGGCAGATTATGCGCGATCGGCAGCGCCAGAAGCAGTACCGAATCGCCGCTCACCTCGCACACCTTGGCCGCGGTCTTGGAATTATAGGCGTAGTCGTTGTGCGTGCGCGGGATGAGCTTCGGCACGCCGGTGGTGCCGCCCGAAAGCTGGAAGATGCAGGGATCGGTCGGGTCGAGCTTGATCTTTTCGAGCTCTGCGCGCGCGCGCCGGGCCGGCCGGGCGATGAGCTCGGCGAGCGCCACTTCGCCCTCGCGCGGCCTGCCCAGCACGATGCGATGCCGCAGGAACGGCGATTCCTTGGCGATGCGGGCGACCATCGGCGAGAATTCGAAATCGCTCTGCCGCTCGGGATAGACGCACGCGACCGCTTCCGCGATCTGCACGAATTGCGAAATCTCGTTGTAGCGATGGGTCGCGAGCGCGGCGATCGGGATGCCGCCGATCTTCTGTAGCGCGAAATAGAGGATCACGAACTCGGCCACGTTCGGCAGGCACGGCACGACGCGGTCCAGAGGCTTCAATCCCAAATCGAGCAGATTGAGCGCGAGATTGTCGCTCAAATTGTCGATATCGCGGAATTTGAAGGAGCGCTCGCCATCGACGAGCGCCACCCGCTCGGCGAAGGACCGGAACACGGGGGCGAATTCCTGGGCCAGCGACTTGTCCTGCCAATAGCCCTTGGCGCGGTAGCGCGCGGCAAAATCCGGCGGAAACGGCACCACTCCAGGCAGCATCCTCGGCCTCTTCTTCTTATCGGCGCCGACAATCCGATGCCGCCCCGGCCCTGTCAAGCGCGCCCCCTCTTGCCGCGAATTTTATGCAAGTTGGGGCCGATCTCCACGTTGCGGCAAGGATTTAGGCCTATCCTCGCGCGCATGAAAGCCAAGCGACGAGCTCTCGAGATCGCCCGGGGTTGCAGCAGCGACCGCTCGGGTGCGGCGGCGGTCGAACTTGCGCTCGTCCTGCCGCTGCTGGCGGGCATCATCCTGCCGATGGCCGATTTCGGCGTCGGCGCGTACGACAAGATGCGGGTGCAGAATGCCGCCGCGGCGGGCGCGCAATATGCGCTCGAGCACGGCTTCACCTCGAGCTCCATCACCACCGCGGTGCAGGACGCGACGAGCCTCGGCTCGAACGTGACGCTGTCGCCGTCGCCGGTCGAGGCCTGCTATTGCACCACTTCGAGCGCTCTCGCGCCGCCGCCGAGCGATACGACCGCGCCGGCACCGCCATGCACCTCGGGCGCATGCAGCGACGGCAGCACGCCCGGCACCTACGTGACGGTGAGCACGACCTATACCTATACGCCGATCCTCAACTACTCGGTTGCGGGCATTACCAGCATCCCGAGCACGATCACGCTGACCGGCGCAGCGGTGGTGCGGATCAACTGACGCAGCCCGGCCGCCCGCGAGCGCGCGGCGGCCGCCTCCCCCCAAGTATTTGCCGACGATGCACGCCCTCTCCCCGGCGGGACGAGGGCGTGTAGGATGAGGGTCCTCGGGAGGGCCCCATGACGCTGCGCTTCGGCAAGATCATCGACATCAGCCTGACGCTCGATGCCCGCAATTATCGCATGCACACGCCGAAAGGCTTTGCCAAGGACATGCAGTTCGCGGTCGAGACCTTGAAGGAGCACGACGCGCCGGGCGGCGCCGGCCAGATCGTGCGCGGCGTGCACATGCGGCTCCATGCCGGAAGCCATGTCGATGCGCCAGAGCACATGGTGAAAGGCGGCAAGCAGCTTCAGGAGTTGCCGCTCGAGCTGTTCGCCGGCGACGCGGTCGTGGCCGATCTGCGCCATCGCGTGCCGGGCGGCGCCGTGACGGCCGCCGACTTCGACGCGGCGGTGGGCGCAAAACTCCACAAGGGCGATCGGCTCCTCCTCCGCACCGATCTCAACAACGACTATTTCGCGCCGGATTGGGCGAAGCGTGCGCCCTATCTGACGCGCGACGCCGTCACATGGTGCATCGAGAAGGGCGTGGTGCTCGTGGGCTTCGATTTCTATCACGGCGCCGACGCGCCCAATTCGAACGTCGTGTTCTATACCTCGCGCACGTTCGGCGAGAACGGCGTCGTCACCATGCCGTATCTGACGAACCTCGACCGCATCACCCAGGAGCGCGTCACGCTTCTGGCCCTGCCGCTCAACATGACGGGCGTCGAGGCATCGCCTGTGCGCGCCGTCGTCATCGAGGACTGAGCAGCGCTTGGCGCAACCTCGCGTAGCGACTAGTCTCGCGGCGAAAGCAGGCTGGAGTAGCGCGTGGCAACAAAAACGATCGCGGCCGAATCGGTGGCGGAAGCGTACCTGACGCTCCTCGCCGAGCGCGGCATCGAATATCTCTTCGCCAACGGCGGCACCGATTTCGCGCCCGTCAACGAGGCGCTCGCCGCGATCCGCGCCAAGGGCACGAAACCGCAGCTCAAGGTCGTGACGGTGCCGCACGAGAACGTCGCAACGGCGATGGCGCACGGCTACTACCTCATGACCGGCCGGCCGCAGATGGTGATGTTCCACGTCAATGTCGGCACGGCGAACGGCATCAACGCCTTGACCGACGCGGCGCGCGACCGCGTGCCAATGATCTTCACCGCGGGCCGCAATCCGATCACCGAGCGCGGCTTCACCGGCTCGCGCGACACCGGCATCCATTGGGGCCAGGAGATGTTCGACCAGGCCGGCATGGTGCGCGAGCTGTGCAAGTGGGACTATGAGTTGAGGAACGGCGCGCAGCTCGAGGCGGTGATCGACCGCGCCATCGAGATCGCGACGAGCGAGCCGTGCGGCCCCGTCTATCTCTCGTTGCCGCGCGAGGTGATGAGCGAAAAGCTGTCCGGACTTACCTTCACTTCGCCGGTGCGCCGCGCCTATGGCACGATCACGGGGCCGACGCCGGAGCAGATCGCGCGCGCGGCCGACATGCTCGCCGATGCGCGCCGGCCGGTGATTCTCGCGCGCGAGGTGGGGCGCGTCGCCGCCAACGCCAAGGCGCTCGCCGAATTCGCCGAGCGCTTCGCGATCCCGCTCGTGGAGTACCGCTCGATCGCCAATTCGACATCGAGCGATCATCCGATGCTGGTGGGGTTCGATCCCGGCCCCTTCATCAAGGACGCCGATGCGATCCTGGTGATCGACACGGACACGCCTTGGATCCCGACCGTGCATGGCGACCCGCCCGAGGGCTGCAAGATCATCCATATCGGCGTCGATCCGCTGTTCTCGCGCATCCCGATTCGCAGTTTCGCGTGCGACGTGGCCGTGACGGGACCGGCGCGTGTCGTGCTGCCGCAGCTTGGCGCGGCGCTCGAGGGCCGCACGTCCGAGGCGCTTTTGAAGGAGCGCCGCGTACGCGCCGCCGCCGCGCGCGCGGCGCTCGGGAAGCGCGTCGATGAGGAGTTGCAAACGGCGAAGAGCGCCCATCCCATCAGCCCGGTCTGGGCCGCGCATTGCATCTCGCAGGCAAAGGGGGACGAAGCGATCCTCGTCAACGAGTATTCGCTCATCCTGCGCCATGCCTCGTTCAAGCACCCGCGGACATATCTCGGCACGCCGGCCGCGGGCGGGCTCGGCTGGGGCGTGGGCGCGGCGCTCGGTGCCAAGCTCGCGGCGCCCGACCGGCTCGTCATCGCCACGCTCGGCGACGGCGCCTACATGTTCGGCAACCCCACCGCCGGGCACCAGGTCGCGCGCGCGATGAATCTTCCGGTGCTGTTCATCGTCTACAACAACGGCATGTGGGAGGAGGTCGAGGGCTCGGCGCTGCGCGTCTTCCCCGACGGCCACGCCGCGCGCAGCAACGAGATGCCGGTCGGGCCCTTGGGCCCTACGGCGCGCTACGAGCACATGATGGAGATCTATGGCGGCTATGGCGAATGCGTCGAGCGGCCGCAGGATCTGCCGAAGGCGTTGGAGCGCGCGATTCACGCCGTCACGGTCGAGAAGCGCCAGGCGCTTTTGAACCTCATCGTCGGCCGCCGCGGCGTCGCCCCTTGACGCCGCCCGCCCCATGACATGACGCCGCTTCTCGTCCTCGAGCAGATTCTCAACGGGCTGCAATTCGGCGTCATGCTGTTCCTGATGGCGGCCGGGCTGACGCTCGTCTTCGGCATCATGAACCTCATCAATTTCGCGCACGGCTCGATCTATATGATCGGCGCCTATCTCTGCGCGTTTACGTTCGTCCACACCGGCTCCTACGCGCTCGCGGTCATGGCGGCGCTCGGCGGATCGCTCGTCATCGGCATCGCCATCGAGGTGATCGTGTTCCGCCGGCTTTATGGGCGCGACCATCTCGACCAGGTTCTGGCGACGTTCGGCCTCATCCTGTTTTTCAACGAGATGGTGCGCATCATCTGGGGCGACACGGCGCTGTTCTTCGCGGTGCCGAGCTTTCTGGCCGGCCGCGTCACGATCTTCCCGGGCATGACCTATCCGCTCTACCGCCTCGCCATCATCGCGGTGGGATTGGTCGTGGCGCTTCTCCTTTATCTCCTGGTGATGAAGACGCGGCTCGGCATGCTGATCCGCGCCGGCGCCTCGAACCGCACGATGGTGGGCGCGCTCGGCATCGACATCGCGCTGCTCTTCACGCTGCTCTTCGGCCTGGGCGCGATGCTGGCGGCCTTGTCGGGGATTTTGGCGGGGCCGGTCTTTTCCGTCACGGCAGGCATGGGCGACGGCATCCTCATCCTCGCCATCGTCGTCATCGTCATCGGCGGCATCGGCTCGATCCGCGGCGCCTTCGTCGCGGCGCTGCTGATCGGGCTCGTCGATACGCTGGGCCGCGTCTTTTTGCGCCCGCTCCTTGCCACGGTCATGGCGCGGACGGCGGCCGACAATGCCGGGCCCGCGCTCGCTTCGATGGCGATCTACATCCTCATGGCCTTCGTCCTCTATTTCCGGCCGCAGGGGCTCTTCCCGCCGCGGGGGCGATAGCGATGCGGATTGACGCGAGACGCGGCACGATCGCGGCGGGGTTCGCCGCACTCGCCATCGTGCCGCTCATCGCTTATGCCGCGGATCAGCCGTTCTATCTCGACCTCTTCACCCGCGTCATGGTGTTCGCGATCGCAGCCTTGAGCCTCGATCTCATCCTCGGCTATGGCGGGCTCGTCAGCTTCGGCCATGCCGCATATCTCGGCCTCGGCTCCTATTCGGTCGGCATCCTCGACCATTACGGCATCACCAACGGCCTCGTGCAGTTCGGCACGGCGATCGGCGTGTCGTCGCTCGCCGCGTTCTTCATTGGCGCCATATCGCTGCGGACGAGCGGCCTGTCTTTCGTGATGATTACGCTCGCCTTCGCGCAGATGCTCTATTTTCTCTTCATCAGCCTCAACGTCTTTGGCGGCGACGACGGCATGAGCATCGACAGCCACAGCGGCTTCGGACCCATCGACCTCTCGAATCCGACCATCCTTTATTATTTCGTTCTGGCCGTGCTCGGACTGTTCTTCGCCATCGCGGCGCGGCTGGTCGAATCGCGCTTC
The DNA here is from genome assembly GCA_963729295.1 of uncultured Alphaproteobacteria bacterium. Taxonomy (GTDB): domain Bacteria; phylum Pseudomonadota; class Alphaproteobacteria; order ATCC43930; family CGMCC-115725; genus DATJLY01. Next base: position 388,631 of record CAVSNJ010000028.1, read on the forward strand.
GGCATGGTACTGAGGGGCGCCAAGTCGAACGCGCGGCGCATGGTCGCGGTTGGATTTCCGGTCTACCGCTATCGCCTCGCCGCCTTCGTCATCTCGGCGGCGATGTGCGGCGTCGCCGGCGCGCTGCTTGCGAACCAGCTTCTCTTCGTCTCGCCCAACATCATGCATTGGGCGCGTTCGGGCGAGATCATCATCATGGTGATCCTGGGCGGCATCGGCACGCTCGTCGGCGCGGTGATGGGCGCGGCGCTCTATGTCATCCTCGAGCACGAGCTTTCGGCATTGACTCCGCATTGGCTCGTGATCCTGGGGCCGCTCCTCATTCTCGTCGTGCTGTTCGCCAAACGCGGTGTCGCCGGTTTCCTGGTACGCGAGCGCGAGAGCGCCCGTGGCTGAGCCGCTCCTCGAAATCCAATCGCTGCACAAGCGTTTCGGCGGGCTCGTCGCGAGCGATCATCTGAGCCTTGCCGTGGCTGCGGGCGAAGTCCATGCGGTGATCGGCCCCAACGGCGCCGGCAAGACGACGCTCGTGGCGCAGCTCGCGGGCGAGCTCAGGCCCGATGGCGGCACGATCCGCTTCGGCGGCGCCGACATCACCGATCTCCCGGCCTATCGCCGCTCGCTCTTGGGCCTCGCGCGCTCGTTTCAGATCACCAGCATCTTTCAGGAATTTTCCGCGCTCGACAACGTGGCGCTCGCGGTCCAGGCGCATGCCGGCACGAGCTTTCGCTTCTGGCGCGCGGCGCGGCGCGATCCGGGTCTGCGCGATCCGGCGCACGCGATTCTCGATCAGGTGGGGCTCGCGTCCCGCGCCGATGTCCAGGCCTCGCATCTCGCGCATGGCGAAAAACGCGCGCTCGAGATCGCGATGGCGCTCGCCACGAACCCGCGTCTGTTGCTGCTCGACGAGCCGACCGCCGGCATGGGACCCGAGGATTCGGCGCGCATGGTGCGCTTCCTCGCCGGCCTCAAGGGCAGCCTCACCATTCTTCTCATCGAGCACGACATGGACGCGGTGTTCGCGCTTGCCGACCGTATCACCGTGCTGGTCTATGGCCGCGCGATTGCGACCGGCGCGCCGGCGGCAATTCGCGATAACGAGGACGTGCGCCGGGCCTATCTCGGCGCCGACGAAGCAACGTGAGCGCGGGTCTTTCGCCGCGCGTCATGGCGCGGGGGGCCACGCTCTGCCTCGTCGCCGGCTATGTCGACGCGATCGGCTACACGATGCTCGGCGGCGTCTTCGCCGCCAACATGACCGGCAACACCGTTCTGCTCGCAATCGCCGCAAGCGAGGGCGACGCCAAGCGCGCGGCAGCCTATGCGACGACGCTCGCGGCGTTTCTCGCGGGCGCCACGCTCTCCGCGTTCTTGCGGCGCACGACGGGGCGGCCGGTCGCGGCGCTCCTGGCCGCAGCGGCGCTGCTTCTGGCGGCGGCGGTTGCGCATCTCCCGGCGCCGGCTTCGCTCGCGATCCTCGCGGTTGCGATGGGGCTTCAGGGCGCGGCGATCACGCGCTTCGGCGCGGCGGGGATGCAGACCGTGGTGGTGACGGCGACGATCATCCGGCTCGCCGACCACATCGCCGCAAGAGTGGCGCCGCAGCAGGACGATGCGCCCGGCGAAGCGGCGCGGCTCGACGCGCTCGCGTGGATCGCCTATGGCGTGGGCGCGGTGCTCGCGCTGCTTGCCGCGCGGGTGATGCACGTGCCGCTTTTCCTCGCCGCCGCCGCGCTCTTCGCGGTGGCGCTCGAGGTGGCGGCTTCTAGCGCGCCGCTACCGCCCGCTCGAAGCGGCACATGAGCCAAGCGATGAGGCTGAGCGCCGCGATCTCGAGCGAACCCAGCGCCGAGATCGCGCCGATGCTGCCGCCGTCCTGCCACAGCGTGAGGCTCAAGGTCGCGAGCACACCGGTCGCGGGGCCGACGAGAAAGACCGAGGCCGCGAGCTCGCGCACCGTCAGCATGAAGACATAGAGGAACGACGCGATCAGCACCGGCGCCAGAAGCGGCAACAGCACGCGGCGGAACATCACGAGCGTGCCCGCGCCGCACGATTCGGCCGCTTCCTCGAGCTCACGGTGGATCTGCGCGAGGCCGCTTGCCGCAAAGCGCATGCCGTAGGGCAGGTGCAGGGTGACGTAGGCGACGAGCAGGATCCAGAGCGTGTCGTAGATCGGAATCGGCAGCACAAGATAGGCGAAGAGGATGGATGCTCCGACGATCACGCTCGGAATCGCGATCGGCGCGAACACCAGGACGTCGATCAGAAGAGCCGCGCGCGGCGTGCCGCGCCGGGCGATCCACGCCATGACGAAGGTCAGCGTAACGACAAGGCTCGCCGCCAGGACGCCGAGGACGAGGCTGTTGCCAGCGGCGGCCGCGAACACAGGATATGTCGCGATGTAGCGGTAGTTGACGAGCGATGCCGCGGCGATGCCGGCGATGGATGGCGGCGTCACGTTGCGGAAGAGCGATTGCCACAGCAGGGTCGCGAGCGGCAGGAGCACGACCGCGGCATAGACGAGCGCGACGGCGATCCCGACCGGCCAGCGCCACGCGCCGAGCCGCGCCGGCGCCGCGCGCTGCGACTTGCCGGTGACGATGGCGAAGGCTTCGGCGCCCAAGGTGGCGCGGCGATAGAAATATATCCCGGCGAGCGAGAGCGCGAGCAGCGTGAAGCTCAAGACCGCGGCGATGCCCGGCTCGGGCGGGACGGTGCCGGTCGCGTCCTGGATCTCTGTGGTGAAGACGTCGATATGCGCGGGAAGGCCGATGATGACCGGCACCTCGAACAATTCGATGCCGCGGAGGAACAGCAGGAGAAGCGTCGACAGCACCGCCGGGCGCAGCAGCGGCAGGCTCACGCGCAGCGTTGCGGCGAGCACGCCCGAGCCCGCCACGAACGCCGCCTCCTCCATGCGCCGGTCGAGCGCGCGGAACGCCGGGCCCATCAGGAGATACGCCAGCGGGAAATTGTGGCTCGCGAGCACGAACACCATGCCCGCCATCGAATAGACATTGAAGACCGCGCGGCCGAAAAGTGCGTTGAGCCAGCCGATGTTGGGGCTCAGCACGAGCGTCCACGCCATCGCCAAGAGCAGGCCCGGCACGGCGAAGGCGAGGATCGCCAGGGCATGCAGCAGCGGGCGGAGCCGCGCGTCGGTGCGCTCGACGACGAAGGCGCCGAGCGCGCCCAGGAGAAAACTCAGAACGCTCGAGCCGAGCGCGAAGACGAGCGAGTTCGCAAGGAGGCGCGGGATGTGCCGGCCGACATAGGCGTCGGCGAAATTGCCGAGCGTGAAGCCGCCCGCGCCGAATGACGTGCTCTCGGTAAATCCGACATAGACGAGCGCGGCGAGCGGCACGAAAACGAGCCACGCCACCAGCCCCGCACATAGCACGAGGACGACGCGCGCGGGCGCGAACGCCCTCATCGCGCGCGCGGCGATGTCACTTGCGCGATTGGCGGAGGTAGCTCGTATCGACATAGTCCGCGAGCGGATGCGCCGGGCGCGCCGCGGGCGCCGCATAATGCTGGCGCAGATCGAGCACGCGCTTGGCGCCGGCGCGGTCGAGCACGAGGTCGCGCGACAGGCCTTGATGGCGGTCGGCGAGCAGACTGTAGATACGCGGCAACTGCGCCTCGGGGACGTCGGGCATCTCCTGATGCAGGAGGGCGATCGCCGCCGCTTTATGCGCGGGCGCGAGGAACCAGCGCGTCGATTCACGATAGGCTTTGATGAAGCCGACGAGCGTCGCCGCGTGATCCTTGGCCCAGCTCTGCCGCACGGCGCCCACCGTCGCATCGAAAGCGCCGAGCCGCCCGGCTACGGTCTCGAGCGCGACGAACCCCTTGTCCTCGGCCGCGAGATCGAACGGCACCGACAGCAGCGCGCCCTGCGCCTTGCCGTCGATGAGCGCTTGAAGCCGCGCGCCGCTGCTCCCGGCCGTGACATAGCTCACCGCATCCTTGGCGACGCCGCCCTCGACCAGCAGCTCCTGCAACGCGAAGCTGAAGCCGGTGGTGAGCGCATCGACCGCCATCACCTTGCCCTTGAGCTCCGCGACCGATTTCGTGCCAGGCGCCGCCACGAGCGTGAGGAAGCCGCTGTCGCCGCCCATCACCGCGACGAGATCGAGCGGGCCGCCGAGATCGGCCTCGCCATGCCCGTCGTGGTAAGCGACGACATTGTCGAGCGCGGTGATGAGCACCTGGTAACGCCCTTCGACCAGGCCCTTGAACTGATCGACCGAGCCTTTCGGATGCGACAGCGCGACCTCGAGCCCGGCGGCGTGGAAGAAGCCCTGCTGCTGCCCGACCCGGGTGACGACGCCCGAGGAGCCGGCAAAGCTGTTGACGCCCAGCGCTTCGTCGGCGCGGACCTGCGCGTGCGCGAGCGCCACGGCCAGAAATGCCACAAGCAGAATTTGCGTCCTCATGCCTCCCTCCCTCGTCTCGAATTTTTCCTTGCCCCGGCCAGCCTGCGGGCACGCACGGACCGGTGCGGCCGATCAGCGCCCGATGCCGGCAGCGGGCGGCGGCGGGAAGCTGCCGTGCTTCTGGGTGAAGGGCCCGATCGCGCGCATGTCCACTTCGACGATCGACAGCCCCTTCTGCTGCACGGCGGCGGCAAAGGCGGGCGCGAAATCGCCGATCGCGCCGACGCGCCGGTGCGGGATGCCGAGGCTTTCGGCGACGCGCGCAAAATTCGGCGTCAGCAGATCGGCATAGCATTGCCGTCCGCCATACATGTTGTCCTGGATGTTGCGGATGACGCCGTAGCCGCCGTCGTTCATAAGGATGAGGGCGATGTCGGCGCCCGATTCCGCAGCGGTCGCAAGCTCGCCGAGATTGAGCACGAGGCCGCCATCGCCGACGAGCGCCACCGTCTTGCGCCCCTCGCCCGCGAGCGCCGCGCCCACTGCCATGGCGAGGCCCTGGCCGATGCCGCCGCCCATCGCATGGACGGCCGAGCGCGGATTGCCGAGCGCCGGCGCGCGGTTTCCCCACGTACTGTTCGAGAGCGTGATGTCGCGCACCCAGAGCGCGTCCTTGGGCATCGAGCGCTCCAACGCCTCGATCATCGGAGCATAAGGCGCGATGCTGCGGCGCAAGCCGTCTTCCGCCGCGCGGCGCGCTTCGGCCACGTCCTTCGCGAATGCGGCATCGGGCGCAAGGCGTCCTACGAGGCGCGCGGCGAGATCCTCGAGCACGAGCCGCGCGTCGCCGCGTACGAAGATTTCCGACGGATAGCCTCGCCCCGCGGCAGCGGGATCGACATCGACGCGCGCGCGGGCGGGCGGCAAACGGAGATTGTAGGTGCGCGTCTCGTTGCTGCGCAGGTGCGAGCCCGCGACGAGCATGAAATCGACGGTATCGTAAAGCTGCTCGACCGGCGGCGAGGCACCGAAGGCGCCAAGGCTCATCGGATCGTCTTCCGGCAATATGCCGCGGCCGGCGGCGCTGGTGACGACGGCGATGCCCATCGCCGCGAGCGCTTCGACCGCGCGGCCCGCTTCGCGCGCGCCGCCGCCGAGCCACAGGATTGGCCGTCGCGCCGCGGCCATCCTTGCCGCGAGCCTGTCGAGCGCCGCCGCATCGGGCGCGACCAAAGCCGGCGCCAGCGGCGCAAAGTGCCGCGGCATCGGGACCGGCGCGTTCTGCACGTCGATCGGGATCTCGATGCTGACGGGCCCCCGCGGCGCGGCGAGCGCCAAGGTCGCCGCTTCGTGCATCACGGCAGGCGCCACGGCCGGATCGACGATGCGGAACGCCGCCTTCGACACCGCGCGCAGCATGTCGAATTGCGCCCTCGCCTCGTGCAGGAAGCCGAAGCCGCGGTCAAGGAACGGCTTGTCGACCTGGCCGGTGAAATGGAGGAGCGGCGTGCCGGCGGTCGCCGCCTCGACGAGCGCGCCCGCGGCGTTGCCGGCGCCGGTGCCGGTGCTGGTGACGACGACGCCAAGCCCACCCGAGACGCGGGCCGACGCGTCCGCCATGTTGGTGGCGCCCGCCTCGCCGCGCGCCGGCACGAAGCGGATACGGCCGCGCCGGTGGATCGCGTCGAGGATCGGGATGTTGTGAACGCTGACGACGCCGAAGGCGAGGCGCACGCCGGCGCTCTCGAGGAAGGCGGCGATGACGTCGCCGAGCGTGGTCGAAGGCGCGGCGCTCATGGCGCGTCGAGGAAGCTCAGAACCGCGTCGTCGAACGGGCCCGGCGCCTCGATGTAGCAGGAATGGCCGGGGCCGGGCAGCAGCGCGAAGCGCGCGCCCGGAATGGCGTCCGCAACTTTGCGGCAGAGCGGCTCGGGCGTGACCGTGTCGCTGCTGCCGACGAGGACGAGTGTCGGTACCGATATGCCGCGCGCCTCGACGAAGATGTCGCCGCGTCCGAGCATGCGCACCGCCTGGGCATAGCCGGCCGGCCGCATCTCGCGCATCACCGCCTGCACCAGCATGAGCGCGCGCTTCGGCGCCTGTGCCGACAGCACCTCGGGGCCGCGCTTTTCCGCAAGCCCCGCGGGGCCGAGCGCCGCCATGTTCTTGAGCCGGCCCTCGACGCGCTCGGCGCGCAATTCGAGCGTGGCGCTCGCATAGCCTGGCGTGGGCGAGGCGAGGATGAGTTTCTGGACGCGCGCAGTACCGGTGATGCGGCAGTAGGCGGCCGCGGGCAGTGCGCCCATCGAATGACCGAGAAGGAAAAACCGCTTCAGCCCGATCGCATCGAGGAAGCCGCCGAGCGCCCTTGCATAGGCTTCGGGCGACGGATCTTCCTCGGGCAGCGGATCGGAGCCGCCATAGCCCGGTGCGTCCCACGCGATGACGCGCATGCCGCGCGACGGCAGCGACACGAATTGCGCGCCGAACGATGCCGCGAGCGAGCTCACGCCGTGCAGCAGCACGATGACGCGTTCGTTGTCGTAGCCCGATTCGCGATACTGCATGACGCGCCCGCCGATGGTGACGCGCTGCGGCGGCGGCGAACCCGTCTCGTAGCCGAGCAGGTCCATTTCCATCGCGGAGCTAGCCACGCTTCAGCTTCGCCAGCGGATGGTCGGGCGGATATGTCGGCGTCGTGGGCTTCGATGCGCCGAGCATGACGCACATCAGCGCGTCCTCCTCGCTGTCGTTCTTCAAGCCGCGATAGACGCCGGCCGGCACGGAGCAGAGATCGCGCTCGCCCAGTTCGGTCTCCCAGGTCTCGCCGTCCTTCTCGAAGAGGAGGCGGATCTTGCCGCGGATCATGAAGAACACTTCCTCGACATCGGTGTGGATGTGCAAGGGTCCTTCGCAGCCCGCCGGCAGCAACATGGTCGAGAAAGTGAAATGCTCGGCCGGCACGGAGTTGTCGTCCTGCGCCACGCCGGTGCCGCCGGTCCCGATATAGCGCAGCTGCGCGCGACGGTATTTCTTGTCGTAATCCGCCTGGAACTTGAGCGCGTCCCAATCGTAGCTTCGCGTTTCGTGGCGTGCGATGCGGCCTTTCAAGGTCGCCTCGAGGCTGTTGGGCTTGCCGGGCATCACGTTCTCCTTCAATTCATCACGAAGCCGCCATTGACCGGCAGCAACTGCCCGGTGACGAAGGCGGCTTCGTCGGATAATAGAAACAGGACCGCGCCGACCACATCCTCCGGCATCTGCTTGCGCGGCATGGCGCGGTTCTGAACATAAAGCGTGTGGCGCTCTTCGGGAATGTAGTCGGTGGCGCCGGTGATGGTGAGGCCGGGGGCGATCGCGTTTACGGCGACGCCGTCGGGCCCGAGCTCGCGCGCAAGCGCGCGCGTCATGGCAACGATCGCGCCCTTGCTCGCGACGTAATGCAGCAGGCGCGGCGCGCCCCAGAGCGCCGTGTCGGACGCGATGTTGACGACACGGCCCGCGCCCGAGCGGCGCAGATGAGGCGCTGCCGCGCGCGTGACGAGCCAGGTGCCGCGGACGTTCACGCCCATGACGCGGTCCCAGGTCTCGATGTCGATTTCGTCAAATGTCTTGCCGCCGATCGCCGTGGCGATGGCGGCGTTGTTGACGAGTCCGTCGAGCCCGCCGAGCATCTCCGCCGCGGCAGCGACGCCGGCGGCGACCGAGCGCGGATCGGCGAGATCGAGCGCCACGAATTGCTGGCCGAGCGCGGCCGCTTCCTTCTTGCCTTCGGGCTCCAGAATGTCGGCCAGCACGACGCGCGCGCCGGCCTTGCCGCAAGCCGCGGCGAAGGCGAGGCCCAAGCCCCGCGCCGCGCCGGTGACGAGCACGCGCTTACCCTCGAGGCCGATCATTTCGCCGCCACGGAATTGGCGCGCGCGCGCGCCGCAAGCTGCTCCGACGCGAGCTGATTGAGGCGCCGGCGCACGCGTGACAGGCCGGTGTCGTGCTGATAAAGGAATTCGTGATCGCGCGCGTCCGCCGCCATCGCCTCGAGTACGCCGCGATCCTGCTCCAGCACTTCCCAATGCAGGCCTTCGAGCCGATTCTTGTAGAGGAAGCGCCAGGCGTCGCGCTGCCAGCCCGCGACCTTGCGGCAGCGCCAAGCGAAGAAGCGGCAATTGTGCTCGTCGACCGGCGTCGCGCAGGCGATGATGTAGAAGGTGCCGCCCGGCCCTGCGTCCTTGCGATAGGGGATCGAGAGCCGCATCCACGCCGTTCCCGTCTCGCCCCATTCGACCCAATCGAAATTGACGTCGCGCTGGCCCACTTTCTCGAAGGTGAAGCCGGTGTCGGTCGGCACGATCCGCATGACCGCGGTCTTGTCGCCCATCGCCATCGAGTGCGAGCTGGCGTGGAGATAGGCCCCGTGCATCGGGTCCATCACGTTGTCGAGCGCGTAGCGATAGTTGCATTTCCAATGGGCGGTGCAGAGGAAGCTGCTCCATTCGGGGGAAGCGAGCTCTTCCGGAAATTCGAGCGGCGCCGGCTCCTCGTGCAGGTCGTCGCCGAACCAGACGAAGATCGCGCCGTACCGCTCTTGCACCGGATAGGATTTGACGGCGCGCTGCCCTTCCAGGGGACAGGAGGTTTGCGCCGGGACGCGCAGCACCGTGCCGTCCGCTCCGATCTCGATGCCGTGATACCAGCAAGCGACGCGGTCGCCGACATTCCAGCCGAGCGACAGCCGCGCGCCGCGATGGGGACAGCGGTCCGCGAGCGCATGCGGAAATCCCTCCTTGTCGCGCCACAGCACGATGCGCTCGGAGAGCCGCGTCATCCCGACGGGCGCGCCATGCAGCATCCAGCTCGGCGCGACCGGATACCAGAAATTGCGCAATCCCGTCGCGACGAGTCGCTCGATCGCCTGGCTATCGGGTTCGGCCATGGTCTTCTCGCTCACAGTCCCTCGGCCCCGGTCGCGCGCGCAGGAATGTAATGCAGCACGCGGCGCTCGAGCCACGTGACGAGGAGGTAGGCCGCGATGCCGATGAAAGTCAGGAGAATGATTGTCACGAACACCATCGGCGTATCGGCCGCCCCTTCGCCATAGCTCAGAAGATAGCCCAATCCCATGTTGCCGCCCACAAGCTCGCCGACCACGACGCCGATCACGGCCAGGGTCGCGCCGATGCGAAGCCCGGCAAAGAGCTGCGGCATCGCCGCGTGGAACTCGATCTTCCAGAACACCTGAAACCGGCTGGCCGTAAAGGAGCGTGCGAGATTGATGAGGTCGCGGTCGATATGCCGGATCGCGGTCAGCACGTTTACCATGATCGGGAAGAACACGATCAGCACCGCGACCAGGATTTTCGGATAGATCGTGAAGCCGAACCACATGACGAAGAGCGGCGCGAACGCCACTTTTGGCGCGATCTGCAGCGCCAGGATATAGGGCGACAACACCACCTCGGCCGCGGCCGACATGCCGAGGAGATAGCCCGTCACCATGCCGAGCAGAGATCCCAGCCCGAACCCCACCGCCACTTCAAGCGCCGTCACGCCGACATGGAACATGAGCCGGTCGCGCGTGAGCATGCGCAAGAACTCATCCCAGCATTGCGCCGCGGTCGGCACGATATAGGGCGGAATGTTGAGGGCGCCCGGCCCCCATTGCCAGAGCGCCAGAAAGACGAGGAACACGGCCGCCGTGCCGGCCGTCTCGGGGCGCGCGAAGCCCATGGCCCGCCGCTGCGCCGGATGGCGCGCGCGAGGCGCTGGGCGTTCGGCCGCGGCCGCCATCACTCGACGAACTGGTTCGTATAAAGCTCCTTCACCGGCGTCGCCTTTTCGATGATGCCTTCCTTCAGATAGAAATCCTGGAGCTGCGCCAGCCGCGCCTCGTCCATCACGCCGAGCTTCGCCTGTCCGGGATAGACGTACTGGTCATAGAGCTGGAAGACGCGCGCCATCTGCCGCTCCTGGCCCTGACGCTGGGGCACCGCCTTGACGTAGTCGCGCGCGGCGCCTTCGGGATCGGCCATGATGTCCTTGACGCCGTGGATCGTCGCAGCGACGAGCTTCCGAATCAGATCGGGCTTTTGCTTGATCGTGTCATCAGAAGCGACGACGACCTGCGCCATGCTGTGGAAATACTGGTCGGCCGCGATGACCTTGATCTTGGCGCCGGCCTCGGTCGCATCGACCTCCCAATCGGGCACCGACGCCATCGCGTCGGCCTGGCCCGCGACGAAGAGCTTCCACACGTTGGTGGCGCCGGCCGACTGGATGTTGACGTCGTTCTTCGTGAGCCCGACCTTCGCCAGCATGCCGAGGAGCGCATAATAGGTCGTGTCCTGATAAGACAGCACGGTGACGGTCTTGCCCCTCAGATCCTGCGGCCCCTTGATCGGCGAATCCTCTTTCAGCACGAGCTGCATGAGCCCGCCGCCGCCGAGCAGCGCCACCGCCTTCACCGGCACGCCGTTGGCCCGCACGATGATGGGCGTGTCGCCGATCGCGCCGCCGATCACGGCGTTGCCGGCGCCCACTTGCTTCGCCGCATCCGCCCCGCCCTGCGCCGCCTGGAAATCGACGTCGAGCCCTTCGGCCGCGAAATAGCCGCGCTGCTTCGCCAGCATCCACGGCCCGAACGCGGGCAGGAACGCGGGCGCGGGAAGAAGATACGTGACCTTTTCGGCCGCTTGCGCCGAGCCTACGGCGAGGCCGGTGGCCAAAAATGCTGCGACGAGCGCGGTTCTTCGCATGTTCAGGTCTCCGTTCTCATCTTCTCTAAGCCGCCGCGGGGCGCAGGTTGAGGAGCGACATCAGCTTCGGCACATAGCTTGCCATGCCCGGATGCTCGCGCCGGCGCATGCAGTCGTCGCGGTGCGGCAGCTCGATCGTGATCTCTTCGATGATGCGGCCGGGCCGCGCGCTCATCACCAGGACGCGGTCGGAGAGCGCCACCGCCTCGACCAGATCGTGCGTGATGAAGAGCGCGGTCTTGCCGGCGTCCTTGATTTTGCGCGCCAGATCCTGTTGCAACAATATCTTCGTCTGCGCATCGACCGCCGAGAACGGCTCGTCCATGAGCAGCACGGTCGGGTCGACCGCGAGCGTGCGCGCCAGGGCCGCGCGCTGCCGCATGCCGCCCGAAAGCTGATAGGGATAGTGCGCGGCGAAATCGGCGATGTGGCACGCCTCGAGCAGCGCCGCCGAACGAACGTGCCGCTTCGCCGCCGGCACGCCCTGGATCTCGAGGCCGAACTCGACATTCTCGCGGATCGAGCGCCACGGCAGCAGCAGATCCTTTTGCAGCATGAAGGCGACGTGCGGATTGGGTTTTTGCACGCGCTCGCCGTCGACGAACACCTCGCCCTCGCTCGGCGGCTCGAGGCCCGAGCCCATCGCGAGCAGCGTGCTCTTGCCGCAGCCCGACGGCCCGATCAGCGACACGACCTCGCCGTCGGCAACGACAAAACTCACCTCGCTCACGGCGACGATCACCTCGTCCGAGCGCGGCTGCGCAAAGCGCTTCGTGACGCCGCGAAATTCGAGGCGCGCCGCCATGCTCAGCGCCCGAGCCGGGAGAGTTCGGCGGCGAGCAGCGCCTCGGTCCAGCGCGGCGATCCCGCGGGCGGCGGCAGCACTCCGTTGAGGCGCGCGACGATGCCGGGAAGCTCGTAGATCTCCTCGGCGAAGATCGCCTGGAGCGCGTCGGCGAGCGCAGTCTCGGCGGCGGTCGGCGGCGCCGCGCGCGTCTGCCACGCGATGTTCTGCGCGCCGCCGGGATGCTCGATCCCGGCCTCGCTCCCCTTGTCGCGCGGATCGGGCGTGAGGGCAGGGTTATGGTCGCTCATGGGCCCCATCTAAGGCCCGCGCGCGGCCCCGATCAAGCAACGGCTTCGTCGGCGATGACGTTCGCAAGCGTGCCGACGCCCGTGACCTCGACCTCGACCTTGTCGCCGGGAGCAAGCCACCGCGGCGGCTTGAAGCGCGCGCCGGCGCCGATCGGCGTGCCGGTCGCGATCACGTCGCCAGGCGCCAACGCGGTCCAGGTCGAGATGTAGGCGATCAACTCGGAGAACGAGAAGACGAGATGCGCCGTCGTGTCGTTTTGACGCACCTCGCCGTTGACGCGCGTCATGACGCGGAGACCGGCGAAGCTCTTGAACTCGTCGGCCGTCACCATCCAGGGGCCGAGGCCGCCGCTTTTGTCGAAATTCTTGCCCTGCGTCACGTTGAAGGTTCCGTGCCGCGTCCAGTCGCGCAGCGTGCCTTCGTTCATGCAGGTGAGGCCGGCGATGTGTTCGTGCGCGCGCTCCTTCGCAATGCGCCGCCCGGCGCGGCCGACGATGATCGCGCACTCGCCCTCGTAGTCGAGCTGGATCAATTCGGGCGGCCGCAGAATGTTCGCGCCGTGCCCCACGAACGAACCCGGCGTGCGCAAAAAAATGTTCGGGTATTTCGGACGTTCGAGATTTTCGTACTCGGTGTTGCGGTCGGCATAGTTGACGCCGACGCAGATGATTTTTTCCGGCACCGGCACGGGCGGGAGAAAGCGCACCTGGTCGAGCCGGAAATCGGCGGCGGCGCCTTTCGCCGCGGCTTCGGCGCGCGCAATCCCGCCGCCGGCGATGAGCTCGCGCAAGGTGCCGCCGATGCGCCGCCCCAGATCGACGACGCCGCTGCCATCGACGGCGCCATACGAGCGCGTCCCCGCCGCCTCGAAGGACATGAGCCTCATGATGTTTCCTTCCCGCCGCAACTTCGGCCGTGCTTGGTATGGTAGCCTTCCGCCGGCCCGAAGGAAACGCACCGGCATATGTTCATCGCCCTGCCGCTCTACGACGATGCGCCGCATAACGGCAGCGAGGCCGGAACCTATGGCCTCATTGCCGCGTGCGGCGCCGTGTTCCTGTGGGAGCTGAACCAGCCGCATGGCGGCGAGGCCGCCACGCTCGCCTATGGAATGATTCCCGCCGTGCTGTTCGGCCACGCCGAGCTGCCGGCGCAGCTGCGGCTCGTGGCGCCGTGGATGACGATCTTCACCAGCATGTTCCTGCATGGCGGCTGGATGCACATTCTCGGCAACATGCTTTATCTCTGGCTGTTCGGGCGCGGCGTCGAGGTGCCGCTCGGCTTCCTGCGCTTCATGGCGCTCTATTTCATTTCCGGGATCGTGGCGGCGATGACGCAGGCGCTGGTCGCTCCCGATTCCACCGTGCCGATGATCGGCGCGAGCGGCGCCATCGCCGGCGTGCTCGGGGCCTATCTCGCGCTGCACCCGCGCGGCAACGTCGTGACGCTCGTCTGGATCATCATCTTGGTGCGCCTCATCACCGTGCCGGCGGTGATCCTGCTCGGCCTGTGGTTCCTGCTGCAGGTGCTGGGCGCGCTCGGTTCCGAGGGCGAGCCCGGCGTCGCGGTCTGGGCGCATGTCGGCGGCTTCATCACCGGGCTTGTGCTTGTGATGGTGCTGCGCCCCTCGCACGTGACGCTCTTCCACCCGGCGCGCACGGAAGCGTTCCGGCTGGCGCCGCGAGGGCGCCAGCGCGGCCCGTGGGGATAGAAAGGCTCAGCCGACCGTGGCGGCGCCGGCGTTCGCGACCTGCTCGTCCTCGTGCGACTGCACGCCCGACACGCCGATCGCGCCGACGCATTCGCCCTGGTACATCACCGGCACGGCGCCCTGGATCGGCAGCCCGGCCGGGAATTTGATGAAGGCGGGCCGCTCCTTGACGCGGTCCTCGAGGAATTTCGACGGCCGGCGCAGCGCGATCGAGGCATGCGCCTTGCCGAGCGCAACCTGCGCCGTGATGCCGGGCGCGCCATCGAGGCGCTCGAACGCCAAAAGATTGCCGCCGTCATCGACGATCGCGATCGAGACGTTCCACTTGTTCTTCTGTGCCTCGGCCTTGGAGGCGGCCAGCATCTTCTGGACGTCATCCGATGTGAGTGTCGGTCTGCTGCGCATGTCTCACCCTCCGCTGTTGTTGGCGCAATCGTAGGCGGATCGGCGAAGACGCGCCAGCGCCTCGCTCAGGGCGGCGGGCGCGAACTGCCTTCGGCCTCGGAGTCGATGGGTCGCGTCGCCTCGGCGAGCGAGGTGAAGCGCAGCCACGAGCCGCGCGCGCAGCGGAAATAACTGAAGGCATTCCGCAGCGGCTCGATCACCGCGCCGTCGGAAAAGGCGACGCCCGACCAGGCGCAGCCATTGGCCGGCACCTCGAGCGGCATCGGATAGGTGAGCGCCGTGGTCGGGACCCCGCCCTGACCCTGCGCAAGCGCCGCCGGCGCCAAAACCATGCCGAACGCCGCCGCCATCGCCAGAAATCTCATTCTCGCCCTTTCGAGTGCCGTCCCGGCGATGCTAACGACCGCGCGCGGCGAGCGTTGCTTAAGGCGGCAGCCGGGCGCGGCGGGGTCGCCCTCCGGCTGCGCCGCGGCGCGCTTCACGAAATCGCCAGGCGAAGCCGGGCGGGTGGAAAATGGCGCGGCGCTTTGTTATTGGTCTGGGCGCTTCCAGTAATGCAGATGAGGGAGCCGATGCGCGCACGATCCGTTATCGCGAGCCTTGCCTTTGCCCTCGTCGTCCTGCTGTGGGGCGGCGCCCCGGTCCGGGCCGCAGCCCCCGACCCGACGAGCTTCATGAACGATCTCGGCACGCGCGTGCTGCAGATCATCAACAACAAGGGGATACCCGAGGCCGAGCGGAAGCAGCAATTCCGCCAGCTCTGCGAGCAATCCTTCGACATCCCCAAGATCTCGCGCTTCGTTTTGGGCCGTTATTGGCGGTCCGCGAACGACGACGAGAAAAAACAGTTCGGCGATGCGTTCGAGAACTACATGATCCAGGTCTACTGGTCGCGCTTCTCGAGCTACAACGGCGAGAGCTTCAAGGTGAGCGGCACGCAGGACGAGGGGAACGGCACCATCCTCGTCACGACCGACATCTTTCGGCCCTCGACCGGGCAGCCGCCGGTCAAGGTCGACTGGCACCTCGGGAAGAATGGCGACAGCTACAAGATCGAGGATGCGAGCCTCGAAGGCGTGAGCCAGGCGCTCACCTATCGCGACGAATTCGGCTCGATCATCGAGCGGAACGGCGGCCAGGTCTCGGCCCTCATCAGCCAGCTCAACGCGCGCGCCAAGGACGGCTGACCGGCCGCAAGGGGGGTGAAGGCGGTCGATGTCGCTCAAGGGGACGCTGAAGAACCTTATCCTCGGCCGCTCGCTCGCCAACCGCGAATCTGACACGGAGCGGATCGGCGTCGCCGCCGGCGTCGCCGCGATGGGGCTCGACGGGCTCTCGTCCGCGGCCTACGGGCCGGAGGCGGCGCTCATCCTGCTCGTGCCGCTGGGCGCCGCGGCCCCGAGCCTTCTCGCGCCCATCATGCTGGTGATCCTGGCGCTCCTCGGGATCCTTTATCTGTCGTATCGCCAGGTGATCAACGCCTATCCGGTGAATGGCGGCTCCTATACCGTCGCCAAGGAGAACCTCGGCACGCGTGCCGGGCTGCTCGCGGCGACGGCGCTGATGATCGACTATGTGCTGAACGTCGCGGTCGGCATCTCGGCCGGGGTCGGCGCCTTGGTCTCCGCCATTCCGGCATTGCAGCCGCTGACAGTCTGGCTCTGCCTCGCCGTTCTCGGCGCGCTCACGCTCCTCAATCTGCGCGGCACGCGCGAATCGGGGCTCGCGTTCGAGCTGCCGACCTATGTCTTCGTCGGCAGCCTCGTCGCCGCGATCGCCACGGGACTGGTCGAGATGGCACTGGCCGGCGGCCATCCCGCGCCGGTCGCGCCGCCGCCGGCGCTGCCGCAGGCGAGCGCGGCGGTCGGGTTCTGGATCGTGCTACGCGCGTTTGCCGGCGGCTGCACGGCGATGACGGGCGTCGAGGCGGTCAGCAACAGCGTCACCGCCTTCGGCGATCCCGCCGTGCCGCGCGCGCAGCGCACGCTCACCATCATCGTCATCCTGCTGGCGCTTCTGCTCGCCGGCATCGCCGTGCTGGCGAAAGGCTACGGCATCGGCGCCATGGACGAGACGCAGGCCGGATATCAGAGCGTGCTGTCGCAGCTTCTGGGCGCGGTGTGGGGCAAGGGCGTGCTCTATTACATTTCGATTACCGGCATCCTCGTTGTGCTCTGCCTGTCCGCCAACACGAGCTTCGTCGGCTTTCCGCGCCTGTGCCGCCTCGTTGCGCGCGACGAGTTCCTGCCGCGCTCCTTCGCGCTGCCGGGGCGCCGGCTCGTCTATTCGGTCGGCATTCTCTTTCTCGCGGTGACGGCGGGACTCCTGCTCGCCGCATTCCGCGGCATCACCGACGATCTCATCCCGCTCTTCGCGGTGGGCGCGTTCCTCGCCTTCACGCTGGCGCAGGCCGGCATGGCGATGCACTGGAAGACCGCCGGCGGCGCGCGCGTCAGGCTCGTCCTGAGCCTTGTCGGCGCGGTCGCGACCGGCGTGGCGCTCGTCGTCATCCTCGCCGCCAAGTTCAGCGACGGCGCGTGGATCACGGTTCTGGTCATTCCGTGCGTGTTCTGGCTCCTCACCGCGGTCAAGCGGCAATATCGCTGGGAGGCGCGGGCGCTCCGCGATCCCGCGCCACTCGTGGTGCACAAGGACGATCCCGTACTCGTCGTCATGACCGCGGGCTGGAACCGTCTCACCGACCAGGCGCTGACGCTCGCGCTCAATCTCGGCGACGACGTGATCGCGGTGCATCTGACGGAGCTCGAAGGGCCCGACGCGAAGGAACCGCTTGCGGGTTTGCGGCGCGACTGGCGGCGCCAGGTCGAGACGCCCGCGCGCGAGGCCGGCCGCACGCCGCCGCGCCTGGAAATCGTGCACTCGCCCTATCGCAAGGTGATCGAGCCGTGCCTCGGCTTCCTTGCCCAGGTGAGGCGCGAATTCCCCGAGCGCCCGATCGCGCTCCTCATCCCCGAGCTGGTCAAGATCCACTGGTGGCAGCACGTGCTGCACGGCCACCGCGCCATTCGCCTCAGAAACGCGGTGCTGCGTCACGGCGGCGGCAACATCGCCGTCATCGAAGTGCCATATTATCTCGAAGCGACCAGCATCGACGAAGCGCTCGAGGACGAGGACCGGGCCGCGGCCCGGCGCTGACGCATCAGCTTTTGCCGGTGCCGCCGCGCCGGGCGAGGCCGGCGAGATCGGTTGCGACGAGCCGCTCGGCCAACTCGACGAAGCCGTCGCCGCGCGCCCCGTCCGTCACCCAGTGGGAGTCCGCCTTCAGCATCGGCAGCGCGTTCGCGACCGCGACGGCACAACCGCACGCGCCAAGAAAGGCTCGATCGTTCTCGGCATCGCCGATCGCGACGATATGCGTCGCGTCGAGCGCAAGCTCCGTGAGCGCCGCCGCGAGCCCGCTCGCCTTGTCGACTCCCGGCGGCAGCGCCATCACCGAGCCCTTGTTGAAGATGATCTGCAAGTCGAGGCCGAGAGTGCTGATCGCCTCGCGCATGTCGCGATCGTAGGGCTCGCACGTCGCGACGACGACGCGGCCGATCGCGAGCGGCGTGACGCCGCGCCGCTCGAGTAATGCCACGAAATCGGCGGGCGGCGGCGACGCCAAGTTCACGGTCTCGCCGGTCGCCGGGCGGTGAAGGATCGCGCCATTCTCGGCGACGATGCGGTCGAATAGGTCGAAGCGAGCGAAAACCTTGTCGAGATCGCCCAGCTCGCGGCCGGTGACGAGGATGAGCTTGCGGCCGGACCGGCGCACATTTTTCAGCGCCGCGATGGCCGCTTTGCTGACGACGCCATCTGCGGCGAGCGTGCCGTCGAAATCGGTGGCCAGCGCCTTGAAGTGCATATGACCTGCAAACCCTCTGCGCCGCCGCCTCGTTCCGGGCTCAGAAGAGCAGCCCCACGAGCAAAAAGAGGTTGAGCGCCAAAACCACGACCGTGCCGATTACGGCGGCGGCCTGGGTGATCGGGCCATTGGCATGGGGCCCCATGATGTCGGCGCGCCGCGTGAAGAGGATGAGCGCCACCATCGGCAGCGGCAGGGCGAGGCTCAACACGACCTGGCTTATGACGAGCGCGTTCGTCGCATCGGCGCCCAGCGCCACGACGATCAAGGCCGGCACCATCGTTACCGCGCGCCGGACCCAGACCGGGATCGTGAAGCCAACGAAACCCTGCATGATCATCTGCCCGGCGAGCGTGCCGACCGCCGAGCTCGATATGCCCGAGGCGAGCAGCGCGATGAGGAACACGACCGCCGCCGCCGCGCCCAAGAGCGGCGTCAGCGTGCGATACGCCGTTTCGATCTCGGCGACGTCGCTGAACCCCGCATGGAAAGCGGCCGACGCCATCATCACCATCGCCATGTTGACAAGCCCGGCAATTGCCAGCGCCACCAGCACCTCCTGGTTCGAGATACGCACGATGCGCGCCTTCTCGACCTCGTTGCGCGGCGGAATGCGGGCCTGCGTCAGCCCGGAGTGCAGATAGACCGCGTGCGGCATGACGGTCGCGCCGACGATGCCGACCGCGAGCAGCAGCGCGCCGCCATCCGGAATCGCCGGCACGACCGAATCGAGGAGGGCCGCGCGCCAATCGACGGGCGCGATGAACAGCTCGACGAGATAGCAGAGCGCGATCGCCGCGACGAGGCTGCCGATGATGAGCTCGACCGGGCGGAAGCCGTAGCGGTCGAACATGAGGATGAGGTAGACGACGACTGCCGTCACCGCCATGCCATACATGAGCGGCATTCCGAACAGGAGCGAGAGTCCGATCGCGCCGCCCAGGAATTCGGCGAGGTCGGTCGCCATCGCGGCGATCTCGCTCACCACCCACATGCCGAGGACGACGGGCCGGGAAAATTCCTGACGGCATAATTCGGCAAGATTGCGTCCCGTGACGATGCCGAGCTTCGCCGAGAGCGCCTGGAACAGCATGGCGATGAGATTGGCAAGCAGAACGACCCAGAGCAGCGCGTAGCCGTAGCGCGATCCTGCCTGGATGTTGGTCGCGAAATTGCCGGGATCGACATAGGCGATCGACGCCACCACCGCCGGGCCGGCAAAGGCGGCGTAGCCGCGCCAGCCCGTCCGCCTGCCGCTGAGCGCCTGGCGCGCCGCCTGCACTGTCCACTCGGTCAAGGTCATGACGCAGAACCGTAATTTACAATATGGGCGCGCCGTAGGGCCACGCCAAATCGCGCGCGCCGAATATTCCGGGAATTGCGAGCCGCGCGGCGCCGGCGCAACAAAATGCGCCGCTTCGCCGCAGCGCCGTGCCACGGACGCGCGGCGCGGCGTTGACTCGGCATGAGCATGGGCAAGATCGCGGCCACGCTGGCGCTCGCTAGTCTCCTCGCCGCTTGCGGCCTCACGCGCGATGAAGGCGTTTCCGACCGCTGCGCCGACATGGTGAGCGCGGCCTGGCCCGGCGGCGTCGCTATCACGACGCGCCGCGCGAGCGTCGGCAACGGCATCGAGACCGCCCAAGTCTCGGGCACCGCGGCTGGCCAGGAAATCGCCGCGAGCTGCCGCTTCGAGCGCGACGTGCTCACGGATTTCCGCTGGCTCGCCGGGCCCGTCACTGCCGCGAGCGGCAGCTCCACGCCCCCACCCGAAGGGGGTGGGCACCAATAGGCCCGGCCAACCGTTCGCACCGAGATGGGATCGAGGTCTCCCACCATGATGCGAAGTCTGCTCGGCGCCGCTTGCCTGCTCGCCGCCGCGAACGCGATCGCCCAGCCGCCCAAGGACTCGGACTATACGCTTGCGCCGTGGTTCCAGAGCCTGCGCCAGCCGGGCAGCGGCATTTCATGCTGCTCGCTCGCCGACTGCCGCACCACCGACTATCGCACCGACGGCGACAGCTACGAGGCGCTGATCGACGGGCAATGGCTTGTCGTGCCGGAGGACAAGGTTCTGCAACGGACCGACAACCCGACCGGCCGCGCGGTCGTGTGCTGGACGCCGGCGCGCGGCATCATGTGCTTCGTGCGCGCAAACGAGACCTAGCGCTGCGCTGGGGTTCCCGGGACCGCGCCGGGATGTCCGCCGGCGCGCTGCGGCAGCACGAGGAGGCAAAGCCCGATGAAGACGGCGAGCGCGGCCGTCGCGAGCGGGCGGCTCAATGCCAATCCGCCGTCGGCAACCGGCTTGTCGAGGAGATCGCCGACCGTCGCGCCGAGCGGCCGCGTCAAGATGAAGGCCGCCCAGAACAGCAGCACGCGCGAAGCGCGGGTCCGGAAATAGGCGGCGGCGAGAAGCGCGAGGCCGGCGGCGAAAACGAGCGCGCCGCCTTCGTAGCCGAGGCCCGTGCTGTCGGCCATCCAGTCGCCGAGCGCGGTTCCCAAGGTCTGCGAGATCGTGATCGCCGCCCAATAGAACGCCTCGACCTTGGGCCGGCGGACGGTCTCGACCGAGACCGATCCCTCGGACCAATACCAGAGTCCCAGTACCGCCATGAGGCCGGCGAAGAGCAGCGACGATCCGCCGGTATAGCCGATGCCGAGCGAGCGATCGGCGAAGTCGGCCATGGTCGTGCCGGCCGTGGTCGAAGCGATGATCGTGGCCCAGTAGAGCGCGGGGTGAAATCGCCGCGCCGCGATCTGCGCCGCCGCCAGCACCGCGAGCACCACTATAAATACAGTGCTTCCCACGAAATAGCCCAGATTCATGGTCATGGTGACGGTGTCGCCGCCCGTCTCGCCCAGGGTCGTCGCGGCGATCTTGATGATCCAGAAGACGAGCGTGACTTCCGGGACCTTGCTCGCCCAGCCGTCGGAAACCGTTGCCATCTTCCTCAGATATTCGCGCCCGAGAACTTCAAGGCGTTGGGGTGCAGCACCGTGACCTGCGGCAGGGCCGCGATGCTGCGCGCGCCGACCTGGCCCATCGCCATGCGGATCTCGTCGGAAAAGAACTCGACGACGTGCTGCCCGCCCGGCGCGCCCAAGGCCGCGACGCCGAACAGGAACGAGCGCCCGGTGAAGACGCACTTGGCGCCCAAGGCCAGCGCGCGCACCACGTCGAGCCCGGTGCGGACGCCGCTGTCCATCAGCACGGTCATGCGCGATCCCACGCGCTCGACCATGGTCGGCAGCATGTCGATCGACGAGGGCGCTGCGTCGAGCGTGCGGCCGCCATGGTTCGAGACGATGATGCCGTCGGCGCCGAGCGCGAGCGCGCGCATCGCATCGTCGGGATGGATGATGCCCTTGACGACGAGCGCGCGCGGCCAGAGTTTCCGCACCCGCTCCACCGTCTCCCAGGCGAAGCCGCCGCGAATCTCGCGCGACGAGCAGGCCGAGACGTCGGCGTTCGACGCGCCCGGCCCCGCATAGGCGCGGAAATTCTCCGGGCACGGCGTGCCGTTGCGCAACACCTCCGCAAGCCAGAACGGCGCGCGCGCGACATCGAGGATGGTGCGGAGATTGGGCTTGAACGGCACGGAGAGATTATTGCGCCAGTCCTGCGGCCGCTTGGCGCGCACCGGCGTGTCGATGGTGACGACGAGCACGTGCGCGCCCGCCGCGTCGGCGCGCCGCACGAGGTCGAAGGTGATGGCGTTGTCGTTCCGCGGCGCGCCATAAAGCTGGAACCAGAACACGCCGGGCGCGATCTTGGATATTTCCTCGATCGAGGCGCTCGCCGGCGTCGACAGCACATAGGGTACGTTCATCGCCTGCGCGCCCGTCGCGAGATGGCGCTCGGCCTTGGGCCACAAGAGCCCGCCCATGCCCATCGGCGATATGCCGATGGGAGCGGCATAGTTCCGCCCGAAAAGCTCGATTTCGGTCGAGATCGCCTCGCGCCCCAGGCCGTAGCGCGGCACGAGCTTCACGGCATCGAGCGCGACGCGATTGCCGTCCCTCACCTCGTTCTCGCCACAGCCGCCATCGACGAAGTCGAAGGCGAAGCGCGGCACGCGCCGCCGCGCACGCTTGCGAAGGTCGGCGATGGTCGGATAGCGTTTGAGGTTCGGCGGCAATCCTTCCGCCCCGGTCCCGCCGCGGTTGCGGTTCTCGGCTACCGCCGTTGCTGCCGGCGCCGGCGCCTTCGCATCCATCGCTCACCTCGCCCCGTCGAATTCGAGAATGGTAAGGCCGGCGTTCGTGTCGGTCACGTACATGACGCCGCGCCGGTCGACCAGCACGTCGCACAACTGGATGACGCGCGGGCGCTTCGACTGCTCGGGCAGCATGCGCTCGGGCGCCGCCGGCACGTAGTGCCCCACTTCGCGCGGGGCGAAGGAATCGGCGATGTCGAAGACGCGCACGCCGGCATTGTACCAGGTTGCGAACACGAGCTTGTCGTTCTGCAACGTGCCGGGCCGGTTCTCGTGCAGATTGTGCGGCCCGAACTTTCCCCCCTTGGCGCCATAGTCGGCCTCGGCGGGCTGCGGCATGGTGGCGATGCTGACCGGGTTCGCGGGCTCGCGCACGTCGAAGAGCCAGACGCATTTCCGCCCATCGGCGCCATTGTCGGCGGTCGCTTCGTCAGCGACGGCGAGGAGGTTGCGCCCGGGCAGCGGCAGCGGCGAGTGGGTTCCGCCGCCGAAGGGCGGCGACCAGTTGCGATGGACGAGGAGGCGCGGCCGCGCCGGGTCGCTGACATCGTGCACGGTGAGGCCGCCGTCGCGCCACGCGCCGTAAGCGAGCGTGCCGGCGACGAGCGCGTGATGGAGTGCGTAGCGCCCCTTCCACGCGGGATTTTCGCCGCCCGCGCGCCACATGCCCGGCATCCACCAGCGCCCGACTATCTCGGGCCTCATCGGCTCGCGCAGGTCGACGATCGTGAGGATATGGTCGGCGAAGCCTTCGAAATGCGCCGAGCAATAGAGATAGCGCCCGCCGACATACCACATGCGATGGACGCCCAAGCCGTTGACCGGCATGAAGCCCACTTCGCGCGGGTTCTCCGGGCGCGACACGTCGTAGACGCGGATGCCGGCTGCGAATTCGAGATCGCGGCGCTGCGTGTCGGCCAAGGGCTTCGTGAAATAGTCGGCCGAGACGAGCGATTTCGCCGGGTTCGGCCCGTTGGCGACGAGCAGCAGGTCCTCGTGCAGCTGGATGTGGCTCGCGCGCGTGTTGGCCGGCATCGGCGCGAACGCAGCCGGCTTCGGGTTCTTGGGGTCGCGCAGGTCGAGGACGGAGACTCCTTCGGCATAGGTCTGGCCGACGAAGCCGTAGCCCGAGCGGTGCAGCATGAACTGCACCCCGTCCGGCTTTCCGCCCTGGTCCGTGCGCGCGAGAAAACGAATGTTGCGGCTCGAATCCCCGTTCATCGTCCGACCTCCAGCCGCGCGATGCCCAAGGACGCGGCAAGCTTGTCGAGATTTTGCGCCAGGTGCGCCGCGATCGGGATGCCGTTCTTCTCCCGCGCGAGCGCCGTGCGATGGCCCTGAAGGCCCGGATAGCGCACCTCCGTCAAGCCGGGCATCGGCTTCGAGGTGCGGATGTCGCGCGCCACCTTGTCGATGCGGCGCTTGAAGTCGGCGACGTCGCCGAACGCCGCCACGTCGAGCGCCATGATGGTCTGGCCGGTGTTTCCGGCGGCGCTCACATCGTCGATGCTGACCGTGTCTCGCCCCGTGCGCATGCCGTTCAAGGCCGAGCCCATCAGGCTGAACACGAGCGACAGACCGAACCCCTTATAGCCGCCGATCGGCAGGAACAGCGCATCCACGGCCTTCTTCGGATCGGTGACGGCGTTGCCGTCGTGATCCATCACCAATCCTTCGCGCAGGCTCTCGCCGCGGTCGGCCGCGAGCCGGACCTTGCCGGCCGAGATCGCGGTTGTCGATATGTCGAGCACGATCGGCGGCTCGTCCGCCGTCGGGATCGCGACCGCGACCGGATTGGTGCCGACCAGCGGCTCGATCCCGTCCGTGGGCGCCATGTGGTTGTTGTTGGCGACGGCGAGATAGAACCCGATCATGTCGCGCGCCAAGGGCATGGTGGCATAGCACGCGCCGGCGCCGGCGTGGTTGCTGAGGCGCGTGCCGACCCAGGCGATGCCGGTCTTGGCCGCCTTTTCGATGGCAAGCTCGGCGGAAAAGCGCATGACCAGATGGCCCATCCCGTTGTCGCCATCGACCAGCGCGGTCGAGAGCGTCTCGCGCGCGATCTTGATGTTCGGGCGCGGATTGACGCCGCCGGCGCGGACGCGCGCGATATATGAGGAAAGCCGCACGATGCCGTGGCTGTCGATGCCGCGCAGATCGGCGAAGAGCATCATTTCGGCGACGGCGGCGGCATCCGCCGCCGTGAGGCCGGCGGCGGCGAGCGCGCTCGCGATGAAGCGGCGTCCCTCCGCCACGCTGAAGCGGCGTGTCGCGTTTTCTGGCATGTCCCGGTTCCCTCGACCCGGGATTATAGCCGCGTCTGCCGTCGCGCGAACCCCCGGCTGCCCCTCGGCGTTGGCGAGCAGGAGGAACGCGATGGCGGGAACGCCGACCGAGACCGATCTTGCCCATGGCCGCGAGGCGACGTGGCCAAGCCACATTCCAACGCGCGGCTGGCGCGACATCGCGCTGCGCGTTTACGAGAACATTTCCCGCACCAACCTGTCGCTGATCGCGGCCGGGCTCGCCTTCTTCGCCTTTCTCGCGATTCCCTCGGCGCTCACCGCGCTCGTGGCGCTTTATGGCCTTGTCTTCGACCCCGCCGCCGTCGGCACGCAGATCGAGGCGATGAAGGGCATCATCCCGGGCGACGCAATCGGCATTATTTCCGGCGAACTCACCCGGATCACCTCGAGCTCGGACTCGAAATTGAGCTTCGCGCTCGCGGTGAGCGTCGGCATCGCGCTGTGGAGCGCGCGCTCGGGGGCCGGCTCGCTCATGTCGGCGCTCAACATCGCCTATGAGGAGAGCGAGAAGCGCAACGTGTTCCGCTTCTATCTCGACGCGCTCCTGCTGACCGTGTGCGGCACGGTCTTCGCGATCGTGGCCGTGGCGCTCGTCGCCGTGTTGCCTGCGGTCATCGCCCTCCTGCCGCTTGGCCCCTACGCGAAGATCGCGGCGGCCGCGGCTCGCTGGCCCGTGCTGCTGGCGCTCGTCATGGCTTCGCTCGCGGCGATCTACCGCTATGCGCCGTGCCGCGAGAGGGCGCGCTGGCGCTGGGTAAGCTGGGGCGCCGGGATCGCGACGGTGCTGTGGCTCGGCGGTTCGGCGCTCTTCTCGCTCTATGTTTCGAGCTTCGCGAGCTACGAGAAGAGCTATGGCTCGCTAGGCGCGGTCGTGGCGCTGTTGATATGGCTCTACGTTACCTGCTTCGTCGTGCTTCTGGGGGCCGCGATCAACGCCGAGATGGAGCACCAGACGGCGCGCGACAGCACCACCGGCGCGCCCAAGCCGATGGGCGAGCGCGGCGCCACCATGGCCGACACGCTGGGTGAGATGAAATAGCTATTTCGCGAGCGCGGCCGCCGGCGCCGCGCGATCGGTTGCGGCACGCCCGGCAAACGCCGATACTTCCGGCCGCGCAGAACACATGGGGGCGCGCGCCATGAAGCTCGAGGGTCAGGTCGCGATCGTGACGGGCGCCGGCCGCAACATCGGCGAGGCGATCGCCAGGCTTCTGGCGGGGGAAGGCGCGCGCATCGCGATCTTCGATTCCGACCGCGCGCGCGGCGACAAAGTGGCGGCGGAGATCCGCGCCACGGGCCGCGAGACCTTCGCGCTCGCCGCCGACGTCTCGAAGGCGAGCGAGGTCGCGGATGCGGTCGCGGAAGTGGTGCGCCGTTTCGGCCGCATCGACATCCTCGTCAACAACGTCGCGATCTCGGACAACAAGACCATCCTCGACATCACCGAGGAGGAATGGGACCACGTCATGGCGGTCACGCTCAAAAGCCAGTTCCTCATGGGAAAGCACGTGGCGGCGCGCATGGTGGCGCAGGGTCCGGGCGGGCGCATCGTCAATATCGGCTCGACCTCGGGCCATCGCGGGCGCGGCCGCGCCATCGCATATTCCGCGGCGAAGGGCGCCGTCGCCAACCTCACTCGCGCCATGGCGGTCCAGCTCGCCCCTTACGGCATCCGCGTCAATTCGATCTCGCCCAACAAGACCGGCTCGCCCGTGGGCAGGGACGAGTTCGATCCGAGCCGGCCCATCACCAACCTGGTGAAGCGCCCCGGCCAGCCGGACGAGACGGCGCGCGCCGTGCTGTTCCTTGTCTCGGACGATTCCTCCTTCGTGCTCGGCGAGAACATTTTCGTCGATGGCGGTGTGATGGCGATGGAAGTGCCCTGAGCGATGGCGACGCGGATCGCCACGGCCGAAGAAGGCGGCACGTTCTGGACGCAAGGGCTTGCGCTCAAATCCGTGCTCGAGCGCGAGCCCGCTTTGGCGCCCATCGAGATCGCGCCATCGCCAGGCGCCAGCATCGAAACGGCGGAAGGGGTCGCAGCGGGCGACGCGGCGTTCGGATTCATGGCGGCGAACTGGATCCCGCGCGCGCTTGCGGGCGAGGCGCCGTTCGCGCGCCCGCTCGATCTCCGCATCGTCGCACCGATGAACACGGGGCCGCTCTTCTTCATCGCGCGTGCCGACCGGCAATTCCGCAGCGTGCGCGATCTTCAAGGCAAGCGCGTCGTGTTCGGGCCTTCGACGAGCGGCATGGCGCAGCATGCGCGCGTGATCCTCGACCTTCTCGGGCTTGGCGTGACGCCGCTTTTCCTCGATTTCGAGCGTGGCGCCGCGGCGGTCGAAAGAGGCGAGGCCGACGCGCAACTGCAATGCCCGATCCCGAACCGCGTCATGACCGGGCTCGCGCAACGCTGCGGCGTGCACGTTCTGCCGTATGACCATGCTTCGCTTGCGCACGTGCTCGCATCGGTGCCGTTCTACCGCCGCGCCGTCATGGCCCGCGGCGCGCTGCGCGGGCTCGACGCCGATACGGCGCAGCCGGGCGTGCTCAATCTTCTGGTGACGCGCGCAGGCGCGGATGAGGCCGCGGTCGCCGCCTGTGCCCGCGCCATCGCCACCAACGCGACAGAACTCGCGCGGCGCAACGGTCTCTTCGCAGGCCTCGCCGGGCTTCTGGCCGATCTCGCGGCGATCGGCAGCGGCGCGGCCCGGTTCCACGAGGGCGCGGCGCGGGCCTATCGCGAGCTGCGGCTGCTGGAATGAAGGGGAGCGGTCTCGACATGCGCGCTGCCGGACTCTTGGCCTCGATCGCGCTCGCGGCCCTCTACGCGCCGCGGGCCTTTGCGCTCGAGCACGTCAATGTCGCGACCTCCAACAGCAGCAGCGATGTCGGCATCTTCATCGCCGACAAGAATGGCTATTTCGGCGACGAGGGGCTCGAGATCAAGATCATCCCGTTCAATTCGGCGGCCAAGATGGTTGCGCCGCTTGGCGCGGGCGAACTCGATGTCGGCACCGGCTCGGCCGCGGCCGGGCTTTATTCCGCTTATGCCCGGGGCATCCATGTCCAGATCGTCGCCGACACGGCGTCGGCGCCGCCCGGCTACGGCCACAACATCCTGCTCGTGCGCAAGGATCTGATCGAGAGCGGACGCTTTCGCAAGCTCCAGGACTTTCGCGGCATGAAGGTCGCGCTCACCGCGCCGGGCGCGAGCTCGAATTCGACCATGAACGAGGCGCTGAAACAGTTCGGGCTCGCCTTCACGGATATCGAGCCCGTCTATCTCGGATATCCCGCGCACGTGACAGCGCTCGTCAACAAGGGCGTCGATGCGGGTCTGACGGCCGAGCCCGCGGCGACGCAGGCGATCGCGGCGAACGCCGCCGTGCGCATCATGAGCGACGACATCATCGATCCCTATCACGAGGCCGCGGTGCTGCTCTATTCCGCCAAGTTCGCGCACGAGCGCCAGGACGCGGCGACGGCCTTCATGCGCGCCTACCTCAAAGCGGTGCGGTTCTACAACGACGCGCTCGCCGGTAGCGCCCTCAAGGGTCCGACCGCCGATGCCGTCATCAAGATCCTGACCGAATACACGGCGATCAAGGATCCCGCGGTCTATCGCGCGATCTCGCCGCAAGGCTGCAACCCCGACGGCCATGTCAACGTCGCGAGCCTCGAGAAGGATTTCGCCTTCTACAAGACGCAGGGCTGGATCGAGGGCGAGGTCAAGGTCACCGACCTGGTCGATGATTCCTTCGCCGCCGCGGCGCTGAAGGCGCTCGGCCCCTATCGGCCGAAGGCGCGCTGAGCATGCTGCGCCTCGCCGCCGTGGCGCTCGCCGCGTGTCTCGCGCTCACGCGGGCCGCGGCCGCCGACACGGCTGTCGATCTCCAACTGGTGCTCGCGGTCGATGCCTCGGGCAGCGTCAACCAGACGCGCTTCGAATTGCAGCGCCAAGGCTATGCCAGCGCCTTCCGCGACCGCCGCGTCATCGAGGCGATCGCGGCCGGCGCGCACGGGAGGATCGCGGTTGCGATGGTGCAATGGACGGGACCCACGCTCCACGTCATCGTCGTGGACTGGACGCTCGTCCACGACACGGCGTCCGGCAACGCGCTCGCCGCCGCGATCGCCGCGGTGCCGCGCCAGCTCTTCGGCGGCGGCACGTCGCTCTCGGGCGCGATCGATTTCGCCATGACGATGCTGCCGCGCGGCCAATATCGCGGCGACCGGCGCGTCATCGACATCTCAGGCGACGGCTCGAACAATCGCGGCCGGCCCGCCGCCGACGCGCGCGACGAGGCGGTGAAGGCGGGCGTCATCATCAACGGCCTGCCGATCCTCGCGGTCGAGCCCGGCCTCGACGACTGGTATCGCGACAACGTGATCGGCGGGCCAGGCTCGTTCCTCGTCGTGGCGCAGGATTTCGACGCGTTTGCCGACGCGATCGTGCAGAAGCTCTTGAACGAGATTGCCGGCCGGGAGCCCGGCGCGCTCGCCCTCGGCCCTGCCGCGAGAAATTGACTACCCGTCGTTCCCGCGCACGCGGAAACCGGGGCGCGCGAGACGTGCGGTTGCCCTGGCCCCCGCTGCCGCGGGGGGTGACGAGAAATTGCCGCAACCTGAATTTGGATCGGAGGCTAGCGCTTCTTGGTGATGTCGCGCAGCTCCTCGAGCGTCTCCGAGATGCGCCGGGTCAACACGTTCAAGGTTTCGGTGTTGGCCTTGGCCACGAGATCGCCCAGCTCCCGGGCGTTCGACATGCCGCTTTCGAGCGCGCTTTTCGAGAATTCCGCCTGTTTCGCCAGACGCTCCTCCATCGAGCCGTTCGGCTGGAAGAGCGAAGAAAACATCGTCGACAGCTCTTCCATTGTGCGGCGCGTCATTTCCATCTGGTGGCGGATAACCGCTTGCACGCCCTCCATTGCCACCTGATTCACCTCGGTCAGCGCCTCGAGATTTTTGCGCTGCATCGAGACGAGGGTCTCGACATCGACCATCGGCGTCCGCATGTCGCCCATCGCCTTGGTGAAGTCCGAAAGCCACTCGGCACCCGCATTGGGGTTGGCCATGGCAGTCTCCCGATTGTTCCCGTGCCGGAACAATGCGCTCCGCCGGCCGGTTGCGTCAAAAGGTTTCTAGGGGGCGCTTTTCAGCGCGGTACCGGACGCGGCGCCACGAGGTTGGAGCGGTCGAGCGCCGCCTTGAAGTCGCGCTCGACCCGCTGCGTCACATCCGCGGTCTGGTCGTCCGTGCTGGTGACGCTCGGGGTCATGAACATGATGAGCTCGGTCCGCGCGGTCGTGTCGTTGCGGTTGCCGAAGAGCGCGCCCAGGACCGGGATCTCGCTCAAGAGCGGGATGCCTTGCGAATTGCGGTTGTCCTGGTCCTGGATGAGGCCGCCCAGGAGGATCGAATTACCGTTCCGCACGCTGATCGTGCTGGTGAGGCGGCGCTGGCTGAAGGTCGGCGAGTTGATGGTCGAGGTCGTGGTCGGCACGACGCTGCTCACCGACTGGCTGATGTCGAGCGTGACATAGCCGCTCGCATTGACGCGCGGCGTCACCTCGAGCACGACGCCCGTCTCCTTGTATTCGACGTTGCTCAAGACGAGCGGGCTCGTGCTGAGCGTGCTCGCGGCCGATTGGGTGATGATCGGCACCACGTCGCCGACCTGGAGCCGCGCCGTCTGGTTGTCGAGCACCATGAGCTGCGGCGTCGAGATGATCTTGGTCTGGGTCAGGCCCGAGAGCGCGTTCAGGACGACGCGCGGATTGAGATTGGCGGCGGTGAATGCCAGCGAGAAGCCCGGAACGGTCGGCGCGATCGCGTTCGTCAGCGTGCCGGTCGTGAGCAGCGACGAGACGTTGCCCGACGCCTGCCCGCGCGAATTGAGGAAATACTCGACGCCATATTGCAGATTGTCGTTGAGCGTGACCTCGGCCACCGTCACCTGGATCAGCACCTGCAAGGGCGGCGTGTCGATGCCCTGGAGCACGTCGCGGATGAGCCCGTAATCCTTTGGTGTCGCGGTGATGAGGAGGGCGTTGTGCGCATCGTCCGCCTCGATGCGCACGGTCGGACGGTTCGCAGGACCCGGCGGCGGCGACGTTTGCGGCGCGGCGACGGGTGCGGGGCTTGCGATGAGAGGCGGCGGCGTCGGAAAGCCTGGCGCCGATGGCGGCACGGTCGTGGCGGATAACGCGGGCCCCGGCAGGTCCGAGGCGGCGGATGCGGTCCCCGCGCCCAAGCCTTCCGGTGCGGCGGTCTCGGTGCCCTTCACCTCGACATCGATGCCCGAGAGCGCGCCTTGCAGCGTCTGCGCGACCTGGCCCGCGCGGCCATATTGCAGGTAGTAAACATAGACGCGCTCTTCGTTCATGTTGCGCGTCTGGTCGAGCCGGGCGACCCAGGCGCGCGCCTCGTCGAGGAGCCGCGCCTCGCGCGTCATCACCATGACGGCGTTCAAGCGGTCGATGGCAAGGAAGCGCACCGGGTTGGTCTCGGCCTCCTTGCGGTTCGCGTCGAAAATGTCTTCGAGCTCGACCACCACGTCCGCCGCGTCGGCGGCCTTGAGCGGCAGCAGCGCGACCGACGTGCCGCTCAACTGGTCGATGTCGAAAACGCGGATCGTGTCGCTGACAAGGCGCAATTCGTCGCTCGTGCCGGCGACGAGCAACAGCTTCCGCCGCTCGTCCGGCACCATCGCCGTTCCAGGCGGCATGATCTTCGCCAGCACCGACGCCATGTCGGCGACGGCCACGAAACGTAAGGGAAAGACCTCGATCCGCTCGCCGACCGTGCCGCGGTTCAAGGCCAAGGGCGCGCGGATGGCGCCGTTCGGCGCGCGCGCCAGGACGCGCACGATGCCGTCCGTCTCGACGAGCGCGAAGCCGCGGCTTTCGAGCACCGCCTCGAGCACCGGCAAAACTTCGTCGCGCCGCAACGGCCGGCTCACGTTGAACGTCACCGGCCCCGTCACCTCGGGATCGACCACGTAGTTGAGCTTCAGGGTCTGGCCCAACACCGTGGACAGCACGTCGCGAATGTCGGCGCCGGAGAAATTGAGCGTGATATCGCCCGGCGCTTCGGACGCTTCGGCCGCAGCCGGCGTCACGGCGGCGGGCGGAGTCCTGACGATGACGGGCTCGGCCGCCGCTTCCTTCTCGTCCTGCGGCAGCACGGTCAGCGCGCGCTCGGCCTGGGCCTGGGTCGTGGGCGGAAGCGAGTTCAGGAGCGCGGTCGGCGCGGATGACGGCGGCGGCGGCGCGGCGCCGTTCCGCGTCGCACAGCCGGAAAGCGCGAGCGCCAGAACGGCGACGAGCGATAATAAGCGAACGATCTCGAAACCCCCCGCGCTTGCTGGACACAAGCAGTTCTTGTGCCGTACGATGCACCCGCGCAGGAACGAAAGTCAACGGCGGGCGGCGTGACAATTTCCGCCGCCTTCTTCTTTGTCGAGTGGTAAAGGACCAGGCTCGCCTGAGCGACCGTTTGCCCATGCTGCTTGTGACATTCTTCGCCGTCCTGTCCGGCGCGGGACTGGCGCTTGCGTGGTATCTCGCGGTCGAGCCGGTGCTGACGAAGATCGGCGCGAGCCGCATCGGCCGCCTGCTCCATTCGCGCGGCGCGATCGCCCTCCTCCTCGTCCTGCCGTTCGCCGCCATCGCCGCGACCATCGCCATGAACGGCGCCCGCCTGGCGGCGAGCGTCCGGCCTTCGGGCCGCGCCGAGGACGCTTCGCTCGCCGAAGCACGGCGCGCGGCGCCGCACGATCTCGAAACCGCGGTGACGCAGCTCGAGGCGAAGCTCGCGCAATCGCCCGACGACCAGGAAGGCTGGCGCCTTCTCGCGCGCTCCTATGCCGAGCTTGGGGAACCCGACAAGGCGGCGGATGCGGCCAAGCGCGCGGCCGCGTTGGGCGCCACGCCGGGCGACGCCGCGGCGCAATCCGCGCACGGCGAGGATCTGGTCACGGCGGCGAACGGCGTCGTCGGAGCCGACGCGCGCCAAGCGTTCGCCGCGGCGCTCGCGGCCGACCCGTCCGATCCGCGCGCGCGCTTCTTCATGGGCCTCGCCGCGGCGCAGGACGGAAGCAACGACGACGCGCTCACGCGCTGGCTCGCGCTCGAGAAGGATTCGCCGGCGGACGCGCCGTGGCTCGAGGGCTTGCGCAGCAACATCTCGCGCCTGGCGCAGCAGATGGGGCTTTCCGCCGACGAGCTTGCGGCGCGGCGCGGCAAGGTCTTGAGCGTCGCGCCGATCGCGGCAGCACCCGCGCCCGCGGCGGCACCGGCTGCCGCGCCTGCGGCTGCGGCTGCGGGCTCGGCGCCGGGCCCGACCGCCTCCGACATCGCCGCCGCGCAGACCATGTCGGATGCCGACCGCGCGCAGATGATACAGGGCATGGTGGCGCGGCTCGCCGCGCGGATGGAGCAGACGCCGCAGGACGTGGACGGCTGGATGCGCCTTGGCCGGGCCTATTCCGTGCTCGGCGACAAGGACAAATCGCTCGAGGCCTATCGCCGCGCCAGCGCCGCCGATCCGTCGCGCGCCGACGCACGCCAGGCCTTTGACGCGGCGCGCGGCGCGATGGGCGGCGGAGGCGGAGGACAATGATGACACGCACGTTCCTGGCCGCTTGCGCCGCGCTTTTCCTTGCGTTCCCGGTTCTGGCGCAGGATGACGCGCCGCTTGCGACGCGCCTTCCCGGCAACACGGTAAGCGCGGTGCTGTTCCTGCCGCACGAAGGTCAGACCGGCGAGGCGCTCGACCGCGTCATGTTCCAGGCCTATCTCCGGCCCGACGGCAGCGCGCTGATGCGGCGCTGGGACGGTGCGCACGACGCCTATACTGCGCCGGCCGACGGGCGCTGGAGCATTTCCGGCGACACGCTGTGCCTCGCCTTCCCCGATCTCGCCGGGCCCGAGATCTGCATCGAGACGCATGTGTGGGGCCCGCGCATCGCCGGCAACACCGCGGGGTCCGGACGCTTCGCGCTCTTGGACGGCAACATCGAGCCCGGCAATTCGCTCGTCGCCACGCGCTGAGCGCTTTCCTTTCAGCTCCTACTCAAATAGATTGGTGCGCGGGCGCGTTTTTACCTCGTGGAGGGGGCCGTGAAGACCGAGGATGTGAGAAAGACCGCGTTCGCCATGCCGCTGACGAGCCCCGCCTTTCCGCCAGGCCCCTATCGCTTCATCGACCGCGAATACCTCATCATCACCTACCGCACCGATCCCGAGGCGCTGGAGCGCGTCATTCCCGAGCCGCTCAAGGTGGCGGCGCCGCACGTCAAATACGAATTCATCCGCATGCCCGACAGCTCGGGCTTCGGCGACTATACGGAATCGGGCCAGGTCGTGCCGGTGACGTTCCAGGGCAAGCCCGGCGGCTATGTCCATTCGATGTTCCTCGACGACGAGGCGCCGATCGCCGGCGGCCGCGAGATCTGGGGCTTCCCGAAGAAGCTCGCCAACGTCTCGTTCAAGGTCGAGACCGACACGCTCGTCGGCACGCTCGATTACGGTCGCATCCGCATCGCCACCGGCACGATGGGCTACAAGTACAAGGCGCTCGATACCGCCGCCGTGGCGCGCGCCATGGTTGAGCCGGGATTTCTCCTGAAGATCATCCCGAACGTCGATTGCAGCCCGCGCATCCTCGAACTCGTGCGCTACAGCCTCGAGGACGTGACGGTGAAAGGCGCGTGGACCGGCCCGGCGGCCATCGACCTCGCGCATCACGCGCTCGCACCCTTGACCGACCTGCCGGTGCGCGAAGTGGTGTCGGCGGTGCA
Organism: uncultured Alphaproteobacteria bacterium; assembly: GCA_963729295.1. Classification (GTDB taxonomy): domain Bacteria; phylum Pseudomonadota; class Alphaproteobacteria; order ATCC43930; family CGMCC-115725; genus DATJLY01. The sequence continues at coordinate 423,170 of CAVSNJ010000028.1, forward strand.
TTTCGTCGCCGACCTGACACTCGGCCTCGGCGAGGTCGTGCACGACTATCTGCGCTGAGGTTTCTCGCTCCGCGCATCCATCGGCGCGCGGAGAGGCGGCCCTTCCCTACTTGTCGTGCATCACCATCGGGCCGTAAGCCGCTTCCTCGTCGGACAGGCGCAAGCGCTCAATGTGGATTTCGAGGAGCAGGTGATCCTCGTCGGGCGCTTCCCGCTTCAGCTCTTCGAAGAGCTTTATCGCGCGGGGATCGCGGTGCTCCGCGAGCTCGTAGGCCTCGAAATAGCGCATCATGTAGGACGAATGGGCGCGCTCCCCGTCGAGCGGCTCGAAGATGCCGAGCGCTTCCTCGCGGCCCTTCGGCACGATGACGTGGATCGGGCGGAACGGAATGTCCGAGATGTAGGAGCGCGTCGTCGCGCTGACGCAGATGTGCGTGCCGAAATACTTGTTGACGCCCTCGAGGCGCGAGGCGGTGTTCACCGTGTCGCCCAAGGCCGTGTACTGCATCTTGTCATGCGAGCCGAAATTGCCGACGACGGCCGTGCCGGAATGGACGCCGACGCGCGTCACGCCAAGCTCGATATCCTCGTCGGGATATTCCTTCGAGAACTCGGCATTCATCTCGGTGCGGAACGCCTCGGTGCAGCGCTGAATCGCGAGCGCGCACTTGACGCCGCGCTCGGCATGGTCGGGCTGGTCGGCGGGCGCGTTGAAGACCGCCATGACGGCATCGCCGATGAACTTGTCGATCGTGCCTTCGAGCTTCAGGATCTCGGCGCAGACGCGGTCGAGATAATCGTTGAGGAGCGGCGCCAAGCGATGCTTGCCGTCTTCCCGCTCCTTCTGCGCGAGCTTTTCCGAGAGCGTGGTGAAATTGGCGATGTCGGTGAAGAGGAACGTCATCTCGCGCTGCTCGCCTTCGAGCGCCAATTTCTCAGGATTGGCGACGAGACGCTGGACGACGCCCGGCGCCACGAACTTGCCGAAGGCGGACTGGATGAACTCGCGCTGGCGGCGCATTTGCCGCCCGGTCACCATGTCGGTGCCCCATTGCGACAGGCCGCCGGCGATGGTGGGACTGATCAGCACGATCGAGATGCCCGCGTAGCGGAAGAGCGCGAACCCGCCGGCCCACAGGATCGCGAACGACAGAAAACCAGCGGCGACCCGGGCGAGGAGCGGAATCTGCAACGCGCCCAAGGCCGAGCCCAGAAGCGCCATGAGCAGCACGAGCGTGATCTCGGACCATGCGCCAAGGTTGCGCGGCTTGGTTTTTTCCAGGAGCTGCGCCACGGCGTTGGCGTGAATCTCGATGCCGGCCAATGCGCCGTCGTTGCCGCCATTGACCGACGAGAACGGCGTGCGGTGCCGGTCGGTGAGGCTCACCACCTCGCCGATCAGCACGATCTTGCCCTTGATCCATGCCTCCGGGATCACCGGCACGAGATGCGCGGGAAATTCCTTGAAGGCCGGCGTATCGGGATTGGGCCGGCCGTGCCACACCATGTCCGGCTGCGCATCGGGCGTCTCGATGCCGATTTTCGCGAGCAGGCCGCGCGCGAAGTCGAGCACCACGGTGTCGTCGCGCTCCATGATCTTGGGCAGGATCCAGCGCACCACGCCGAACGCATCGGTCGGGATCTCGGCCGCGACGCGGTCGCCCGGCGGCACGAAATCGTTGACGTAGGCGAGCTGCTTGTCGTCGACGAGCTCGGGATTGCTGGTATAGGAGATGACGAGCGGCGTCTTGATCGCGCGGATCTCGGCCCTGAGCTCCGCGTCCTTCACCGGCTCGGTCGGCTGGTCGAGAAGGATGTCCATGGCGATGGCGCGCGGCTGCTTCGCGTCGAGCACCTTCAGAAGATTGGCGAGAAAGGCGCGATCGACCGGCGAGCGATAGGGAAAGCGCTTGAGCGTGTCCTCGTTGATCGCGGCGATGACGATGTTCTCGTCCTGCGGCTCGGGCGGCAGCAAGGTCGCGATGCGGAGATCGCCGACGAAGCGCTCGGCCTGCGTCAGGAACGCGATCTGGTGCGTCAGGATGATGGCGATACCGGCCGACAGCACGGCGACCGCTACCGGGTCCATCGCCGCCTTGACGAACGCCCGCAGCTTAACCATCGGCTGCCGGTTCCCCTCCTCCGGGGCGCGCTATTTTTTCAGCATCGACAGAAGCGCATTCGCCTGGTTGTCGCAACCGACTTCGGCCATCCAGCTTGCACGCATGACGTCGTTGCTGACAGCGGCCGGGATCACGCGCACCGTCACCGGCGCGAGCTTGCCGCCGACATTGATAACATAGCTCGTGCGGTCCTTGAGCGGCAGCGTCTGCGGCATGGCGAGGCGGTCGGCCGCGGCCGGCCAGTTGCCCGAGACCGACCAGCTCCGGTCGGCCGGCGCGATCGACACCTGCGTCGCGCCCATGTCCTCGCTGCGCCACAGTACGACCGAGTGGCCGGGAATGACGCAGCTCGTGCCGGGATGCGTCACATCGACGACCCACGGATCCGGCAGCTTGACCTCGTTCTCGCCGCGCACCACTCCGACCTCGCTGGTCCGGGCCTGGCGCTCGGTCAGGAGCGCCGTCACCGCCGAGGCGGCGTCGGTCGTGCCGCCCTTCACCTGGCTGTCCGGGGCGCCGTTGAACGGCCCGTCGATCTCGATCACCTGCCCGTTCGCGGCGAGGTATGTCACCTGCTGCCCGTCCTCGAGCTTGATCGACTGGCTGCCGTCGACGGTCTGGCCCGGCGTCAGGCGCAGTCCGTGCGTCGACACCACCACCAGCTCGGTCGCCGCGGCGGCGCCGGCCCATCCGGCGACGAGAGCGAGGGAAAGGACGAATGGGCGGATCATTGCGGCTTCTCCGGTGTAGGTGCTGCGCTGGCCACAGGGGCGGTATTCGACGATACGGCAGCGCGGCCCCCTTGGACCACACCCCCGTCGCCGATTAACGTAAACGCGGCCCAGAAGAACGGATGGGCGGTCGCCGGCTGGGCCGCAAGCGCGAGCTGCGACTGGCGCAGCGCTTCCGCGACTCCACCAGTGAGACCGGGCCCCAAGCGCTGGAACAAGCCGGTCATGAGCTGCACCGTCTGGGCCGAGGGCACCTCCCAGTTGCTCGCCAGGATGGCGCGCGCGCCGGCATGGAAGAAGGCGCCGGCGAGACCCGACAGCGATTCGCCGCCGAACTGCCCGCCCGCCGTGGCAGTGTTGCAGGCCGACAGCACGACGAGATCGGCGTTGAGGTGGAGCTGCGCCACCTCGCTCGCGTCGAGCACGCCGTCGGCGTCGCGCGTGGTAGCCGGCGTCGCGGGCGGCGACAGCACCAGCGCCGGCTCCGACTGACAACGCAGCGCGGTCGGCAGGAGCCCGTGCGTGGCGAAATAGAGCACGCGGTATTGGTCGAGCGGCATGGCGCGGAAGCGCGGCTCGGTCGCCTCGTTGCCCATCAACAGCGAGCCGGGGTCGGCATGGAGGATCGCCGCCACCTTGCGCACCTCGTCGGCGGTGTCGGGGAGCGGCGGCAGCGCGCGCAACAGTCGCGGAGGCACCGGTCCCTCGTCGCGGCACTGGTTATCGAGCGCCTCGAGGCTCGAGACCTGGCCCGCTTTTGCCGCGCCGCCGGAGAAGTTCGGATTGGCGACGGCGAGCAGCGGACGCGTCGCCTGCGTCGAGGTGCCAAGCTCGCGCAGCGCCATGAAGGCGCGCGCCGACGGCATCTCGCTGATCGCGGTGCGCTTCAGCAGCCATTCCGCGTGCGCGTAATCGCGCGGCGCAGCCGACGGGCTCTTGGTCACGAGCAAGCCCAAGGGCAAGCTCGCGAGCGGGCCGGACGGCACGACGATCAGGTGATTGACGCCCGTGAGGCCCTGCTCGACGCCGCCGAAGAGGCCGCGATAAAGCGTGTAGGAGCGACCCAGATCGAACGCATCGACCTGGCCCTGGCGCACGACAAAGGCCTTGCGCAGATTGGCAACGACATCGCCCATCGTGCCGGAGTCGAGCACCAGCGGGCGCGCGAGCAAATTGTCCTTGCGCACCAGGATGATGAAGCTGCGCTCGCGCCCCACCTCGATCAGGACGAGCGCCTCGTCCGGGTGGAGCTGACCCTGCACCTCCTGCAGCGAGGCCGGGCCGGGATTGGCGAATTTCGAATAGTCGGGGTACTGGGTCGTGATCTGCTTCTCGAGCCCGTCGGCCTTGGCGGCGGCGGCGTTGATCTGCCCCATCAGCGCGTTCTCGCGGTCGCTGCCGCGCTGGTCGTCCGGCAAGGACACTTCCTGCGCGAGCGTAAGGCGCGCCGCGTCGCGCTCGCGCCGTGCCTGCTCGAGCTGGGTGACGAGTTCGGCGATCGCGGGCGCCGCTTGTGCGAGCCTTGCCGCGACGCGGTTCACCGTGTCGTCGACGAGGCTCTTGCCGATGAGCTGGCTCGCCTCGAACAGCTCGGCGTCGAGCTGCGGGCGCTGGCTCGGGTCCGATTGCGCGACCGCGTTCGCCGCGACGATGAACGGCGTGATCTGATCGACCACCACCTCGGAGCGCGCGACCTCGTCCTTCCTCAGGATGTCGAGCGCGAGGCGGAACGAGCGGATCGATTCCTCGTACAGCCGCTCTTCGGCGAAGACGCGCGCGAAAACGAGATACGTGACCGCGGTGGGCGCGGTGTTGCCGAACAAGCGCTCTTGCAGGATGAGCGCGGCGCGGAACGCATTGTCGGCGTCGTCGGGCCGGCCTTGCGCGGCGCGGATCTCGCCGATCGTGGTCAGGACCTCGGCGCGCCACCACGGCGGCAAGGTCGTCATCTCGGTGATGATCTGCGCCGCCTCGGACGCATCGGCGTCGGCGGCGGCGAGGTTGCCGGTCCGGAGCGCCATCTCGGCGGCGAGATCGAGGCTGAAGGCCAGTTCGCCGCGCTCGGGCGATTCCGACAGGTCGGCGTTGAGCTCGCCGGCGTTGAAGCCGCCGGCGTTGATGATGTCGCGCCACGTGCCGGCGGAATTCGAGGCGAATTCGAGCGCCTCATCGAAGCTGCCGCGATTCGCCGCATCGAACGCCTGATAGAGCAAGAGGCGGGCGCGGTCGGCGGCGGTCCCGTTCGACTGGATGATCGGATCGGCGCGGCGGAAGAGGGCCGCCGCTTCGTCGAACCGCCCCTGGTTGCTGATTTGGAGAGCCACCTCCATGAGCAGGAGACCGACGCCCGGCGACTGGTCGCCGAACACGTTGCTGAGAATGGCGAGCGCTTCGCGGTAATGGCCCTCGGCGCCGGCGAAATTCTTGCGGCTCGCCTCGACGCGCGCGGTTTCCGTTAGCTCGCCATAACTGTCGTAGTCGGCCGCCGTCGCCCTCAGCCAGCGCTCGCCGGCGAGCTTCACCAGGCGATCCTTCGGCTCGCTCGCGACGGTAGAGGCGATCGCCGCGGCGCCGTCCTTGCCGGCGAGGCGCGCCATCGCGACTTCGATCGCCGGCAGCGCCGTCGGCAATCCGACGCCGCGCAACAGCAGCGGCCCGCTCTCCATCACCGCGACCACCTGCGGCCATTCGCTGTCGTTGAGCGCGCAGGGCTGCAGCATCAGGTTGGTGCCGTCCGGCAACTTCTCCCAGGTGGGCTTGGTGCAGGTCATGCGCAACTCGTCATCGCGGCCGACGGCGGTCTCCCCGACCGCGCGCTCGATCAGCGGTTGCCGCGCCGCCGGGTCGGTCGGCAAGGACGGCGGCACGAGCAGCGCCGAGACTGCGGCGGTCGGGCGCTTGGCTTCGCCGCAATAGATGTTGGCAGGCCCGGGCGCGCCGCGCTCGGCGGGAAAATCGGTGCGCTCCTCCCAGCGGCACGCGGCGCCCTCGAGGTCGAACCCGACCGAGGTCCCGGTGCCAGGCGCAGCGGCGACGGGCGCGGGCTGCGCCGGCTGCTGCGCGGCGGCCAACCCCGACGACGCACCGACGCCGAGCGCAACCAGCGCCGCGCGCACCACATACTTCTTCATATGTCTCGTCTCCCAACCGTGTCCGGCGGCATGCGGGTGCGAAAAGATCGCCGCCGCGCACCGGTCCGACGCGGCATCCCACCCAACAATCAACCCACTCGGAGCCACTGGCCCAGCCGTCAATACCTAGAACCGCACCGCTGCATTAAAGAGAAAGCGCGCCCCGGTTTTTCCCATGTCGTTATTGGGCACAGCCTTCAACTCTTGGGCAAATTCTATACCACTCGTGATCCTTTGCAGCAATGCCACACGTACCCCAATTCCCATCGAATAGAGGGAATTGCTCTGCGCGATTCCGGCAGCTGGAATGGGCTCGTCGCTGTGGCGCGGATTGATTCTGGCGGCGTCGAGGAACCAATAAAACTGGGCAGTATCGATTTTATATTCCGGAAAATGCGTGTTGTAACGCAATTCGCTCGCAACGCCCATACCGGCGTCGGCGGCCAGCGCAGCGGGGTCGTAGCCGCGCCCGATTCCGGACCCGCCGAAGCTCGTTTGCTCGCCGATCACGAGACGTTCGACCGACCATTGCGCGAGACCGTGGAAATTGAGACTGACCGGGCCCTTGATCGGCTGGTCGTGGTTCACGACGAGGGTGTATTTGGTAAATCCGGTGGAGCCGCCGGCCGCAGCGCCCAGATAGGGGGGCGGGCTGAAGCTCGCGTTGAAGGGCGAGGTGCTGCGCGCCCCGAACAGGTTGAGGCCTTGGGTCACGCCGATCGTGGCGCCGGTCGTCGAATCAAATAAGAGGCCGCGCTGCTGCCACGTCAGGGCGACATCGACCTCGCGCCAGTGGTCGTCGTCGAAGGTCGCCGGCGGCGCACCGGCAGCGCCTGACGGGCTGGCCGCCGAGACGATCGCCTCCTGGATCGTGAGCCCGCCCTCGACCGTGAGCTGGGTCGGGCGCGTCAGCAGGAGCGGGTAGCTGAGCCGGGCGCCCAAGGCATTGCTGTCGCTGACGAGCGCGCCGCCCAAGGCCGCGGGCGAGCCGTGCGCGTGCACGCCCTGCACCTTGATGAGCGCGCCGTCGAACCCGACCGGCACGACGTAATTGACCTGGAGCAAGTTGCGCGTCTCGAAACCAGGCGTGCCGGAGAAATCGAGCATGAGCTGGCCCGGCGCGTAGGGCAGCGTGTTGAGGATGCCCTGCGCACCCAAGGTCCAGGGGCCGGTAATCGCCGCGCCACGATTGTCGGTGTAGAAGGTCAGGTTCCACGGATCCTGCTGGAGCGAGACCAGGAGGTCGGACGCGCCGGGCTCGGTCGGCGACGGGCGCAGCAATCCGGCCGCGGTCGTGCCGGGCAGATCGTTCGCGAGGAGGAGCCCGCGCTCCATTGTCGCGAGAGTCGCCGGCCGCTCCTGCGCCACCGGGCTGACATAGGCTTCGACGCGGTCGCGCGTCGCGTCGTCGCCGCCGCTCACCGCCGTCGCCTTGACGTAGCCTTCGACCACGTTGATCTGGAACACGCCGCCCGCCACGGTCTGCGGCGGCACATAGGCACGCGTCAGCACGTAGCCGTGCGCGCGATAGAGCGCCTCGATCTTGTCGGCCACGCCGATGATGTCGGAGAGATGCGCCTTGGTGCCGATGAGCGGCTGATAGAGCGGCTTGAAGTCCTCGGGCGGGAACATGGTCGCGCCCTGGATCTTGATGTCGGTGACGTCGAATTCGATCTCGTCGACGGCGCGCGGCACGGGACCGCGCTGCGGCGCCGGAATGCTGAACTCGAATTGCGGCCCGGGCGCGGGCGACGGCGGCGGCACGTTGCGTCCGGGCTCCGCCTGGCCCGGAAACGGCGTCGGCGATACTTGCGCCGGCGCGACTCCGGCCCAGCACAGGGCGGCGAGCGATGCGCCGCACACGAAGCGCATGCGCAAGCGCCTGGCGTCCCGGCCGCACACGATATGACTCAACCGGAACCCGCTGGTGCCGGCCCCTACCCCCCGATGCAAAGTCCTCATTCCCCTACTATTTGCTCTTGGGCCGTCACGCCACGAACGGTGAGGATAACCGAAAGGCCGGCACGAGGAAACCATCCTGTGCCGAAAGCGCGGTGAGGTTGCAACTCGTGATCGGCGCGTTTAGCTTGGTGCCGTACGAGCGATCGTTGCGCGGGGGATGATGACAAAGATGCTGCTGCGATGTCTCGCCGGCATGGCGCTGTGCTGGGGGATCGCGGTTCAGGCGGCGGCGCAAGCGCCCGCGACTTCCGATGCGGTCCACCTCGGCGTCGCGAGCTGTGCCGGCAGCACCTGCCACGGCGCGGTCCAGCCCCTGAAAGGCTCGTCGGTCGCGCAGAACGAATACATAACCTGGTCGCGCCGCGACAAGCACGCCAAGGCCTATGAAGTGCTGGGCGAAGAACGCGGCCGGCGCATCGCCCGCAATCTCGGCTTGGGTGACGCGCGCACGGCGCAGATTTGCCTCGACTGCCACGCCGACAACGCGCCGGCCGACCGGCGCGGCCCCGAGTTCCAGATCAGCGACGGCGTCGGCTGCGAGGCGTGCCACGGCGGCGCCAAGACCTGGCTCGGCGTGCACATCTCCGGCGCCTCCCACGCCGAGAACGTCGCCGCCGGCATGTATCCGACCGATCAACCCGAAGCGCGCGCCGAGAAATGCCTGTCGTGCCATTTGGGCGACGACACGCGCTTCGTCACGCACCTCATCATGGGCGCGGGCCATCCGCGCATGGGCTTCGAGCTCGACACCTATACCGCGGCCGAGCCTGCGCATTTCGTCATCAACAAGACCTATATCGAGCGCAAGGGGCCGGTGAACGACGTGCGCGTCTGGGCGGTGGGCCAGGCGGTCGCGCTCGAGAAATTCATGGACGTGGTGCTCGATCCGAAGCACGCGCCCAAGGGCCTCTTCCCCGAGCTCGTGCTGTTCGACTGCACCGCGTGCCATCACGGCATGGAGGAGCTGCGCTGGCAAGAGCGGCCGGCGGCGCAGCTGCCGCCAGGACTGCCGCCGTTGAACGACGCCAACGCGATCATGCTGCGCGTCATCGCCCTACGCGTGGCGCCCGATCAGGCGAAGCCGCTCGCCGACCATATCCTCGCGCTGCACCGCGCCAGCACCGAAAGCTGGGCCGCGGTGACGCGCGAGGCGCGCGCGGTCCGGCAGATCGCGGCGGCGCTCGTGCCCGTCGTCGCGCGCCACGAATTCGGCCCCGACGACATGCGCGCGCTCGCCGACGGCGTGATCGCTTCCGGATTGAGCCGCGACGCCGCCGATTATCCCGGCGCCGAGCAGGCCACCATGGCGCTCGCCTCGATCGCCAGCGCCATGCGCCTCACCGGCACCGCCACCGAGTCGCAGGCGAAGGCGATGAACGACGCGCTGAACGGCCTCTACGAAGCGCTCGCCAAGAACGAGACCTACCAGCCCGACACGTTCGTCGCGGCGCTCAAGGATTTCCAAAAGACGCTGGCAATGCGCTGAGCGCTCAGAAACCAAGCGGGCCGTAGAGCCATACGATCCAGCCGGCGAGCGCCAGCGCGGGGCCGAACGGCACGCGGTCCTGGAGCGCGCCTGTGAGCCGGAACGAGCGCGCCGCGAGCGCGCCGGCAAGCGCCGCCAATGCCGCGATCAGGACGACGCTCGGCAGGCCGCTTGCGCCGTCCCACGCGCCCAATGCCGCCAACAGCTTCGCGTCGCCGAGTCCCAATCCCTCGCGCCCGCGCAGGCGTCGATAGGCCACGGCGACGGCGGCAAAGAGCGCGAACCCGACCGCCGCGCCGGCCAGATTGTCGACGATCGCGCGCGGTACCGCAAACCACGCGACCGCGAGTCCCGCGGCGATCAGCGGTAGGGTCAGCGCGTCCGGCAGGACCTGGTGCTCGAAATCGATGATCGCCAGCGCCATCAAGGTCCAGGCGAAGCCGCAGCTTGCCCACACGAGCCAGCCGTCGGCTGCGCTCCAGGCCCAGAGCGCGAGGCCGAGCGCCAAAAGCTCGATTGCCGGATAGAACCACGCGAGGGCGGCGCCGCACGAGCGGCAGCGGCCGCGCTGGACGAGCCAGCTCACAATCGGCACGAGCTCGTGGGGGCCGAGCACGGCGCCGCAGGCGCGGCAGCGCGAGCGCCCGGCGATTCCCTCGCCGGACGGAATTCTGCGCACCAGCATGCCGGCAAAGCTGCCGATCGCCAGCGCCACCAGCGCCAGGAACACAAGCTGGAGCCAGTCGGCACCGCTCATCGGCCGAACAGCGCCGACGACAGCGCATCTAAATGACAAGTTTTTGTCGTTGCCGGGATCGGTCCCATGCCCATAAGATGCCAGGAAATCGGCGCCGCCGCCGGCGCATTCGCTTCACGCCAAGGCCGCGCGCACGGCGCTCCCCAGCGGGATCGCCGGTCGACCGTCAACTTCATCGGGGGCTCCCAGAGATGGCCACAACCACCACCACGACGGCAACCGCAGGCGCACGCACGCTCGCCGGCAAATCGGCGATCATCACCGGCTCGACGAGCGGCATCGGGCTCGGCATCGCCCAGGCGCTCGCCGCCGCCGGCGCCGATATCATGCTGAACGGATTCGGCGACGCAAAGGAGATCGAAAAGATCCGCACCGAGCTCGCGGCCGAGCACAAGGTCAAGGCGGTCTATGACGGCGCCGACATGAGCAAGCCCGACGCGATCGCCGCCATGGTCCAGAACGCCGTCAAGGCGTTCGGCAAGCTCGACATCCTCGTCAACAACGCCGGCATCCAGTTCGTCGCGCCGATCGACGAGTTCCCGATCGCGAAATGGGACGCGATCATCGCGATCAACCTGTCGTCGACGTTCCATTCGACCCGCGCCGCGCTTCCCGGCATGAAGAGCCGCAAGTGGGGCCGCATCATCAATGTCGCCTCGGCGCACGGCCTCGTCGCCTCCGCGTTCAAGAGCGCCTATGTCGCGGCGAAGCACGGCGTCGTCGGCTTTACCAAGGTGACGGCGCTCGAGGTGGCCGAGCTCGGCATCACCGCCAACGCGATCTGCCCCGGCTATGTCTGGACGCCGCTCGTCGAAGGCCAGCTCGACGGCCAGGCGAAGGCGCACAACATGACGCGCGAACAGGTCATCCACGACGTGCTGCTGGCCGAGCAGCCGAACAAGAAATTCGCGACCGTCGAGGAGATCGGTGCGCTCGCGCTCTTCTTGTGCAGCGACGGCGCGGCGTCGATCACGGGTACGGCGCTGCCGGTCGATGGCGGCTGGACGGCGCACTAAGCGGCCGGCCCAAAAGGGGGAAGCGCCTATGAACGACATCGCATCGGAAGATGCCGTGGCCAAGACGACGCGGTCCGCGAAGGGCGCGCGCCCGCCTGCCGTGAAGACGGTCAACCTCGCGCTCCAGGGCGGAGGCGCGCACGGCGCCTTCACCTGGGGCGTGCTCGACCGCCTGCTCGAGGAGCCGAGCCTCGCGTTTGAAGGCATCAGCGCGACAAGCGCCGGCGCGATGAACGCCTCGGTTCTCGCCTATGGCCTGACCGTTGGCGGGCGCGAAGGCGCGCGCAAGGCGCTCACCAGCTATTGGCGCCGCATCAGCCACGCGGCGATGACGAGTCCGCTGCAGCCGAGCTTCCTCGACCGCATGTTGAAGGACCATTCGCTCAAATATTCGCCGATGTTCCAATTCTTCGACATCATGACGCGGCTGATGTCGCCCTATGAGTTCAACCCGATGAACTACAACCCGCTCCGCGACGTGGTGAAGCAGTCGGTCGATTTCGAGGCGCTGAACAAGCCGGACTGCCCGGTGAAGCTCTTCCTCTCGGCAACCAACGTGCGCACCGGCAAGGTCAAGATTTTCGAGCAAGGCGAGTTGTCGGTCGAGGCGGCGCTGGCTTCGGCTTGCCTTCCGTTCATGTTCCAGGCGGTCGAGATCGACGGCGAGGCCTATTGGGACGGCGGCTACATGGGCAACCCCGCCCTTTATCCGCTCATCTATAGCTGCAAGAGCGCGGATATTCTCATCGTCCACATCAACCCGCTCGAGCGCGCCGAGATCCCGAAGAGCGCGAGCGACATCCTGAACCGCATCAACGAGATCAGCTTCAACAGCTCGTTGATGCGCGAGATGCGCGCCATCAGCTTCGTCACCGGCCTCATCGAGAGCGGCCATCTCGACGAAGGCAAGCACGTCTTCATCCACGGCATCTCCGACGACAAGCTGATGACGGGTTTGGGCGTCGCGAGCAAGCTCAACGCCGACTGGGACTTCCTCACCCATCTGCGCGATGCGGGCCGCATGCGCGGCGAGCAATGGCTCGGCGAGTGTTTCGCCAAGGTCGGCAGCGAAGCGACCGTCGACATCCACAAATTCCTCTGAGGGGCGGCGCGCCGCGCCCCCTCGAGATGGACCTCGTCGATTTTCTGAAAGCGCGCGGCCGGCTCGACGCGGTCCATTGCGAGCGCGTGCGCGCGCTGAAGCGCGAGCGCGGCGAGAGCGAGGCGCTCATCATTACCCGCCTCGGCATGGTCGGCGAGCGCGACATGGCCGAACACTTGGCCGAATTCCTCGGCATTCCCCTGGCCGTCCCGCGCGACTATCCCCCGACGCCCGTTTTGACGGCGAGCCTCAAGCCCGACTTCCTCGCTCGTGCACGGGCCGTGCCGCTCGCCGACGTGCCGCAAGGGATCGTTCTGGCGATGGCCGATCCGACCGACGACTACACGATCAAGGCGGTGCGGCTTGCGGCAGGGCGCCCGGTTCTACCGCGCGCCGCGGTGCCGGGCGAATTGGCGGCGGCGCTCGAACGGCTCTACGGCGCCGACGCGGTCGGCGCGCCGCGCATGGCGGCGCAGGTGGAGGCGGCGGCCGGCGACGTGAAGCGCCTTGCCGATCTCGCAAGCGAGGAGCCGGTCATTCGCTACGTCAACCGGCTCGTCGCATCGGCCGCCGCCGCGCGCGCGTCGGATATCCACATCGAATCCTCGCCCGACCGCGTCGTGCTGCGCTTGCGCGTCGACGGATTGCTGCGCGACGCCGAGCCGCCGCCCGCGGGGCTCCACGACCGCATCGTCAGCCGCATCAAGATCACCGCCGGACTCAACATCGCCGAGCGCCGCCTGCCGCAGGACGGGCGCTTCCGCATGGCAGTCGAGGGGCGCGAGATCGATCTGCGCGTATCGATCGTGCCGACGCTCCATGGCGAGAGCGTCGTCATGCGTCTCTTGGACCGCGAGCGCGCGCCGCTCGATCTCGCAGAATTGGGATTTTCCGCCGAGCTGCGCCACGCGCTCGAACGGCTCGTCGAGTTGCCGAGCGGCATGCTGCTCGTCACGGGACCGACCGGCAGCGGCAAGACCTCGACGCTTTATGCCGCGCTCCAGCTCCTCAACAAGCGCGAGCGGAAAATCCTCACCGTCGAGGACCCGGTCGAATACCAGCTCCCCGGCATCAACCAGATCCCGGTGCGCCCGGCGATCGGGCTGAGCTTCGCGAACCTGCTGCGCTCGCTCTTGCGCCAGGACCCGGACGTGCTGCTCGTCGGCGAGATCCGCGATCTCGAGACCGCGCGCATCGCGGCACAGGCAAGCCTCACCGGCCACTTGCTGCTCTCGACCGTGCATACGAACGACGCCGTCAGCACGGTGGTGCGCCTTCTCGACATGGGGCTCGAGGATTATCTCCTCGCCTCGGTGTTGAAGGGCGTCGTGGCGCAGCGCCTGGTGCGCACGCTGTGCCGCGCCTGCCGCGCGCCGTACGATCCGCCGCGCGAGCTGTTCGAGCGCTCGGGGCTCGCGGCGCTCGCGCCAGAGGGCGCCGCGCTCTACCGCGCCACGGGCTGCGAGGCGTGCGGCGGGACGGGCTATCGCGGCCGCACCGCCATCGCCGAATTCCTGGCGATCGACGAGCGGCTCTATCCCTTGATCCTCGCGCGTGCCGACCCGCAGGCGCTTCTGCGCGAGGCGCGTGCGGCCGGCGTGGTCGATCTCCGCACCGACGGATTGACGAAGGCGCTCGCCGGCACGACGTCGCTCGAGGAGGTTCTGCGCGTGACGGGAGCGGCCTAGATGCCGCGCTTCCGCTATCGGGCGCTCCGCCAATCCGGGGGCGAGATCGAGGGCGAATTGCTGGCCGCCGACGAGCGCGAGGCGGCGACGCACATCCAGGACGAAGGCAGCTATCCGATCGAGATCGCGCCCTCCGTCGCGCGTCCCCACCGGCTTTCCCGCGCGCGCGGGATCGGCAAAATCTCGTCGCGCGAGCTCATGCTGTTCACGCGGCAGATGGCGGCGCTGTTGAGCGCGGGCGTGACGCTCGACCGCGCGCTGGCGCTCGTCGCGGGGGACCGCACGCCCGGCCGCCGCGCGCTTCTTGCCGCTTCCCTTCATGCCTCGGTCGAGCGCGGCGAAGGCCTGTCGCATGCGCTTGCCGCGCAATCCGCCATTCCGCATCACTACGCGGTGATCGTCGCGGCGGGCGAGGCGCAGGGCGATCTCGGCACCGCGTTCGAGCGCCTGGCCACGCTCGTCGAGCGCAACCGCGCGATCGGCCAGTCGCTCGTCAATGCGCTCATCTATCCCGCGAGCGTGCTGGTCGTGGCGTGCCTGTCGATCTCGTTCCTCCTGGGCTTCGTCGTGCCGCGCTTCTCATCCCTCATCGAGGGATTCCGCGCGGCACCCCCGTTCGCGATGCGCTTCCTGCTCGCCGTATCGGCGATATTCCAGGATGGCGGCCTGCCGATGCTCGCGCTCGCGCTTGTCGGGGCACTGTGGTTCGCCGCGCGCCGCCGCGATCCCGCGTTCCGCGTTGCCGCCGCGCGCCGCCTTCTCGCGCTGCCACAGGTGGGAGGTCTTATCGCCAAGGTCGAGACCGAGCGCATGGCGCTCCTGCTCGGCACCATGATCGAGGCGGGGGTCGCGCTCCCGTCGGCGCTGGCCGCGGCGCGCGACGCGGCGGGAAACGCCGCACTTGCCGCGGGCCTCGGCCAAGCGCTCGGCGCGGTCGAGCGCGGCGAGCGCCTGACCCGCTCGCTCGAAGCGGCGGGCGTGGTGCCGGCTTTGGCGCTCGAGCTCGTGCGCGTCGGCGAGGAGACGGGCGACTTGGCGCCGATGCTCCTCAAGGCGAGCGACATGCTGAAGCGGGAGATCGAGGCGACCGCCAGCGAATGGATCGCGCTCGTGGCCCCCGTGAGCCTCATCGTCCTGGGCCTCATCGTCGGGCTCATCGCATTGGCCCTCTTCGGCACCGTGCTCGAGGTCTATGACATTGCGTCGTGAGCGAGGATTCACGCTCGTCGAGCTCATGATCGTGCTGGCGATCCTGGCGCTCGTCGCGGCCATTGCATTCCCTCGCCTTCTCAATCGCGCGCCCGGAACATCGCTCGGCGCCGCGTCCGAGGAGCTGCGCGCGGCACTCGCCACCGCGCGCTCGGCCGCGATCGCCGAGGATCGCGAGGTTTGGGTCGCGGGCGGCACAGGCTCCTATCGCGTCGATGGCGCGCGCCACGATCTTCTCTCGGCCGCGGGCGTGCGCATCGAGGTACCGCGCGGAAGCATCGCCTTCTTCCCCTCCGGTGGCTCGTCGGGTGGCCGCATCGTGCTGCGCGGCGGCAGGAGCACGGAACAACTCGACGTCGATTCCCTGACCGGCCGTGCGTCGTTCGCGCAATAGTGGGGGCTTCTCGCTCGTCGAGGTGCTGTTCGCGCTGGCCGTGGTGGGGCTGGCATTGGGCGCCACAGCCGCTCTCTTCGGCAATTTCGGACTCGGGCACCAGACCGCGGACGATGCCGACCATGCCCTTGCGCTGGCCGAGGACGCGCTCGCCGAAGCCGGGGCGGCAACGCCGCTCGCGCCGGGCGAGCGCGTCGGCCACGACGGACGCTTTGCCTGGCAGCTTGCGGTGACACCTTATGCCGACAGCGACACGCCGCAGAATTTCCGTCTCTACCGGCTCGAGGCGCGCATTTCCTGGCGTGACGGCGTGCGCGAGCGGCGCCTCGCGCTTGCGACCATGCGCCTCGCGCCGGCGCCGCCGCCATGATGCGCGGGCGCGCGGGATTTACGCTCGTCGAGCTGCTGGTGGCGCTCGCCCTGGCCGCGATCGTGTCGCTCCTCGCCGTGAGCGCCACACGCTTTGCCGCGCTGGGGCTCGAGCGCGTCTCGACGGGCGCGCAGCGTTTGGAGACGCGGCGCAATCTCGAGGCGCTGCTGCGCCGCTCGTTCGCGGAATCGCTCGTCGCGTCGGCGCTGCCGAACGAGCGCGCACTCGAGGGCGACAACGCCCAAGTGCGCTGGCTCGCGCTTGCCGAGGATGGTGGCGTCGGGCTTTACCGCGACGAGTTGCGCCTCGAAGGCGGCGCGCTCGTCCTGACCCGCGAGCCGGTCGGCGGCGAGGGCGCGCGACACCGCAGCGTGCTCGCGCCGCGCGCGCGCCTGCGCCTGGCCTATTTCGGCGGCGACTGGCAGGATTCGTGGCAGGGCATGGCAGCTCTGCCGCGCCTCGTGCGCATCGCGCTCGATCTCGAAGACGGGCTCGAGCGGCCGCCGATCGTCGTGCGCCTCATGGCGGCGGGGCCATGACACGGCGCAAGCGAGAGCGCGGAGCGGTCGCGATCCTGGCGCTCTGGGTCATGGCGATCGTGTTCGCGCTCGGGGTCGCGGCCGGTTTCTCGATGCGCGCCGAGACGACGATCGTGCGGAACGAGCTTGCCGGTGCGCGTGCCCGCGCCGCGGCGGAAGGCGGCGCCGAGCTTGGCCTTGCGCACCTGCTCGCGCGACGCGCGGCCGGCCGCACCATCTTCGACGGCACGCCGGAGACGTGGCAGGACGGAGCGATCCGCGTCTCGATCGCAATCACCGACGAGGCCGGCAAGATCGACTTGAACGACGCGCCGCTCGGTCTCCTCGCCGGGCTCTTGACCGCCGCGGGCCAAACTCGGGAAACGGCCTATCTCCTCGCCTGCCGCATCGTCGCCCGTCGCGGCACGCCAGCGCCCTCCTGTCCCGAGCCGCCGTCGGCCGCGCCCGAGCCGGCCGCGCTTTTCGCCGCGCCCGAGCAAGCGGCGCAACTGCCGGGCTTCGATGACGCGCTCTACCGCGCGATCGCGTGCTGCGTCACGGTTCTGTCCGGTCAAAGCGCCATCGATCCCGCGGTGGCGCCGCGCCTGGCGCTGCTGGCGCTGCCGGGCGCCACGGCGACGATGGTCGATGGCTGGCTCGGCGCGCGCGCGAGCCTCATGGCGATGGCGCCCGAGATGAGCGGCTTCGAAAGCCTGCCCAATGCCGGATTCTTGACCGTGAGCCCCGAGCGCGACTTCACCATCACTGCCATCGCCACAACGCCCGAAGGCGCCCGCGCGCGCGCCGAGCTCGCCGTGCGGCTCACCGGCGAATCGCGGCACCCTTACGACATCGTCGCCTTCCGGACCCCCTAGTGTCCCAATTCCGGAAGTCGCACGACCTCTCGGCACGCTCCGATGCGAACTTGAGAATCCAGGGACACTCGCAAATTTATGTTTCGAGTGTGGCTTTGGGATTTGAAGTTCCTCTTCGCGCGTGCGGCCAGAGGCGGAGGAACTTCAAATCCGCCACACCAGTTCACACGGCATTTGCCCCGCACGCCATGCTAATCTCGGGCTTTCGCGAGCTGACCCGCATCTTGCGCCGATGACCGCCGCCGCCGATCACGAGCCGAAGCACGTCTTCTCCTGGGCCCGACAGGCGCTCGCCTGGTGGCTCGGCGAAATTCTGGGGCTCGGCCGCGACGTGGCGCGGCTCGTGCCGTGGGGACAAAGCGAGACCGCGACCATCGAGGCGGGCGAGCGCTATTGGATCGTGCGCGCGAAGGGCGCCGTCCTGGGCCAGGTCGATTGTGCCGAAGGCGAGGACGGGGGCCGCGCGCTGCGCCGGCTCGTCCCGCCGGGGCGGCGCGGACGGAGCGCAATCGTCGAGCTGCCGCCCGAGCGCGTCCTGGCGCGGCGCGTCGATCTTCCGGCGGTGGCGCGCGGCGACCTGACGCGGCTCCTGCGCTTCGAGATCGCGCGCCATTTCCCGTTCCCGGCCGAGCGCGTCCATTTCGCGCACCGCGTCCTGCCGCAGCGCGCTCTCGGCCCGGACCGGATCGAGATCGAGATCGTGGCGGTGGCGCGCGAGACGGTGGCCGAGATCCGCGCGGCGCTCGCCGCAGCCGGGATCGCCGCCTCGCGCATCGTCGTGGCGGGCGGCGGCGCCGGCGGCGCAGCCCTGGTGCTCGACGATGACGAAGCGGCACCACGCGGCACCGCGCATCGCGCGCTCGTGGCAGCGCTCGCGATCTTCACCGTCGCGGCGATCGTCTCGCCGATCGTGCACGAGCGCGTGATGCTCGCCGCGCTCGAGCGCGAGATCGCTGCGCTGGCGCCCACCGCACAATCAGCCGCTTCATTGCGCGACGCGCGCCGCAGCATGCTAGCGCAGCTCGCCGGCCCGTTGCGGCTTGCCGCATCCCGCCCGCCGCTCGTCGCGGTGCTGCAAAAGCTGACCGACGCCGTGCCGGACGGCGCCTGGCTGCAATCGCTCGGCATCTCCGGCCAGGAGCTGACGATCGACGGGCTCGCGCCGTCGGCGGCAACGGTGGCGCTCCTGCTCGAGAAGAGCGGCGGCTTCGCCAACGTGACGTTCCGCGCGCCGATCGCGCGCGACCCGGCGAGCGGGCTCGAGCATTTCGCCCTGGCCGCGACGATCGCGAGCGGGAAGCCATGAATTTCGCCGAACGCATCTCGCTCTCGCGCGCCGCGGCGCTGGCAATTCTGCTGGCGTTGCTGGCGGCGTTCTGGCTCGGGCCGGTTGCGCTCTACCTGGGCCTCCGCGCGACCGATGAAGCCGCGCTGGCGGCGGCGGCGGCAACGCTCGCGCGCGACCGGTCCGTCGTCGCCGCGAAAGATTCGGGCCCCGGAGATGCCGCGACGATCCTGCTGCCGGCGCTCTCCGACGCCGAGGCGGCGGCGCTGCTGCAGGAGACGATGAAGCGCGCGGCGCAAGCGGCCGATGTCGAGATCGAGGCGATCGAGGTGCTGGCGCCCGATACGCTCGCGGGCGCGGCGCGGGTGGGCTTGCGCCTCCACGCGCGCGGCGACACGTCCGGAATCGCGCGGCTCCTTTATGCGGTTTCGGCCTCGCGCCCACTGCTTTATGCCGACAATCTGCACATCGCCGCGCACGGTGCGGCACAGGGCGCAGCCCAAACTCTCGATTTCGAGTTCGAGGTGTCGGCCTTCAAGACGGGGGCGGCATCGTGAGCGCGCGCGCAGGTGCGGGCGCCACCCCGCTGCCGCTCGTCATCGCCACGGCGGCGATGGCGCTCCTTGCGCTTTATCCCTGGGTCTTGAGTCGTGGCGCGCCCGCCGCGCCGCCGCTGGCGCAGGGCGAAGCCTTGCCGCGTCTCGCATCGCTGCCGCCCTATGCCGATTTCGCGGCGATCGCGGCGCGGCCGCTCTTCGCGCCGACGCGCCGGCCCGACGCGGCGCACGCCGCCTCCGGCATCGCGGCGCGCTATCGGCTCCAGGGCATCGTCATCGCCGGCACCGCGCGCCACGCGCTCCTCGCCCCCGTAGCCGGCGGGCCGGCCATCGAGCTCGCCGAGGGCGGCAGCGTCGAGGGCTGGACGCTGCGCAAGATCGAAGACGGGCGCGTCCTCATGGCCTCGCCGACGCAAGGCGATGCGACGCTGACAATTGCATCGCCGGCACCGACGCCGCGACAGCGTCCGTGACCATTCTGCGCGCCGCACGAATTTCGACGTGAGAAATCGATGGTTCAGTTTTTCGGCGGCATCGCTTGCGCGGCCCGGCCGGCGGGTCCGCGCGTCGCCGGGACAAAATCCTCCATTTTCACCTTGTCGCTCACGGTGAAGAGCTTGCCGTCGGGGCCGAGGTAGAATTTCTTCATCTCGGCGGCATCGAACGGGCGCGAGCCGATACGGCCGAAGACGGCGATCTGGTGCCCGGTCTCGTCGACGCCGCGGTCGCGCTCGAGCCCGCGCGACAATGCGAGCGCAGGCGATGCGGTCTTGTACCAGGCGATGAGCTCGGGCTTCGGGTCGGGCGAGAAGCCGTAAAAGTCGGGCTGGGTCTCGGGCGACATGAGCTGGATCACCTTGAGCCCGGCCGCACCGTCGGCGACATAGGCGAAGAGCGAGGCGTTGGTCGCGCCGATCGCAACGTCGCGCACATCCTTCAAGGCGCCGTCCGCGGTGTATTGCATGTAGAGCTTCGGATGATCCGGCCGCTCGACATCGATGATGGCGATGCCGTCGGGCCCGTCCGCGACATAGGCATAGGTGCGGGTGACGGTGACGCGCGTCGCGTGATTAAGCGCCATGTGCGCGCCCGGCAGCACGACCGGCTGCATCGGATCGGTGACGTCGACGACGTCGAAACCGCCGGAACCGACGACGAAGAGATAGCGAAACTGGAGATAGGAGGCATTGGCGCCGGCGATCGGAATGACCGCCATCACCTTCGGGTGGAGCGGGTCGTCCATGTCGAGCTCGACGATGCCCTTGTCGGCGCTCACATAGAAATGCGTGCCGGCGATCGTGAGATGGCGCGCGCCATCGAGAATGCCGCCCTCGTTCCAGGTGAGCGCGCGGGTCAGGAAATTGTTGCGCGGCTCGCCGTCCTGGAGCGTGTCGACGTTCGTCAGGATCAACCCCTCCTGCGCATCCGTGATGTAGGCGTAGCGATAGAGCGGATGCATCGGCTGCTCTTCGTTGTCCTCGAGCATGGTCTTGGAGAAATCGGTCTTGGGCAGGATCGCCTGTTGCATGCCGGCGTTGCGCTCGGGATTGATCGTCTGATTCGTCGGCAGCACGACGCAGGTCGCATCCTTCTCGGCGATGTGCGTGTCCTGGCCCAAGGGTGAGACGGGCGCGGTGATGATGCGCTCGGAGATGTCCTTGTTGGCGATCGAGGCCACGTCATAGACGCGCATGCCGTCGGTGCCCTCGGCGACATAGAGATATTCGCCGCGCAATTGCAGGCAGCGCGCCTCGTTCGAGGCGTGGCCGTGGGCTTCCTTGAGCTCGCGGCCGGCCGCGACATGCGCCTTGTAGTCGTCGGGATAAGCGTATTTCTCGAGATAGCTGCCGATCACCGCCTGCGGCTCGTCCCAGTGTGTGACGCGTACCGCGTCGAACCTTTTCTCCTCGCCGACCCAGGCGTCGTAGCCGACGAAATTGACGAAGTTCGTGCCGTAGAGCAGGAGCTGCGCCATGCTCGCGTTGTTGTCGTTCTGATCCGAGACGTGGCAATCGGTGCAGGTCTTCGTTTCTTCCTTGCGCTCGGTGTGCGGGTAGTGCGCCGAGAAGGCCTGGCTCGAATAGCCCGCCGACGAGGTCGAAGCCTGCTGCACATAGATATGGTCGCGGTTGATGTTGGTCGAGCTCAGGACAAGGGCCGAGCGCGAGGCGATGGGCGCGATGATGTTGCCCTTGATCGTGCCGGCGATGCCGAGCTGAAACATGTCGTCGCGCGCGACCTGGGGATTGTATGTCGCGAAATTGCGCGTCTCGCCGCCTTCGTAATGATGCCGCTCGGTCTTCCAGTTGGCCTCGATCGGCAGGTGGCAGCCGGCGCAGCTCGTGGTCCACGACAGATGGCAGGAGAAGCACGCCATCTTGTCGCTGGAATGGGCGAGCTCGGATTGCGGAATCCCCGGCCCCCATTTCATCGAGGTGCCCGTCGACATGAGCTTCGCGCGCGCAGCGCGCGGATCGTATTGCGGCTTCGAGGGATCGACCGTGTCCTTGACGAGCGTCACCTGCCATTCGAGGTCCGGATAGAGCGCCGAGCGCTGAAAGAGGTGGCCGTCGCGCCATTCGAAGCGCGCGCGCCCGTCGGACGTGCGCAGCAGCGACAGGTCGTTGTAGGGCGGCGGGCCGGCCGCGGGGCCGCTCGCTTGAAGGTCGGGATATTTCATCGCGGTGCCGTGGCAGTCGGCGCAGGTGATCTCGATCGCCGCCTGGACCTCGTCATAGATGTGGCCGCTGCCATGCGCGTCCTGCGCGAAATGGCAATCGACGCAATGCATGCCGTATTCGATGTGGACCGATTCGAGATGGACCGCTTTCTCGAATTTCTCGGGATCGTCGTTCGGGATGACGTTGTTGTGGTCGTCGAGCAGATTGCCCTTGCGGTCGTGCTTGAAGACGGCGCGGAAATTCCAGCCGTGGCCGTGATAGTCGGCGAACTGCGTATCCTTGATTTGCGGGTTGAGCTCGCTGTCGTCGGCGGTGAAGTCGTAGCTCGCCCAGTTGCCGCGCACGGCCGCGCCCTCGGGGTTCCGGTCGAGGATCTTGCGTTGCTCGGCGATCGAGGGATGTTTCTCGTCCTTGGGCCACATCTGCGGCGCCGCCGTCTCGTAATCCCACATGGTGTAGCCGAGCCACGTGTTCATGAAGAGATTCGGCTGGTGCATGTGGCAGATCATGCACTGCTCGGTCGGGATGGCGTTCGTCATCACGTGACGCAACGGATGCGATGATTGGTCGTGCGGAATGGTCGGATCGACCGACTGGCTCATGCCGCGGTTGCCGAACTTCGCATAAGGGCCGGAAGCCTCGACGTCGCGATTGTTGGCATAGATGACGTGGCACGAGGCGCAGCCCGAATTGCGATAGTCGCCCGGATTGTCGTTCGTGCCCATGAACCAGGTGAACGGGTCGTTGAGCCGCGTCTTCGCGAGGTTGAGCACCGGGATCGAGACGCGCAAGCCGGTGCCGGGGCCGCGGTTCGACTGGTGCAGATCGGGCCGGCCCGGCTCTTCGATCCGCTGCAACGCACCGTTCGAATCCGGATTGCCGATCTCGGGGAAGTCGCTGTTGATGTTGCGGCCGCCACGTTCGAACACGCGGAAGATGTCGGCCGGCGGGTAGTCCTCCCACGCCGGCAGCGGATAGAGCTCGGCGATGATGCCGTGATCGTGCGTCATCTGCGGCGTCGGCTTCACCGGAGCGAGCTCGCTCGCGGGCTGGCCGTCTTCGGTATAGGCCTCGCCGAGGATCGAGTGCTTGAACGGCACGACGCCGTTGTTGTAAGCGGCGGCACCCCAGAAATGCGCCGCCGTCGCCATCAGCGAGCGTTCGGCCGCCTGGATGATGGCGAGGTGGCACGCGCCGCATGCCTCGCGCGCGACGCGATAATCGCTCGGATTCTCGAAGCGGATGAACTCCGGCGCCTCGCGATTGAGGAGCGTGTAGGTTTCCGAGGGCTTGGCCGAGGACGGCCAGTTCCAGCTCTCGGGATAGCGCGGCTGGACATGCGCGCGCTGCTCGAGCCGGCGATATTCCGCGCTCCCCTCGGCCACGACGGAGGAGCGCATCACCCCGGCATCGCCGCCATGGCAATCGGCGCAGCCGAGATTGACGCCCGGGCTCGTGTGCATCGTGATCGAATCGGTCTTGGTGTGACAACTCATGCAGCCCGCGGTCTTCGCGTCGGCTGCTTCCGGCGTCTGCATCATCGGCGCGGGCGGCGCCGGCGGCGCATCGGCTGCGGCGCGGCCGAGGCAGGAGGCAAGAAGCCCCGCCGTCAGAACCGCCGCCATGATCGTCCGGACTGCCATCGTCTCAGTATGTCAGGATGACGTTAAAGAGAGCAGAGTAAAGGAAGTGGCCGCCCGAGAACGGATCGACGTTGCCGGTTTGGTAGAGCGCGTTGAGGCCCGCGCCGGGGACGAGCGTCGCGCCCGAGACGCGCAGCACGACATTCTGAGAATCGAGCGGCCGGTATGTCGCCGCGACCGACAGGTCCCATCCGATCGAGTCTGGAATGTTGGATTGGTGCCGGAGCAGCACGAGCGGCGCCGTCGTGACGAAGCGCAGGTAATTGGCGTTCCCCGAGATACGAAGCTCAGGCAGCACGTCGAAATCGACGCCCGCGCCCAGGAGCTCGAGGCCGGGATTGATGAAGTTCGACTGCCCCTCGTCCTTCGAGGAGCGCAGATCGGCGAGCACGCCGTTCGGCTGCGACAGCGCAACGCCGCCGCCACCGATGAGCGGAATACCCTGGCGGATCCAGTAGCTCGAATCGGCGCCGGCGAATTGCGGATTCTCGAAGATCGCGTCGAAGCCGGTGGCGCGCCCGCTCTGAGGATTGGCGTCGCCGCTCTGGTAGAGCGCAGAGCCGCGCACGCGGACCCAGTCGAAGTCGATCGACGGCTCGGCCGCGAAGAAGAACCCGTCGATATATTGCGGGCTCGGCAATGGCGAAGGGCTGAACTCGTTGTTGCTGAGCTGGCCGAACTGCCAATAGGTCGAGACGGTGAGGTTGAGACGGCCGAAATGCCCGTCGCCGTTGTAGCCGAGATAATTCACATCGTAGTTGTAGCCGGTGAAGCTGCCGATCGGCAGCGGCCGGACGAGGAAGCCGTTATCGTTGTAATAGAATTGGTCGCCTTCGCGATTGTCGTTGCGGACATAGGTGATTTGCGAGGTGAAGCCCGGCGTCGGCATGTCCTGGCGATAGAGATTGGCGACGAACACGTCGTCTTGCCGGAGCGGCTTTTCGACGTCGTTGAGGCCGCTGTTCGTGTCCTTCTCGAGCCGGCGGAAATAGGCGAGGTTGTATTGCCAGCGGTTGTTGTCGCGATCGCCGAAGAGGCGCACGCCGAGCTGCGTGTCCTGGAACAGAAAGCCGCGGAAGTCGGTCGAGAACGGCTGGATGCCGACGCGGATCGAATCGAAATCGTAGCGCTCGGACACGTTGCGGATGTGGTAATCGACGAACGCCTCCTGCAACGCCGCGAACGTGTCGTCGCGGACGGTTCCGTCCTGCGGATTGATGTTGATGACGCCGCGTTCCTCGACCGAGGTGTGATTGAAGTTGAAGGCCGGCGTGACGCGGAGCTCGAAGTCGGGCGGCTTGTAGGCGGTGTCGCCCTTGAACAGGTCGAGATTGAGGAGCGCCGTCTCGCTGAAGAGCGAGCGCCCGTACTGGCCGAAGACGCTGTTCGAGCCCGGCGTTTTGACCGACTGCGGCGCCACCGGCGTCGGCACGCGCGCCGGCTCGTAGAGCATGTCGTCGATCGCACCGAGGCTGAAGAACCAGTCATTGCCGAAGATCGGCTTGTCGCCCTTCAGGGTGTTGGTGTTGTACGGGTCGAACATATTCTCGCGGCGGCCCAGCGCATCGAGGATGCGCCAGCGGTCGGGCACGGGGATGAACATGTCGCTGGTCGTGGGCTGCGGCGGCGGCACGGAATTGGGATTGCCGAGCGCGGCCGGCGGCACCGGCGGCGGCGGCTGGCCCGGAATCTGCCGTTCTTCCGGCGCGGTCTGATCCGCGGGCGCAGGCGCGGACTGATCCGAGGATGCGGCGGGCGTTGCCTGATCGGCAGGCGCCGCTTGCGCCACCTGCTGCGGCAGAGCGCTCCCAGCAGGCGACGTGTACGAGACGGCGCCGGTCGCGAGATCGACATAGGCCAAAGCATTTTCGCCGTCAGCGCACGCCGCGCGCGCGACGAGCGCAAGGCTGGTCACGACGACAGTGGCGCGCAGTCTGTCGGCTCCCCGCGGCCGCATTTCTATTCGCCGCTCCCGCCGGTCACGAGCATGGCGTTTCTTCTCGGGAAACCAGGAACGGCGCCACCGGACAGGTGATGTAGACGAGGTTGGTGCCGTCGACCGTGACGGTATCGGCGCGGATGCCGGACGGCGCATTGTTCACCGTGGGCACGCCGGCGACGTCGATCGATCCGTCGCCCTGGATGCCGATATAGGCGATGAGCGCGTCCTGCTGGATGCCGTCGCCGGAAATGCCGAGCGAGCCGACGAGCGTGCTGCCGCGGAAGATCGGGAAGCCGCCCGAGAAGATCTGGAGGCCGTTGGCGAGCTGCGTCTTCTCGCCGGCCATCGCCGGCGTAAGTCCGACCCCGGCGCCGCAGCCCGTCGCCGGCAGCGTGCCCGCGGTCAGGAAGGTGGCGAGGTCGGGCTTGATGAGGTCGGTCTGGAGCCCGGTCGAGAACACGCTCCAGCTTCCTGGCGGAAGGCTGAGCGGCCCGGGCGGCTGGCCGTCTTGCCCGTCCGGATAGAAGGGCCGCGCCAGGTTGCCGATCGCGACCACCGAGAACGCAGTGCCGACATCGAACACCGTCGGGTCGCCGACGCTCGTCGCCGTCATGTAATAGCTGAAGGTTCCGCCCGGCGCGCTCGACGCGGCCACGAGCGGCTTGATGACGTTGTAGGCGCTCTTCGCGTCGGCGCGCGAGAAGAACACGGACGAGCGCGCCTTTTGCAGCGCCACGTCGATGCCGAAGACCGGCGCATCTTCCGAGCGCGCGAGCGCCAGGATGTTGCCGTCGAGATCGACCACGGTGGCAGAGACCTCGGCCGACGAATTGAGCGGGATGCGGATGCCGGCGCGGGTCGCGGCCGCGACCGAAAGCGCGTTGCCGACAAGCGCCTGAGCCTCGAACTTCGTGATGAAGCCCACGGCCGGCGACGTGCCGTTCGTCGGCGGGAAGCGCGGCGCGCCCCCGGCGGTGACGAGCACGAAGGGATTGAGGCCCGGAAAGGCCGTGAAGCCCGCGGGCGGAGCGGCGCCATAGAAGGAGGTCGTCGCGCTCGCGTCCGCCTCGATGCCGGACGCGGCCGTGCCATATTCCTGGCCGCCGATGATCGCGCCGGCGAAGATGCCGGCGATGGCGGGGATGGTCGGCGGCGGAACCGGCGGCAGCGACGATACGAGCGGCGTCGGCGTCGGTCCGAGGAAATCGAGCGAGACGCCGTTGACGAAGATATTCGGACCTTGGATGACGAGCGGCGCATTGAAACCGCTCTCGCCCGCGAGCGCGATCGCCTCGTCGACGCTGTCGCCGAGCGGATGCGGCACGGTATTGAGCGAATATGTGGCGGTGCTCATCACGCCGATGCCGCCGACGAGCACGCCATCGATGTAAAGCGGCAGTCCGCCGGCGTCGGCGGCAAGGCCGAGCGGCGCGGCATGCGGCCCCGTCGTCGAACCCGCGCCTGTAGCGATGAGGTCGGAGCAGGCGAGCTGGCTGAACTGCACGCCGAACAGCGGGCCGCCGGGATTGCCGGCGACGCCCACGGGGAAATGCTGCTGGATGATCTGGTTGGCGGTGCGCGTCGAGAACGCATTGCCGCCCGACGACAGATAGGCCGCGGTGACGGCTTTCGAGATCGCGGCAAGCGTACTCGGCACGACCACGCCCTCGAGCCCGCCGACCGCTCCGGTGCCGGAGCTGATGGTGGCGCAGGGCGTCGCTTTGCACGTCGTGCCGTTGGCGGCAGCCGTGGCCGCGCCCGCCATCTCGGCGACCGCGAGCACGTTGCCGAGGCGATCGACGACCGCGATCGTCGCCGGCGTGCCAAGGCTCGCCGCGGCGTTCACCGCCTGGTCCACGGCGGTCGTGACCTGCGCCGCGGTGAGCATTTCCGTGGTCGGATCGGGCACCACATAGGTCTCGACGCCGAGCCCGCCGCCGCCGCCGCCGCAATTGCCGGGCGCCATGCACAGCACCGACAGCACCGCCATCGCCGCCTTGAACCACGGCGCCGACGCGAGCCTTGGCGAAACGTGCTTCATCATGTCGATCCCTTCACTGGGCGGCGCTCGCGGTTTTCATCTTGCCGAATTCGGGACGATGGAAGAGGTGGCACGAGGTGCAGGTGGACTGCGCCTTCAAGGCGGCGCGCTCGGGTCCGTGGCAGGAGACGCACGTCTCGATGCCGGGCACGAGCACGTCGCTGCTCTTCTCGGAATGGGCGGCGTCGTGGCAATCGGCGCATTGCAGCGCCTGATGCTTCGCGTGGTCGAACGTGGCTTCGGGCAGGAAGCGGGTGCGCATCACGACCGGCGCCACCGTGAAGTTGCCGCCGCTCTGGCCGGTGACGTGGCAATAGGCGCAGCCGCGCTTCGGATCGAAGATGATGCTCATGGCATCTTTCGCGCGCGCCTCAGCCCAGCCGAGCGCATCGCGCCGCTCGGTCTCGGTCGGCTCTACGGTCGTTCCCACGGGCCGGCGCACAAAGGCGGGCGCGTCCGGATCCTGCACGCCGCCTTCGAGCGCCATGCGCGCGTAGAAATCCTGGACCGCGTTGACGACGCCGGCGACGTCGCCATGCGGCACCTCGCGCCACGGCAGATCGGCGTCGAACTTGAGGTCGTGGCAGGAATGGCACTGGCCTTCGAACGTGATCGGTTGGAAACCCTGCCCGCTCGGCTCCGCCACGTGGCAGTCGGCGCAGCTCATGGTCTTGTAGCCGTTCGGCGTCAGGAAGCCGCCGGGGACGAGATGCGCCGCATGCGAGAAGACGAGATTGGAATGATCCTGGGGCTTCGCCTTCGGGTCGAGCGGAACCCGCGCGAAGCGCGGCACCGCGGCGTCGGCGACGACGGTCGCGCGGAACTCGGGATGGCCCGCGGGGAAGCTGCTGACGTTCTCGATGCCGGCCTTGGGCGCCGTGTCCGTGAGGTTGGCGTGGCAATCGACGCACAGCGCCTCGGCCCGGATGACGAGGGCGTGCACGCCACGATGCTCCTCGTGGCACTCGGCGCAACGCGTCGTCTCGAGGTTGTGGCGCGAGCGGCCGAGATCGGCCGCGGCCTCGAGATGGTTGCCGATATCGCCATGGCACGAGAGGCACGCGGCATCGGGCACGCTCGCGAACGCGGCGCGGTGGCAGGTGTCGCAATCCTGCGCGAAGAAGCGATGCGGGTTCGAGATGTCGCCGGCGTTCCACGAAAGGTTGACGTAAGTGAGCAGGCTGGTGCTCGGCAATTCCTTGCTCGAAGTGATGACCGTGCCGAACGGATAGAGCGCGATCGGCAGCGCCAGCCCGACGATCGCGAACAGCAGGAACATCAGCCACGACGAGCGCCGCTGGCTCCAGCCGGCCTCGACGAGGCCGATCCGGCTCTGCGACTTGAGCCGTTCGAGCGCGTCGCCCAAGGGCTGCTTCAGCTCGATGGTCAGCGCCGCATCGAAGCCCTGCGGCGGCTCGGCGATCACAATCTCATAGGGGCCGATATTGATTGTGTCCTTGGGACGGACGATGGCGCTCGCAGCACTCGCGCCGTTGATGCGCAGAAACTCGTCCGCGGCGCGCTCGATCGAGAGGCCGGCTTCGCGCTGACTCAGCACCGCGGCGTGCAGGCCGACGCGGATGTCCGAGATCTGCACCTCGTTGTCGGTGCCGCGTCCGAAGCGGATCACCTCGCCGGAGACGGTCTGCGACCGGCGCATGATCGCGTCGGCGCCGCGGCGGGTGAGGAAGGTGACCTCAACCTGCATCGGCCGGGACCTCAGCGGAAAAATCCGGCTCGCTCACGATATGCTCACGGGAGGCACGATGGCGGGCGCACTCAATAGAGGAAGAACACGGAAACGACATGGGCGAGGAGCGCCGCCAGGAGCCCGAAGGACAGCGGCACATGAAAATAAAGCCAGACGTCCATCATCGCCTTGTAGCTGAGGTCGCGCCGCGCGCGGGCGAGAAGCTGCGCCTTCTCGTCGAGCAGCACGCGCACCTGACGATAGGCGTCCTGTTGTTCGGGCGGGCTGCGCGCGGCCACTTCATCGAGGCCGGCGAGAGCGCGTTTCGTGGTGCAGTTGGGATATTCGCCGCTGATCTGTTGCCAGGCGGAACCGCCGATCTCGGTGCGCTCGGTCGCGTCGCGCACGAGGCGCGCGCTTGCGTCGTCGACCGTCATGGCGGAGGAACGCAGATTCTCGTTGAGGACGGCGATGCGCGCCAGCATCTGCGGCATGGTGGTGCTGCCGCGATTTTCCGTCATCAGGCGCGGATAGTGCACATAGCAATAGATGCCGAACGCGCCGCTCGCGATGACGAGGCACATCAGCACATAGGCCGCGGTGTGAATGTTCCAGCCAAAATGGAACCCGGTGTGGAGCGTCGCGACAACGAGAAGCGCGAGACCGAGATAGACGTGCGCCGAGAGCCATCCCTCGAGCTTGCCCTGGCTCACCGCATAGGAGCGCTTGCGATAACCGAACCAGAGGAGCCACAGGATGAGGAGCGCGCCCACGGTGCCGAGCGTGTAGCCCGCCCAGGTGCCGCCATAAGGCTCGCCGAGCGGCCGATCGACGAGATAGATCGCAATCGACACGATGACGGCCGCCGCGGCGATCTTGAGGAAAAGGAAGCGCCGGTAATGGAGGAACGGGGTGTGCCGGTCCTCCTCGTGAGCAGGACGCGCGACCCGCTCCTCGGCCGCCCGCGCATGCGCCCGCATCAGGCGCCTCCCCGGACGACGCTGATGAACTGCTCAGGATTGACGCGGATCGCGGCGCCGGTCGGGCACGCGCGGACGCAGGCCGGTCCGCCGTCGATGTCCTTGCACATGTCGCATTTGACCGCGTGCTTGCCGCCGGTGCGCTTTGCCAGCGCGTCGGGCGACTTATCCTCGCCCGGTCCCGCGCCGCGGCCGAACAGGAGCCATTGGAGCAGGCTCGGCTTCTCCGCCGGCACCGCCGCCATCTGGATGACGCCATAGGGGCAGTTGCGCTCGCAATTGCCGCAGCCGATGCATTTATCGTCGATGAACACCTCGCCGTTGGCCGCGCGGTGGATTGCGTCCGCCGGGCAATCCTTCATGCATTGCGGGTCCTCGCAGTGGCGGCACGAGGTGGGTACGTGAATTTCGGCGAAGGTTGCTCCTGCCTCGCGATTGAGCCGGCTCACGCCGTGATGCGTTTCGGCGCACGCCTTCTCGCAATTGTCGCAGCGCACGCACAATGCTTCGTCGATCAGCAGCACGTCGGTCGCTTCGCCGAGCCCTTGCCGGATCAGGAACTCGATGAGGCCGCCCTGCGGCGTGCCGAGCTCCATCCGGCGCTGCTCCATCAGGCGATGCTCGAGCCGGTCTTCGACCTGGCGGCGCAGCTCCGGCGCGTGCTCGAGCAGCGTGCGAAAAGCGGCGCCTTCGATCTTGATCGCCTCGCAGTTGACGGCGGCGCGCACCGTCGCCGAGCGCTTCGATTTCATCAGCATCGCCATCTCGCCGACGTAATTGCCGGCCGGCAGGTAGCTCAGCACCATGTCCTTGCCGCCGATCTTGCGCGACACCGTCACCGAGCCCTTGCGGATGATGTAGACCTGGTCGTCCTCGGCGCCCTCTTCGATCAGCGTGTCATTTCGCTTGAATTCGATCACTTTCTTGCCGGCAAGTACCGTCTTCATGCTGGCGTCGTCGATATCGGGCGTGAGATAGGTCTTGATCTGCCGCACGACCGCATCGTTGTCGATCACCGCCTTGATATCGGGCACCGAGCGCACGAGCTTCACCATCGTGTTGCGGTCGACCTCGAGGAGGAGCGCGGGCTGGGTTGCGACGATCGTTGCGGTGCGGCGGCGGCCCGAGATCAATCCCATCTCGCCGAAGAATTGGCCGGGCCCGAGCTTCACCATCTCCGCGGGCTTTTCCGGATTGATCTGGACGCCCACCTCGCCGTCGAGCACCGAGTAGAGCGAATTCGTGTAGTCGTTGCGCTTGAACACGACTTCGCCCGGCAGCTTCAAATGAAGCTCGGAATGGAGCAGGAATTCGCGGATCTGCAATGAAGTGAGCGGCCCGTAGAGCGGCAGCCGCTCGCGGATCGCCGTCACGAGCTCGGTCACCGACATGGCGACGCGCGCTTGGTTGAGCTTCTCCTGGAGGAGCGGCTCGTCGGCCGGCGGGATGATGTTGCCGAGGATGTACTCCACCACCTCGTAGCCCTGGTTGAGGCAGTGCTTGATGAGCGGATATCCCGCGAGCGCGCCGACGATGTAGAGGCCCGGGATTTGCGATTCATACGTGTCGGAAACGGGCGGATAGGCGGTCGGGCTGTCGCTCGGAAACTTGATGCCGCAGGATTCGACGAACTTGCGCGGCGGCAGCGCGCCGATGCGGGCGATGATGCGGTCGCACTTGACGTGCGCCTCGCCCTCGGCCGTGTCGATCACGAGTGCACCCGGCTCGACCGCCTTCGGCTCGGAATTGACGAAGGCGGTGATGTTGCCGTGATTGATCATGCCCTGGATCAGGGCGGCGTTGGCGGGCTTCGCGTAAGGATAGTCGGCGACGCGATTGATGATCGTGACGTTGTTGTTGGCGGCGAGCGCCAGCGCGTTCTCGATGCCGGCGTCGCCGGTGCCGATGACGATGATCTCCTCGCCGTGATATTCGTCGGGATCGTCGAGCTGATACTGGACGAACGGCTGCTCCGCGCCGGGGATGGTGAGCTTGCGCAGATTGCCCTGGACGCCGATCGAGAGCACGACATGCTCGGCGGTGAACGTCTCGCCGCCGGCGAGGCCGATCTGGAAATTGCCGCGCTCGCCCTTGATCGAGACCACCTCGGTGTTGAGGCGGATGTTGGCCTTCGCGCCCTCGACGCCCTTCACCCAGGTGTCGATCACCTCTTCGCGCGCGCTTTCCTTGAAGCCGAGCTCGCTCCGCAACGGCAGGAACTCGGGCGTCGCCATCACGTGCTTGCGTTTCTGGTACTTGAAGATCGTGTCGTTGACGTGCGCGGTGCGCTCGATCAGAACGTGCTTCAACCCGTTCTTGGCGGCGCGCGCAGCCGCGCTCAGGCCGGCCGGGCCCGACCCGACGATCGCGATCGAAAAATCTGCGGCCACATGCCCCCCGCGAATGCCCGCGCGGCGCCCCGCCAGCCTTCGGCACCGCGTTCCGTCATGCAATACCAGATCGCCGGATTAGACAATAGAATTCATCGCTTGGGCGCGTTTTTGCAGGTGCGAAAAGCGGCCTCAAACGACGCCGACGGCGCGGCCCAGCGCCGCCCCGATCGGCAGGCGGACGACGGCGTCGGCGAGGGGGTCGAGATGGGTCGGATCACGGTTGACGATGGCGAGCGCCGCGCCGATGCGCTTGGCGGTTTCCGGGAACGAGGCGGCCGGATAGACCACGAGCGAGGAGCCCACCGCGATGAAGAGGTCGGCGTCCCGCGTCGCCGCGTCGGCGCGCAGCAGCGCGTCGGCCGGCATCGCCTGCCCGAACGAGATGGTCGCCGTCTTCACGAACCCGCCGCATCGCTCGCAGCAGGGCGCCATTCCATCCGCCTCGAATTGCGCCCGAAGGTCGGCGATCTCGTAGCGACGGGCGCAGTCGAGGCACTGCGCATAGGTCGTGTTGCCGTGCAGTTCGACCACCTGCTCGGGCGGGATGCCCGCCGCCTGGTGCAGGCCGTCGATGTTCTGGGTGATGACGGTCTCGACCTTGCCGCGCCGGACGAGCTCCGCCACCGCGCGATGGCCGCGATTCGGGCGGGCGGCGCGAAAGATCGCCTCGCTCTCGAAGCGGCGGCGCCACGATTCGACGCGCGCGGCCTCCGATGCAAGAAAACTGTCGTAATCGATCGGTACCTGCTTCGTCCACAAGCCGCCGGGGCTGCGGAAATCGGGAATGCCCGACTCGGTGCTGATGCCGGCGCCGGTGAAGACGACGGCGCGCCGCGCCGTCGCGATGAGCCGCGCCAGCGCCGCGAGCGACCCGTCGGCGGCTTCGTGTTCGTCGGTCATGGCTCGGTGCCCGCCACGCTTTCCGCGCGGCTCACGAGCCCCATGCTGCCGGCGGTGTTAGCGACCGCAGCCAGGCAATAGGCCGCGCGCGCCGGCGGCAGCCACACGAGAAAGCGGGTGACATAGCGGCCGCCCTCGCTCTCGGGCAGTTTTTGCGCGTCGAGTCGCACGATGTTCGCGCCCGACTGCGCGAAGATGTCTGCGAGCCGCGCGATGAGGCCGAGCTGGTCGCCGCCCTCGACCTCGACGCGATGGGTGATCTTGCCGGTCGGCCCCGGCACCGGGTCGAACGGATATGCCACGACGCGGATTTCGGCGCCATCGAGCTCGGCCAGAGTCCCGAGGCTCGCTTCGAGCGCGGCGGGATCGAGCCCCGCCGGCAATTCGCAGATCGAGGTGAACTCGGCGCCCTTGCCGAGCACGGCGAAGGTCGTGTCGCGCAAATTGATGCCGAGCGTGAACATGTGGTCGGCGATGGCAGCGACGAGGCCGATCCGGTCGCCACACAGAATCGACACGAGCGCGACAGTCTGCATGGCACTTACCAGTTGCGCGTCGGCGCCGCGGAGTAGAGCCCGTCCTTGATCTCGTCCATGTGCGCGACGGCGTACTGGTAGGCGTCTTCCATGGTCTTGCCGAGTCCGCGCCAGTCGAGGAGGCCGATCGCGCCGAGCGTCGGCTTCAGCAGCACGTCCGGCTTGAACCGCGCCGAGCCATAGGTCGCCGCCGCGTTGATGGTCGCGACGCGCCACAGCACCTGGAAAATCGACGGGCCCACCGGCGCCGAGCGGAACATGAAGCCGCGCGACTTTTGTTTCGTGCTCGCGGTGAATGGCGTGTCGGAATGGATATCGACGGCGAGGATCGGCCCGCGGCCGAGCCCGCGCATGACGTCGACCGGCATGTTGTTGATGATGCCGCCATCGACATAGATCTGGCCCTCATCGATGAGCGGCGGAAAAATCCCGGGAATCGAGATCGAGGCGCGGATCCAGGTGGCGAGCTTGCCCTTGTCGTGAATCGCCGGGCCGCCCTTCGTCAAATTGGCCGAGAGGCAGAAGAAGCCCAACGGCAGATCCTCGATGTCGAGTCCGCCGAACCACTTCTCGAGCCAGTTGCCGATGCGCCGCCCCGACAGGAGTGCCACCGTGGGGATGGTAAAATCGGTGAGCGGGCTGCGGCCGCTGAACGTGTCCTCGTAGCATTGCAGCATCTTCTCGCGCGACCATTCCGCGGCGACCATGCCGGCGACGATCGAGCCGATGCTTGTGCCGCCGACGAGATCGATCGGCACGCCATGCTCCCGCAATGCCCAGATGACGCCGTAATGCGCGACGCCGCGCGCGCCGCCGCCGGCGAGCACGAGCCCGATCGCGCGCCCCGTCATGAGCCGCGCGAGACGCTCGATGTCGACGTCGTTGCGGATGTGGTGGTGCATCTTGGCGTCGTGCAGTGCGAGCCAGCCGGCCGTGCCCTTGATCGTCGCATCCTTCTCCCACACGAGCGCGAGATCGACCGGCCGGATCGATTCCGGCGTGTTGTCGAAGCGCAGCGCCTCGAACGGATGCGGCGTCAGGCCGCCGCGCGCAACGAGCAGCAGCGAATCGGCTTGCCGCAGGCACAACTGCGTCCACGGGCTGGGACCGGGCTCGGCCACGTAGACCACCAAATTGTGCCCCGCCTCAAGCTCGCGGAACCAGTCGAGCGAGCGCCCCGCCGCAACCTCGCGCGTGACGCAGATGACCGAGTGGTATTTCGCGAGATTGGCGACGAGCTTCGACGCGAACGATACGATGTCGAGCTCGGGATCGCTCGGGATGATCGCGAGCGAGCGCTCGAACGCCTTTGGCGGGCGGTCGCTCTGCGAGGCGCGCAACCGCGTGATGAGCGTCTGCGTGATCGCGAGCAGCGCGGCCGGATGGCGGTCGGCGAAGGCTTCCCATTCCTTCTTGGCGATCGCCAGCACCTCGGCGTCCCTGAGGCAGCGTACGGTCGCCGAGCGCGGCTCGCCGCTGATAAGGCCCATCTCGCCGACCGTTTCGCCGGCGCCGATGCGGCCGACGAATTTTTCGGGTCCGCTGTCGCTCGCGACATAGACGCCGAGCCCGCCGCTCACGATGATGAAGAGTTCGTCGGAAGGATCGCCCTGGCGGATGAGGGTCTTGCCGCCGAGCGCGGTGAACCAGGTAAAACTATCGGCGATTTCCGCGAGCTGATCTTCGGCAAGATAGGAGAACGGCGCCACTTTCGAGATGAGCGCGACCCATTGGTTCTCGCCTGTGCCACGCGACATGCGTTCAGAACTCGCCCGCCATTTTCGGGTGCCCTCGTTCCCCCAGACTTATCCCGAGTCGCGCGTTAACGATATCATAGCGCGCTTTCGCCGCTCAAGCGAGGGGCTTGCCCCGGCGCAAGAGAGCGTTCGCCAAACAGCCGGATTCAATAACGATATCAATGGTTGCAGGCATGGCAATAAAGATTTACGCATTATTGACATCGGCCTCTTTCAGTGCAATTCTCGCGTTTGGGGGACCGATGCGATTGGGGGGTTCTTTCCGAAGTCTTCCAAACCACGCCTCCAGCGGACTGAGCACAATAAGGGAGATTTCACCGATGGCGCGAGTCTTGCCGATTCTGACTAGCATCGCCGCTGTTGTCGCCATGGCTTACGTGGTGCCAGCGTATGCAGCCGGCCCGTATGATGGCAACTGGGTTCTCGATGCACCGCCCGCCGGCGGCGCGATCGGATCCGAGGGCCAATATACCTGCCCGGCGATCCGTATTCCCTTCACCGTCAACAATGGCCAGGTGGTTGGCGATCTGCACCGCACCGCGGAAGGCACGATCGAAGCCGGCAAGTCGTCCAATTCGTCGCCCCTCAGCGGTTCGGTCAACGGCGATGGGTCGGCGGCGGTCAGCTGGCAGAACTTCCACGTCACCGGCAAGCTGAGCGGCAGCTCCGGCGCGGCGAGCTGGGCCGGCGAGTGCGGACCCCGCACCGGCACGATCACCAAGGTTCAGTAGTTGATTTGAGAGCCCCCAATCGCGGCACGAGCGGCATCCGCGCCGCTCGTGC
The DNA here is from genome assembly GCA_963729295.1 of uncultured Alphaproteobacteria bacterium. GTDB lineage: Bacteria > Pseudomonadota > Alphaproteobacteria > ATCC43930 > CGMCC-115725 > DATJLY01. The sequence continues at coordinate 459,720 of CAVSNJ010000028.1, forward strand.
CAATGGGGTGCTCTTCCTCGCCGTTTCAGGTTCCTCGAATTGGCCCGCACGTTGTCCTTCGCGGCAGCGCAGCGCGGCCTTTCGTCGTTTACGGGCTCCGCCATGCGCGACAATCGGGTAAAGCAGATCTGGGCGGCCGGCGGCACGGTGCTGAACGGCTGGTGCGCCATACCGAGCGGCTTCTCCGCCGAGCTGATGGCGCATCTCGGCTGGGATTCGATCGTGATCGACGGGCAGCACGGCCTCGTCGGCTATGCCGACATGGTGGCGATGCTGCAAGGCATCTCGACGACCGCGGTGACGCCGCTCGTGCGTGTGCCGTGGAACGATCCCGCCGAGATCATGAAGGCGCTCGACGCCGGCGCCTATGGCGTGATCTGCCCGATGATCAACAGCCGCGCCGAATGTCAGGCGCTCGTGGGCGCTTGCCGCTATGCGCCGCAGGGATATCGCAGCTCCGGCCCGGTCCGCGCCGCGCTCTATGGCGGCGCCGACTACACCCTGAAGGCGAACGAGACGATCGTCGCCATGGCGATGATCGAGACGCGCGATGCGTTGGGATCGCTTGACGAGATCGTTTCGACGCCCGGGCTCGACGCGGTCTATGTCGGCCCCTCGGACCTGTCGGTGACGTTCGGACTGCCGCACGGGCTCGACCGCAACGAGGATGTGATACTCCGCGCGCTCGGCGACATCCTCGCCGCTTGCCGCCGCGCCGGCATCAAGGCCGGCATCCATACCGGCAGCGCCGCCTACGCCAAGCGCATGGTCGAGATGGGCTTCGATTTCGTGACCTTGATGAGCGACGCGCGCTTCCTCACTTTGGCCGGCGGCGAGATCGCGCGCGACATGCGGGCCGCGATCGCAGCACATAAGAAAACGTGAGGGCAGCCGCGCCGGCGCGGCGCATCGACGTTCACTTCCACATCATTCCGCCGTTCTACCGCGACGCCGCCTACGCGGCGGGTTCGGGCCCGGCGCTGGGTCGCTATCCCGATTTTTCGCCCGAGCTCGCGCTCGACCTGATGGACCGGAGCGGCATCGAGGTGGCGCTCACCTCGGTCTCGCAGCCGGGCGTACAGTTCGCCGAGCCCGAGGCCGCGCGCACGCTCGCGCGCCGTTGCAACGAATTTGCCGCCGAGCTCGCAGCGCGCCAGCCCAACCGCTTCGGCGCCTTCGCGCTCGTGCCGATGCACGAGATCGACCATGCGTTGGCCGAAATCGCGCATGCCTATGATGTGCTCCATTTCGCCGGCGTGTGCCTCTTCGCCAGCTACGACACGAAGTTCCTGGGCGATCCGCGCTTCGATCCCGTGCTCGAGGCGCTCGACGCGCGCGACGCCGTCGTATTCATCCATCCGACATACCATCCATCGAGCAAGGCGATCGATCTGCCGTGGCCCGGCTTCATGATGGAGTTCCTGTTCGACACGACGCGCGCCGCGGTGAACCTGCTCTTCTCGGGCGCGCTCGAACGCTACCCGCGCATCCGCTTCATCCTGGCGCACGCGGGCGGCCTCTTGCCCTATTTCGCCTGGCGGCTGTCGGTATCGCCGATGGTCGATCAGCGGCTGCCAAGCTGGCCGCGCGAAAAGATTTTGGCGGGCTTGCGGCGCTATTGGTACGACACCGCGCTCTCGCCCGGGCCGCAGACCATGGGCTCGCTCGGCGCGGTCGCAGCGCCTGAGCGCATTCTGTTCGGCAGCGACTGGCCCTATGCCAATGCCCGCATCGTCGGCGCGGCCATCGCCGAGCACGAATCGGCAAGCCTCCACACGCCAGCACAGCGCGCGGCGATCGACCGCGACAACGCGCTCGCGCTGTTCCCGCAATACGCTTAGACGCTCAGGCGTCGAGGACGAGCTTCGTGCCGTTCTTGAGGCGCGAGACGCAGATGCAGAGCTGCTCGTTGCGCTCATCCGGCTTCAGGTAATGGTCGCGATGCTCGATCGCGCCATCGGTCTCGAGCACCGGCAGCGGGCAGAAGCCGCATTCGCCGCGGCCGCAATAGAACTGCGCGTGATAGCCCTCGCTGAGGAGCGTCTCGAGGATGCTCGCCTCGGGCGGCACGAAGGCGGTGATGCCCGACTGCCGCAATTCGACCTCGAAGCCGATATTGCCGCTCGGCACCGGCGGCGGCGGCGGATCGAAGCTCTGCTGCAAGATCTGCATGCGCGACAGGCCGTTGTCGAGCGCCGAGGCGGCCAATGCCTTCACCAGCGGCCGCTGCCCGCAGATATAGACTTCTGCGGGATATCCCAGCGCCGCGAAGACGGCGTCGAGATCGACTTTGCCGCCTTCGAAATGGAAATGCGCGCGATCGCCCGCGAGGCGCGCGAGCTCCTCGCGATAGGCCATCTCGGCGGCATCGGGGCCGGCATAATGGAGCTGGAACGGGATGCCGCGCCGCACCAGCACCCGCGCCATTGCATAGATCGGTGCGACGCCCAAGCCACCGGCGACGAGCACGCGATCCGCCTCATGCAGGTTGAGCTGGAACTCGTTGCGCGGCGCCGCGATCGACAGAGTTGCGCCGACCGCGACCTCGTCATGGAGATGGCGCGAGCCGCCCCTGCCCTCGGGCTGGCGCTCGACGGCGATGCGATAGCGGTTCGCCGGATCGTCCTCGGTCTCGGTCCCGCCGATCAGCGCATAGGCACGCGGCTCGACCGCGCCGCCCGGAAGCGCCACATCGACTTCGATATGCGCGCCAGGCGTCCACGGCGGCAGGAGCGAGCCATCGGCGGATTCGAGCACGAGCTCACGAATGGCCGGCGTGAGCTGACGCGCCTCTTTGACGACTACCGCGATCGCGCCCATGCACCATCCTCCTTGCCGCCGCGGATCATAGAGGATCGCGCCGCCCGCGCGAAGCGCCGCTAGAGCTTCTTGAGCGGCGTCGCCGGCGGCTGCGCCGGCTGCACGTCGAACGCGATCGCGGTGAGCGACACGGTCGAGAAGTGGCCGACGATCGCCACGAGCTCGACGAGCACATCCTGGCCGAGCCGGTCGAGCGCGCGCTTGTAGGTCGCGTCCGACAGCGTGCGCCGGCCAAGCAGCTCGCTCGCGACCTGATAGGCCGCCTCCTCGTCGAGATCGCTGAAGGACGGCGTCTTGCCCTCGCCGATCGCCGTGACGGTGGCTTGCGACAGCCCGGCCTCGAGCGCGCGCGGCACTTGCGCGCTCCACGGATAGTCCGCGCCCCAATACCGCACCGACATCAGCACGCCGATCATCCTGAGCTTCGGCGGCAGGATCGATCCGTCGCGGAAATAGTCGGACAGCCCGAGGATGCGCTCGCACAAGGGCGGCCGATGGATCCAGGCCGAATATGGCCCGCCGATCTGCGGCCTGCCGATCGATTTCTTGACCTTCTCCGCGACCGAATTCTGCTCCGGCGACAGTTGCGCCGGTACCGAGATGCGCGCCATGGCCTCCTCCAGCTTCTCAATTTCGCCCGCTATGATAGGGTCAAGGGGCCCGACGGGAAACAGCATGGTTCGACCGCGGTGAAACTGGCGCTCGCCCACCTCCCCTCGCCCTTCCTCGCGACGCCGCGCGTGCTCGCAAGCGGCGCGAACGGAACCTGGCACGACTGCATGGCGCTGCTGCCGCCGGCGCGCGACCTGGCCGGGGCGCTCGCCGCTTTGTCCGCGCTCAACAGCCTCGGGCGGCAAAAACTCGAGCGCGCGCTCGACGGTCTGGCGGACGGCATCGCCGCGCCGCCGCTTTTGAAGCCGCTCGAGCCGGACGGCAAGATCCTGCTGACCGAGGGATCGGTCGCGCTCTCCCGCTCGAACGATCAGCGGCCGGCGAAGATGGTCGTGGGCTTTTCCAAATTCGCAACCGCCCTCGCCGATCCCGACGTCACCATCCGCCTCGCGAACGCGGGCAGCCGCTACGATGTCGAGGCTGCGCTCGCCGCCGTCATCGGCCGGCCGGCGAACCGCCTGACGCAGAAGGACGCCGCGCGCGCCATCGTCGGCTTCACGCTCATGGCCGAGGTGACCGAGCGCGACATGTTCGAGGCCGAGGCGCGCACCAACAACAGCCTCTTTGCCAAGAATTGCTTGGGCCTGTCGCCGCTCGGCCCCTCGATCTGGATCGGCAGCGCCGCCGAGCTCGATCCCGCGGCGGAAGTGACGCTCACCGTCAACGGCGCGGTGCGGCAGCGTTTCGCGCCCGCCGATTTCGCGCACGGCATCGAGGCGGCGGTGCGCGCGTGGTCGCGCGTCGTGCTGGTGCCCGGCGACATGGTGGCGCTCGGCGCCGCGATCTGCCGCCCGCGGCCCGGCAACGAAGTCGATTCGCCGATCGCGATCGCGCCCGGCGACCGGATCGAGGTGGCCCATCCGCAAGTGGGCGTGCTGCGCGCGAGGGTGGCGCCATGAAGTTCGTCAATTTCGTGGCCAACGGCGCCGAGCGGTTCGGCGCGCTGGTGCATGACGGGCGCATCGTCGATCTCGAAGGCGCCACGGCGGCGCGGCTCGCTCGCGAGATGCCAGGGGATCGCGCGCTGGCGCTCGCGCGTGCCCTGACGCCGCCCGGCGCGCGCGACTTCATCGCGACGGGACGAGCGGCGCTCGAAGCGGCGAAGGAGACGCTCGATTTCGCCGAGCAGGCGCTGCGGCGCGGCGAAGTGCCGCAAGGGCCGGGCGGCGAGGCCATCCTGTTCGAGGCGGCGCGCGTCCGTGTCCTCGCGCCCGTGCCGCGGCCCAGGAAATTCATCGCCGCCGGCAAGAACTATTTCTCGCACCAGCAGGAGATGCAGCAGCGCGCCGCGCCGGTGGGTCCGCAACTGCCGATCGCGCATGTGCAGTTCGCCTCGACCATCGTCGGGCCTGGCGAGACCGTGCGCTTCCCGAAAGAGACGAAGCACATGGATTACGAGGTCGAGATCGCCGCCGTGATCGGCCGGCCGGCCTTCAATGTCGGCCGCACGGAAGCGCTCTCCTACGTCTTCGGCTACACGATCTTCAACGACATCACCGATCGCGACATGTATCGCGGCGAGAACCGCGAGGGCGGCGGGATCGGGCTTCTGGGCAAGAATTTCGCGGGCTTCGCGCCGCTGGGCCCGGTGCTGTGCACGCCCGACGAGGTAGGCGATCCGCAAATGCTCGCGCTCAAGACGCGCGTCAACGGCGAGACGCGCCAGGATTCGCGCGCGGACCTCATGATGTTCAAGATCGACGAGCAGATCGCGCACTGGTCGAAGATCGGCCTCGAGCCCGGCGACATTCTCGGCACCGGGACGCCCGGCGGCGTCGCGGCGGGCCGGAAGCCGGACGAGAAGCCGTGGTGGCTGAAGCGCGGCGACCGGGTGGAATGCGAGATCGAACGGATCGGCATATTGACGACACATATCGCATAAGGAGGAACAGATGAACGACAGCGAACGACGCCTCATCGAAGCCGAGTGCCGCGATCTCGTGGTTGAGCTGTGCCAGCTCAGCGACCACGGCGAAAAGGAAAAGGCGGTGGCGTGCTTTACCCAGGACGGCACTTGGATCCGCGGCGGCAAGCCCTTCACCGGCCGCGCCGAGATGCTGCAATCGTTCCGCGGCTCGCCGACCCAGGTGATCCGGCACCTGACCTCGAACATCCTCATCACCGTGAAAGACGACAAATCGGCCGAGGGCGTGACCTACTACCTCGCCTTCCATAACGACCCTGGCACGGCGCAGCCGAAATTGCCGCTGCCGCTCGAGCCGCCCTTCAGCCTCGGCGAATGGCACGACAAGTTCGTGCGCACGGTGGAAGGCTGGCGCATCTCCCATCGCGAAGTGCGGCGCTTCTTCCAGCACGAGGGCGGTCACTGACGCGCATGACCGACGACCCGCGGCGCGCGACCAATCCGCTCTTCAACGACAACAAGCTGAAGCTCGGCACGTTCGGCACCAATGTCAGCAACGGCTGCGCCATCACGCTCGTCGAAGAGGCGTTCAAGACGACCTGGCCCAACACGCTCGCGGCGGCGCGCGAGGCCGACGCGCTCGGCCTCGAAGCGCTCGTTCCGGTCGCGCGCTGGAAGGGGTTCGGCGGCAAGTCGAACTTCAACGGCACGAATTTCGAGACCTATACCTGGGCCGCGGGCCTCGCCCAGGCGACCCAGCACAGCGCCGTCTTCACCACCTCGCACGTGCCGACCGTCCATCCGATCATGGCCGCGAAGCAGGCGGTCACGGTCGATCACGTGAGCGGCGGGCGCTTTGCCCTCAACATCGTGTGCGGCTGGTTCGCGCCCGAGCTCGAAATGTTCGGCGCGTCGATGATGGAGCACGACACGCGCTACGAATACGCCGCCGAGTGGATCGAGATCATCAAGCTCCTGTGGACGCGCGAGGAGGAGTTCGACTACGAAGGCAAGTTCCTGCGGGTGCGCAAGGGTTTCTCGATGCCCAAGCCCATTCAGAAGCCTTTTCCGCCGCTGATGAACGCGGGCTCAAGCGGCAAGGGCCAGCATTTCGCCGCGAAATATGCCGACATGGCGTTCATCACCATCGACAGCACCGATCTCGAAAAGACGCGCGCCCATATCGACTCGTACCGCCGCCTCGCGCGCGAGGACTATGGGCGCGAGCTGCAGATCTGGTGCAACGCCTATGTCGTCCAGCGCGAGACGCAGAAGGAGGCCGAGGATTACGTCCACCACTATGTCGTCGAGCGCGGCGACGACGAGGCGCTCGACACGCTCCTCTCGATCCAGAACGTGCAGCGCCAGCAGCTTTTGCAGCAGGAGCTGGAGCGGCGGCGTTTCAACGTGAAGGCGGGTTGGGGCGGCTTCCCGCTGGTCGGCACGCCCGACCGCATCGTCGAGCGCCTTCTCGCGGTCAAGGCGATCGGCATCGACGGCGTGCTCCTCAACTGGGTGGAGTACGTCGAAGGCATGCGGCTCTGGCGCGTCGCGATTGCGCCGCGGCTCGAGCAGGCGGGATTGCGGCGGCCGGTCGCGGCGGCTTAGCGCGCGGCCCTCTTGTCGCTGATGCGCTGGTGCAGGTTGCGAACGATCATGCCGGTCAAGCGCTCGTTGTGCATGAAGAGGCGCTGGCCGATCGGATAGGGGTCCTGCTTCGTCACCTCGATCGGGCCCTTGAGGGCATCGTCAGCGGAAACGCCGCGCTCGACGAAGCGTTCGACGAGGCCGATCCAGTTCTCGATGATTTGCGCCTGTTCCTTGATATATGCCTTGCTGCATTGCTCGCCGTGGCCGGGCACGATCACATCGACATCGAGCGCGCCGATCTGTTTCAGCGCGGCGAGCCATTCCCACGGATCGCATTCCTGAAGCCATGAGCGGCACTTGTGAAAAATGTTGTCGCCGGTGAAGACCACCCCCTCTTCCGGCACGTGGATCGAGGTCTGCGGCGCGGTGTGGCCGGGATGGTGGATGATGTGGAACGTGTGATTCCCGACATTGAGCGTGAGCTCGTCCTTGTAGGTGAGCGTCGGCGGATTGGACGGCGGATAATCGGGATGGCCGATCAGGAAGACGCTGTCGGGATCCTGTTCCTTCATGCGCTCGCGTTTCTCCTCGATCGTGCCGAAGGCGTAGAGATATCGCTCGAAGCATTCCTTCAGCTTCTCGTGGCCGACCACGGTGACGTTCGGGAAATAGGCGTTGCCGGCAATGTGGTCGCCATGCGGCTCGGTGTTGATGAGGTAGCGGATCGGCGCCTTCTCCTCCATCATCTCGCGCCAGCGTACGGCGTCGATCGGCTGCTGCGGCGAGTCGATCATGACGTAGCCATCGCTCGTCTCGATGAAGCTCGGATTGCAGCCGGCGAAATAAATCTCGGTGACGCTGTGCGGTCCGACGCGTCGCATCGCTTGGTCTCCTTCGTATGCGGTCAGGCGAGGCCGAGGCCAAAAAACCGATCGGCGTTGCGCCACAGAATCTTTTCCTTGTCGGCATCGGAGATCGCCAGGTTCTTGACGATGTCGACATGCTCGGAGGGATCGATCGGCACCGGCCCGTAATCTGTGCCGAGCATGACGCGGTCGGCGCCGAACACTTCGACCGCCTCGCGCACATGGGGCGCCCAGACGCCCATCGTATCGACCGCCAGGTGCTCCTTGAGATAGGAGCTCGGGAGCTTCTTGCACTTGATCTTGGCCGCCTCGGGCATGCCGTCGCAGCCGAGCCGCCAGCCGAAATCGAGCCGCCCCATCACCGGCAGCAAGCCGCCGCCCATATGCGCGACGACGATCTTGAGGCGCGGGAAGCGATCGAACAGGCCCGACAGGATCATGCGCGCCAAGGCCATCGCCGTGTCGAACGGGCGCCCGACAAGCTCATCGAGCTTGTACTGGTCCATCTGTGTGTCGTGCCCGATCGGCACGCGCACCGGATGGATGAAGATGGGCGCCTGCTGCGCCTCGGCGAATTCCCAGAACGGATATGTCTCTTCCGTGTCGATGAACTTGCCGTGCCAGCTCGAGCAGACCAGCAGCCCCTTGAAGCCCAAGGGCCCAAGACAGCGTTCGGCCTCGGCGATCTGGCCCTTGTCGAGCGGATTGACCGTGCCCATGCCCCAGGTGTTGTGCGGCGCCTTGGCCACGATCGCCGCGACCTCGTCGTTGCCGTACTTGACCACGTCGAGCGCGGGCTTCGTGGTATAGGGCGTCACCGATTCCGCCATGAACGGACTCGACATGAGGCGCCGCGTGATGCCGGCCTTGGCGCTCACCTCCTGCTGCAACCCGAAATCGAACATCTCGCCATAGCCGACCGCGGGCAGGCCGCGAAAATTGGAGATGATGTTGTTGCCGACGATCTGGCCGCGCATCAGCGCGGCAACGCCGAACGGATCCTCCCGGGTCGGGATGGCGGCATGCGTGTGAATATCGACCATGTGCGCCATGAGCGGCCTCCTCTTTTGCCGCCAGCATACGCCCGGCCGGAGACGTCCTTCAATCGTGCCGCCGCCGCCGCTTGCGGGCGAAGCGCCAAGATGCTGGACTCCCGGCATGCTCTATCGCGGCATGGACAAGGCGACGCTCGATGCGGCCTACAATATCGGGGCCGCGGCCGGCCCGGAGCGGCGCGACCGCGTCATCGCGGACTGGACTGCGCGATCTGCGGCGCTGGCGGAAAAGGCCGACCTGCGCCGCGATCTCCGCTATGGCGAAGGCCCGCGGAACCGTCTCGACTTCTATCCCTGCGGGCGCGCGGACGCGCTGACGCTCGTCTTCGTGCATGGCGGCTATTGGCAATTCTCCGACAAGGAGAGTTACGGATTTTTGGCCGCCGGACCCCTCGCGCACGGCATCAACGTCGCGATCCCGGAATACACGCTCGCGCCCGCGATCGGGATCGACGGCATCGTCGCGGAGATCAGGCGCGCGCTCGACTGGCTGCGCGTTGAGCTCGCGCCACGCTTCGTCGTCGCCGGACATTCGGCGGGCGGGCATCTCGCCGCGATGACGATGGGCGAGGCCGGCGTCATCGGCGTCGTGCCGGTGAGCGGCGTTTTCGATCTCGAGCCGATCCGGCTCAGCTATCTCAACGACAAGCTCGGCATGGGCGCCGACGCGGCGCGGCGCAACAGCCCGCTCCACCACATCCCCGCCGCCGCGCCGCCTATCGTCGTCGCGTGGGGCGCGAACGAGCTGCCCGAACTGCGCCGGCAGTCGGGCCAATATTGCGACGCGCTCCAAGCGGCCGGGCGCGAGGTGCTACGCCTCGAGCTCGACGGCCACGACCATTATGGCGTGCTCGAGGAACTCGCGAGCCCGGACGGAAAACTCACGGCGGCGGTGCGCGACCTAGCCTCCCGCTGAGGTGCCACGCAGCACCACGAGCGCGTCGAGCGCAAGCCCGCCCTTCCCGTCCGCGAGCGCCACGAACGGATTGATGTCGATCGTCTCGATCACGTCGCCAAGATCGACGGCGATCCGGCCGAGTGCCACGAGCGCCGCGGCCGCCGCGTCGACGTCGCAGCGCGGCGCGCCGCGAAATCCGGCAAGAAGCTCAGCCGCGCGCGTACGCGACAGCAGATCCTTCGCCTTCGCCGCATCGAGCGGCGGCGCGGCAAAGGCCACGTCCTTCATCAGCTCGAGCAGGCGCCCGCCGCTCCCCGCCATCACCACCGGCCCCATCTCGGGATCGCGGTGAAGCCCGAGCGCCAGCTCGACCCCGCCCTCGATCTGCTGCGCGACGAGCATGCCCTCGATCGCGCCAATGCCATGGTCGCGCAGATTGCGCTGGATGCGCTCCCAGGCGACGGCGACATCGTCCTCGCTCTTGAGGCCGAGAATGACGCCGCCCACGTCCGATTTGTGGGGGATCGCTTCCGACACGGCCTTCAGCACGACCGGAAAGCCGATCGCCGCCGCTTCGCGCATCGCCTGCGCGCGCGAGGTCGCCAGCGCTTCGCGCGGGCTGCCAACACCGTAAAGACGCAGCAGCGCCTTCGACTGCGCCTCGCCGAGCGTCACAGCCCCGTCCTGCGCCCTGCCGCGCAGCTCCGCCAGCGCCGCCGCGTCGGGCGGAGATTGCCGCGCGACGGACGCGGCGCCGCGCAGGCGCTCGTTGCGGCGGACCACGCGGTCGATGGCCCTGAGCGCCTTGCCCGATTCGTTGAGGAACGAGAGGTGCGGCAGTTCGGCGCGCAGCGCGCGGCTGTAATCGTTGTGGCCGTGGGTCAGCACCGAGACGAAGGCGATCGGCTTCTGCGCGCGCGCCGAAACATAATGCTCGACGCCGCGCAGATAGGATTCCGTGCGATCGGCGCCGGGCCCGCGCGGCAGCTCCTCCTGCAACAGCAGCATGTCGATGTTGGGGTCGTGATCGAGCGCCTCGACGCAGTGGAGATATGTTTCGCGGCTTGCCAGCACGCCATAGCCGCCGTCGAGCGGGTTCGACACAAGCGATCCGACCGACAGGAGCTGCCGCAAGCGCGCATCGGTCGCGGGCGCGAGCGGCGGAAAGGCGAGATTGTTCGCCGCCGCCGCATCGAGCAGCAGGCCGCGATAGGCGCCCGACAGCGTGATCGCGCCGAGGCGCCGGCCCGCCGGCGCGCGCGTATGCGTCAGAAGCTCCACGAGCTCGACCGCATCGTCGAGCGAGGTGACGCGGATGACGCCGAGATCGTCGGCCACGGCATCGAACGCCGCGGCGCTGCCGGCGAGCGATCCGGTATGCGCCATCGCCGCCTCGCGCCCCGCTTCGGACTGGCCGAGCTTGTGCACGATGACGTGTTTCCCGGCTTCGTGCGCGGCGCGGCAGGCGGACTTGAAGCGGGCGAGAGCGGCGATCGCCTCGACATAGCAGAGGACGATCTTCACCTCGGGCTCGGCGGCGAAGAAGGCGATGTAGTCGGCGATGGAAAGGCCGATCTCGTTGCCGCTGGTGATGACATAGCCGACGCCGTGCCCGCGCTCCTCGAGCACCCACTGCGTGAAGATCATCACCCCGCCGCTTTGCCCGACCATCGCGACCGGCCCCGGCGCGAGGCTGGCGTGGCGGATTTCCGTGAGCGTCGCGAGCTTGCTCGGCGCGCACAAATTGCCCATGCAATTGGGGCCGGAGACGGCGAGCCCGGTTTCGGCGATGGCCGCAGCCAGGGCGCGCCGACGCGCGATCCCGTCGGCATCGTTCGCCTCGCCGAAGCCCGAGGAGAACACGGTTGCACTCCGTGCGCCCGCAGCGGCGCCGGCGCGCAACGCAGCCTCGACGCCGGCCGCCGGAATGAGGACGACGAGGTGGTCCGGCGGCTCCGGCAGATCGCGCAGATCGGCATAGCAGCGCACGCCCCAGATTTCCGGGCGCCCGGGATTGACCGGATAGACCGCGCCCGAAAAGCCGCACCGCTTCAGGTTGCGCCACACGCGCTCGGCCCAGCTTCCGGGCCGGTCGCTCGCGCCGACGATGACGACGTTCTTCGGCGCGACGAGCGCGCCGACGAGGCGCCGCGAAGTCTCGAGCCCTTGGTCCATGAGGGATGAATTTGCCACGAAATCCTGCGATGCTGATAGAGCGACGTTTGCAGAGGGAGAACTCGATGCCCGCCGAAAGCAAGTACGAGACGGTCCTGATCGAACGGGAGAACCGTATCGCCTTCGTCATCCTGAACCGGCCGGAAAAGCGCAACGCCATGAGCCCGCAGCTCCATCGCGACATGGACGCGGCGCTCGACGAGGTTGCCGACGATGCCGAGACCGATATCCTCGTCCTCACCGGCGCGGGCGACGCATGGTGCGCAGGCCAGGACCTCCGCCTCTTCTTCCGCGAAGGCGACAAGAACCCGGCCGGGATGCGCAAGGCGCGTGCCGCGTCGCATTCCTGGCGCTGGCAGAAGCTTTCGACATTTCCGAAGCCGACCATTGCCATGATCAACGGCTTTTGTTTCGGCGGCGCTTTCACGCAGGCCTGCGCGTGCGACTTCGCGATTTGCGCCGACGAGGCGGTCTTCGGCCTCTCGGAAGTGAATTGGGGCATCCTGCCGGGCGGCATCGTGTCGTGGAACGTGGCGCAGGCCCTGAATTTCCGCGACGCGCTCTATTACGCCATGACCGGCGACACGTTCGACGGCAAGAAGGCGCAGGCGATGGGCTTCGTCAATTTCTCGGTGCCGCGCGCCGAGCTGAAGGCCGCCGTGGTGAAGCTCGCGAAGAAGCTGCAAGAAAAGAGCCCGGCCGCAATGCGTTACACCAAGGATGCGATCCGCGCCGTGCGCACCATGAGCGAGCCGCAGGCGGCCGACTATCTCAACGCCAAGAGCGACGCGCTCCGCTTCAACGACCGTGAGCACGGCCGCGACAAGGGCATGCGGCAGTTCCTCGACGAGAAGACCTATCGCCCCGGCTTCAGCCAGTTCGACCGCGAAGGAAAGGCATAGCACTAAGTCCGAGGAAACTCAGTCGTCGCCGGCGGTCTCGAGCTCGCGCTTGCGCTTGGCGATCCCGGCGTCGTCCTTCAATCCCTCTTCGGAGATGTCGAACCAGTTGCCCTCGATATCGACGGCGCGGAACTCGGCATAGGGCCGGTCGCCGGGCCGCGCCTTCGGCGTCTCGACGCCCCATTTCTCGAGCTTCTTCACGATCTCGGCGCGGCTTTCGATGTTGAAGCCGAAATGGTTCAACCCGACCGCCGCCTCGCCGTCGAGCCGGTGCGGCAGGATCGCCAGCATGAGATAGCCGTCGCTGAGGAAATAGGCGTTGCGGCCGGCGTGCTTCAGCTCCATGTCGAACACGTTCATATAGAAGTCGGCGACCTTCTTCGGATCCCGTGCCATCAAGGCGAGATGACGGATCTTCGGCTTCGCCATGCGACCCTCCGGATTTCAGTTGCGGGCACTCTAAAAGCGGGCTGTGGTAATGTCCATCGCCCGCAAAGAAAGGGAAAAAGATGGCAACCGCCACCATCGTCGACACGCACCATCATCTCTGCCCGCCGTCCTATCTCGAGATGATCAAGCGCAAGCAGGGCTTGCACCCCTATGTCGAGCAGGTCTTGCGCCGCGGCAGTCCCGAGAAATCGCTGGAGGACATGGACCGCGCCGGCGTCACGCGCTCGATGGTGTCGCTGACGACGCCCGGCGTATGGTTCGGCGACATCGTCGAGGGGCGCAAGATCGCGCGCGAGGTGAACGAGCATTTCGCCAAGATCGTGGCCGATCATCCCGGCCGCTACGGCGTGTTCGCGGCGATCCCATTGCCCGATGTCGAGGGCTCGCTCAAGGAGATCGAATACGCGCTCGACACGCTGAAGGCGGACGGGATCGGCCTCTTCACAAGCTATGGCGAGAAGCATCTCGGCGATGCCGCGTTCGCGCCGGTGTTCGCCGAGCTCAACCGCCGCAAGGCCGTGGTCTATACCCATCCCCGGCGGCCCGATTGCTGTGCGCCGCTCTTGCCGGAAATCTCCGAGGCGATCATCGAATACGGCACCGACACGACGCGCGCGATCGCGAGCCTCGTCTTCGGCGGCACCGCCGCGCGCTGCCCCGACATCCGCTTCCTCTTCTCGCACGCGGGCGGCACCATGCCGTTCTTGATCGGCCGCTTCGTCGGCCTCGCGCACGCGCCGCAATTCGCCGGGCGCCTGCCGAACGGCATCCTGCACGAGCTGCAACGCTTCTATTACGACCTGGCGCAGGCGGCCAATCCCGGCGCCACGGCCTCGCTCATGAAGCTCGTCAAGATCAGCCAGGTGCTGTTCGGCACCGATTATCCCTATGCCACCGCGGCGGATCATGTCGCGGGGCTGGCGCAGTGCGGTTTCGGCGCCGAGGAGATGCGCGCGATCTATTACGACAACGCCGCGCGCATCCTGCCGCGCGTCAGGACCTAGAGCCGGATCGCCCTTGATGGAATCGCTCTGGCGATTCCATCAGGCGTAAATCCGTCTCTCATTCAATGATGAGAGCGCGATTCACCGGTCGGACCGAAGCGAGGGTGCTTCCGTCCGACCGGACCGCGCTCTAGGCACGGCCGTAAGCCGCATCGCCGGCGTCGGCGATGCCGTTCATGTAGAGCTGCCACACGCGGAGATTGATCTCGCAGGCGTGAACGGCGGCATCCTCCATGCGGTACTCCTCGGCAAAGCGCGCAACCGCCCCCCAGCCGAGATTGGAGTGCTCGAGATCGGCTTCCTCGTGCACCGACCAGAACTGAAGCTGCTCATCCTTCAAGCCGAACAGCTCGGCCCAGCGCCGCCGCTGCACCCACGACCAGCCGTGCTCGCGCTGCGCGCCCGTGCCGTAGCCCGGCACGTTGACGCGCTCGGCGCAGGTGTTGGCGACGATGCCCTCGAGCCAATGCTTGCCGGACATGAGGCCGTCCCACGCGGCCCAGGCGATCTCGGTCGTGGAAATGGGCTTCTCCGCGCGGATCTCGGCAAGCGGCAGGCCGATCGCGACGCCCATCTCCTCGATCACCTGCCAATGCGGCTTGCCGCCGGCGAACTCGTTGTCGGCGACCACCTCCTGGGTGCACGCCTTCAGGATGCTCATGCGCGTTTCCCAGTCGGGGCAGTTGGTAGCGACACGCAGCTTCAGCACCGAATTGCGCTGGCGCGTGTTGAGGCGGTGCTGCTTCACGAACATGCGGCCGCGGCCCTTGGTCATGGGCTCGGTGAAGAACAGCACGCGGCCGACATGCTCATCGACCACCTCGTCCATCTTTTTCAGGATGCGATCGGCGTTCATCTTGCCTCCTCAGTCATAGACCGTCTCGGAATAATGCGCAGCATCGACCATCGCCTCGATCACGGTCGGCCCATCGGCGCGAAGGGCCTGGCCGAGCGCCACTTCGAGCGCCGCGGGCGACTCGGCGGCGACGGCCGGGACCCCGAAATAATGCGCCGGCGGCGCCGCCGGGTCGAGGGCCGTGCCGAGATAGGGGTAGGTCCGGCGCTCCTGCTTCACCTTGATGAGGGCGAGCCAATTGTCGTCGAGCACGACGATCGGCAACGGCAATCCCAACCGGCGCGCCGCCGCGACCTCGCCGCACGTCATCTGAAAGCAGCCGTCGCCGATGATCGCGACGACCGGCAGGTCGGGCCGCGCCAGCTTGGCGGCGATCGCGGCGGGAAGACCGAAACCCATCGACGACCAGTTGTTCGTGAGCAAGAAAGTTTTCGGCGCGTGCGCCGCCCATTGCGAGGCGATCTGGTGCGTGTGCGCGCCGACATCGAAAGCGAGAATCCCCTCGCGCGGCAGGACCCGGCGCACGACATCGATCGCCTGATGCGGCGAAAAGTGGTTCGTCGGCGGGCGCAAGCTGGCCTGGAACGAAGTCCGGTGCGCCGAAATCTCGTCGGCGCGCCAGTCGTTCCCGCTGTCCTGCTCGGCCAGCGCCGCGAGCGAGCTTTCGAGCCGCCCCACCAATTCTCCCCTTAGCGTGACGCTGCCGTCGGTGTCGGCGCGCTCGATCGCGACATGCAGGAGCGGCACGCCGCCGATCCACGCCTCGTATTCGACCTCGGCGGTGTCGTAGCCGATGCCGACGATGAGATCGGCCTGCCTCAGGAAACCGCGCTGCACCTGGCGCCGCGCCCGCTCGATGCAGCCCAGGGACAACGGGTGATCGTCGTCGATCATCCCCTTCGCCATCGCGGTCGTGGCAAACGGCATATGGTGGCGCTCGACGAAGCGGCGCAGCACGTCCGAGCCGTCGAGCTGCATCGCGCCGGCGCCGATGACGGCGATGGGTCTGCGAGCGCGTTTTATGAGACCGGCAGCCGCCCGCGCGTCGCCTTCGCTTGCCGCCGCGAGCGGCACGGGTGCCGCGATGGAAGAGGGCCGCTCGGTGGCCGATGCCAGCGCCACGTCCTCGGGCAAATCGAGATGGACGGGGCCTTGCGGCTCGGTCAGCGCAAGACGGACCGCCTCGGCCACGGTCGCGGCGATGCTCCCGCCGCGGAGCGCCAGAGTCGCCTTGGTGATCGGCCGCATCAGCGCGTGATGGTCGATGTGCATTTGCACGCGGCGGCCGTGCTGCGCGACCGGCACGTTGCAGGTGATGGCGATCAAGGGCGAGCGGTCGAGAAAGGCGCAGCCGATGCCGGTCGTGAGGTTGGTGGCGCCCGGCCCGTGCGTCGCGATGCAGAGGCCCGGCCGGCCGGTGACGCGCGCGGTCACGTCCGCGGCGAAGGCGGCCGAGCCCTCGTGCGCGGTCAGCACGAAGCGCATGCCGCCCGCGCGCATCGCCTCCATCAGCGGCAGGACATTGCCGCTCGGGATGCCGAAGCCGACGGAAATTCCGCCGGCCTTGAGCTGGCTCACGATGAGATCGGCGTTCGACGCCATCGCCGGCGATGTTAGGCGGCGCAAAAATGCGATACAAGCCGCGGGCCGCGATCGGCAGAGGGAGACGGGCGATGGAGCTGGGCTTGGCGGGGCGCCGCGTGCTGGTGACGGGCGGGTCGCAGGGGATCGGCTTTGCCGTGGCCCGCGGATTCCTGGCGGAAGGGGCGAGCGTCACCATCGCCGCGCGCGATCCCGCGCGGCTCGAGGCGGCGGTGCAAAAGCTCGCGCGCGAGGCGCCGGGGCGGATCGCGGGGCACGCGAGCGACCTCGCGCAGCGCGGCGCGCCCGAGGATCTGGCCGCAGCGCACGGCGATTGCGACATCCTCGTCAACAACGCCGGCGCCATCCCCACGGGCGACCTCATGGAGATCGACGAGGCGCGCTGGCGCGCGGCGTGGGATCTGAAAGTGTTCGGCTACATCAACCTGACGCGCGCGGTCTATCGCAAGATGCGCGGCACGGGGAAGAAGGTCATCGTCAACGTGATCGGCACCGGCGCCGAGCGGCCGCAATGGCGCTATGTCTGCGGCAACGCGGCCAACATCGCGTTGAACGGCTTCACGCGGTCGCTCGGCGGACGCAGCATCGACGACGGCATCCGCGTCGTCGGCGTCAATCCCGGCGCGGTCGATACCGAGCGTTGGCGCGGCCTGCACCAGGCGCGCGCCGCCAAAATCCTGGGCGACCCGGCGCGCTGGCAGGAGGTGCTGTCGAAGGACCGGCCGCAGGGCCGCGCCGCCACGCCGGAGGAGATCGCCGATGTCGTGCTCTTCCTTGCGTCCGACCGCGCAAGCTGGATCTGCGGCGAGGTGGTGAATGTCGATGGCGGCGCACTTTTTCGCGAAAACAATTTCTGACACTTGCGTGGTGCCGGAGCAGGGCCGATGATCCACGCGATGAGACTCGTTCCTTTTGCCGCGCTCGGATTCCTCTTCGCTTTGACCGGCTGCTTCACGATGAGCGGCCGCACCGGCACGGCCACCGCCGACGCCCAGGCGATTTGGCAACATTGCGAAGAGCGCCGCGAGACCGGCCAGATCAAGACACATGTCGCCGCGGTCGAGTGCGGCGCGCGGCCGGTGCTCGGGGTCTATGAGGGCGCGGCCTATCCGTTCATGGACCTGGTCTATCTCTCGATCCAGGCGCGGAACGTGGGCGCGGGCCGGACGGACAATGGCGATGTCAGCGACGAGCAATACCGGCGCGATGTCGCGGCGCTCGACGTGCGGCTCGCCGGCGAGGAGAAACGGCGGAAGGACATCCAGCTCTATGGCGGCCGGGCGACGCCGACGCCGCCGGAGCAGCTCGTCGCGGGCCTGCCGTCCTTCGCGCCCGAGGCGCGCGCCGGGGCACTGGCGCCGATGGCGCCCGGCGGCTGCGTGCCCTTGGGCGCGATCAGGAGCTGCAAGTAGCTTAGTGCGTCCTTCGACTTCGCCCCGCTGCTTCGCCGCGGTGCTTCGCTCAGGATGAGGAATTTTCTTTGCGCTTCATCCCAAGCTCCTCATCCTGAGCGGAGCTCCTGAGCTTGGCGAAGGAGCGCAGTCGAAGGACGCACATCGGAAGCCGTCCGCTAGAGTCTGATCCGCGCCGATCGAATCGTCCGGGACCCTCGCCCCACCGGGGAGAGGGTTTCCGCTTCCGAGCGGATGGATCGTACTCTAATGCGGCAGGTCCGAGTTCCACGTGTCGACGATGCACTTCCAGCTGCCGTCCGGCTGCTTCTTCCAGATCTCGACATACTTGCCGCGATCGGTGATCTGGTCGCCGTTCGGGGCGTCGAACGCGATGTCGTAGGAGCCGTGGGCGTAGCCGAGCTCGCCCGAGCGCGCCGCCTCGACCTTGGCGGCGTGCCAGCCGATCTTGAGCCCGGGCAGGATCAGGAGCTGGCCGATCGCCTTGCCGATATCGTCCTTGGTCGCCGCGATCGTGTCGTTGGGCGGCAGGACCACGGCATCGCCGGTGTAGTACGCCATCCAGGCCGCGAGCTCCTTCGTCTGGGCGGCCTTGGCCCAGTCCTCGTCGGCCTTGCGGATCGCCGCCTCGTCCTTGGCGCGCGTATCCGCGGGCTGCTGCGCCTGGGCAAAGCCTCCGACCATGACTGCCGACGCAAGACCAAGGCTCATAAAGGCGCGGCGCACCACCATCGCAAATCCTCCTCTGTCTGTCCTCGATGATCTAACCGAGCGGACCCTGAAACACCGGGCCGCAATATGTATCCGAGAGCGCCGGGAGCTGGTCCGGCCAGCGCTCGTTGTCGACCGTGCGCCGCGATGAGATGGGACGCGGGCGGCCGTCCCAGCCGATCTGCTCCATATAGTAATAGAGATGGATCGCGTGGCCCTCGGGATCGAGGGCGAAGGCGGAATAGTCGATGCCGGGGAAGAGTTCGGGCGGCAGGTAGCGGATGGTGACCCCGCGCTCGCCGAGGAATGCAATCGCGTCCTTCAACTGGCGGTAGGAGCCGACCTGCATGCCGTAGGCCATGCACAGCGAATCCGCGCGCAGGCCCAGTTGCTGGCGCAGCGCCAGCGGATAGAGCGCGATCGTGTGATGCTCGGTGGTGCAGCGGAAGAAGAGCGCGCGATGGCCCTGCCAGGAAATCTCCTCGGTGAGAGTGAGACCCATTGTCTCGGCATAAAAGCGCGCGGCCGCGTCGAGGTCCTTCGCGAAGAGCCGGATCGGACCGTTGCGCACGACGCGGAACGGGCGCGCGAGCTTGATGCCGGCGACGTCGTAGCGCGTCTCGCCGAACGGACGCTGGTGCAGGCCCTGGCGCAGATCGAGCCCGCCAGTGATGGCGCCCAACGCCATCGGGAAATCCGGCTCGGCCGCTTCGTCGGGGGCCGGCAGCGGATCGCCGCGGGGGCAGATCGGCACCGGCTTCGATACGCCGTCCCAGCCGATCTGATCCATGCCGTAATAGATCTCGTTCGAGATCGCGTCGGCGTCGGTCACGGTGAAGTTCCAGTTGGCGCCGCGCGAGTCGCGCCCGCCCGGCCGGGCGATACGCACCTGCTGCTCGGTGAGCCAGCGCCGCCCTTCCGTCACCTCGCGCAAGGTCGCGACCTGCCAGGCCATGTGGCTGATCCATTCCGTGCCGGGCGCCTTCGGCTGGTTCGCGGCCTTGAAGGCCCAGTTCGGGAACAGCACGACGGAATGATGGTCGGCGCCCACGCGCAGGAAATAGCCGTTCGGATCCTTGCCCTCGGGACTCGTGACCTTGAACTGCTGGCCGAAATCGACCGTATCGGTTTGCGGCAATCCGAGGAGGTCGCTGTAGAAATGGAGCGCCGTCTCCTGGTCGGCGACATTGAAGCCGAAATGCCCAAGGCGCAGCACACGGAACGGCCGCTCGAGACGGATGCCGCCCACGTCATAGGTCGCTTCGATCGTCGCCATGATGCTCTCCTTCGGATTTGGCGCCATTCTAGTCCCGCCGCCCTTTCCGCCCAAGAGCGCGCGCGCTGCTGGACAGGGGCGGGCGCGAGCCGCCATCTTCGGCCCAGGGAGAAAGCGATGAGCGACAGCGCACAAAACCAATTCACCGACGGCGCCGCCTACGAGCGGCTGATGGGGCGATGGAGCCAGCAGATCGGCGCGCAATTCCTCGACTGGATCGCGCCGGCCAAGGGTTTGCGCTGGCTCGATGTCGGCTGCGGCAACGGCGCCTTCACCGAGGTCGTGATCGAGCGCGCCGTGCCGAGCAGCGTCGCCGGCATCGATCCGTCGGAGGCGCAGATCGCCTTCGCGCGCACGCGCCCGCGCGCCAAGAGCGCGGAGTTCCGCGTCGGCGACGCGCAGAGCCTGCCCTTCCCCGACCGCAGCTTCGACGCGGCGGCGATGGCGCTCGTCATTGCCTTCGTGCCGGACGGGGCGAAGGCCGCGCGCGAGATGGCGCGCGTCGTGCGGCCGGGCGGGCCGGTCGCGACCTATATGTGGGAATTGGAGGGCCAGGGATTCCCGCTGCGGCACGTCTACGAGGCGCTGGCGGAGCAGGGGCACGCGATCGCGATGCCGCCGGGCCGCGACAACGGGCGGATCGAGATGCTGCGGGAATTGTGGACGGGCGCCGGGCTCGACGCGGTCGAAACGCGCACGATCGAGACGACGGTGAGATATGCCGATCTCGACGATTACTGGGCCTCGAACAGCATCCCGCTCGGTCCGCACGGCGCAACGCTTAAGGCGCTGAGCGCGGAAGCCCGCGACCAGCTCAAGGCGCGGATCGACCGCATGCTGCCGCGCGATGCCTCGGGCCGCATCGCGTTTCCCGCCGTGGCCAACGCGGTCAAGGGCCGGGCGCGGGCGTAGGCGCGCGGTCCGAGCCGCCGCGGCCCCGGGCCCGTCAAGGCGCGCGGCTCAGGCCTCGGACGTTTCCGCCGCCGCGTTGATGCCGGCGATGTAGCCCTGGCAAGTGGCGCGGGCGAGGCCGTGCTGGCTGAAGCCGCCGGCCGATTCGCCGCCGCAATAGAGGCCGGGGATGACGCGTCCGCCCATGTCCACCACCTGGCAGCGCGCGTTGATCCTGAGCCCCGCGCGCGTGTCGTGGACGACCGGCGTCGCCCAGGCGGCATAAAACGGCGGCGTCGCGATCTTGAACTGCGGCGCGGGCTTTTCGAAATCGGGATCGGCCCCGGCATCGACGAAGGAATTGTAGCGCTCGACCGTCGCCGCCAGATTTTCCGGCGGCATTTTCACGCGCTGATACTTCATCACGATTTTCCGGGCGAGCTCCGCGATCGTGCCGGCTTCGAAGAAGAAGCCCTGCGCGACATCGACGTTGGGCGGCTTCGGCTCCCACTTTTCGCGCCGGGCGGCATCGGCGTCGAAGATGGCCCAGATCGGCCCGCCGCCATTATGCCCGTCATCGACCCCGGCCATCGCCGCGTTGATCAAATTCGCCGGCTTGAAATTCTGGTCGCGCGCGTTCTTGAAACTGCCCTGCGTGTAGGGATCGATCGAATTGTAGTTGTTGCCGTAGAATTGCTCGCCGGTCTCGTCGTAAAAGCGCCGGCCCAGCATGTTGACGAGGATCAAATTCTGCCAGTCCGTGACGCGCAGGCCCGAGGCGCGGGCGCGCTCGAACACCTGGCTCCCCGGCATCCATTGCAGATTGCGATAGCCGAATTGGCAGCCGATCATGCCGGCCTTGGTGAGCGTGAGCCCCACCTCGCTCGTCTGGTTGAAAAGGCCCCACAGCGCGGCCCCCACCTCCATCCCGGCGAGCTCGCCGCTCGCGTCCTGGTCGGACCATGGCATGCCGGCAAGGCCGCAATATTCCTCGGTCAGGCGCGGGTCGAACATGCGGCGGAACTCGACATTGCCGGTCGAGCCGCCCGTCGCGATCACCACCGCCTTCGCCGCGCGGATGTTGCGCCGCTCGCCCTTCACGTCGACGGCGATGCCGAGGACGCGGCCCGAGCGCGGGCTCTCGCGGTGGATCGCCACCATGCGGTGCTCGAGCAGGATCTCGACGCCGGCCTTCTTGGCCGCGACGTGAAGCGGGTTCATCAGGCCGTTGCCGGTCGAGTAGGTGGCGCGCAGCTCCGGCGTCGGCTGCGGCTTGCCGGTCTGCGCCATGGGCCAGTCCAGCGCCGCGCAATGCATCTCGCGCGGCACCGAATTGCCGACCGAATTGCCGCCGCGCTCGTCCGGCGCCTTGTCGACGAAGATGACGCCGTGCGCCAGGAGCCACTCGAAGGTCGCGACGCTGTTGTCGCAGAAGGCGCGCACGATCTCGCGGTCGTTGTAGCGGTAGTCGGGGAAGCCGTTGGCGCCCACGACCGACCAGTCGGTCAGATCGCGGAACTGCAAGTCCGGCGTGTCGGCAATGCCGTATTTCTTCTGCACGCTGGTGCCGCCGCCCAAGGGCACGTTGCCGCCGCTGATCATGGCGTGGCCGCCCATGTGGTCCTGCGCCTCGACCACGACGACGCGCGCGCCCATCTCGCGCGCCACGATCGCCGCCGAGATGCCGCAGGCGCCCGAGCCCACGACCACCACGTCGGCGGCAAGATGCCAGGCGATGGACGAGGAAGTGCTTGCCATGTGTGCGACCCGTTTCTTGGAACCAAGGGGGTTTTTACCACGGCGAGCGGCGGGGCGGTGAGACCCTGAGCAGCTCCTTGGCCCGGAGGCCCGGCATCGTCTAAAATCGGCGTCAGCGAATGGGGCGGCCAGGGTCCGCCTAGGAGGAAGAATGGACGCGCACGACACGATCATCCGGGATCCTGCGGCCGATTCCGAATACAGCCAGAGCAAGATCCTCACCAATGCGCGGCAGCAGGCGATCCGCCGCAAGTACGAAGACGTCTTCATCATGGACGTCGACGCGCATCATTACGAAAGCGACAGCTACGACGAGATCCTGGAATACATCACCAGTCCGATCCTGCGGAACGAGATTCGCCATCAAGGCTGGGGCCGGAACGGCGTGATGTCGCCCGACGGTACCTACCAGAACATGGGCGGGCGCATCGCGCGCCTGACCGGCCGCACGAACGAGAAGCCGCCCGCCGGCGTCCACCGCGACATCGGTCTGACCAAGCGCTGGATGGACGCGATGGGCATCGACATGATCTGCCTCTTCCCGACGCCGATGTTGACGCTTGGCGCGGTGCCCCGGCGCGAGGTCGAGAACGAGCTCGCCCTGGCCTATGCACGGTGGCTGTGCGACCGGGTGATCGGCCAGGAGCCGCGCATCCGCTCGATGCTCTATCTGCCGTTCAACGATCCGAAAGCCTCGATCAGGATGGTCGAGGAGTTCGGCGACAAGAAGGGCGTGATCGGCTTCATGATTACCGCGCCGCATCGCCGCGGCTGCTACGAGAACGACTACATGCCGCTCTATGCGATGCTCCAGGAGCGGGGATTGCCGCTGGGCTTCCACGGCAGCTTCAGCTGGCACGAGCAGACGTTTGCGACCTTCAACCGCTTCATCGTCGTCCACTCGCTCGGCTTCACCTTCTTCAACATGGCGCACATGGCCAACTGGGTCATCAACGCCCTGCCCGAGCGGTTCCCGAAATTGAAGCTCGTGTGGATCGAGAGCGGGCTCGCCTGGCTCCCCTTCCTCATGCAGCGGCTCGACAACGAGTTCATGATGCGCACGTCGGAGGCGCCGGGCCTGAAGCGCAAGCCCAGCGAATATATCCGCGAGATGTATTTCACCTCGCAGCCGATGGAGATGGTCGAGAACCGCGAGATGCTCGAGGCGACCTTCAACATGATCAAGGCGCCGACGCAGCTTCTCTACGCGTCCGACTATCCGCATTGGGACATGGATCTGCCGAGCACCATCTTCGACCAGCCGTTCCTCTCCGAGGACGCGAAGCTCAACATCCTCGGGCGGAATGCGCAGAAGCTCTTCAACATCGAGCCGGTGTGGTCGGAGGAGAAGCTCGCGCGCCGCGCCGCGCGCGCGCAGGCCGCGCAATAGGAGCCCACGGAGGCGACAGCGAGTACCCACCTCACCCTCCCGCTCTCGCGGGTCCCTCCCTCTCCGCCCCACTGGGGCGGAGAGGGTTGGGGAGAGGTGGGGAAGCGAAGACTGAGGGAGGTTGGGGATGATCAAGACCGATGCGATCGAATACCGCGAGGGCTCGACCGCGTGCGAAGGGCATTTCGCCTATGACGACGCAAAACCGGGCAAGCGCCCGGGCGTGCTCGTCGTGCACGAATGGGGCGGGCTCGGCGACTATGTGAAGCAGCGCTGCGGCATGCTCGCCGAATTGGGCTATGTCGCCTTGGGCTGCGACATTTTCGGCAAAGGCGTGCGCGCCTCCACCATGTCGATGGAGGATTGCACGCGCATCTCGAAGCCGTTCTACGAGGACCGCAACCTGACGAAGCGGCGGGCGCGGGCAGCCGTCGACGCGCTTCGCGCGCACGCGCGCGTCGATACCGGCAAGATCGCGGCGATCGGCTACTGCTTCGGTGGCATGGTCGTGCTCGACATCGTGCGCGAGCAGATGCCGGTCAACGGCGTCGTGAGCTTCCATGGCCAGCTGATGACGCCGGCGCCGGCGAAGAAGGTCGACGCCAAGGTGCTGGTGCTGCACGGCGCGGCCGATCCGGTCGTGCCGCCGGCAGAAGTGACGGCGTTCGAGAAGGAGATGGACGACGCTGGCGCCGACTGGCAGTTCGTTTCCTACGGCCACGCGAAGCACACCTTCACGAACTACAACCTGCCGCGCAACCTGCCGGCCGACCTTCCCTTCGCCTATGACGAGAAGGCCGACAAGCGCTCGTGGGTGGCGATGCAGGACTTCTTCAAGGAAGTGCTGGGGGCGTAGGCTTAACCCACTCGTTCCGTCATGGGCGGGCCGGCCTTGGGCCGTGCCCCGGCCATCCACGGGTTCTTTCTTTGCAGCGCGAACACGTGGATGCCCGGCACAAGGCCGGGCATGACGCGATTTTGCGAACGCTACGGCACCGGCAGGAGGTTGGTCTCGCCGTCGTCGAGCTGCATGTCGAAGGCGCAGAGGAGCGCCGCGGTCCCCGCGTGAATGCCGTCACGACCAGGAAAATCTAGGCGGCCAATTCAAAGGCGATCCTGCCCGATTGAGTTGCCGTACGCCAATGATGATAGCCGTTCCCTGCACAGCGATGGACATGAGAATTGTCACAATGGGCACCGCCAAATCCCGGGTTCCGGCGGCGAACTCGTCGCTACGGCTCAATAGAGCACCTGTGTCCCAAAGCGCATGTGCGACCACAGCGGCAGCGAGCGCTCCTCCTACGCAAACGAACCGTTTTCGACGGTCTGCGATCGCGACCGCTGTCCACACGCCAACAATGAAGCCATTTGCGGCAATAGTCGCCGTTGCGAGAAGAGATCTTAGTGTCGCAAGAGTCTGGGCGTCCGGATTGGATGGAACTGCCATTAGGGCAAGAATAATTTCCACCGCGTGAAACGACGCCCCAATCGCAACTGCACCGATCACCGCATCGCGTGGCTGGGGAAAACGGCGATAGGTAAACCAAAGCAGCAATGCCGCGAGCTTCAAGGCCTCCTCGGGCAACGCTGCCTCGATCCATGCTTGCGCGAGGGCGTGCGTAATTGGATTGCCAAGGGAAAACAGGGCGGATCGAATTAGATATTCGACCGCCAGCGCACAAGAAAATGCTAGAGCGCCAAGCCAAACGAGTGCTCCATATTGCGCGGGTCGACCAGTCGGAGCGATCGCATACGCAAGCAAAACCGCCGCCAGAAGGAGTGCGAACGGCATAAGCTCCAATTGAATGCCTCCCAAACGGCAGTCACTGGCGCATGCTAGGAGCTACGGCACCGGCAGGAGGTTGGTCTCGCCGTCGTCGAGCTGCATGTCGAAGGCGCAGAGGAGCGCCGCGGTCGCCGCGTAGTTCCCCATCAGCGACACGAGATCGACGAGCTTCCGGGGGCCATACTTCTCGAGGAGACGCTTGAACGTCTCCGGCTTGACCTTGCGCGCGCCCCAGACCTCGCGGCCGAACTCGATGATGAGGGCGTCGGCCGGATCGAGCCCCGCGGTCGGGCGGCGGTGCTTCACCGCGTCGATCGTCGCCTGCGCCACGCCTTCCTTCCGCGCCTCGGGCTCGTGCGCCGCCCATTCGAAGCGGCTGTCGTTCTCGCGCGCGGTGATGAGGATCGCGACTTCGCGCTCGTGCGGCGTGAAGCCCGACTCGAAGCGGAGATAGCGGTTCGAGGGATCCGACATGCGCGCGTACTTGCCGCTCCAGAGGCGAATGCCGCCGGGGCCGGCGAGGCCGCGGATCATCTTGCCGCCGGGGCTCGACAGGCGCTCGAACGCGGCGCGCCCGTCGGCGTCCATCTCCTCGGGCTTCGGCAGCGGGAGGCGGAAGCGCGACTGCGGATCGATATCGGGGGGAAGATTAGCCAAAGTGAAACCTCCTAGAGCGCGAAGACGCGTTCGGAATTGAGGTGATAGAGCTTCTGCATATCGGCGTCGGAGAGATCGAGCGCGTCGACCGCCGCGACCGATTCGCGCACCTCTTCGAACGGCCAATCGGCGGCGAACAGCACGTTGTCGATGCCGATCTGCTCGATCGTCATCTTCAAGGGTGCGGCGAAATTCATGCCGCTCGTGGTGACGACGACGTTGTCGCGGAAATAGTCGCTGGGCTTGCGCTTCAGCTTCGGCGCCGTCCCCGCCATCTCGTGCTCCCAGAAATAGCGGTTGTCGATGCGGTCGAGATGGAACGGGATGCCCTCGCCCATGTGGCCGATCACGATCTTCAGCTTCGGGAAGCGGTCGAACACGCCGTTGCCGATGAGGCGGATGACATGCGTGCCGACCTCGGCCGCCCACGACCAGCCGATCTTGAAGCCCGTAACCTGGAACGGCGCGATCATCTGCGGCGAGGGATCGCGCGGATGGATGTAGATGGGCTTGCCCATCGCCTCCACCGCCTCGAAGATCGGCCAGAATTTCGGGTCGTCGTAATATTCGCCGTTGGCGTGCGAATTGATGATGCCGCCCTTTGAGGCCGAGCTTCTTGACGGCGCGCTCGAGCTCGCGCGCGGCGCGTTCGGGATCGCGCGGCGCATAAGCGGCAAGCCCGGTGATGCGGCCCGGATATTTCTTGCGCGGCGTCCGCGAGCCGGTCGTTCGAGAGCGCGGCGAGCTCGTTCCCCTGCACCGGGTCGATGTCCTGGATGACGGCGCCGGCCAAGACGCAGACCTGCGTCGCGATGCCGTCCTCGTCCATCGCCTTGATGCGGCCCTCGCCGAGATCGAGCAGGCCCTGGAACACGTGGCGCCGCATCTCGTTGGGCGGCCCCGACTGCTCGTTGAAGCGCAGCTTCGCGATCTCGGGGATGGTGAAGCCTTCCTCGACGGCGATGCGGCGGTAGCGTTCGTTCTTCAGCTCGGGCATTTCCTCTTCTCTACTCTAGCGATGATGCGGCGCGTTCTCGTAGTGGAGGCGCAGCAGGTCCATGCCGTAATCGTTGCCGTTGGGCGTGCGCACGATGGTGTGGACATGGAATTTCGCGGGCGCCGCGTTGGTCAGGAACACGCCGCCATGATGGTCGAACTCGATCATCACCACCGGGCTCTGGATGCGGTAGTAGAACGGGCTTTCCTCGTCGAAGCCGCCGATCCAGCAGAAGCGCGTCTCGGCCAGGTGGCGCTCGATCTCCGCCATGCGCGCCGTCTCCGGCCCCGCGGGCAGCGGCGCGATGTAGCAGGCGCAAAGCTCGATGAGGCGCTTCTTCTGCTCGGCGGTGAAGTCGCGCGCGCGGATCCCTTCATACGGGATGATGCGGTTGTCCTGGTACGCGCCGCCCAGATGCAGATTGTCGGCGAAATGACGCCGGCCCGGCGGCAGATCGCCGCCCACCATCGAATGCGCGACGATCGCCTGGCGCTGCTGATAGGGCGACAGCGCGTGCATCAGGGCAAGGCCCTTCCTCTCCTCGTCCTCGAAGATGCGCGTGCCCTTGAACGGACCTTCGTCGGCATAGGAGGGCTCGGCGCCCCAAAAGATCGGCGCAAGCGCCATCTGATTGCCGATGACGAGGCAGTTGAGGCTCAGATGATGGCCGAAAAGCTGCCAGCCCCAAGGTTCGCTCGGACCGGGCTCGCCGAAGAGGCAGAAGATGAAGCTCCACTCGCCCAAGACATGCGGGCCGCCGACGAGATCGCCGAGGAAGCGGTTCAACCGCATCACGTCGCGCGTCATCTCGACGCCCTTGGCCGAGAGGCTCGCGCGCAGCACGTCGAGCACCGACTCTTTCAACGCATCCGATACTTCCTCGAGGCGGAGCCCGTAATCCTCGACATAAAGCTCGGTGTTCTGCCAGCTCCGCCATTTCTCCGACACGACCGGGAAGCACGATTTCGCGCGCTGCTCGGGCGAGAGCCGGGAGAGAAGCGCCTTCGCGGCCGCGATCATCGCATCGGCCGGCGCGCCGTTGGGGCCGAGCGCGAAGAGGCCAGGCACGACGAGGCCGTCAGTGGTAATGCCGCGGAACGGCTCGTCGAGCTTTGCCTTCCACGCCGCGGCCATCGCCTGGCCGCGCGGGCCGCTGCGCCGCGTCTGCGCGTGGATGCGCGCGGAGGGGCCGGCGATCTTGTTTTGCGCCGGCGTCGGCAGATAGGGGCGGAAGTCGGACGTGCTCATCGGCACAGTCTGCGCAAAAGTGCGCGCGGTTTCCAGTGGGCGCATATCCTGCAATAATCGCCCCATGCCAGACCGATACGAACACTCCTCCACGCTCGTCGCCAAGGCGCGGGCATTGGACCCCCTCTTGCGCGCCGAGGCGGGAAAGCACGAGCGCGACGGGCGCTTGTCGGACACGACCATCGCCGCGCTGAAAGACGCGGGCTTCTTCGGGCTCCTCGTGCCGAAATGCTTCGGCGGCTTTGAGGTGGGGCCGGTCGAGGCGCTGGCGATCTACGAAGCGCTCGCCGAGGCCGACGGCTCGACCGGCTGGGTGCTGATGGCGTGCAATGTCGGCACCGGATCGGCCGCGGGCTATCTGCCGCCCGCGGGCGCCAACGCCGTCTTCGGCAAGCGCATCCCGATCATCGCCGGCGAAGGCGGCCCGCGCGGGCGCGCGGTGCGCGAGGGCAAGGGCTATCGCCTCACCGGACGCTGGAGCTATGGCAGCGGCACCCTGCACACGGAATATCTCCACACCGGCGGCATGGTGATGGAGAACGGCAAGCCCAAAGAAGCGCTCACCTTCATCGTGCCGACGAAAGAAGCGAAGTTTCTCGGCAACTGGGACGTGCTGGGCTTGAACGGCACGGGCAGCGTCGATTACGGGCTCGAGAATGTCTTCGTGCCCGAGGAGATGACGCATTCGCCCAACCTGGTCGAGGGGCGCCAAGGCGGAAGCCTCTACCGGCTCGGCATCGTCGGCATGTCGCCCTTGGGCCACACCGGCTTCACGCTGGGCCTGGGGCGCCGCATCCTCGACGAGTTGAGGGCGCTCGTCCACGCACCCACGGGCCGGCCGAGCCCCTTGGCCGAGTTCGGCGGCTCGACCAGCTTCCAGGAGAATTTCGCCGCCGCCGAAGCGAAGTTCCGCGCCGGCCGCGCCTTCTGCTACGAGGTGTGGCGCGACGTGCAGCAGACGCTCGACCGCGACGAACCGTGCTCCATGCGGCAATTCACGCTGATGCGCCTCTCTCTCAACCACATCACGACGGCGATGACGGAGATCGTCACCTTCGTGCACCGCGCGGGCGGCGGCGTGGCGCTGCGCTCCGGCATCCTGCAGCGCTGCTTCCGCGACATGTTCGGCGCGACTCAGCACCGCATCGTCTCGGCCAACATGCTCGGGGAATGCGGGCGCGAGCTCCTGGGCCTCGCCGAGGGCAAGGAATGGCAGAGCCGCGGCCTCGTCGACCGCGCGTGAGGGACGCATGGGCATAAGGACGGGCGCGCAAGTCCTCGAGGGCCTGCGCGACGGGCGCGAAATCTTCATCGAGGGCGAGCGCGTCAAGGACGTGACGAAGGACCGGCGCTTTGCCGGCGCCGCGCGCACGCTCGCCCATCTCTACGATATGCAGCACGAGGCCGATCTCGCCGAGCGGCTCACCTATCGCTCGCCCACGACCGGCGAGCGCGTGGGCCTGTCCTTCATCGAGCCCAAGACGCGCGACGAATTTGCCGCGCGGAGCCGCATGATAAAACTGTGGCACGACGAGACGCTCGGCATGATGGGCCGCGCGCCGGATTTTCTGAACGTGCTGCTGAGCTCGTTTGCCACGGGCGCCCAGTTCTTCGGCGAATATGCGAAGAACGTGCGGGCATATTATGAATTCGCGCGCGAGCGCGACCTCGTTTCGACGCACAGCCTCACGAACCCGCAAGTGGACCGCACCAAGAACGTCGCGGCGCAGGCGAAGGACCTGGCGGCGAAGGCCGTCCGCGACAACGACAAGGGCATCGTCATCCGCGGCGCGCGCATGCTCGCGACATTGGGCGCGCTGTCGGACGAAATCCTCGTCTTCTCGGCGCCCTCATTCCCGCTGCCGATGACCGAGGAGGCGAAGGCGTTCGCCATCGGCTTCGCGCTGCCGGTCGCGACGCCGGGCATGCGCTTCATCTGCCGGCCGAGCGTGATGCACGGGGGTCCTGCGCTCGACCATCCGCTGTCCGCGCGCTTCGATGAAAGCGACTGCATGGTGGTGTTCGATGACGTGCTGGTGCCGTGGGAGCGCGTCATCTGCTATCGCGACATCGCCGTGCACAACACGGTCTATGCCACGACCGGCACGCGCTTCGCGATCGGGCACCAGACCGCGATCCGCGACCTCGCCAAGGCCGAGTTCATGATGGCGCTCGCGTTCACCATGGCGCGCACGACGAAGGTCGACGAGTTCCTGCACATCCAGGGGCTGTTGACCGAGCTCATCAACGATGTCGAGGTGCTGCGCTCGTGTCTCATTTCGTCCGAGGCGGCGGCAACGACGATGCCGCACGGGCTCGTGGTGCCGGCGGGCGGGCCGCTGACCGCGATCCGCTTCCTCTTCCCGCAGATGTACCGGCGCGCATGCGAGATCATCCAGATCATCGGCGCCGGCGGCCTCGTCATGGTGCCGTCCTTCGCGGAATTTGCCGGCGCCGCCGCGGCCGACGTCGAAGCTTACGCGCAGGCCGCGGGGGCCGATGCCAGGAACCGGGTCAAGCTCTTCCGCCTCGCGTCCGATGCGGCGCTGTCGAGTTTTTCCGGGCGCCAGCAGCTCTACGAGCGCTATTTCGCCGGCGACCCGGTGCGCTCGGCGCAAGGCGTCTACATGGGCTACGACAAGGAGCCGCATGTCGAGCGCATCTGGCGGCTGCTGGAGCGGTTCGAGACGGAGTGCTGACTACTCCGCCGGCACCGGCACGCGCTGCGCGCGGGCGAGGCGCGCCTCGTAGGTGCCCATCCAAGGCTCGCCGCGCGGCGCGATATATTGTCCGCTGCGCGCGCCCAAATAGATCATCGGATCGTCGACGCCGGGCGGAATGACGCCGTCCTCGGCAAAGGCGCGCACCGTGCGCAGGATGCGGCGCCGCGTATTCGCGATCATCAGATCGCTCGGCGCCAAATTCTCGAGCGCGTGATCGACGATCTCGCCCATGCTCTCGGTGATCATCTGGTCCTGGCCGTGCACGGACTCGATGCCGGTGTAGCTTGCCATCGTGCGCTGCGCCTCGCGGTCGATCTGGTGATCGTTGTCGCGGTTCGCCGCCATGCGGAAGCGGCCGTACCATTGCGTCGAGTTCGGCAGGAGCTCGGGCACCTCGAAGCGGATGCCGGCGAGCATGATGAACATGGTGTGCGTGTCGTCCATCGGGACCCAGGCGCGCGCGTTGATGTGCTGCTCGAAATCGCCCTGCGGGATCTCGGTCCAGAACGGGAAGAGATATTGCGCGCAGCGGTAATGCACATGGTTGGCGTCGGCGTCGCGATATGCGGCGTACATCGTGCCCCATTTCGTCTCGGCGAAATGATAATCGGGCGTGCGGCTATAGACCGTGTAGTAATAGGGGTCGTCGGGCGACATGGCGCGCGGGTCGAGATGCCCCGCATGCAGGAAGCCGAAATGCGAGGTGTCGATCTCGCCCTCGATCGCCTGGAGCCAGTTGCAGTCGCGCTGGACGAACGTCACCTGCGCGCCGGAAATGAGCGAAGCCTCGATCGCGGGCAAGGGCGGCGGCTCCTTGCGCGGGCCCATATAGGTCCACACAATGCCGTTGCGCTCTTTCGCGGGATAGGCTCTTGCGCGCACCTTGTCGGCGAAGGCCTGGTGCGGCGGCAGATTCGCCTGGTCGAGGCAGGCGCCGCTCACGTCGTATTTCCAGCCGTGATAGACACAGCGCAAGCCGCCCTCTTCGTTGCGCCCGTAAAAGAGCGAGGCGCAGCGATGGGGACAGCGGTGATCCATGACGCCGACGCGGCCCGCGCTGTCGCGCCACGCGATGAGCTTCTCGCCCAGGAGAACGAGCCTGACGGGCGCGCCGTCGGCGACGAGCTCCTCGGATTTCGCGGCCGGGATCCAGTATTGCCGCATGAAATCGCCCGTCGGCGTGCCCGGCCCGACGCGGGTGAGATAGGCGCTGTCCTCGGCGTTGAGCATCGATGCCTCCTCAGGCCGCGGGCGCCTTCTTCGCCGCCGCGAGATTGAGCTCCTCCGGCGCCACGGCGAGCGTGCGCCAGTCGGTCTTCTTCGCCACCATACCCTCGAACGAGGCGAGCTTCACCTGCGGGATGCGCCGGCCCTCGGCGCCGATCGCCGCGCCGCCGTCGCGCATGCGCTTGGCCGCCGCCACCATCTGGCGCCGGAACTGCGCCACGGCGAGATCGCTCGTGCCGAGATAATCCTTGGTGCGATCGACGATCGGCCCCATCGATTCCCACATCGCCATGTCCTGCGCCGGGATGCCGGATATCCCGGTGAAATCGCCGCGCTTCATGGCGTCGCGATCCTGCAGGAAACGATTGTCGAGCGTGCGGACTTTGCGATAGTTCCGATCGAGATCAACGCCGACCGTGGCGGCGCAGAATTTGCGCCATGCATCCTGATCGATGCCCTTGCCCTTCTGCTCGTGCCAGGCGACCCAGTAGAACATGGCGTTGCCATCGTCGACCGGCACCAGCATCTGCGCCAGCTTGTACTGGTCGTTGGGCGGGATGAGCACGGTGACGGGCGCGATGTAGAGCGTGGTGCGGACGTAATCCTGCGTCTCGGGATTGAGGATCGGCTTGCGGATCGCGGCATAGCGGAAGCCCCACTCCGTCTCCTGCACCTGGATGCGCGGCGATTTGTCGGTCGAGGGGCGCGGCCACACGGTCCCGGTCGCCTTGGCGCCGTCAACGGCCATCGTCGGCATGTTCGAGGAATGGAGACTCGAGCTGTGCGCCGAATCGATCGAGCCTTCGAGCACCTGCGCCCAGTTGCAGGCGACATGCATCTTGACGATCGCGATGCGCGTGTCGGGCGTCGGCGCCCAGGCCGGCGGCTCGAATTCGCGCAAGGTTTCCGCGGGCCCCATATAGACCCAGACGAAGCCGCCGCCCTCGCGCACCGGATAGGATTTGTGCTTCATGGTGCCGCCGAGCCGGCTGCCCTCGGGCTCCGAGGCCATTTCCAGGATGTTGCCGTCGACGTCGATCTTCCAGCCGTGATAGAGGCAGCGCAGGCCGCATTCCTCGTTGCGCCCGAAGGCGAGCGACGCGCGGCGGTGCGGGCAATGCTCGTCGAGCGCGCCGAGGCGCCCGGCGCTGTCGCGGAAGAGGACGAGGTCTTCGCCCAGGAGCCGGAAGCGCACCGGCGCGCCGTCGCGCTCGGCCACCTCCTCGGACATGCAGGCGGGAAGCCAGTGCCGCCGCATGATGCGGCCCATCGGCCAATCGCCCTCGACCCGGCACAGGAGATCGTTTTCCTCGGCGGTGAGCATGGCGACCCTCCGCTTCGCCTTGTAGTCGCGGCAAGCGGACTCGTAAAGGGTCCGTGACGGCGCCGCGACGCGCACGGAGGGCGGGTTTTTGCCGTGCGGATCGAGCGTACGCGCCGGCCTGCGGGGGATTGCAACGCGCGGCGCGCGATGACACGCTCCGGCGCACGGGAGGAAAGAATGGCCGAAGAGAAACCGCCGTTCCGCGCCGATCATGTCGGGAGTCTCCTGCGCCCGCCGAAGCTCATCGCGGCGCACGCAGCGGCCGCCGCGGGCAAGCTGCCGCCGGCGGAGCTGCGCGCGCTCGAGGACGAAGCGATCCGCGCGGCGGTGGCGATGCAGGAGCGCGTCGGCTTGCGCGCCGTCACCGACGGCGAGATGCGGCGCCACAATTGGCGCGACCGCTTCTTCGAGCGCGTCGACGGCTGGAGCCGCGAGCGCATCCCGAGCTCGTTCATCTTCACCGAGTATTCCGGCGAAGAGCGGCGCGGCATGCCGATCCCGACCGTCGTCGGGAAATTGCGCCGGCGCGAGAGCCTGACCGCGGACGATTTCGCGTTCCTGAAGCCGCTCGTGCGGCAGACCGCGAAGGCGACGCTCCCCTCGCCCTCGGCCAATCACTTCTTCGCCGGCGACCGCGGCTTTGCCGGATCTCCCTATAAGAGCCGCGCCGAATTCTTCACCGATGTCACGACGATCTATCGCCAGGAAGTCGCCGACCTGGCGCAGCGCGGCTGCTCCTATCTGCAGATCGACGAGGTCCCGGTCGCGGTGCTGTGCGATCCCAAGAACCACGCGATCGTGCGTGCGCGCGGCGAGGATCCGGACGCGCTCGTCGGCGACTATATCGCCGCGATCAACGAGGCCGTGCGCGGCCGGCCGCCCGGCATGACGGTGTGCGTCCATCTCTGCCGCGGCAATGCCGGGCACGGCCAGGCGAGTGGCGGCTATGACCCGGTGGCGCGGCGGCTGTTCGGCGAGCTCGATGTCGACGGCTTCTTCCTCGAATACGACACGCCGCGCGCCGGCGGGTTCGCGCCCCTGGCGAGCGTGCCCAAGGGCAAGAAGGTCGTGCTCGGCATCATGAGCACGAAACTGCGCGAGCTCGAAGATGCCGACGCGGTGAAGCGCCGCATCGAGGAGGCCAGCCGCCATCTCGATCTCGCCCAGCTCTGCCTCTCGCCGCAATGCGGCTTCGCCTCGAGCTTCCAGACCGACCGCATGACGGAGGGCGACGAGGAACGGAAGCTCGCCCACCTCGTACGCATCGCGCGTGAAACGTGGGGCGAAGCGTGACGGAATTGGGCGATCCGTCGGGCGGCGGGCAGCGTAAAAAGCCAGGAGACCCGGACCAAAGACCGCCCGCACGCCGGTAACTGTCGGAAATCTTTACAGTTGTCGCCGCGCCGAAAAAATAATCACTGTTTCTCAAAGGTTTAGGTTTATGGCATGGAACATGCAGCACATCGCCTGATGACCCGTCCAATTCGCCATGTCCTCGTCCTCGGAACCGCGCTCGCCGGCTTCGGCTGGGCCTTGCCCGCCGCGCTCGCCGAAAGCGTTACGTACGACAACAACACCGAGGTCGCCTATTACAACGGGACCTCGCCTCAGGCTCAGAGCGGCGATGTCTATTGGGACAACACGCCGTCCAACGGCGGAATCGGCGGTGAACCGACCTTCTTCACGCCGTCCGTCACGGTCGGCATGACCACGAGCGGCAGCGGCGCGACCGAAACGTCCACGGTGACGATCTCATTCAGCACCGGTCTCTACAGCGGCAGCACCAATGTCGGCGGCACCAACGTCTACGCCGCCGACATCTTCATCGGCAGCGCCTCCTCGACCCCGAACGACAATTACACCTACGCGATCGCGCTCGGCTTCGACAGCGCCGACGGGGGCTATACGAGCGCGAACAAGGGCCTTTACGCGATGAATACCACGTCCAAAAATCCCCTGACCGCCGACTATGACAACTCGCAGCAGGTATGGGGCAGCCGCACATCATACACTTATGGCGGCGAGTACGCGCAGATCGGCGGCAATTGCGGCGTGAAGACGAATCCCACCTCCTGTTCCGGGAATGTGTCGCCTACCGTTCTTCTCGCCGATGGCGACAACACCAAGCAAGCAGCCACGGTCGGGGTCGACGGCAGCAGCACGTCGAGCGGCGCGGCCGACGGCACGCTGACCGTCACGATCACGGGCTTGACCTCGCTTCTTGCTCCGATCTTTGACGATTTCGATATATTCTGGGGCACCGGTGATTGCTCGAACGCCCCGATCTGGGAAGATGTCACGCTTGCGGATGCCGTGCCCGAACCTTCGACACTCGCGCTCCTGGCGTCCGCGCTCGGCCTTGCCGCCGCCTTTGCGCGCCGGCGCCGCCGCGCCCTGCCGCTCGCCCTCAGCTAGCATCACCGCCGGCCCGTTCCACGGCGCAGGCCCCCTGCGCCCCCGTTCGCCCGCCCGCCTGAGCCGCGCCGCGCTCGCGCTCGCCACGCTCCTCTGGGCGCTCTTCGCGGCGCCCGCCCATGCCGCGCTCAACTCGCGCACCTACCAGGACGATCTCACGGCGGCGATCAAGCTCGAAGCCGCCGGCGACCTGCGCGGCGCGCTCGACCGGCTGCGCCGGGGCAGCGCGCTCTATCCGCGCAACTGGAACCTTCAGGTCGAACTGGCTCGGGTCTATCTCGCGCTCGGCAACTCGCCCGCGGCCGAGATCGAGGCGCGCAATGCCCAGCGCTCTGGCGCCATCGACGACGAGGTGACGCCCGTGCTCGCCGAGGCGCTGTTGCAGGAAAGCAAGCTCAGCCTCCTCATTACCAACATCGCGCCCGGCACGCGCGATCCCAAGTCCGAGGCGCTCGTGCGCGCCGCGCTCGGCATCGCCCATCTCGAGCTCGGCCAGCAGGATGCGGGCGAGCAGCTCCTGCGCGACGCGCAGCGGCTCGATCCCGGCGCCGAGCTGACCAAGCTCGGCACGGCGCAGATGCTCCTCTACCGGGGTGACATCGCCGGCGCCGAACGGGCCTTCGACGCCGCGCGTGCGGCCAATCCCGGAGGCACCGACATGCTGCGCTTCGAGGCGAACCTGCGGCGCGTCAAGGGCGACATGGGGGGAGCGCTCGCCGTCCTCGACAAGATTTTGGCGGCCAATCCCGACGATCTCGGCGCACTCACGAGCCGCGCCAGCATCCTCATCGCGGAAGGCAAGCTCGACGACGCCACGAAGTCGCTCGATCATGCGCTCGACGTGGCGCCGGAAAGCATCGCGCCCAATTTCCTCAAGGCGGTGATCCTGACGCGCACGAACAAGATCAAGGACGCCGACGAGTATCTGACCGCGATCAGCCAGTATTTCTCGTCGATTCCGAACGGCTACTACCTCGCCGGCGTCGTCAAGTTCGCGCTCGGTCAATATGCCGAGGCGCTCGACGACCTGTCGAAGTACTTGGCGCGGCGCCCCGACCAAATGGGCGCCCGCATCATCATCGCGACGATCTCCTTGAATCTGCACGATCCCGGCCGCGCCATTTCCGCGCTCGCACCCTATATCGACAGCAACCTCGGCAATGGCCGCGCCGTCGCGCTTCTCGCCAACGCCTATCAGATGGCCGGCCAGCGCGACAATATGGCCAACCTCTACGAGCGGGTGGCGGCGGCGCGGCCCGCCGATCCGCGGGCGCAGGTCAACGCGGCGCTAATCCGGCTCAGGAACGGCGAGACCGAGGTCGGCATGAATTCGCTCGAGAAGATCGCCGCGACGCCGGCGGGGATCGACGTCGCCGGGCCGATCCTCACGCTCGGCGAGCTGCAAAACGGCGATATCGCCAAGGCCGCGGGCACGGCCGAGGCGCTGGTGAAGCAGAACGGCAAAGATCTTGTCGCGCAGAACCTTCTCGGCGGCGTGCGGCTCGCACAGCTGCGCTTTGCCGATGCCGAGACGATCTTCCGGCGCATCATCGCCGCGGACCCCGATTTCCGTGCGGCGCGCATCAATCTCGCGCGCACGTATCTCGCCATGGGACGGCCGAAAGACGCAGCAAGGACGCTGCGCGATCTCGTGGCGCTGCAACCGAAAGACATCGACGCGAAAATCGCGCTCGCCGGCGCCATCGACACGGGCGGCGATCACGACGGCGCCGCTCAGGTGCTTCAGGAGGCGGTCGCCGCCGCGCCGCCCGACGATCCCGAGCCCGCCTTCGCGCTGGTGCAGCATTACGCCGCGCAGAAACAATGGCCGGACGCGCTCGCCGCGGCGCAAGATCTCGACGGCCGCTTTCCCGGCGAGCGCAAGGTGATCGAGCTCTACGCCTCGGTGCGCGCACAGGCGGGCGACCTGGTCGGCGCGGCGCAGGAATATCGGGCGCTGACGCAGCAATTCGCGCGCTCGCCCGACATCTGGCTGACATACTCCGCCTATCAGTTCCGCGCCGGCGACAAGGACGGCGCACGCGAATCCGCGAAGACTGCGCTTGCGGTGGCGCCGCTCGACGCAACCGCGATGACGGCGCTCGTCGAGCTCGACGCCGACAGCGGCGGCACCGATGCGGCGCTCGACACCGCGCAGTCGTTCCAGTCGGTCGATCCGGTCGCCTCGGCGATGCTGACCGCGAACGTGCTGGTGAAAGCGAAGCGCAACGATGAGGCGATCTCCGTCCTCGCCAAATCGCAGCGGATATATCCCGCGCAGGAGACGCTGCGCCGTCTCGCCGAGCTCACCTATGGCGCGGGCCGGCACGACGAGGCCGAGAAGATGCTGCAATCGTGGCTTGCCGCGCACGACGATGCCGATACGGCGCGGCTCGCGCTCGCCAACATGCTGCTGCTCGACCATAACTACGACGGCGCCGAGGCGATCTACGAGCGCGCCTTCAAGGACACGCCGCATGACGCCATCGTGCTCGACAACCTTGCCTGGCTCTACGCGCGCAAGAACGATCCCCGCGCCCGCGATTTCGCGCTGCGGGCGCTGCGCGCGGCGCCCGACGACCACAGCGCCGACACGCTCGGCTGGGTGCTGGTGCAGGACGGCGACGCCGCGACGGGCCTGCTCTATCTGCGCCAGGCCGCGACCGGCATGCCGCACGACCTCGCGGTGCAATACCATCTCGCGCTTGCCTTGCAGGCGACGGGCGACAAGAAGGGCGCGGAGACGCTCCTCGGGAGCGTGCTGAAATCGGGCGCGGATTTCGACGGCAAGGCCGACGCGCAGCGCCTCTTCGACAGCCTGCGCGGCCGCTGATCAGCGCGGCGCGTCGCCCTTCACCGTGGTGCGGTGCATGTGGCGGCGGAGCTCGGGCGGGCAGCCATGCGCGAAATGGACGACGCAGCGGTTGTCCCAGAACACGATGTCGTGCTCGCGCCAGCGATGGCGATAGGAAAAGCGCCCGCCGGTCGAGTGCGCGAAGAGAAGGTTCAAGAGCGCGGCGCTTTCGTCCTCGGGCATGTCGAGGATGCGGGTGGTGAAGCCCTCGCTGACGAAGAGCGCCTTGCGGCCCGTGTCGGGATGCGTGCGCACCACGGGATGCGCGACCTCCTGCACCTCGGCTTTCTGCTCGGCGCTGAGCGCGGGGCGGAAAGTGGAGCCCTCGATCTTGTCGTAGGTCTTGCGATAGGAGTGGATGGCGCGCTTGTCGTCGATGCGGCGCTTCACGTCCGCGGGCAGCGCCTCGTAGGCGGCATAGAGGTTGACGAACGAGGTGTCCCCGCCTTCCTTGGGGATCTCCTGCGCGTGCAGCAGCGAACCGAGGCTCGGCTCCGGCATGTAGGACAGATCCGAATGCCAATAGCGCCCGGCATCGCCAAGGCCCACGGGCTTGCCGTTCTCCATCACGTTCGAGACAAGCAGGATCTCGGGATGGCCGGGCAGCAGGAATTGGCGCAGCACGTGGATCGCGAGCGGGCCGAAGCGCCGGCTGAAGGCGATGTGCTGCTCCGGCGTGATGGCCTGGTTGCGCAGCACGAGCACGCCTTCGCTCGCAAGAAAGCACTTTCGCACCGCGGCGAAGGTCGCATCGTCCAAAGGCCGCGTGAGGTCGAGGCCGTCGATCTCGGCGCCGAGAGGCGCGGCAAAGCGCGCGTGGCGGAAGGGAAGCGCGCGGGTTTCGCGCGG
Organism: uncultured Alphaproteobacteria bacterium; assembly: GCA_963729295.1. Lineage (GTDB taxonomy): Bacteria > Pseudomonadota > Alphaproteobacteria > ATCC43930 > CGMCC-115725 > DATJLY01. Next base: position 499,992 of record CAVSNJ010000028.1, read on the forward strand.
ATCGGCGGCTAAGCTCATCGTCCGGTCTCCTCGGTGGCAACGACGAACCGGCAAAGTCTACTCCGCGGAGGCCCTCATGCCTACCACACCTGCGGCAGCGCCCGGCGCAGGAACGGCACGAGCGCGGCGATGTCGCTGCCGCCCTCGCCCGCCTCGACCGCGGCCGAAAGGCTCGCCGCCGTCGCGGCCGCCGCCGGCGTCGGCACGCCGTGGAGCGCGGCGGTTGCGACGACCGACAGGAGGTCCTTCCTGAGCGTGCGGATGTCGAGCGTGGTGTCGTCCTCGCCGCCCAGCAGCACCTTCTTCTTGGCGTTGAACCAAGGCGTCGCGGTGATCGAAGTGCCGATCACCTCGATCATGCGTTGCAGCGTGAGGCCTTGCGTCGCGCCCATGGCGAGGCTCTCGGCGAGGATCTGGAGATATGACCCCATCATGTTGTTGACGACGAGCTTCATGGCGGCGCCCGCTCCGACCGGGCCGATATGCTCGACGCGCTGGGTGAGGTGCGCGAGCACGGCCTTGGCGCGCGCCACGTCGTCCTCGGAGCCGCCGACGAGCGCCACCAGCTTTCCTTCGCGCACGGTCGGGATCGAGCCCAAAAGCGGGCAGTCGATGAACGAGGCGCCATTTCGGGCGGCGAGCGCGGCCAGCGCGCGCACCGTCATCGGCTGCAACGTGCTCATCTCGATGAAGAGCTTGCCCTTGATATCGACTTCGAGGAAACCGCCCTTCCCTTCCCACAGTGCGCGCGCGCCGCCATCCTCGGTGATGATCGACAGCACCGTCTCGGCGCCCGATGCCACCGCGCGCGGTGCGTCGGCGACCTTGGCACCCGCGTCCGCGGCGCGCTTCACGCGCGCGCCGTCGCGGTCCCAGGCGATCACGCTTTCGCCGCGCTCGCTCAGGCGCTGCGCCAGCGCCATGCCCATTTTGCCGAGCCCGATCAAGCCGATCATGTCGTCCTCCCCATGTCCTGGGCGGCCAGTTTTTGCAGCGCCACCGGGATGCGCCGCTCGAGCGGCACGCCCAAGAGATATCCTACCTGCGCGCTTTCGGGAATGCGGCGCGCGCGACGCAGCGCCGCCGCAAGATCGAGCCCCACGCCGCGCCCGAGCCAGACGAGCGCGATGAGCTCGCGCCGCGCCTCGGGCGAGAGTTCTTTGAGCCGTGCCTCCAGTGCGGCGCGCTCGGCGCTTTCGAAGGCGCGCGGATCGCTCGCCACGACGAGTGTCGGGGCGGGACCGGGCGGGCGAGACCCCCGGCGCTTGCCGATGCCGAGATATTCGACCATCGCGCGCTCGTCGCGGGCGACGCGCTGGGCGGCCTCGGCGACGGACAATGCTTCCGCGAGCGAGAGATGATTCAACATTCCGCGGCGCGCCAGCAGCTTCCTTGACTATGGCCCGGCGCGACCATAGCGTTTCCACACCGGGCGAGATAGCGGGAGGAAACCATGAGAGCGACGTTCCTGAGGATCGTCTCGACGCTGGCGTTCGTCGCCTTACTGGCGGCGGGTGCGCCGGCCCGCGCGGCGCAAGGCGAAAATCCGCCGACGAAGATCGTCTCGATCAAAATGCGCGATGGAACGACCATCTCCGCGGCACTCTACATGCCGGCCAAGCCCGGGAAATATCCGGCGCTGCTCGCCGCTTCGCCCTACCGCTTCGACAATAACGGGCTGCCCGCAATCCCGATGTTCCTGTGGCGCGAGACGGGCCCGATCGGCTGGTACGTCGAGCACGGCTATGTCTACGTCCACATGGACGTGCGCGGATCGGGCCGCTCGGGCGGCGAGTACCGCTATTTCGACACCGCCGAGCAGCACGACCTCTACGACGTGATCGAATGGATCGCGAAGCAGCCGTGGTCGACCGGCAAGGTCGGCGGCATCGGCCAGTCCTATTACGCGATGTCGCAATGGTTCATGGGCGTCGAAAACCCACCGCATCTCGCCTGCATCGCGCCCTATGACGGGCTCGTCGACACCTATCATAATTCATCCTACCAGGGCGGGATTCCGTCACCGTTCTTCGCCACCTGGTACGACGGCGTGCGCGTCGACAACGCCGAGCCGTTCACCGGGCCATCGCGCGCCATGGCTTACGATCTTGGACAGGAACTCAGGCGCCACACCAGCTACGACGATTTCTGGCGCGAGCGCTCGGCGCTCGAACGGCTCGACAAGATCAAGGTTCCGGTGTTCTCGATCGGCCTGTGGTCCAAGCTCAACCTGCATCTCGACGGCAACATCATCGGCTTCGAGCGGGCGAGCGGCCCGAAAAAGCTGCTGCTCTACGGCGCGGCGAGCCTCTACGACGCGGTCGGCGATTACTCGAGCCCCGAATTCCACGAGAAATACATGCTGCCCTTCTATGACTGGTGCCTCAAGGGCGAGCAGACCGATTACGTGACGGCGCCGAAGGTGCGCTACTTCCTGCGCGGCGCCGGCGAAATGCGTTCGGCCGAGAGCTGGCCGCCGCCGGGCATCGAGAACCAGAGCTTCTATCTCGCCAAGGGGCCGAGCGGCAGCGTCACGTCGCTCAACGATGGCGCGCTCGCCGAAGCGGCGCAGAAAGATGGCGGCGACACGACCTTCTCCTATCCGAACGACGGCTGGCGCCTCGGCGTCGTCGGCTTCGACAAGAACGGGCGACCCGATCCGGTCCGCCGGGTTCTCACCTTCACGAGTGCGCCGCTCGATGAGGATTTGACGATCGCCGGGCCGATCGAGCTCGTGCTCTATGCCTCCTCGACGCGGCCCGATACCAACTTCATCGTCAACGTCTCGGAGCAGATGCCGCAGAGCGACGCCGAACGGCAGCAGGACCAGCAGCCGCGCGCCGTCAATGTGTCGAAGGGCTGGCTCAAGGCAGCGATGCGGCATATCGATGCCAAGTACTCAGGACCGAACGCGCCGTGGTACGACGCGACCAAGCCCGAGCCGCTCACCCCCGGCAAGGTCTACAAGTTCGAGATCAGCGTGATGCCGACGGCCTATGTCTTCAAGAAGGGCGACCGCATTCGCGTCGAGCTGGCGAACGGCGATTCGCCTCTGACCGACGGCCCGTTCGGACACGACTACACGCCCGACATGGTCGGCACCGACACGATTTATCACAATGCCGACTATCCCTCGCAGCTGATCCTGCCGGTGGCGAGCAAGATCGCGGCGATGGCGAAGTAGCGGAGGGCGGAGGACGCTCAGGCCGTGAACGAGAAATCGCTCGCGCGCGGCCGGCGCGTCAGCCAGCGATAGACGCGCGACGGCCTCGGCCATTGCGTGACGACGCGGCCCGCGGCATTGACGAAATAGCTGCGGCAGCCGCTGCCCCAGCTCGTCGCCGCGATCCGCTTTTGCAATTCGCCGTTGAAGCGCGCCTGCACTTCGGGCCGCACCGTCATGCTGCGCGCCCGCCCCCGGCCGAGGCGGCGGATGCATTTCAGGATGTAGCCGATCTGTCCTTCGAGCATGACGACGATCGAGGTCGCGGTGTTGGTGTTGGGGCCATAGAGCATGAAGAAATTGGGGAAGCCCGCAACCGTGATGCCGAGATAGGCCTCGGCGCCCAGCGGCCACGCCTCCTTGAGCGTGCGCCCGCCCGATCCGACGACGCGGAGCGAGGCGAGATAGTCGGTGGGCACGAAGCCCGTGCCGAAGATGATCGCATCGACGGCGTGATGGCGTCCGTCCTCGTCGACGAGACCGTCCGGCACGGCCCGCGCGATCGGCGCACGCACGATCTCGACGTTCTCGCGGTCGAGCGCGCGCAGGTAATCGCTCGACTGGATCGTGCGCTTGCAGCCGAAGCGATATGTGGGCGTGAGCTTCTGGCGCTTTTCCGGATCCTTCACCTGCGTTGTAAGAAATTTCAGCGCGGTCTCTTCGGCTGCCTTGCGCGCGCGCTCATCAACGAAGACGGCGAAACGCCGCTCGAACGCAACATAGGTCTTGATGCGCTCGAGCCGGCGCAGGATCGGATAGCGGCGATAGGCGTCGCGCTGGTTTTCATCGAATGTGCGCTCGATCTTCGGTAGGACATATTGCGGCGTGCGGATGAAGGCGACGAGCCGGCTCACTTTGCCGACGATCTCGGGCACGTATTGCGCCGTGCTGCATCCCGTGCCGATGACGGCGACGCGCTTGCCGGCGAGATCGTAATCGTGATCCCAGCGCGCCGAGTGGAAAGAGGCGCCGGCGAAGGTTTCGAGGCCGGGCAATTCGGGCAACGCGGGCTGGTTGAAAAGGCCGCACGCCGAGACGAGCACGTTGGCCGCGAATTCTCGGCCGTCCGCCGCGGCAAGACGCCAGAGCGCTTCGCGCTCGTCATAGGCTGCGCTGGCGATCTCCGTGCCGAAGCGGAGATGCGGGGCGAGGGCGTATTTCGCGACGCAATGGCGCAGATATGCCGCGATCTCTGGCTGCGTGCCGTGCGTCCTCGACCAGTCCCAATGCGGCTCGAAGGAATAGGAATAAAGGCTCGAGGCCACGTCGCACGCAGCACCCGGATAGGTGTTCTCGTACCAGACGCCGCCCGCCTCGTGCGACTTGCTGTAGATGGTGAAGGTGTCGATCCCCGCCCGCTTCAGGCGGATCGCCATGCCGATGCCGCCGAAGCCCGAGCCGATGATGGCGATCGTTGGTGCGTCGCTCTTGCCGCGCATCGCCCGAATTTAAGCAGAGTTTTCCCGCTCCGGCCAGACCGGCGCCAGGCGCCGTCAGGTCCGCGGCCGAGCGCGCGGAAGCACCTCGGGGTTGGCGAGGCGGAGCGGCCGTCCGTCCGCGAAGGCTGCGATCTGTTCATAAGCCTCGCCGAAATAGAGCTCGAAATTGTCCCACTCGGCCCAGGCGCTGTGCGGCGTCGCCAGGACATTGGGCAGGGCGAGGAGCGGATGGTCGATCGCGACGGGCTCTTCCTCGAAGACATCGAGCGCGGCGAAGCCCGGGCGGCCGCTCCTCAGCGCCGCGAGGAGCGCGCCCGGGTCGATGAGCTCGGCGCGCGCGGTGTTGACGAGGAGCGATGTGGGCTTCATGCGCGCGAGGTCGGCCGCGGCGACGATGCCGCGCGTTTCGGGCGCAAGCCGCACGTGGAGCGACAGCACGTCGGATGCCTCGAACAACTCCGCCTTGCTCGCCGCGACAGCATGGCCCGCCGCGCGCGCCCTGGCGAGCGAGCCGCCGCGGCCCCAGACGAGCACGGCCATGCCCAATCCCCTGCCCGCCTCGGCCACGCGCTCGCCGATGAGGCCCAATCCGAAAATGCCGAGTGTCGAGCCATGGAGGCGATGCGCCACGGTGGCGGGAAGCTCGCCGCGCTTCATCGCTTGCGCTTCGCGCGCGATGTTGCGGCGCGAGGCAAGCATCAGCGCGATCGCATGCTCGGCCGGCGACTGGCGCGAATCGCTGTTGCCGGTCGCGACCGCGATCCCGAGCTCGGTGCAGGCGGCGTAGTCGATCGTGCGCGCGCCGCGCCCGACGAGCGCGATGAGGCGCAGCTTCGGCAGGCGCTCGAGGAGGGGACGCGAGAAGGCGAGGCGCTCGCGGATCGCCACCACCACGTCGGCATCGGCGAGCCGCGCGACGAGCGTATCGAGATCACGCGCGGCATCGCTGGTGCACGCCACCTCGTGCTGGCGGATGAGCGCGAAGCAGGCGAGTTTCCGGGCGATGTCCTGGTAGTCGTGCGGGATGACGATCTTCACGCCCTTGCCGCCTCACACGCCGAAGGTGAAGCGGCTGCCGAGGTTCGAGGCGACGATCCGGTCCGGCATGCGCCGGTGCATCGCGGCGATGAAGCCGGCGCCGGTGCAATGCATCGGCACGACCACATCGGGCTTGAGCGCCTCGAGCTCGTCGATCGTGTGCTCGATATAGTCGGGCTTCGACGCCGTGAGGTGGAAGCCGCCGATCACGGCATGGAGCTTGTCCAATTTCGCGACCGCCATCGCCGTCCGCACCGAATTGACGATGCCGGCATGGCCGCACGAGGAGATCACGACGAGCCCGCGCCCGCGCACGATGTAGCAGGTGGCATGCTCCTCGGGGTGCAGGTCCTTGACGAGCTGACCCTGGCGCTCGGCCGGCGTGAAATGGTCGGCCGGCGCGACCAGCGTCCCGCCGGTCACCTCTTCGAACGAACTCCGCTCGATATATCCCGAGGTGAAGGCGCCATCGAGCGCCGTCGGCGCGCCGCAGCAAACGGCCGCGACCTTCTCGGCCCTGAGGTGCATGGCGTCGACCGCGCCCCACGACACGACGCCGTCGCTGCCCGGCTCGCGCAGCCATTTCTCGCGAAACACATTCTCGGCGCCGACATAGAGCGCGAGATCGTCGCGCATGCGATGGCGATGCTGCGTCACGAAGCCGGCGAGCCCGCCGTAATGGTCGCGGTGGCCGTGGCTCAGGATGAGGCCGTTGAGCCGCGCGGGATCGATGTCGAGCAGCCCGAGATTGCGGTTCACGATCTCCGGCGTGTAACCGAAATCGAGAAGATACTGCGCCGTGCCCGCGGCATTTTCCGCCTCAAGATGGAGCGAGAGCCCCCACTCGCCCGCGAGCGTCGCCATCGGCCGGCCGCGGATGGACCCGACATGCTCGATCGCGACCGAGGGATGCGCCGCCTTCGGCAGGAAGCGCTCGTAATGCGAATCGACGACGACGCGGACCGAGAGCCGGTCCACCACCGGCGCGGCAAAGGGCGCGGTCTTGTCGGGGGAAGCGCTCATGCGGTCGATCCTTCTGTCCTGCGAGCCAAGACGGCGCACGACTTTAGGCGCCGGAAGGACCAGCCGCCAGCTAGGGCCCGGCCGGCGCGTCCGCGGTCGCGGGGCAACGGTGCGTGCGCTTCGAGCGATTGGCGATGAGCGCGTCGAGTTGCCGGCAATCGAGCAGCTCAAGCCGGCGCCGTGTGTGGAAGCGTACGATCCCGCGCTCGGCGAGCGTGCGGAAGCCGCGGCTCACCGCCTCGGCCGAAAGCCCGACATAGCGCGCGATGTCGCCGCGGCTCATGGCGAGCCGTACGGCTTCGCCGCGCGCGTCGCCGTTCTGCATCATGCGGATGAAGAGCGCGAGGCGGCCGAGCGCGTCGCTCCGGCTCAGCAGCGCCACCTGCTCGGCGCGGGCCGCGAGCTCGGCGCAGGCGAGCTCCAGGAGGCGGCACGCGGCGGCGGGGCTCGCCCGCACGAGCTGCGCCAGGCTCTCGCGCTCGAAGCCATAGACGAGCGTCGGCGCGAACGCCTCGGCGGTGTCGGTGTGATGCCCGGCCGCCGCGAGGCCGAACACCTCGCCCGCGCCGCGGAAGCCGGTCACCGTCGTGCCGCCGTCCGGCCGCGACAGGACCGTGCGCACGCCGCCATTGGCGATTTCGTAGAGCGCCGCCGCCGGCTCGCCCGCGCGATAGAGCGTGGCGCCCTTGCGCAAGCGCACGAGCGAGGCGGTCGCGGCGAGATCGGCGAAGGCGGGATCGGCGAGAATTCCGTCGGGGAGCGGCGCACGGCGAGCAAGCTTCCGCATGGAGGAGCCTCATTCGGGAACCCCGCTATCTCGTTGAGACCGGAGGCTTTGCGTCCCCGGGTCGCCCCGGGTTTGCCGTTTCGTGATGCCGCCCCACCCTGGGATCGCCACCACACGTATGACGTGCACTCCTGAATACGGAGCGCTCAGGCAAACGGGTTCTTTACCATGGCACAGGGGTGTCATGCGTTTTATGCAAATCTTTGATTTCGATCACGAGAAAGCGTAGGCTGCCGGTATATGACGCAGGAAATTCAGGGGCTTGTGACGAGCCGGCTCGGGCCCGAGGAGCACAATGCCCTGCGCCGGGCTCTGCGCCGGTCGGGGCCGGCCGGGCGCCGCGCCAGCGAGCTCCTGCACCGATTTCTGCTCGCAGAGGTTGTAAACGGCATCCTTCAATCCGTGTCGTTCGACGAGCTGCTCGGCCGCCTCCTTGAGCTGGCCACCCAGACCCTCGCCGCCGACCGCGCCAGCATCTTCCTCCACGATAAGGAGAGCGACGAGCTCTTCGCCTATGTGGCGCAGCGCGGCGAGCTTTCGAAACTGCGGATTCCGCGCGCGACCGGGATCGCCGGCGCCGTGTTCGCATCGGGCGAAGCCTTGATCGCGCACGATGCCTATGCCGATCCGCGCTTCAATCCCGCGGTCGATCAGCGCACCGGGTACCGCACCGAGTCCGTCGTGTGCGTACCGCTCGCGACGCGCGACGGGCGGACGATCGGCGTGTTCGAGGTGCTGAACAAGCGCGACGGGCGCTTCGACCAGGTCGATCTCACGTTGCTCCAGGCGATCGCGGCCCAGGCCGCGACCGCGCTCGGCTGGGCGCGCGCCTACGATCAGGAGCGGCGCGAGCGCTCGCGCGACGACAAGCAGCTCGAGGCCGCCGAGGGCATTGCCGTCGAGCTCGACCTCGACCGGCTGCTGGAGCGCATCATCGCGAGCGCGGCGGAGCTCCTCGACTGCGAGCGCGCGACGCTCTTCGTCCATGATGCGGCAACGGGCGAGCTGTGGTCGCGCGTGGTGGCCGGCGGCAAGATCGACGAAATCCGCATCGCGAGCGATGCCGGCATCGCCGGCGCGAGCTTTTGCGCGCGCCAGGTCATCGCCGTCCCCGACGTGGGCGCCGACGGCCGCTTCAACCCGGCGGTCGATGCGCGCACCGGCTACGTCACGCGCAACCTGCTGTGCGTGCCGATCATCGACGTGACGGGGCGGGCGACCGGCGTGCTCGAAGCGCTCAACAAGCGCAGCGGCCGGTTCTCCGGCGCCGACGAGCGCCGCCTGCGGCTCTTCGCCTCGCAGACCGCGACGGCGCTCCAGAACGCGCAGCTCTTCGCCGACGTGCTGTCGCTGAAGCAGCACACCGAAAGCATCCTGCGCTCGCTCTCGGACGCGGTGATCGCGCTCGACCGCGGCTACGCCGTCGTTCGCGTCAACGAGGCGGCGCGGAAGGCCTTGCGCATCCCCGAGGGCGAGAAGATCACGGGATCGGTCGACCGGCTCTGGGGCGATGCCAACCCGTGGCTCAGGGAATCGCTCGCCTACGTCTCCGCCACCGGCGCCGCGGACCATCGCGCCGAGGTGCGCTTCGCGCTCGCCGATGGCACGGCGCTCGACGTCAACGCCACGGTGGCGCCGCTGCGCGACCGCGGCGGCGACATGACCGGGATCACCCTCATCTTCCAGGACATCAGCCGCGAAAAGCATGTCCGCTCGACGATGACGCGCTACATGGCGAAGCAGTTCGCCGACCGCGTGCTGGCGACGGGCCCCGAGCGCGCCTCGAGCTCGACCCATGTCGCGACGGTGCTGTTCTCCGACATCCGCCGCTTCACCACGCTCGCCGAGGCGCTCACGCCGCAGGAAGTGGTCGACATGCTGAACGAGTATTTCGGCGAGATGACCGGCATCATCGAAGGCCAGGGCGGCAGCATCGACAAATATATCGGCGACGCGGTGATGGCCGTGTTCGGCGCGCCGATCGAGCGCGAAGCCGCGGCCGAAAGCGCGGTGGAGGCGGCGGTGCGCATGGTCGTGCGGCTGCGCGCCTTGAACGCGCGCCGCACCAATCGCGGCGCACGGCCGCTCGAGATCGCGATCGGGCTCGCGAGCGGCGAGATCGTCGCCGGCCCCATCGGCTCGGCCACGCGCATGGAATACACCGTGATCGGCGACAGCGTGAACCTCGCCTCGCGTCTCGAAGGCGTCAACCGCCATTACGGCACCACCATCCTCGTCGATGCCGCGACCGCCGGGAGGCTCGCGCCGCCGACCCGGCTCAGGCCGATCGACCTCATCCGCGTCAAGGGCAAGGAGAACCCGACGGAAATCTTCGAGGTGCTCGATCACATCGAGGACAAGAAGGCCGCGCGCCTCGACGATTTCCTGCCGCCATTCGAGGACGGCGTCCGGCATTATCGCGCGCGCGACTGGTCCGGCGCGCTGACCCGTTTCGCTGCTGCGCTCAACGTCATTCCCGACGACGGCCCGTCCTGGGTCTATACGGACCGCTGCCTCTATTACCGCGACCACGCCCCGCCAGCGACCTGGGACGGCATCTGGACGCTCGAGACGAAATAGCTCCCTGGCGGCTCAGCTCGCGCGCCGCGCGGCGTGGTTCTTGACGATCTCGGCGATGGCGTCGGGCCGCACCGGCCGGCTGATGAAATAGCCTTGCGCCGCATCGCACCCGAGCTCCTTCAGCACGGCAAGGCTCGCGGCCGTTTCCACGCCTTCGGCCACCGAGAAGAGATCGAGCCGCTGCGCGATGCCGATGACGGCCTCAACCAGCACGCGGCATTCGCGCGTCTCGCCCATGTTGATGACGAACGACTTGTCGATCTTGATTTCCGAGAACGGCAGCCGTTGCAGCTGGATGAGCGAGGAATAGCCGGTGCCGAAATCGTCGATGCTGAGATGCATGCCTTTCAAACGCAGGCGGGTCAGCACGTCCATCCCCTGCGCGATGTTGCCCATCGCCGCGGATTCCGTGAGTTCGAGCGTCACCGCATCGGCGGCCAGCCCGACCTCCTCGCATTGGGCGACGATCATGTCCGGCAGCTCCATATTCGCGAGATTGAGCGCCGAGACGTTGAGGGCAAGCTGCATCGCGAGCCCCTGGCGGCGCCACAGGGCGGCCTGGCGGATCGCGGTCGATGCCACCCATTCGGTCAGATCGTGGATCAGCGCATTCTGCTCGGCGAGCGCGATGAACCGGTCGGGCGGCACGAGGCCGCGCGTCGGGTGCTGCCAGCGGACGAGCGCCTCGACGCCGAAAATCTCGCCGGTCTTGCAATCGAGCTTCGGCTGATATTCGAGCAGAAGCTCGCCGCTGCGGATCGCGTGCGCGAGCGCGCTCGCGAGGAGCGGCGTCTCGACTTCGCGCAGCCGCTCGAGCCGGTCGCGCAGCGTCGCCGCGCGCACCGGCTTTTGCAGCGAGCCGGCGATCGCGAGCCCGCGCTCGGCCGCAAGGTGCGCCGCGGTGTCGACCACCTTGGCGTCGAAGCCGCTGGCGATCAAAATCTTGGCGGTGGACTTCGACTCGCCGAGCGCGCGCAGCAGCTCGACGCCATCGACCTTGGGCATTTGCAGGTCGAGCATGATGACCGAGGGCTGCCAGGAGCGGACTTTCTCCTTGAAGTCGTCGGCATCCTCGGTGACGACCGTTTCGTAGCCGACCGTCTCGCTGACGCGGCGGACATAGCTGCGAAAGCCGGCATCGTCGTCGATCACAAGCAACCGGTCGCGATTCACGTTGGCTCCTTCCGCGGGCGTTGCGCCCGACCCCGAGTGTCGGAGACCATGCGCTGATCCGTATTTTCTCGCATAGGTTGTTACTATACGGTTCTTCTCACCATATAGATGCAATTATTAATTGACCATAGTCAAAAAATGCCGGAAGCCGCTGGCAAGCGGGCGAAAAGGGGCGTTGCCGTCATCGCCCGCGCGCGCGTTTGCGCGACCTTTCGGCCAGCGCGGCCAGGCGTGCATGACCGCAAATTGCGCCGAGCCGGGATCAGAATCAGAGACAAGGGCCATTTCCGCTTCGTCGTTTCGAAAGCGCGGCCCGAACGCGGACCGGGTACGCCATTGCCGCAGCGCGGCGCGGTCTCGGCCCCGAGCGGACGCTTGCCGCGGCGCACGAATATGTTACTTGAGACGATCGCGGCGGCGCCGATGGGTCATGTCGAGGCCAGGCCCGCGCTCGAGGGAGGCATCGATGGAAGCGAAAGCAAAAATCCGCGTCGCGCATTTGAGCGGCCCCAACGCCACGATCCAGAACACGCCGCCGCTCGTCACCTCGAACAAGGCGCGCACGAAATACGGCCTGGCGCCGATGCGCGGGCCGGACGGCGGCGCCGCGAAATTCGATGCCTTGCGCGCGCAGCGCCTTGCCGCGCCGGCGAAGATCTATGTCGAGCAGTTCTCGGCGCATCCGTTGGAGCGCGACGCCGCCGAGCTCTATGGCGCGCCCGACGGCTATCTCGATGCCGACGGCGTCTTTCGCAAGGAGCGCCGCAGCGAGCGCGACCAGCCGGTCTACGAGATCGAGCTGCGGCCCGAGGACGGGCTCTATCCGCTGCCCTACATGGCGCGCCAGGCGGACGGGCGCGCCTGGGAAGAGGAATGCGCCGATCCCGGCGCGCCGGCCGAGCGCGCGCGCCAGGGCTTCTTCCCCGATGGCTCGCGCAGCTTCGAGGAGATCGACCGCCTGTCGGTCGACATGAACGGCGTCGCGAATACGATCTCGGCGCAGGCCGAGGTCGATTTCTATCGCCTCCTGCCGCCGGCCGGCTTCACCAAGGGGCTTCCGGCGCATCTGCGCGGCGATGTCGGCGAGGGCGACATTGCGCCCGAGCAGCGCGGCAAGGATTTCTTTCCCTACAAGCCCTATCACCTCGGCGCCGGGCCGCCGCGGCCGACGCTCGCGCGCATCACCAACATCGCGCAGTCCGTCATGTCGAGCGGCAAATACGACGGCGCGATCCTGACGCAAGGGAGCCCCGCGGTCGAAGAGACCGCCTATTGGCTCAATCTCCTGATCGATACGAGCCTGCCGATTTGCGGCAACGCGGCGCAGCGGCCGCAGGGCCAGATCAGCAATGACGGGCCGCAGAACATCGTCGATTCGCTCGCCTATATCGGCTCACGCATCTGGGCCGACGAGGCGGGGAAGAACCGCACCGGCGTGATCGTGCTGCAAGAGCAGCGCTTCTTCGCCGCGCGCGAAGTGGCGAAGCTCGATGCGCGGCCCGGCGGCTACGGCGCGACCGGCGGCCATGGCGGCATTCTGGGCGGCATCAATCACATGGGCCGGCTGGCGCTGCTTTACGTGCCGGCCTACCGGCACACCTATCTGTCCGAGGTGAACACCAGCCGCCTTCCCGAGACGGTCGCGGCGGTGCGCGCCGGGCGGCATGGGCCCGAACGGTTCACGGTCGCGATCAAGGGCAAGGGCGGCGAGATTCTGGCCGACGCGATCCCGTCCGTGTCGATCGTCAAGGAAGGCAACTACTTCAGCGAGGAGTTCAACGACGATCCCTTGCTCGAGCGCGATCTCCAATACCTGATCGAGCAAAAGCTCGCGCTCGGCCGGCTCGGCGGATTCATCACCGAGGGCCAAGTCCCCTATGGCAGGCTGCCCTCGGCGCTGCGGCAGAAGGCGATGGAAAAGGCGATCCATAGCGGCATGCCGGTGGTGTGCGTCGGGCGCGGCAACAGCGAAGGCTTCGCCGACCGCACGCCGATCTTTATCGCCGGATCGAACCTCACCGCGACCAAGGCACGGCTCCTGCTGATGGCGTGCCTGATGCGGTTCGGCGCGCTGCCACCGGCACAAAATCCCGAGCGCCCGAGCGCGGCGGAGAAAAGCGCGATCGAGGTGGCGGTGGCGCGCTACCAGGCGGTGTTCGACACGCACTGAGACCCGTGCCGGATCGGACGTTCCGAGCGGAGCGGTCGTGAGCTTGTCCAAGGACTGCGAAGTCCAAGGACGCACGGCGATTCGACCCGAACGAATCGGGCCCTCGGGCGTTCAACAGCCGGGCGTCGACCCAGAACCTTATCGGCGACGCACGTAAAAGCTTCCCATCCTTGAGGGATTCTGGGCGCCGATGGTGCTCGCGGTTGCACGTCCGCGGGAGTTCACGCCAACGCAAAGAGGGGATTTGAGCGATGAAGCGATCGATGGTGAGATGTCTTGCCGTGGGGGTAGCGGCAGCGGGACTGTTCTCGTCCGCGCCGCGCGTCCTTGCCGCGGACAGCAATGACGGAAACTGGGTGTTCGACTTCCCGCAAGCCGGAGGGATCAGAAGCGGAGATGTCGGGCAGCAGACGTGTCCGGCATTCCGCGTCCCCGCCCAAATCGCGGACAATCAAATTTCAGGGTCGGTCGGGAGAGCCGCCTCCGGATCGGGGAGCGGTGCCATCCGCGGCACTGGCAGCGAAGGCACCAGTGGAGCGCCCATCACCGGTCGGGTCGATCCGGACGGGTCGTTGCATGCAAATTGGGAGAGTTATGCGGTGACCGGCAAATTGGGCGGCGGCCATGGCCAAGTGAGGATCGCGCAAACCCAATGCGGCCCGCGGAACGGGACGGCCGTGCGCGTGAGCCAATGAACCGCGCACCCCCCAAGGATCAGTGACGTAGCGCATCCGCGCTGAGCGCCGGAGGCGGCGCGGCCGGCGCGGGCGCGGGCACGCCGGCGATGAGGTCGGCCGCCTTCTCGGCGATCATGATGACGGTCGCGTTGATGTTGCCGCCGACGAGGTCGGGCATGACCGACGCATCGGCGATGCGCAGCCCCGCCACGCCGCGCACGCGCAGCGCGCCATCGACCACCGAACCTTCATCCGCGCCCATGCGGCAGGTGCCGCACGGATGATGCGCCGTCGCCGGCGCCGAGCGGATATAGGCGTCGAGCTCGGCATCGCTCCGCACGTCCGCACCGGGCGCGAGTTCGCGGCCGCAGAAGGGTGTGAGCGGCGCCTGCGCCGCCACCTCGCGCAAGAGCCTCAATCCGCCGCGCAGCGTTCGGATGTCCGCCTCCTCGGCAAGAAAATTCTGGTGGATGAGCGGACGTTCACACGGATCGGCCGAGCGCAGCACGATGCGGCCGCGGCTTTTGGGCCGCAGCAGGATCGGGCGGCACACGAAAGCGTCGCGCCAGGCGCGCCGGATGCCGGGAAACCACGGACCCGCCGCGCGCGAGCCCGAGCGGAAGAGAAGCTGGATATCCGGGAGGTCGAAGGCGGGATCGGTCTTGATGAAGGCCATGAAGCCGCTCGGCACGTCGGTCGCGGGGCCGGTTCCGGCGAGATAGGCGCGCACGAACGAGACAGCGAGGCGATCGGCCCGCGTGGCATGGACGAAGGGGCCCGGCGCGCGGCGCTCGTGGAGCAGGCCCGTGGCGTAATGGTCCTGGAGGTTTTGGCCGACGCCGGCGAGCGGAAGGACGGGGGCCAGGCCGAGCGCGCGCAGATGATCCGGATCGCCGATGCCGGACAGCAGGAGAAGCTGCGGCGTGTTGATGGCGCCGCCGCACAGGATCACCTCGCGCACCGCCCGCGCGATCGCGGCCGCGCCGCCGCCGGCGCGATAGTCGACGCCGACGGCACGGCCCGCTTCCATCACGATGCGGACGGCGAGAGCGCGTGTCGCGACGGTGAGGTTCTTGCGCCCGAGAGCCGGATGGAGATATGCGCGCGCCGTCGTATCGCGCAATCCCGCGCGGATCGTCCATTGCGCCCAGCCGAAGCCGTGCTGCTGCGCGCCGTTATAGTCCTGCGTGTAGGGATGGCCGGCGGCCAGCCCCGCCGCGATATAGGCCTCGTAGAGCGGGTCGATAGCCTTCGTGCGCCGCACATAGAGCGGGCCGCCGCCGCCGCGATATTCGCTCGCGCCATCCTCCCATGTTTCCGACCGCTTCAGATACGGCAGGATGTCGGCGAACGACCAGCCCGCGAGCCCCTGGCGCGCCCAGCGGTCGTAATCGGCGCGATGGCCGCGGATGTAGCCCATCGCATTGATCGAGTGCGAGCCGCCGATGAGCTTGCCGCGCGCGAGCTCGATTGTGCGGTTGCCCGTGCCATTGCCCGAATCCGCCGTATAGCCCCAGTCGAACCGGTCGAACCCCCAAATGCGGCCGACACCCAGCGGCACGCGCACCAGCGGATGCCAGTCCCAGCCGCCTGCCTCGATGAGCAGAACGCGCGTGTCGGGATTGGCGCTCAAGCGATTGGCGATGACGCAGCCGGCCGATCCGGCGCCGACGATCACGTAATCGAACTCGCGCGCGCGCGCCATCTTTTCCCGATCCGCCCCCTCGCCCGCTCACGAAAAAGCGATTGAACGCGAAAATCAAGGCGTTAATGTCGATGTTCCACGTGAAACTTGCGGGCTTCGAACGATGACAATCAGCAGACGGCATATGTGCGCCGGCTTGACCGCCGTCGCGGGGCTCGCGCTGACCCCGCGCGCCGCGCGCGCGGCCCCGGTCGCGATCCGCTATGGCTATTCGCTCGCCGCCGAGGAGCAAAGCTGGCTTCTGATGGCGAAGCCCGATCTCGGCAAGAATTACGGCAAGCTCTACACGCTCGACCCGACGCAGTTCACGAGCTCGTCGCAGCGCGCCGAAGCGTTCGCGGCGGGCGCGATCGATCTCGCCTCGTCGGCGGCCAACGGCGTGCTGTTCGCGGCAGCCGAAGGTGTCGAGAGCACCATCATCGCATCGATCTCGCGCGAGAGCCTCCACCACGGCTTCAACACGGCGTTTTGCGCGATGGAGTCCGCGCCCTTCGGCAAGATCGAGGAATTGAAGGGTAAGACGATCGCGGTCAACGGCTTCTCGACCGCGGGCGAGCTGTGGATGCGCTCGGCCATCGAGCGGCATGGGCTCGCGGAAAAGGACGTGACCGTGGTGCCGGTCTCGTTCCCGGCGATGGCGGAATCGCTGCGCTCGGGGCGCGTCGATGTCGCCGAGCTGCCGCAGCCGTTCTATGCGATGACGGCGAAGGAGCTGAAGATCAAGACGATCTTCACCTCGAAGGATGGCGCGCCGTTCGATGAGGAGCTGATCGTGATCGTCGGCAATCAATCGTTCATGAAGGCGCATGTCGAAGCGGTGCGCGGCTTCTTGGCCGACCTGAAGGACGCGACGAAATTCTATCTCGAGCATACGAAAGAGGCGCGCCAGATCCTGATCGACAAGAAATTCGTGCGGGTTCCGGCCGACGTCTATCTCGACATGAAGGATTACGACCGCGACCCGACCTTGCGCGTCGACGTCGCGGCGTTGAAGCGGATGCAGGATCTGCAATTCGCGGCCGGCTTCCAGAAGAAGAAGGCCGACATCGATAAGCTCGTCGATCTGAGCTATCTGCCGAAATAGCGGGCCGCGACCGCCGATATGAAACTGCTGGAGATCGAGCGCCTCGACAAATCGTTCAGCGCCGACAGCCAGCAGATCACGGTGCTCGACCGACTGTCGCTTTCGATCGACGAGCATGAGTTCGTGTCGATCGTCGGCCCCTCGGGCTGCGGCAAGAGCACGTTCCTGCACATCATCGGCGGCTTCGAGCCGAAGAGCGGCGGCGAGATCAAGCTGAACGGACGGCCCCTGGGGCCGCCCGATCCCGAACGCGGCATGATGTTCCAGGACCATTCGCTCTTCCCGTGGCTCACGGCGCTCGGCAACGTGTGCTGGCCGCTCGAGATGAAGGGGCTGGCGAAGCCAGAGCGGCTCGAAAAAGCGCGCGAGTATCTCGATCTCGTGCATCTGTCGCGTTACGGCGAGCTCTATCCCGGCCAGTTGAGCGGCGGCATGAAGCAGCGCGTCGCCTTGGCGCGCCTTCTCGCGCTCGACCCGCAAGTGCTGCTGATGGACGAGCCGTTCGGCGCGCTCGATTCGCAGACGCGCGAGCTGCTTCAGGAGGAGTTGCAGGCGATCTGGCGGCGCACGCGCAAGACCGTGCTGTTCGTCACGCACGACATCGACGAGGCGATCTTCCTGAGCACACGCGTCATCGTGCTGACCGTGCGGCCGGGCCGCATCAAGGCCGACATTCCGGTCGACGCGGCGGACCGTTCGGGCGAGTTCCGCAAATCCGCGACCTTCTTCGAGCTGCGTGCGCGCGTGTGGGATCTGCTGCGCGACGAGGTTTTGAAGGCGCGCGCGCTGGAGGAACCGTGAGCGCGCGGGCCGCCGCACTCGAGAAATGGATCGTGCCGATCCTGGTGATCGCGGCGTGGGAAGGTTTCGGCCGCACGGGACTGGCCCCGCGCTATCTTTCATATCCCTCCGGCATTCTGGCGGCGCTGTGGGAGGTGACGGCCGACGGCGAACTGGCGCAGGCGTTGCTCGCGAGCCTCTATCGCGTCGCGATCGGGTTCGCACTCGGCACGGCCGCCGGCATGCTCGTGGGGCTCGGCGCCGGATTGGTGCGGGGCTTGCGCAATTTCTTCGATCCGCTGGTCTCATTTCTCTTCGCGGTGCCCAAGATCGCGTTCCTGCCGGTGTTCCTTCTGCTCTTCGGCATCGGCCACGCATCGAAAATCGCGATCGTCGGGTTCTCGTGCTTCTTTCCGGTGTTCATTGCCTCGCGCCACGCCGTCCTCTCGGTCGACACGCTGCTGCTGTGGGCGGCGCGGAACATGGGAACGCCAAGCCGCACCCTATTCCTGCGCGTGGTCATTCCGGCGGCGGGTCCGGAACTCTTCGCCGGAATCCGAATCAGCCTTGCCCATGCCTTCGTCGTCCTGTTCGCGGCCGAGCTCATCGGCTCGCATGCGGGGCTGACGGAGATCATCGCCGAGGGCGAAAACGCCGCGCGCTTCGACCTCATGTTCGCGGGCATATTGGCCTTCGCGATACTCGGCTTCGCCAGCGACCGCATCCTCATGGCGATCAGGAAGCGCGTGCTCAAGGGCCAAACGCTCGGCACCGAGGAAGAGGTCGTTTCATGAGCGCACGGATCGGGCGGTTCATCGCCACCTGGTATTCGATCCCGCTGCTGCTCGCGCTCTGGCAAGTCGCCGTCTCGAGCGGGCTCGTCCAATCGCGGCTCTTACCGAGCGTCGCGAGCGTCGCCGACACGCTCGTTGCCGAAATCGGCGATGGCACGCTCGTCTATCATGCCGGGGTGACGATCGGCCGGGCGCTTGCCGGTTTCAGCCTCGCGGCGCTCGTCGGCATCCCCTTCGCCGCGGCGATGGCGCGCTCGGCGCTCTGCCGCAACCTGTTCGAGCCGATCTTCTTCTTCGGTTATCCCATCCCGAAGATCGCGCTCTTTCCGGTCTTCACCTATATCTTCGGCTTCGGCACGCCGTCGAAAGTGGCGTTCACGTTCCTCGAATGCCTTTATCCGATCGTTGTGACCACGTATCTCGGGTTCCGCGGCATGGAGACGCGACTCATCTGGACGGCGCAGAATTTCGGCGCGAGCCGCTGGACCGTGTTGTGCCGCGTCATCGTGCCGGCGGCGCTGCCGTCGATCTTCTCGGGCCTCCGGATCGCGCTCCCCATCTCCATCATCGTCGTGGTGCTGACGGAGATGATCGGCGATTCCATCGGACTCGGCTACTATATCACCGTGTGGGCGACGCGCTTCACCTTTGCGAACGTCTATGCCGCGATCGTCGTCATCGGAATTTGCGGCTTCACGCTCGACCAGGGACTTCTCTTGCTACGGCGGCGCGTCGTTCATTGGCAAAGGGAGACTACAACTTGAGCGACGGCAAAACCGACACCGCGAAGCGGATCCTGGACGAGCTCGCCCAATGCGGCGTCAAGCTCATCGCGAGCCTGCCCGACAATTGGGTGATGGACGTGATCGGCGCCGCGACGCGCGATCCGCGCTTTTCCCATGTGCCGGTCAATCGCGAGGAATCGGCGATCGGATTGTGCGCCGGCGCTTATATGGGGGCGATGGGATCGGCGGCGCTCATGGGCGCGTCCGGCTTCATGACGGTGATCTACGCCATCACCAAGATCAACTACACCTACGAGATCCCGCTTCTCCTGATGATGACGCTGCGCGGCGCGGTCGGAGACCATCACAAGCACCACGCCTCGAACGGGCTCTATCTCCTTCCCGTTCTTCAGGCGATCGACATGCCGTACCAGATCGTCGACCGGGCGGAGGATATCCCGATGATCTCGCGCTGCTATCGGCACACGCGGACATTCGCGCGGCCGATGGCCGTGCTGTTCACGCGCGGGCTTTTGCGAGGCGAGGACCACCGATGAAATTTCTCGACTGCTTCCAGTTTCTCGCGAGCCGCCGCACCGGGCAGCTCGTGGTGACATCGGCCGGCAATTCGTCGACGGCCTGGTGGCACGCGACGCACGACAGCGAAGGCACGTTCTATCTCGAAGCGTCGATGAGCCTTTCGAGCATGTTCGCCTCGGGGCTTGCCATGGCGCAGCCGGCGCTCAAATTCTGGGCCTTCGTCGGCGACGGCGCGTTCTGCATGAATCCCGGCATGCTCATGGTCGAGCGGGAGATGAACCTGCCGAACCTCACGCATTTCCTCGTCTCGAACCGTGTCTATGGCGCGACCTCGAACGCGGCGCTGCCCAATCTCGCGCACAACGATTATGCCGCCATCGCCCGCGGCATGGGGCTCGAACGGGTCTTCGCGTTCGACAGCATGGAGGCGCTGCAGGTCGGATTCGACGCGGCCGTCAACGCGAATGCCGGCCATACCTTCGTCGTGCTCGAGCTCGAACCCTTCGGCGCCGCCGAGCAGAAGCTCGCGCAGCCGCCGATCGACGCGGCCGAACTGAAATACCGCTTCGGCCGGAACCTCGAGCGCCTCAGCGGCGGCGACGTGTTCGGCTATCGGCTCTGATCGGCGTGCGCGAGCGCTTGCCCGCGCGCGCGGACCGGACGCGAGCCGGCGATCGCCATGCGGCGGAGCACGCGGCGTTCGGCCGGATCGAAGTCGGTGCGCGCATGGAGTGTCGAGAAATTGTCCCACACGACGATATCGCCCTTGCGCCAGACGTGCTCGTAGATGTGGTCGCGACGCTCGATATGCGCGAAGAGTTGGGCCAGGAGCGCCTCGCTCTCCTCCGCGGGCAATCCCACGAAGCGCTCGGCCATCAGGCGATTGACGAACAGGACCGGGCGCTTCGTCTCCGGATGCTCGATCACGGCGGGGTGCGTCGCGCGCGGCGCACGCTCGTCGAGCGAGGCGCGCTTATAGGCGTTCTTCTCGTAATCGTAGGCGAAGAGAACGTCGAGCTCGTGGAGCCGCGCCCGCAGCGCGGGCGGCAGCGTCTCATAGGCACGGTACATGTTGGCGAACATGGTGTTGCCTCCCGCGCGCGGAATTTCGAGCGCGTAGAGCACGGCGCCGCCCGTGGGCGTCTCGTAATAGCATTGATCGGCGTGGAACTGCATGTCGCCTTCGGGCAATTCGCCGCGCTCGCCATCGACGGTGACGTTGGCGACATAAAGAATATCGGGGTTGAGGCGCGGGAGCTTGGAGCGCGGCGGCTGGAGCGTGCCAAAGCACGCAACGAGGCGCTTTTGTGCGTCGATGTCGATCGCCTGGTCGCGGAAGACCACGACTTGATAGCGGAACCACGCGGCGCGGATTTCGCGCGCGGTTTCGGGCGCGATCGGCCGGCTGAGGTCGATATCCACAATCTCGCCGCCGAGCGCCGCGCTCAAGGGACGAACGTTGATCGTCATGGCGCCTCCTTCGCGCGCCATCGTATCGCGTGGCGCTGCCCACGTCACTCGCGGTGCCGCGGCTCGTGGTATAGTGAGGCATGGCGCTCGTCGACGACGTTCTTGCTCTCATCCGCCGCGAAGATCTGGTCCGCTTCGCACTCGAAATCTGCAACATCGACAGCGCGATCGGGCATGAGCGCGCGGTCGGCGAGCATCTTTGCGGCTGGATGGAGCGCGAGGGATTTCGGCCGCGCAAGCTCGGGCTTCAGGCGCACCGCTTCAATCTCCTGGGCCGGTTGCCCGGCAGCGGCGGCGGCGTGAGCCTCATCTTCAACAGCCACATGGACACGGCGGTACCGGGCGCGCCCGATCTCGTCCATGCCGATCCGACGGCAAGCCGCTATCACGCCGCCTGGGTCGAGGACGATCTTCTGATCGGCGAAGGCATCATCAACGACAAGGGGCCGATGGCGGCGTTCCTGATCGCGGTCAAGGCCATGAAGGATTCGGGGCACCGCCTGCCGGGCGATCTCCTGGTCAGCGCCGTCATCAACGAAACCGGGGGCGAGCCGTTGGACGAGCCGCCCGGCGCCTATGGGCAATCGAAGGAATACGGCACGCGGTTTCTCGTGACGCATGGCGGCGTCGCCGATTACGCGCTCGTCTGCGAAGGCACGGGCTTCGGCCTCGTTTGGGTCGAAGCCGGCGAGTTCTGGTACAAGGTGACCTTGCGCGGAGAGGCGCCGCCTTTCTACACGCCCTACCTGCCGGAGCGCACGACGCACGCCGCGAGCCCGAACATGATCGTGGCATCAGCCGCGGCGATCGAGGCGATCGAGCGCTGGGCCGCGCAGTACCAGGTGCGGAACGTCTATTCCTCGCCTGGCGGCACGGTCGTGCCGAAAGCGCAGATCGGCGCCATTCGCGCCGGTGACCCGAACCGGCCGCTCTTCTCGCCGCAAATCTGCGAGCTCTATCTCGACGTGCGCTCGGTGCCGAACCAGGATGCTTTGCACACACGGCAGGAAATCAGCGACGCGCTCGCCGCCGCGAGGCTCAACGCCAGTGTCGAGCTCTTTTCCTTTCGCCCCGGCTTCGAGGCGCGCAACATCGACCGCCTGGCAGACGCGGCGCGGCGCGCGCATCGCGCCGTCTTTGGCGAGGAGCCGCAGCCGGCGCCAGTCGAGAACGTCGAGCATGTGGCGCGACACCAACGCCTTCAACGAAGTCGGCATCCCCGCCATGACGTGCGGGCCGCGCTCGCGCGCCTTGGGCGGCAAGCGCGCGCTGCCGATCGAAAGCCTGTACCAGGCGGCGCTGCTCTACGCGCGGATCGCGATCGACCTGTGCAGCCAGCTCAAGTGAGCGGGCGCGGCGCTATTTGAGGCGCTTGGCCGCCTCTTCGATGAGGCTCATATCGACATAGCGCTTTGCCTCGAGCGGGCTCTTGAGGTATCCGAGCTCGTGCTGCATGTCGAGGTTCTTCTGCAAGATCGCCGCGTCGACGCGGCCCCTCGGATCGCGATAATAGTCTTCCTTGGTGAAGGCCCAGCTCGAGATCTTGTCGGGCGGAAGCTTCATGAACGCCGACACGATCTCGATGGCCCTGGCGTGGTTGGCCGGATCGCTGTACCAGCGCAGCACGCGCAGATAATCCTCGAGGAAATCGACGACGACGGCGCGGTGCTCGCGCAGAAATCCTTCGCGCGCGGTCATCATGGCGATTTCCGACGGTCCCATGGCGTCGACCCCGGTGAACAACGTGTGCGCCTGGCTGCGCAAGGTCGGATCGAGATCAAACGGCACCACCCCGGCGATGAGGTCGGCCTTCTTTTCGAGCAGGACCGCGTTCATGTTCGGCAGCGAAATCTCGACGAAGCTCAATTCCTTCGCGGCGTCGACATGATGGCGGCGCATCATGAAGCGAAACGCCATGTCGCTGATGCTTCCGACCGAATTCGTCGCGATGATCTTGCCCTTCAGGTCCTCGATCTTTTTGATGCCGCCGTCGTTTCGGACCATGTACTGCGTCGTGAAATAGCCCTCGTAGCCGTCGCGATCCTCGTCGGCGATGATCTTCAGATCGTCGATGTTCGCGTTCTCGACCGTGAGACCGAAGGACGAGTAGCCGAACGGCGCGATGTCGAGCTCGCCAGCCGCGAGCGCCTGCGTGTAGAGCGAGCTCCCCTGAAACCGCAGCGACTCGATGACGTAGGATTTGCCCTCGTGCACCGCGACCTTTGGATCGGTGGGGAAGATGGGCGAGAGCTCCGCCGGCACGACGATCCAGCCGACGCGGAGCTTCAACGGCTCGGCCGCGGCGAACTGCGCCGCGAACACGACCACGAGCGCTGCAAGCGCAGCGAGAGCAAATTTGATTTGGCGCATGTCTTCCCCCACGAGATGCCGGGCATTATCGCGCCTCGCGGTTTTCCCGGCAACCGCGCGCTCCCGACGGCTATCTCATCGAGCTGAAGCCGCGATGAGGCTGCGGATGCGCGCGGGCGTCAGCGGCACGCCACGCACGACGATGCCCAAGGGCCGTAGCGCATCTTCGACGGCGTTGGCGATCGCGGCGGGCGCGCCGATCGCGCCGCCCTCGCCGAGTCCTTTGACGCCCAAGGGATTGCGCGTCGAAAGCGTCTCGATGTGGTCGCACGCGATCTCCGGCACGGCAGCGGCGATCGGCAGAGCGTAATCGGCAAAGCTGCCGGTGAGCGGCTGGCCGCGCTCGTCATAGACGAATTCCTCGGAGAGCGCGCTGCCCAGGCCCTGCACGACCCCGCCGACGATCTGGCCCTCCGCCAGAAGCGGATTGATGAGACGGCCGGAATCGTGCACGACGAGATAGCGCTCGATCCGCACCGCGCCGGTCATCGGATCGATCGCGACCACGGCGGCGTGCGCGGCGCTCGCATAGGTCACGGTCGGCGGCCGGAAATACGATGTCTCGGTCAGAAGCCCGTCGCCGCGCGCGCCGCCGTGCAGCACGTCCGCCGTCGCGGCGCCGGCGACATCGGCGAGCATCACCGCGCGTTGCGGCACGCCCTTGACGCGAACCTTGCCGTCGACGAGCTCGAGATCGACTGCGGCAGCTTCGAGCAGCGTCTCGGCGATGCCGATGACCCGCCCCTTCATCGCCGTCGCGGCCTGATGAATGGCGCTTCCCGCCATCACTGTGCTGCGGCTACCGATGGTGCCGATGCCGTAGGGAATAGCGGCGGTATCGCCGCCGATGAAATCGATATCGGCGATCGGAACGCCGAGCGCGTCGGCGGCGATCTGCGCATAGATCGTGGCGTGGCCCTGCCCCTGGCTTGCCGCGCCGGTTGCGACCTGCACGCGCCCGGAAGGGAGGACGCGCACGAGCCCACCTTCGAACGGGCCGCGGCCCGTCCCTTCGACATAGAGCGCGAAACCGACGCCGACGAGCGGCTCGCCGGTTCGCCACGCCTGCTGCCGCGCACGCACGCGCTCAGGCGCGATGCCGATCCGGACACGCCTCAGTAGTTCCGGGAAATCCCCGGAATCGTAAATCTGTTTCTGGGCATCGGAATAAAGGAGGCCCGTGTCGTAAGGCATGGCGCTCGCCAGCACCAGGTTGCGCGCGCGCACATCGGCGGGATCGAGGCCGAGCCGTGCCGCGAGCCGGTCGATGATCCGTTCGACGGCGAAGACGGCCTCGGGACGGCCCGCGCCGCGATAAGGCCCGGTGAAGCACGTGTTCGTGAGGACGCCGCGCACGGCGAGCTCGGCATGCGCCACGTCGTAAGGCCCCAGGATGTGCGTCAGCGTGTTGTAGGGAATGACGAGGCTCAACACATTGAAGGCGCCGAAATCGACGATCGCGTCATCGCGGAGCGCGAGGATGCGGCCCTCCTCGGTCGCCGCCACGGATATGCGATGAACCTGCGCGCGCGCGTGCGCGGCCGCGACCAGATTCTCGCCGCGCTCTTCCTGCCAGCGTACCGGGCGGCCGAGCTCCATTGCCGCGAAGGCGACCAGAACCTCCTCGACGCATTGCACCGATTTCTGGCCGAACCCGCCGCCCGTGTCGCACGCGACGACGCGGATGCGCTCGACCGAAAGCCGCAGCGAGGCCGCCAGCAGCATGCGCAGAATGTGCGGCGCCTGCGTACCGGCCCAGACGACGAGGTCGCGGTTCAGCGGCTCGATCGAGGCGACGATGCCGCGCGGCTCGAGCGGCGCCGCGACGCAGCGCTGACAGCGGAATTCGTCCTCTATCACGACCGGCGCGGTTGCGAACACCGCGTCGGGATCGCCTTTTCGCACGCGCGCGGAGAAAGCGAGGTTCGTGCCCCAGCCCGGCTCGACGAGCACCGCGCCCGGTTGCAGCGCCGCCACCGGATCGAGCGCAGCGGGCAACGTTTCATATTCGACATCGATCAGCTCGGCGGCATCGAGCGCTGCGTAGCGATCGGTCGCGACGATCATCGCAATGGGCTGCCCCACATAGCGCACGCTCGCGTCGGCAAGGAGCGGGATCGCGTGGCTGCGATCGATGAGGTTTGCCGCGCGGCGCAACGGCTCGGGGATATGGAGCTGGCTCGCGATGTCGAGCGGCGCGGTACGGCCGGCGAGCTCCGCCGCGGTGACGACCGCGGCAATGCCGGGCGCGAGCCTCGCTCTCGCGGCATCGAGCCGGACAATTCCGGCATGCGCATGCGGACTGCGCACGAACACGGCCTCGAGCGTTCCCGCGAGGCGCAGATCAGCCGCAAACCGGCCGCCGCCGCGGAGCAGACGATCGTCCTCGAGGCGCCGGATGGATCGTCCGATCTCGGCCATTCCTAGCGATCGCAGAACCGCGGCATGACGTGCTCGGCAAAGCGCCGCATGGAGGCGGCGGCCTTCGCTACCGGAAGATCGTGGAAATTGATCTGCGCCGAAACGATTTCGACGCCGCCCGGAATGTCCGAATAGCACGACGAGATCATGTCCGCGATGTCGCGCGGCGTGCCGCACCAGGCGATGTTGCGCCGGCGCATCGCATCGAAATCGTTGGCGCGGAGCCCCTCCAGCATTTTCTCGTAGCCGGGATAATCCTTCGAGGTGACGCCCTTTTCCCAACTGCCGGCGGCCGCGATGAGCGCCGCGAGATGGAGATTGAACGGCTCCTTCGCCGTGGCGACGACCTCGTCCTCGGATTCGCCGCAATAGAGATTGTGGGTCAGCATGACGCGACCTTGCCCCTTGTGGCCGGCCGAGCGCCACGCCTCGCGATAGAGGCCGATCAATTCGCGCATGAGCGGCCCCGCGGTCGGGATCGCCATGATGCCGTGCCCGTTCCGCCCGGCGCTCTCGAACAATTCCTTCGTCGTGAAGGCCGCGACCCAAAACGGCGGATGCGGCTTCTGCATCGGCCGCGGCAGCGAGGTGACGTTCCTGAAGCTGTGGAAGCGGCCTTCGGAGCTGACGTTTTCGCGGCTCAGCAGCAGCTCGACCTGCGCCATGCCCTCCTCGAAGCGCGCGCGGCTTTCGTCGAGCGGGATGCCGAAGCGCTCGAACTCGTGCGGCAGGAACGCGCGGGCAAAGCCGATCTCGAGCCTTCCGCCCGAGAAGCCGTCGAGCATGGCAAGCTCGCCCGCGAGCTTCAGCGGATGGTTGAATACGGGCAGCACTGCGCCGGTGACGAGACGCGCGTGGCGCGAATGTTGCGACGCGGCCGTGAGGAAGACGATCGGATTGGGGCTGTAGCCGCCATAGGGCTCGAAATAATGCTCGACGGCGCGGACATGGCGAAAGCCGAGTTCGTCGCAGAGAACGACGAGCTCCATGCACTCGCGATAATAGTGCGCCGCATCGATTTGCTTCGGATCGTGCGTCGGAAAAAAGTTGATGCCGAATTCCATACGGGGATTCACACCGAGAGCATCGCATTTTGCCGGCGCAAGCGCTGCGACAGAATGCGCATCACGTTGAGCGCGAAATTCGGAGTTCGCTCGACGAGGTAGAGAAAGCGCCTCTCGTCGATCTCGGCGAGGCTCGCATCGGCCGTCGCCGTCACGGTTGCGCTGCGCGGTTCGTGGTCGATCAGCGCCATCTCACCAACGATGCTGCCGGGGCCAACACTCCCATAGGTGACGTCGCCCTCGCCGATGCGGAGCTCGCCCGACAGCACCACGTACATGCACCGCGCTTCTTCGCCGCGACTGAACAGCTCGTCGCCGGCCCGCAAGCTCACGATGTTGCGCTCGCGATTGAAGAGACCAAGAAAATTCGGTTCGGCAGCCGTCATCTCTTCCCCCCTCGGCAAGGTTGCGGCGTCGATGGCCGCCGCAAGGATTTGCGGCAACGCGCAAAATGCGCCTTTTGCCGCAAGCCCACAAGATGGGCGCACGCACGCCCTTCTGCCGATCGTCGACGGCATAGCGCTTGCCTGCAAGCGATGAGGGCGCAATGATGGCCGCAATCGACGGGGGTTCTATGTCGTCATCGCACTCGGACAGCGTGGTCCGCCGCGATCTGATCGGGCCGCCTGGCCCTTATGTCGCCCCGCGCACCGAGCTCGAAGGGCGGATCGCGGAGATCTGGCGCGACGCGCTCAACATGGATCGGGTCGGCGTCGAGGACGATTTCAATGATCTTGGCGCCAACTCCTTTATCGCCGCCGTCATCTTCGGCGAGATCGAGGAGAAATTCGGGATCACCATTCCGATGGCGACCATCCTCGCCGCACCCACGATCGCGCAACTGGCGCCCAGGGTCGAAGCGCTCATCAAGGCGCGGGGGCCCGGCGCATGATCGTGACGCTGCGCCGCTCGGGCACGCGGCCGCCGGTATTCTTCGTGCATGGGCTCTACGGCGTATTGTCCCATACGGTCGAGATGGCGCAAGCGCTGGCGCCGGATCAGCCATTCTTCGCGGTCTTCGCTCGAGGGATCGACGGCAAGGAGCCGCCCTGCGCAAGCGCCGCCGAGATGGCCGCGAACTATGAGCAAGAGATCCGCGCCATCGAACCGAATGGACCCTACGCCCTGGCCGGGAAATGTGCCGGAGCTCTGCTGATCGTCGAGATCGCGCGCGCGCTCGCGGCGGCAGGCAAGCGGCTCGCGAACGTGCTGCTGGTCGATCCGCCGCCGCTGCCCTTTGCCGATCAACGATACCGGCTTGCCGAGCGCCATCCGCGCGTGCATCAGCAGCTCTACGACAACGCCCTCGACACGTTCCGTCGCAAGAGCCCGAACGCCAACCTGCCTTTCGATCTCCACGATCCCCGCCAGTTGCATGTCGCCGCGTCCGTCGCAGTCGAAACGGCGTCCGCCTTGTCCGGCTATCAGCCGGAACCCTATTCCGGCGCCGTTGATCTGATCGTGAGCGCCAAGCGCGCCACGGCATTTTCCCAGCCGGACCTGCCCTGGCAGAAGATCCTCCTCGGCCCGCGGCGCATGCATGTCCTGCCGGGCGACCATTCCGCCATCATGCGCGCACAGTTCGGCGAACTCCTGCGCCTGATGAGGCGCGTCCTCGACGGCACAACTGCACCGGCGGCGGCTGCGACGATGGACGCGCGGGCGCTGCAATGAACCTCATCGAGCCCATTCTTCGGCACGCCAAGCTTCAACCGGACGTCATTGCCATCATCAATTCCGAGCGCTCGATCACGTATCGGGAGCTTGCGCCGCTCGTCCTGCGCACCGCCGGCCATCTCGCCGCACACGGCGTCGTGGCCGGCGATCGGGTCGCGCTCTGCCTCAAGGACCATTGGCAGCATCTCGTGGCGCTTCTGGCGGTCGGCCGCATGGGCGCGGTCGTTGTCGCCATCGACTGGCGAGCGCGAACCGCCGAGCAAGAGCGCATCGCATCCGCGCTCGAGGTCAAGCTGGTCCTGGTCGAGCCGGAAAGCAGGGCCAATTTCCATTGTCCCGCGATACCCCTCGATGCCGCGTGGCAACGCGGCGTCGGCATGGCGGCGCCGTGGGCCGAATCATCCTGCGATTGGAACGCGCCGTTCCACGCCACCTCGACCTCGGGGACGACGACGGGCGCACCGAAATTCCTGATCAAGACGCATCTCCAGGTCTATTTCGCCATCACCATCCGGTTCGAGCTGCTGTCGTTGCCGCGGGGCTGCCGCCTACTGTCGACGCGGCCGCTCTTTACTGGCGCGGCCCGCCAGCGCCTCGTGGGGCATCTCTGTCGCGGTGACGGGGTCATCGTTCACCCGCCACTCGTGACCGCCGAGGAATATGTGGCGCTCGCCACCCGGCTCAAGGCCACGGTCGGACCGATCGGGCCGCCCTTGCTGCGCCAGTTGCTGCGCTTGCCGGCCGCAGGCGGTCCGCTGCTGCCGGGCATGGTGGCGCTCTCGAGTGGCGGCGCACCCCTTCTCGCCGAAGAGAAGCTCGATGCGGTGCAGAGGATCACGCCGAACTTCTTCGAGTGTTACAGCACCGCCGCCACCGGGGCGCTCGCCGTGCTCCGGCCGGAAGATGTTCGCCGCCGGCCGGAGAGCGTCGGGCGGCCGCATCCGCTGGTGGCGCTCGAAGTGGTCGATGAGGACGACCGGCCGCTCGAGCCCGGTGCCGTCGGACTGCTTCGTTGTCGCAGCCCCTCGCTCGGCACCGGCGTGACCGGACCGGGCGGCTGGGAGGCCGCGGGCGAAAGCTTTCGCGATGGCTGGTATTACCCGGGGGAGTATGCGTCGCTCGACCGGGAAGGCTACATCTTCGTCAGGGGCCGCACGGCCGAGACCATCACGCGGGGGAGCGCAAAGATCCATCCGCCGGAGATCGAAACAGTGCTGCGCCGGCACGCCGCCGTGGCCGAGGCGGCGGTGTTCGGCCGGCCGACCGCGGACGACAACGAGATCGTGGCCTTCGTCGTCGGACGCCAGCCGGTCGAATGCGGCGAGCTCATGGCGTACTGCCGCACGCATCTCACACCCTATAAAGTGCCGCAGCACATTTTCGTCATCCCGGAGATGCCGAAAAATGCCGCCGGCAAGATCGAGAAAACGGAGCTGCGGCGCCGGCTCGACATTGACCGGGAATTGAAAGCGGGCGCAGCGGCCCGCCCGCTCGCTTCGGCCGACGATTGACCCTCAACTCGCGGTCGTTGCGATGAATTTCATCGAGCCCATACTGCGCCACGCCAAGCTTCAGCCGGACGCGCCCGCCATCATTGACGACGAGCGCACGATCACTTATGGCGAGCTAACGCCGCTCGTGCTGCGCACCGCGGCGCATCTCGCGTCGCTCGGCGTCAAGGCCGAGGATCGCGTCGCGCTCTGCCTCAAGGACCATTGGCAGCATCTCGTGACGCTCCTGGCGGTGGGCCGCATGGGCGCGGTCATGACGCCGCTCGACTGGCGCGCGAAGCCGCTGGAACAGGCGCGGATCGCAGCGGCGCTCGGCGTCAAATTCGCGCTCGTCGAGCCGGGCAACAAGGCAGAGCTTCCCTGCCCCACCATCCCGATCGATGCCGCATGGCGGCGCGCTGTTGCAGCGACGGCAGCTTGGCAGGAAGTTCCGTGCGACTGGAACGCACCGCTGCTCGTCGCCGCGACCTCGGGCACGACGAGCGGCGCGCCCAAATTCCTGCTCAAAACCCACCTGCAGTTCTATTTCACCATCGCCATCCTGCTCGATCTTCTGGTGCTGCCGAAGGGCAGCCGCCTGTTGTCGACGCGGCCCCTTTTTTTCGGCAGCGCGCGCCAGCGCTGTCTCGGGCATCTGTGGCGGGGCGACAGCGTGGTGATCCACTCGCCGCTCGTGACGCCGGCCGATTATGTCGCGCTCGCCAATCGTCACGGCGCCAATGTGGGCTCGATCGGGCCGCCCTTCCTGCGCCAGTTGTTGCAGCTCGGCGCCGACAAGGGACCGCTGCTGCCCGGCATGCGCGCGCTCTGCTGCGGCGGCTCGCAGCTCGCGCCGGAAGAGAAGCTCGACGCCGCGCGCATCGTGACGCCGAATTTCTTCGAGAATTACAGCACGGCCGCGACCGGCGTCATCGCCATGCTGCGCCCCGAGGACATCGCGCGCCGGTCAGCGAGCGTCGGGCGGCCACATCCGCTCGTGGCGCTCGAGGTGGTGGACGAAGAGGACCGGCCGCTCGAGCTCGGCGCGACCGGGCGGCTGCGCTATCGCGGGCCCTCGGTCGGGCGCGGCCTGACCGGGCCGGGCGGCTGGGAAGCGGCAAGCGAAGGATTTCGCGACGGCTGGTATTATCCCGGCGAATACGCCTCGTTCGACGAGGACGGCTTTGTCTTCGCACAGGGGCGCACGACGGAGATCATCACGCGCGGCACGGTGAAGATCCATCCGCCGGAGATCGAATCGCTCTTGCGCCGGCACGCGGCCGTGGCCGAGGCGGCGGTGCTCGGCCGGCCGACCGCGGACGACAACGAGGTCATCGCCTTTGTCGTCGGACGCCAGCCGGTCGAACGGGGCGAGCTCATGGCCTACTGCCGCACGCACCTTACGCCCTATAAGGTGCCGCAGCACATCTTCGTCATCCCGGAGATGCCGAAGAACGCCGCCGGCAAGATCGAGAAGGCCGAGCTGCGTCGCCGGCTCGAACAAGACCGGGGCGAAGGCTGAGAGCGGGCCGCGGCGAGCGAGGCCGCGCATGGGGGACATGGCGAGCTTCCTCGATCGTTTGACCGGCTGGGCCACCGGCCGGCGCGCGCGCCAAGGGGCGCTCATCGAGCTGGCGCTGACGCTCAAGGGGAAGGGGCAGCTGGTCGAGGCCGCCGCATGGTGCGAGCGCGTGCTCCGGAGCGATCGCGACAACGGCGAAGCGCTGTTGCTTTCGGCGGAAATCGCCGCGGCGCGCGGCGAGCGGGAGAGCGCGGCGGGCGCGCTGGCGCGACTCCAGGCGCTCGAACCGCACAGCGCCAAAACCGCCGAGCGCATGTCGGCGGCCTTTCGCCGCGCGGGAAAGCCCGAGCTTGCCGTTGCCGCGCTCGAGCCGGCGCTGCGGCGCGCGCCCAAATCGGCCGCGCTCCTGTGCGAGCTGGGCGATGCGGAAGCGGCGCTGGGGCATGGCGATGCCGCGCTCGCCGCCTATGACGGAGCGCTTGCGGCGCGGCCGGGCAAGAGCCGCACGGCGACGCAGCGCGCACTATTTCTGCTGCGGCGGGACTGGGGACCGCCACCCGGCGCGCCGCCGGACAAGCGCCAGGCGGCGCAAGCCGGCGGCCGGATTATGTCGTCGCAGCTTGGACTTAGAGGGCGCTTCGGCACGCAGCTCGCGCACTACATGGCGGTGCGGCTCTGCGGCGAGATCTACGGCCTCAGCGTCGAAGTGCCGGCGTGGATCGGCCGCTGGCTGTTCGAGCTCGACGATCCCTATCCCGGCGCGGCGCTCGCCGAGCTCTCCGACAGCGACACGCTGAAGCGCCGCATGTTCGACGGAGCGAGCGGACACCTTGTGGCCGAGCACGATCTTGCCGGCTCGTTCTTCGTCCACACCGCGTCCTATGCGCCGCACCGCGCGTTCATCGAGACGCTGTTCCGGCCGGGCGAGAGGGCGCGCGCGGCGCTCGATCCGGCGCTGGCGCGCTTGCGCCAGCGCGGCGACACCGTGATCGCGCTCCATCTCGGGCGCGGCGGAGGAGCGGCGGGCGCGAGCGTCCTGCCGATCGCGTGGCCGCTCGCCTGGCTCGATCAGGTGTGGACTATGGCGGAGCGCCCGGTGCTCTATCTCGCCGGCGAACATGACTATGCCGCGGAGCTCGAGCGCTATGCGCCGGTGCGCGCGGCCGATCTCGGCCTGGGCGTTCCGGGCGCGCCGTTCGTCACCGATTTCCACGTCTTTACGCAGGCCGATCACGTCGCGAGCGCCGGCATCGAGAGCTTCGTCGCGAGCATGCTGAACCGCGTGGCGCGGAGCTTCGTGCGGCCCAATCCGGCGGCGCAAGAGTTCTCGCCCTATGCGCCGTGGAACGCGCCGATGTGGCCGCCCGCGGCGGCAGGCGACGCGCGTTAGCGGAAGAGCCAGCCGGTCGCGTCCGAGCCGAAGCGGGCCTCGATCTCGGTGATGCCGGGAATGCGCCACAGCATGTCCAGATCGTTGAGCTTGTTCAGCGCGGGATCGACGATCGCGGCGAGCGCGCCCCGCGCCTCCGGCCCAAGTTCGGCGGCCGATGCGCCGAGGAATTGGAAAATGGGCTCGACGCGCGAAACCCGTTCCTCGACATCGCCCGGCGCGAACAGATCCTCGTAGGCGAGATCGAGAGAGCGGATGCCGGAAGCGGCGAGATGCCGGCGCACGCGGTCGAGCGCGTCCGCCTCGCGGCCGAGCTCCAAGGCAATGCGGTCCTCGTCGAGCCGACGGAACGGGAACCAGAGCAGCGAGTGACGGTACTCGGCAGGCGGTGCTGCGGACTGGAAGATGCCGGATTGGCGCGCGATCTCGGACGAGACGAGGCGGCGCAGGATGTTGCTCCGGCGCAGCAGCAGGACGGGCCCGAACGAATTCAGCAGCTCGAGTTGCAACGCCGGGTCGTTCGCGAAAGGCGGCCAGCCCATGAAATTGCCGATATGCTTGATGCCGTTGAAATCGGCCGCGATCGCGTCGAGCGCGCGCAGCAGCTCGGCGCGGGTTTGGGCCTGCGCGATGGCGGGGCCCGGACCGAAAGGCTCGTTCGCGACGGCGATCTCCGGGTGACATTCGAGCGCGCGCATCAGGCTCGTGCTGCCGGTGCGGGCGAGCGCGAAGATGAGAAAGCGCTGGGCGATTTTGCCGCCGCGCACGAGCGGCTTGCGCGGTTGGGCCGGCGCCTCGCTCGCGCGCGCAGGCGCCGCCGCGCCGCGCGCGAAGCCGAGATCGAGGCTGAGACGCGTCAGCGCATTGAGGCCCGTGAAGAGCGCGCCTTCGAACCGCCCCAGCGCGCGGCGATCGGTCTCGGTCCGCGCCTGCACAAGACGCGTCCTGGCGCGCTTCCACCAATAAAAGCGCGGGCGCGCATCGGGCGGCCAGTGGCCCCGGTCAGGCGGTGCGTGCTCGAGGGCGAGCTCGCGCCCGACGCCCTTGCCATAGCGGTAATAGCGGCGGAAATGCGATGCGGGCGAGCTCGTCATGTCGTGATAGACGAACCACGCATCGTCGAGATGGAACATCGCGCCGCGCAGGCGGAGCCGGTAACCGAGATTGCGGTCCTCGGTCGTGCGCATCGTCTCGTCGAAGCCGGCGACGCGCTCGAACGCGACGCGCCGCACCGCGAGATTGGCACTGATGAGAACCGGATGCTCGACGAGAAGATAGGGCCGGGGATGAAAGCCGGCGCGGACCAGGAATTGCTGGAAGAGTTTCGGACGCGGCGCCGGCAGCGGACGGGTCGTGCCGCTGACCACGTCGAGCTCGGGATTTTCCGCCAAAACGCTCGCGAGCCAGTCGAGCCAATACGGCGGCGGCACGCAGTCATCGTCGATGAAGACGAAAAACTCGTGGCCCGCGTGCCGGGCGCCGAGATTGCGCGCCGCCGCCGGGCCGCAATTCGCGGGCGCCGCGACATAGCGCACGATGTCGCTATTCTGCTCGGCGAGCCGGGCATAAGCGTCATCGTGAGTGCCGTCATTGACGACGATGAGCTCGCGCTTCGCCGTGCCGGCGATCTGGCCGCGCAGCGCCGCGAGCAGGCGCGCGAGCCCTTCCGGCCGGCGAAACGTCGGCACGATCACGCTCAATCCGATGTCCTCGATACCCTTGGCCGGCGCGGCGCGGCGCGCGCCGTGGCGCGTCGCCAGATCGAGGAAGCGATCGACGATGCGGCTCGGATCGCGCTCCGGGCGGCGCCCTTCGGCACGCGCCGCCTCGGCACAGGCGGCGTAGGCGGCATCGTCGTCCCAGAGACGCGACAACGCGGCGCGCCAGGGCGCGAGCCCTGCTTCGGCATCGACGACGATCCCGCCGGCGCCGACATTCTCCGGCAATCCGCCGCGCCGGCTCGCCAGCGCCGGGATGCCGCTCACCTGCGCCTCGACGACGACGCGCGCCCAGGCTTCCTCCCAGAGGCTCGGCACGAGGAGAAGTTTCGCGCGGCCGTAGAGCGCGCGCATGTCGGAGAGGGCGCGGCGCAAGGTGACGTTGCCGAGCGCGCCGCAGCGCTGCTCGAGCTGCGCGAACTCCGCCTCCGAGAGCGGCCATGCCTCGACGAAGTCGAACGGGATGTCGGGCCGCGCCGCGGCGAGCGCGAGCGCGATCTCGACGCCCTTGACCGGCACGGGATTGACGAAGAGCACGCGCTCCCGCGTCGATCGGACGCGATAGTCTTCCGGCAGAACGAGCGGCGTCACGACCTCTGCAGAGAAGCCAAAGCGTTGCTCGTAAAAGCGCCGCACGAAGTCCGAGTTCGCGACATAACCGAGAAGCGGATGCGCCAGCTCCGCGTCGGGCGGAACCCGCGCGCGCGCGAAGAGCCAGGCGGGGTCGGCGTGGCGCAGATAAAGGAGGGTCGGGAAGCCCGCCGCGAGCGCCGCGCTCGCGAGCGAAAACTCGTTCTGCGCAATCACCGTCGCGGCGTGGACGGACTCCGCGATTGCCGCGATGGCGCCCGTGACATCGCGCACGCGATAGACGGGGTAGCCCAAGCCCTCGTCGAGCGTGCCCCAACGGTTCGCGCGCGAACCTTCGGGCGGCGCCGCGCCGGCGCGCGCGAGCACGGCGACCGGCACGCCGCGCGCCGCGAGCGCCGCGCAGAGCGCGTGCGTGCTGCGCTCGGACCCGCCGACCTGATCGGGCAGATAGGGAACCGGATTGACGAACAGCAGCAACCGTCCCCCGTCACGCGGCGAGGCGCAGGCAAAGGTCGGTGGCGTGCGCCAAGGCATCGAGAGGCGGACGGGCGGCGATCGCGTCGGCGCACGCTTGCGCGCTGGTGGCGGCGGCGTCGTCGGCGAGCACCGCCTTGAGCGCCGCGTCGATCTCATCCTTGTTCGAGCCCGGCCTGACGCGGCGGCCGGCGCCCAGCGCCACAACTGACGTGGCCGTCAAATCCAACTCGACCGTCCATGGCAGCAAGAGCTGCGGCCTTCCCACGGCGAGCGCGGCATGAGCCAGCGTCGCGCCCGCCGACGACACGACGAGGCGCGCGCGCGGCAAAACCTCGCCGAGCGGTGGCGGCTCGCGATGGACCTTGGCGCCGCGGCTCAGCAGAAGCCGCTGCAACGCGCCGACGCCGCCACGCAGATAGGCTTCGACGCCGACGCCGAGATCGAGCAGCGCTTGCAGCGTCAGCGCCAGCGCCGGCTGCTCGTCGCCGAGATAGACGAAAATCC
Source organism: uncultured Alphaproteobacteria bacterium (assembly GCA_963729295.1). Lineage (GTDB taxonomy): Bacteria > Pseudomonadota > Alphaproteobacteria > ATCC43930 > CGMCC-115725 > DATJLY01. Next base: position 536,424 of record CAVSNJ010000028.1, read on the forward strand.
GCGACTCGGACGGGAGCGGCGCTTTCGGCGGCATCCGCTCCAGCGGACCGATCACTTGTCTCGCGACGAACGGACTGGTAGGGATCGAGCTCGGGCCAAGTCGTGACGGCGCGCCCGGCGCCGGCGAAGAGTGCCGGCAAGGCGCCCGGCGCGGGCCGGCCGCGTTTTCGCTGCACCTGGTGCACGGTCTCGAGCAGATGCGATTGCGTGGCGAGCGGCGGGCGGTCGTAGTAGAGCGGCGGAAACACGGCATCATCGGCCGGCGGATTGACATAGCCGTTGCCGACGAGCGCGACCGGGATAGCGCCGTAGGCGGCAAGACAAAGGGTCGGGCTGAAATCGGCGACGATCAGGTCGGGCCGGACAAGCGCCAAGAGCGCATCCCACGCATCGACCATCGCCGCGAGATCGCCGGCATCGGCAAAGCCGATGACCGCGAGCAGGTCGGGATAGTTCGAGATGCGGAAGGGACGGCCGTCGATCATGGCCGCCTTGGGCCAGACCGGCGCCTGCAGGAGCGGGCCATCATCTGCGGCGAGGATCGCGCGCGCGCCGACCACGTCCTTCAGGGCAAAGACGGTGTTGCAGCCTTGGCGCCGGAGCGCGCGCGCAAGCTGCGACAGCGGGCCGACATGGCCCAAATTCGCGCCGAGCTCGCACGCCAGCAACACCGTCCGCATCCGACCCCGCTCGTCGATGCCGCCGGCCAAACCGCGCTACGGCGCTAACACATCGGCATCGGCGTCGGAGAGCTGCCGAATTGCGGGCCCAGGATCTGGTTGATGACCAAGGGATCCGGGTCGTCTTCGCGGTGCCGGCGGATGAGCGTCTTGGTCGCGCCAAAATAGTAGCGGAAACCGAACAGCGCATAGCTCGGGCGCTCACCGCTGACGCCGCCTTCGGCAAAGACGCTGAGGCCGGGGAGAGCGGAGTAGCCCAGTTGGTACTCGACATCCGCCAAGGCAAGATCCTTGCCGGGATTGAGGTCCGCGCCGCCCCGGATCAGCAGATTGTCGGTCGGATACCAGCCGAGCTCGACCACGCCGAACGCGCCGTTCTTGGTGCCGCCGGACTGGAAGCCGACCTCGGCCTGCGGCGTGAACCGGCCGAGATAGAGCGCGCCCTCGACGCCCGAGCGGCTGAGCTGCGTGCCAGTCATGCCCGGAAACGTCAGGTCCTCGTGCATGTGGGCATAGAAGCCGCCCACGAGCCCGAGGTCGGGATTGCGCCAGAAGCCCTGGCCGGCCAGACCCCAGATGGCGTGGCCGCCGTCCGAGGCGCCGCCGGCATCGATCTGCCCGCCGAAGCTTTGTCCGAGCGGGAAGGTCAAGCTGCCGATGCCTTCGCCGAGCGGATGGGCGTCGCCTTCGCCGGCTTCGAGCTGGACCTTGCCGTTGACCCCCGAGACCGCGGGCAGGTTCGCGTCTTGGGCGCGCGCCGGGGCGGCCAGCGCCATGCCGAGCAAGGTCGCGACGCCGCCGACGAGGATCTCGGCATGGAGCCGCGCCATCCATGGCAGACGTTGCAGCGAATTGTCGAGCGACAGCGGGTCGAGCGGAACGAGCGACACGGGCGGCAGCTCGAAGCAGAGACGGATCGAGAGGCCGAACGCAGTGCCGTCCTCGCTCTGCCAGGAGGCGACGATGGCGCGGGCCTCGCCTTCGAGGCGATCCATCGTGGCCGCGTCGAGCGCGCCCTCCTGCAGGAATTCGTCCGGGCGATAGAGCAGGAAGAGGCTGCGGCTGTCGGGCTCGAGATAGAGGCCGCGCAAGCCATAGCCGAACGCGCCGCGCAGGCGGCGGCCGAGCTCGACCAGCGCCTTGGCGCGCGAGATGCTGTGCGTCGGGTCGTAGACGATCGCATCGTGCGCGAACGAGCGCAGCACGTCCTGGAGCGTGCGCGCGAGATCGATCGAGCCGTGGTCGATCCACCGCACCCGGCAGTCCACCGCGGCGCCGGCCCGCGCCATGGCGGCAGCGGCCTCGCGCTGGAGCGACTGGCGGTCGCGCTGGCGCGCGATATGCAATGTCAGGTGAGGTGTGTCGTCGCCGTCGGAGCCGGCCAGGAAAACCGGGACGCTGAGCCCGGGAAGTGCGTCCCTCGCCGCACGCGCAATGAGGTGCTGGTCCACCTTAAATTCCCCCGCAAAGGTTCGTCGGGCAAGGTTAACCTATGCAACGGCGGCGTTCAAGGCTGCGCGCGCAATCCTTTAGGGGGCAATCTCGGTCCCTCGGACAAAAGCACCTGGCGGTAGACGCTGGTGTCGAAGAGGCGCGAGCGCGGCACGGCGGCGGGGTCGGTCGGGTCGAACGGCTGCCAGCTTCCGTCGGGCGGCGGGACGATCATGGCGGCGACCTTCCCGTCCGGTGCCAGGTCGATGCTGAGCGCGGGATAGGTCCAAGGCCACGACAGCGGCGCGAGCCCCTCCGCCTCCGCCTCGGCGAGCGCGACGGGGCCGCGATGGGCCGCGAGCACGGCGCCGAATTTGTCGAGGAAAGAGGCCCAATACTGCAGCCCCGCGAGATGCCAGCCGAGCTGCCCCGCGGCGAGGATGGCGAGCACCGCGACGAGCGGCGTCTGCGTCCAAAATGAGCGCAGCCGTGACCGCATCATGGCGGCGAAGAAGAGGCCGGCGAGCGGCACGGAGAGGAAGGCAGCATAGTTCCGCGCCTCGAACTGGAGCGACGGCTGGAAGAAATAGGGCCGCCGCGTCGTCATGACGACGGCGCCGAGCGCGATGCCTGCAAATCCGCACAGCAGCCCGGCGGCGATCCACCGCCCCGCGCAACTCGGGAACCGCCAGCGCAGCCCGAGCACGGCGAGCGCCACGAGCGTCGCGAGCAGGCCGAGGACCGTCGGCACGTTGATGCCCCAGGGCGCGGCGATGAAGCGCAGCGCGAGCGTCGAGGCGATGAAGCTCGCGCGGTTGGCGGTCTCGTCCGTGAAAATCGTGAACCAGAGCTGCGTCGCCGCCACGAGCGCGAACCACAGCGCCATGGCGGCGAAGAGGATGCGGCCCGGCCGCGATCCCGCGTCGCGGGCGCGCCACACGCATGCCCCCGCCAGGATCGGCGCCAGGAACACCATCACCTCGTGCGAGCGGAGCGCGGGAAGCGCCGCCGCGACGACCGCGAGCTGCCCCGGCAACGAGCGGGCGCGAAATACGATGAGGAAGAGCAGGAACCAGAAATAGGCGGTGACGGCCGGCGCTTCGGCCAAGGGCTCGAACGCGGCGGCGAGCATGCCGGCGAGATAGGTGAAGAGCGGAAAGACGAACCAGGATTTCTGCGCCTTGGGCAGGACGAAGTAGCACGCGACGACGAAGAGCCAGGGCAGCAGCTCCATCGTCAGGCTGTAGAGCATGGCGAGACCGATGAGGTCGCGCATGCCGAGCTTCAGCGCAAGGTAGGTCGGGAGCTGCTGGACGATGTGGGTCATCGCGCGCGGCGCTTCGGAGCGCACGAGCTCGCCGCCATGGCGGACGATGAGCAGGAAGATATAGGCGCCGTCGCCGTAAAATCCGCGCAAGAGCAGCGCCGCGCACAGATGGACCGCGAGAGCGGCCGCAAGGATCGCCGCGGCGCCGAGGCTGAGGGCGCGCGCGAATTTCCGCTCGGCTTCGTCGGTCGGCACCACGGGATAGTATTGCGCCGCGCGGACCCGGTCGAATTCTTCGCGCGGCCGCCGTCTTCTCTCGGCATCGCGCTTCATGCTAGCTTGCCGGCACGATGGCGGGCGCGGGCATGCAGTACCAGATCGAAGCCGATTGGCACCTGCTCAATACCTGCAATTACCGGTGCAAATACTGCTTTTCCACGCCCGCGAGCCTCGGCGAGAAGCTGCGCACGCATGGGAGCGCGCGGCAATGGCGCGCGGCGCTCGATGCGACGGGCCTCGTCTGGCTCCTGCACATGACCGGCGGCGAGCCGAGCATCTATCCGAATTTCGTCGAGCTGTGCGAGCTCCTGACCGAGCGCCATTACATCTCGATCAATTCGAACCTGACCAACGCCTCGCTTGGCGAGTTCGCCCGGCGCATCGATCCCGCGCGCGTGAGCTTCATCAATGCCG
>CAVSNJ010000029.1:0-403848 GCA_963729295.1 uncultured Alphaproteobacteria bacterium
AGTAGGCCCCGTTTCTAGATTTGTGGACCGGGTTGCGTCAATGGAACAGGTCTGGAATTTCCTGCGGGCGCCCGCGCTTCATGTCGCGATCGCGCGCGACGCCTTCGTCTTCGATATCTCGTGGCTCGGCATCGTGCTCGTGATCGCCGGGCTCCTGCTCTGGCGCTACCTGCGACGCTGAGCCCGTCTATTTCCCGTCTATTTAATGATCTTTGCGACGACGCCGGCGCCGACGGTGCGGCCGCCCTCGCGGATGGCGAAGCGCAGGCCCTCGTCCATGGCGATCGGCTGAATGAGCTCGACCTCCATCGAGATGTTGTCGCCCGGCATCACCATCTCCGTCCCTTCCGGAAGCTTCACCGTCCCGGTCACGTCCGTCGTCCGGAAATAGAATTGCGGCCGGTAATTGGTGAAGAACGGCGTGTGCCGCCCGCCCTCCTCCTTGGTGAGGATGTAGGCTTCCGCCTGGAAATTCGTGTGCGGCGTGATCGAGCCCGGCGCCGCCAGAACCTGGCCGCGCTCCACCTCCTCGCGCTTGGTGCCGCGCAGCAGCACGCCGATATTGTCGCCCGCCTCGCCCGAATCGAGCAGCTTCCTAAACATCTCCACCCCGGTCGCGACCGTCTTCAAGGTCGGGCGCAAGCCCACGATCTCGACCTCGTCGCCGACCTTGACGATGCCGCGCTCGACCCGCCCCGTCACCACCGTGCCGCGGCCCGAGATCGAGAACACGTCCTCGATCGGCATCAGGAACGGACGGTCCTTCGGACGCTCCGGCTGCGGGATGAAGGCGTCGACCGCATCCATCAGCTGGTTGATGGACTCCTTGCCGACCGCCGGCTCCTTGCCCTCGAGCGCCTTCAGCGCCGAGCCGCGGATCACCGGGATCTTGTCGCCCGGGAACTGGTAGGAGCTCAACAGCTCGCGCACCTCGAGCTCGACCAGGTCCAGGAGCTCGGGGTCGTCCACCATGTCCACCTTGTTGAGATAGACGACGATCGCCGGAACGCCCACTTGCCGCGCCAGGAGAATGTGCTCGCGCGTCTGCGGCATCGGCCCGTCCGCCGCCGAGACGACCAGAATGGCGCCGTCCATCTGCGCCGCGCCCGTGATCATGTTCTTGATGTAGTCGGCGTGGCCCGGGCAATCGACATGCGCGTAATGCCGCTTCTTCGTCTCGTACTCGACATGCGCCGTCGCGATCGTGATGCCGCGCGCGCGCTCCTCCGGCGCCTTGTCGATCTGGTCGTAGGCCGTGAACACCGCGCCCCCAACCTCCGCCAGAACCTTCGTGATCGCCGCCGTCAGCGTCGTCTTGCCGTGGTCAACGTGGCCAATCGTCCCGACATTGCAGTGCGGCTTCGTCCGCGCGAATTTCTGCTTCGCCATAGGCGGGAGTCCTTGCGCTTCATTCGGAGAGGAGCGGCCGCGCTGGAGCGGGTGAAGGGAATCGAACCCTCGTCGTAAGCTTGGAAGGCTTCTGCTCTACCATTGAGCTACACCCGCGGCGGGCACGGAGCATGGTGGTGGAGGGGGAAGGATTCGAACCTTCGAAGACCGAAGTCGGCAGATTTACAGTCTGCTGCCGTTGACCGCTTGGCTACCCCTCCGAAACCGCCCGGCGGCCCGGCGCAGCGGAAGCGCGGTGATAAGTCCGGGCAATGGGTTTGTCAATCGGCCGGGCAGGATGCTTTACTCGCGCGAGCGATAAGGAGTTCGACTGTGCGCGCCGGGAATGCGAGGAAGGAACGAAGCGGTCCGTCCCGCGGCGTGCGCGGTGCGGCGCCCGCGACGAACTGGATTTACGGCCGTCATGCCGTCGCCGCCGCACTCGACAATCCGGCACGCCGCATCCGGCGCATCGTCGCAACGCACGAGTTCCTCGCATCGCTCGAGCCGCTTCTTGCCGCCGCACAAGCCGATCTTCCGGCGGCGCCGGAAATCGTCGATCGGCGCGCCTTGGCCCTTCTGCTGCCGGAGGACGCGGTGCATCAGGGCATCGCGATCGCCGCCGATCCCTTGCCGCGGCGGGAGCTCGTCGACCTTCTGGCCGGGCCGCGCGAGGGAGCGAGCGTCATCGTCGTGCTCGACCAGGTGAGCGATCCGCACAATATCGGCGCGGTCCTGCGCTCGGCGGCGGCCTTTGCCGCGCTTGCCGTCGTCGTGCCGGATCACGGCACGGCGCCCGTCTCGGGCGTACTCGCCAAGGCCGCGTCGGGCGCGCTCGAGACCGTGCCGCTCGTGCGCGCCGGCAACTTGGCGCGCGCGCTCGAGCGCGTGAAGGCGGCGGGGTTCTGGTGCGTCGGTCTCGAAGCCGAGGCGGCGGAAAGCATCGCGAGCCTCGATCTTCCGGAGCGCGTGGCGCTCGTCCTCGGCGCCGAAGGCGGCGGCTTGAGGCGCCTGACGCGCGAGCATTGCGATTTCCTGGCGCGGCTTCCGACGCAGGCCGGCGCTTCGCTCAACGTGTCGAACGCCGCCGCGGTGGCACTCTACGAAATCGCGCGGAGGGCGCGCGGCTGATCCGGCGTGCATACGCCTGCACGCGCGGCGCGGGCCGTTGTTTCCGGACCGGCCCGCGGCGCGACAGACTGTAAAACGTCAGCGGTCGTAATGGCCTTCCCGCCAGCCCCAGCCGTGATGGCCATCGTCGATCACGCAGGCCGAAACGGACGCGAGCGTCAACAGCAGAACGACAATTCTCACCACGGTCTTCATGCCGAGCTCCGCTCGTTGTTGCCCCCTTTTCCTCAACAAGCGGGGCCGAACGTCCGTTCCCAGTGGGCTCAGTGCTGCGGCGGTTGTTGCGGCGGTTGTTGCTGCTCGGCCGCGTGATCGGCGGCCAGAGAACGGCGCGCGAACGCATCGACGGCGGTCAGTTCATCCGAACATTCGCGCTCGGTCTTGGCTTGGCGCGCCAGTTGCAGGTGCCGCTCGGCTTCGGTCGTGTTCGGCCCGGGCTTGAGCTTCTCGTGCACGAATTTTTCCGCCTGCGGCAGGTCCGAACACGGGATGCCCGCGGCGCGGACGGCGACGGGCGCCACGGCCAGCGCCGCGAGCACCGCAAGACTGAGAAGGCGCATCGATCGACCTCCAGAAACGCTCATGCCGGCATGAACGGCAGGATCACTCAATCACTTCATCGGCCCGCGCGAGAACGGCGGGCGAAAGAACGAGCCCGATCGCGGCGGCCGTTTTCTTGTTGATGACGAGGGTAAAGCGCGTTGGCTGCTGCACCGGAAGATCGCCCGGCGATGTCCCGGACAGAATGCGATCGATATATTTCGCGGCGAGCCGCATCTGCGCGCCGAGATCGACGCCCCACGATACGAGCCCGCCCTCAACGGCAATGACGCGAAAGGCATAGATCGCCGGCAAGCGGTATTGGCTCGCCAGCGCCACGATCGTCTCGGCATGGTTGAGGGTGAAGACATCCGAAGGAAGGAGAAGGCCGCCGCCGCCCTTCGTCGCGATCGCCGCCATGGCCGGCGCGATCTCGCCCTCCTCGCGGAGCTGGACGCCGTCGACGGCAATGCCGAGCGCAGGCGCCGCACCTTCGACCGAGCGCAGGAACGGCGCGACGTAAGGCGCCGTCGCGGGATTGTAGAGCACGCCGACATGGGCGAGCCCGGGGGCCATCTGCTTCAGGAGAGCGAGCCACTTCTCGCCCATGGTGGGCTCGAAATTGGTGAAGCCGGTGATGTTGCCGCCCGGATGCGCAAGGTCGGCGACCAAGCCTTGGCCGACCGGGTCCGAGGCCGAGATGAACACGATCGGGATGGTCGACGTCGCGCGCTTGAGCGGCGCCACGACGGGTTCGCCGCCGGCAAGAATGACGTCGGGCGCGGTCGCGACCATTTGCACCGCGAGCGTCGCGATGCGTCTCGGATCGCCGCCGCCCCAGCGGTAATCGATGCTGAGATTGCGTCCGCCGACCCAGCCCAGCTCCTGCATCGCCTGGCGGAAAATCGCGCCAAGGTCGGAAACTTCGGGATCGTTCTCGGCGGTCGGCATGAGGATGCCGATGCGTTTCGTGCCGCCCGATTGCTGCGCCAGCGCCGGACGCGGCGCGAACGCCAATGCGCCCAACGCCGCCAGAAGGTCGCGCCGAAACAGGCCGGACCTCGATCGCGCGGGCGGGCGAATGTGCGGCTTCGTGGCCATCGAGCGCCGATGATAAGCGCGGGCCCCGCCGCCCGCCAGCATGCGCCCCCTCAGCGCTTGGCCGCGACCTCGTGCGTTTTCAGGACGCGATCGGTGTTGGCGTCGCGCTCCTCGAGGCGGATCGCATAGCGCCACAGCGTCGAGAGCTGCTCGAGCACGTTCTTCGCATTCGCCTCGTCGAGCTCGACGCCGTTATGGACGGCATGGACGAGGACGAGGCAGCGGTCGCCGGCGAGATCGACATCGCGGATTTGGATGTCGGGCTCGTGGCGCGCGAGATCGTAATGGCGGGCGAGATGGCGGCGCAGGTCGCGATAGCCGCGCTCGTCATGGATGGCATCGACCACCATGGCGTCGGCTTCGCTGTCGTCGAACACCTTGAACAGGCGGAAATCGCGCATGACCTTCGGGCTCAGATACTGGAGCACGAAGCTTTCGTCGCGATAATTGGCCCAGGCATGACGCAGCGTGCCAAAGGGATCGCCGTTGCCGGCGATCTCGGGGAACCACTCGCGGTCCTCGTCGCTAGGCTCCGTGCAGATGCGCTTGATGTCGCACATCATGGCGAAGCCCAGGGCATAAGGATTTATGCCGCCATAGCGCTGGTCGTCGTAATCGGGCTGGGCGATCACGCTCGTATGCGAGTGCAGGATCTCCAAGAGCGCGCCGTCGCTGATGAATCCCTTCTCGTGCAGACGATTGACGATCGTGTAATGGACGAAGCAGGCGCAGCCTTCGTTCATCAGCTTCGTCTGCTTCTGCGGATAGTAATATTGCGAGATGTGGCGCGCGACGCGCAGGAGCTCGCGCTCCCAGGGCTTGAGGCGCGGCGCCTGCTTCTCGAGGAAATAGAGCATGTTCTCTTCGGGCAGGCCGAGCTTCTTGCGCACCTCGGCGAGATCTTTTTCCTGCTCCGCGACGTCCTTGGGCGCGTTGCGGCCGAGATCGGCCGTGCGCCAGACGTCGTCGTAGTTCTCTTCGAAGAAGCGGCGGCGCTCTTCCTCGCGTTTGCGCTCCTCTTCGAGATTGAGCTTCGGCCGGCGCGCGTAGCGATGGACGCCGTGGTTCATGAGCGCGTGCGCGGCATCGAGCACGCGCTCCACGGCATCGACGCCGAACTGCTCCTCGCAGCGCGCGACGTAATCGCGCGCGAATGCGAGATAGTCGAGGATGCCGGTCGCGTCGGTCCACTGGCGGAAGAGATAGTTGTTCTTGAAGAAATGGTTGTGGCCGAAGGCCGCGTGCGCGATGACGAGCGTCTGCATCGGCATGGAATTCTCTTCCATGATGTAGCTGATGCAGGGGCTCGAATTGATGACGATCTCGTACGCCAGTCCCTGAAGACCGCGGCGATAGAGCATCTCCTCGCGCGCGAAGCGCTTGCCGAAGCTCCAATGCCGGTACATGAGCGGCAGCCCGATCGAGGCATAGGCGTCGAGCATCTGCTCGGACGTGATGACCTCGACCTGGTTCGGATAGGTATCGAGGCCAAGCTCGTTGACGGCGATATCCTCGATCGCACCATAGACGCGGCGGATCTTCTCGTAGTCCCACTCGGGTCCTTGGAACAGAAGATCCGCGTCGCCGGCGATCGAATTCAACTGGGCCATCTCAGGCCTCGGTCCGATGCTTTGCGAACAGCTCGTGGAAGACCGGGAAGATCTGCGTCGGGTCGGCAACGCGGCGCATCGCGAAGTTCTGATGCTGCTCGGCCACTTGCGCGTAGGTGCGCCAGAGATCGGTCGCGGGCGAGGGGAAGCCGTGGCGCAAGGTCGCCTCGGCGCCGACCTCGATATAGGCGAAGTACTGCGTGATCGGCAGGATCTCTTGGCCCAGGAGCTGGCTGCACCGGTCGCTGTCCTCGGTGTAGTTGTCGCCGTCCGAGGCCTGCGCCGCGTAGATGTTCCAATTGTCCGGGCTGTAGCGCTCGCGCACGACGCGCATCATCTCCTCGAGCGCGGTCGAGACGATGGTGCCGCCGGTCTCGCGGCTGTGGAAGAACGTATCCTCGTCGACTTCCTGCGCGTTCGAGGTGTGGCGGATGAAGACGACGTTCACCTGCCTGTAGCGCCGCTCGAGGAAGACGTGGAGAAGGAGGAAGAAGCGCTTGGCCAAGTCCTTCATCGCCTCGGTCATCGAGCCCGACACGTCCATGAGGCAGAACATCACGGCCTGCGTGTTGGGCTTCGGTACCCGCTCATAGCGGTTGTAGCGCACGTCGACGGGGTCGATATAGGCCACGCGGCGGGCGCGGCGCTGCGCCGTCTCGAGATCGTGGCGCGTCTGCTCCGCGCCCTCGGCATCATCGGCGTCGAGCGCGGTCTTGACCTGGCGCTCCAGGGCTTCGATCTCGTCGGGACGCGGGCGGTGGAGCGAAATGCGGCGCGCCAGGCTGTTGCGCATGGTGCGCACGAGATTGAGGTTCGAGGGCGAGCCCTGGACCGAGAAGCCGGCGCGCTGGAGCTGCGTCGCCTCGCTCTCCTTGAGCCGCGTCTTGATGAGGTCAGGGAGCTCGAGATCCTCGAAGAAGAGGTCGAGAAACTCCTCCCTCGACAGCACGAACTCGAACGCGTCCTGCTCGCCGTTATCGTCGGGACTGGCATTGCCGCGGCCGCCCTGGCCACCCTGCGGCCGCTCGATCCGGTCGCCGACCACGAATTTCTTGTTGCCCGGCACGACGTAATCGCGCTTGCCGCCGCGGCCTGCATGGCGGAACACCGGCTCGTTGATGCCGCGGGTCGGGATCGAGATTTTTTCGCCCGAGGCGCCCTCGCCGAGTTTCCGGCGCTTCAGCGCGTCGGCCAGCGCCTCGCGCACCTCGCCGCGGGCGCGGTCGATGAAGCGCTGGCGGTTGGTGAGGCTCTTGCCCTTTGGATTCGGTCGACGATCGATGATGTTCATCGGGCAAAAGCTTTCGTAGTTGCTTCAGCTCATCCGGACTTGTTGACGCGCATGTACCACTCGACCAGGCGGCGCACCTGGCGCGGAGTATAGCCGCGCGACACCATCCGCTCTAGGAAATCGCCGTGCTTCTTTTCCGTCTCGCTGTCCTTCTTGCTGCCGAAGCTGATGACCGGCAGCAGGTCCTCGACCTGCGAGAACATGCGCTTCTCGATCACTTCGCGAAGCTTTTCGTAGGACGTCCAGGACGGATTCTTGCCGCCGTGCGCCGCGCGCGCCCGGAGCGCGAACTTCACGACCTCGTTGCGGAAGTCCTTGGGATTGGCGATGCCGGCCGGCTTCTCGATCTTCGATAGCTCCTGGTTCAAAAGCTCGCGATCCATGAGCTGGCCGGTATCGGGATCCTTGTAGTCCTGATCCTCGATCCAGGCATCGGCATAGGCGACGTAGCGGTCGAACAGGTTCTGGCCGTAATCGCCGTAGGATTCGAGATAGGCCTTCTGGATCTCATTGCCGATGAACTCGGCATAGCGCGGCGCGAGCTCGCCCTTGATGAAGCCCAGGAGCCGCTTCTCCTGATCCTCGCCGAACTGCTCGCGGCGGATCGACTGCTCGAGCACGTACATGAGATGGACCGGATCGGCCGAGACTTCCTGCGTGTCGAAATTGAACGTGCTCGACAGAACCTTGAAGGCGAAGCGGGTCGACAAGCCCGTCATGCCTTCGTCGACGCCGGCGGCGTCGCGATATTCCTGCACCGTCTTGGAGCGCGGGTCGCTGTCCTTGAGGCTCTCGCCGTCATAGGAGCGCATCTTCGAGAACAGGTTGGAGTTCTCGTGCGCCTTCAAGCGCGACAGCACGCAGAAGCGCGACAGCATCTCGAGCGTGCTGGGCGCGCACGGCGAACTCGAAAGCTCGCTGCTCGCCAGCAGCTTCTCGTAGATGCGCTGCTCCTCGAGCGCGCGCACGCAATACGGCACCTTGATGACGCAGATGCGGTCGATGAAGGCCTCGTTGTTGCGGTTGTTTTTGAAGCCCTGCCATTCCGCCTCGTTCGAATGCGCGAGGATGATGCCCTGGTAGGGGATGGCGCCGATATTCTCCGAGCCGATGTAGTTGCTCTCCTGCGTCGCCGTGAGCAGCGGGTGCAGCATCTTGATCGGCGCCTTGAACATCTCGACGAATTCGAGAATGCCCTGGGTCGTGCGGTTGAGGCCGCCCGAATAGGCATAGGCGTCGGCATCGGCCTGGCTAAAGAATTCGAGCTTGCGGATATCGACTTTGCCGACGAGCGAGGAAACGTCTTGCGTGTTCTCGTCGCCGGGCTCCGTCTTGGCGATGCAGATCTGACGAATGCGCGAGGGATTGATGCGCACCACCGTGAACTTCGAGACGTCGCCGCCGAACTCGTCGAGCCGCTTCATCGCCCAGGGCGAGGCAAGTCCGGTGAGACGGCGCAATGGGATCTTGTACTGGCGCTCGATCTGGTCGGCCATGCGCAGCGGGTCGAAGAGGCCCAATGGGCTTTCGAACACCGGGCTTATTTCCTTGCCGGCCTTCAGCACATAGATCGGCATCCGCTCCATCAGGAGCTTCAGCCGCTCGGCGAGCGACGACTTGCCGCCGCCCACCGGGCCCAGCAGATAGAGCACCTGCTTCCGTTCCTCGAGGCCCTGCGCGGCGTGGCGGAAATAGCCGACGATCCGTTCGATCGTCTCTTCCATGCCGTAGAAATCGGTGAAGGTCGGATAGACCCGGATGGTCCGGTTCATGAAGATGCGGCCGAGGCGCGGATCGTGGCTCGTATCGACGATCTCGGGCTCGCCGATCGCGGCCAGCATGCGTTCGGGCGCGCTCGCATAGGCCATCGGCTCGCGCGCGCAGCACTTGAGATAGTCCTCAAGGGACATTTCCGTCTCTTTCTGGCTGTCATACAGCTTCGAGAAGAGACCAAAGACGCTGTCCTGGTAGTTCATGCCGCACCTCGATCCTGAATCATGGCCTGATCAGGTCTCCGAGCCATTGCTTTTGAAGATGGTAGGATAATCATGATTAACTAGACATAAATCGGTCCGCCGGTGTCGGTGCACAAACTGCGCCAGAGCCTTGTGCGCCTTGTGAAACAAGATTTCCTTTGGGCCGGTTCCAAGGTGGTTTCCGGGCCGGAACGCTTGCATTTCGCGACTGTTACAATCTGCGCCCGCGTGCGACCGTCCGCCGCGGTCCGCCGCCATCCCCTGCCTTCATCACGCCCGCTCCGGGAGCACGGGTCGGCAATGTGCTTCTTAGCCACACACCGAAACGGCATCGAACCAATCCATCTCCACAACCACGGCGGCCACGGCCGTGACGGCCGTCACGCCGCCGGATGACAGCATCGCCGAAAATGCGGGCAAAGTTAAGGCTGGATTGAGATTTCGAGGCGGCCCGAAATGCGGACGCGGCATGACCCCGATTGCGACTCCGCAGGATTCGCGCGGATTCGAGCCGTCGGCAAAAGATACAGTCGCATACAACATTTCACAGTGTCGCGATGGGCGGCGCGCGGCGGCACGGGCTTGCGCGGCGACTCGGCGCTGCGCTGCAATATCGTCTACGAGCCGACGCGCAGCGGCGCCACCAAGCCTCTGAGACAGGCGATGACGCTCAAGGCGGTGATGCGGCCGGTGCGCGGATTTTCGGACGGCACGTTCTCGATCGTCATGCTGAACCGCGTGCTGTCGGCTTCGACCTCGATCGTATGAGTGTTGCGCTCGCACGCCGGGTCCGCCCAGATTTCGAGCCGCGTGCGGTCGGGCCCGATCCCGGCGAGCGCCAGCGCCGCGGCGACGTTGACGTTGGCGGGAAACCCGCGCGCGCCGTCGCGCGCCGTGCCGTCGAACACTTTGAGCGGCCCATTGAGCCGGTCGACCGAGATGCCGTGCTCGATGAGGTACGGCGCGCCGGCGAGCCCCGCCGGCGGCTTGCGCGAGATCATGCGCACGGACTCGATCTTGCCTTCGGCCGCCGCGCGCACGGCGTCGAGACCGATGAGCGCCCCGGTCGGTACGATGATGCGTGCGCCGGTCGCCGCCGCGCGATCGATCAGGTCGGCGTTGGCGAGAAGCCCGCCGACGCTCAGCGGCATGAAGATCCGGCCGGCGTCGATCGCGGGCTCGGCGACCTCGCGAAAATGCTTCGCCGGCAACGCCTCGACGACGATGTCGGCGCGCTCGGCAAGCGCCGCAAGCGACACCACGGCCGCGTCGAGGCCGTACTCGCCGAGCCGCGCCGTAGCGCGCGCGGCATCGCGCGCCGTGACGGCGACAAGGGTCAAGCCGGGAATGCCGTGCGCGATGCGCCGCGCCACGGCCATTCCGACGGCGCCGAGCCCGGCGATGCCGACACCCAGGGACTTGCCATTCGCCGCCATCATTTGTCACCCTCCCGCGCAGGCACCGCAGCGATCCTACCATTGCAGGGCGGCGCAGGCTTGAAAAGCCCGGCGAGGACGCGAGAGATGGGCGGCTACGACGACTACACCGGCACGATGCCGGTGCGCGAACCGCACCGGTTCGACGTGGCGCGGCTTGCCTCGTGGCTCGAGGCGAACGTGCCCGACTGTCGCGGACCGGTCGCGATCGAGCAGTTCAAGGGCGGCCAATCGAATCCGACCTATCTCGTCACCGCGGGCGGCATGCGCCTCGTCTTGCGCCGCAAGCCGCCGGGAAAGCTTCTGCCGTCCGCGCATGCGGTCGATCGCGAGTTCCGCATCATCTCGGCGCTCGCCAAGACCGACGTGCCGGTCGCGCGCGCCTACGCGCTCTGCCTCGACGAGACCGTGATCGGCACCGCGTTCTATGTCATGGCCTATGTCGAAGGGCGCGTGTTCTGGGAGCCGACGCTTCCCGATCTGCCGCCGAGCGAGCGGCACGCGATCTACGATGCGCTGAACGATGTGATCGCGCGGCTCCATCGCGTCGATTACGAAGCGCTTGGGCTTGGCGATTTCGGCCGCCCCGGCAATTACGTGCGGCGCCAGATCGAGCGCTGGACGAAACAGTACCGCTCGTCCGAGACAGAGACGATCGAGGCCATGAACCGGCTCATCGAATGGCTGCCGGCGCACGTGCCCGAGGACGAAGAGACGCGCATCGTGCACGGCGACTATCGCCTCGACAACGTCATCTTCCATCCGAGCGAGCCGCGCATTCTCGCGGTGCTCGATTGGGAGCTCTCGACGCTCGGCAATCCGCTCTCCGATTTCGCCTATCACATGATGTCGTGGCGCTTGGGCCAGGCCGCATATCGCGGTCTCGCCGGGCACGATCTCGCCGCGCTCAACATTCCCGGCGAGGACGACTATCGCCGCCTCTATTGCCGGCGCACCGGGCGCGGCGCCATCGCGAATTGGGACTTCTATATGGCCTACAACATGTTCCGGCTCGCCGGAATTCTGCAGGGCATCATGGGGCGCGTCGTCGAGGGCACGGCGGCGAACGCGCGCGCCAGCGAAACCGGCGCGCGGGCGCGCGCCATCGCCGAAGCCGGGTGGAAGCAGGTCGAGGCGCTCGGCGGCTAAGCGGCAAGCGCGGGATTTTTTCTGAAAGATCAATACGATCTTCCTCGGCACCGGGCATTTTTACGAAGCGCGTAGAAGTTTTATTAACCTTCCCGGGACAAAACTCCCGGGCATGAGCACGCATCCCGTTGCGCGATCCGATTTTCGGCGCCCGCGCGCGCGCCGGTTCACCTGCCGCACGGCGGTCTCGGCCTTGGCGCTGGCGCTCGGATTGACCGCCTGCGCCACCGGCTCGCACTCGCCTTCCGCGGCGAACGCCAACGACAAATCCGCGATCTTGCTCAAGATCGCCGACGAGACCAACGCGGGCGGCGATCCGGCGACCGCGGCAAGCCTCTATCGCCAAGTCCATGACCTCGCACCCAAGGATCCGGTGCCGCTGGCGCGGCTCGCCGCGACTTCGATCGCGCTGCAGGACTATCGCACCGCCGTGGAAGCCTATCGCGCCGCCATCGCCCTCGACGGCAACAACGAGGACTATCGCCGCGGCCTCGCGCTGGCGCTGCTTTCGTTCGGCGACGCGCAGGGCGCCATGACCGAGATCCGCGCCGCGCTCGCCAAGCATGGCGACGATCCGCGCCTCTATAACGCATTGGGCGTCGCCGAAGACATGGCCGGCCACCACGATCTGGCGCAGCAAGATTATAAGCACGGCCTCGACGTCGCGCCGAGCAACGCGGGCCTGCGCAACAATTACGCGATGTCGCTGGCGCTCGCCGGCAACTACGCGCAGGCGGTGCAGGAGCTCGGCGACATCGCCGGTCCCCAAGCGCCGGCGCGCTACCGCCTCAACCTTGCGTTGGCCTATGGCCTCGCCGGCGACGACGCGCATGCCGCCGCGACCGCGCGCCAGGTGCTCGACGAAACCTCGGTCCAGAACAATCTCGCCTATTACGGATTGCTGCGCGGCATGGACGAAGCGCACCGCACCGCGGCCATCCTCGGCGCCGAGATGCATGGCGGCGCGGTGCAAGTCGCGGAAGCTTCGGCGCATCAATCGAGCGCTCAGGCGAGCGCGACGCCGAGCGCGGCCGCGACGACGGCGGTCGCCGCCGCGGTGTTGCCGGCAATTGTGCCCGCGCCCGATCCCGACGCCAAAGCGGACTTGCCGTCGCTGCCGATTGCCGAACCGGCCACCGCCGCCGCCGCGCCGCCCGCGCCGCAACGCGTGGCGTCGCTGCCGCCGAAGCCGCATCCGGCGCGCATCGCCGCGGCGCCGAAAAACACGGCGACCGCCGCCGCGCCCAAGGACGCTGCGCCCGCGACCGCGACGACGACGGCTGAGGCTACGCCGGCCACCGGCGCCGACCCCGCGCTTCAGGCTCAAGCACCGGCACCCGCGACGACGACGGCTGAGACGACGCCGGCCACCAGCGCCGACCCCGCGCCTCAGGCTCAAGCACCGGCACCCGCGGCACCGACGGCTGAGACTACGCCGGCCACCGGCGCCGACCCCGCGCCTCAGGCTCAAGCACCGGCGTCCGCGGCACCGACGGCGGACACTGCGCCGGTCGCGACCGCCGCTCCGACGCCTCTCACGCCGGCGGCAACGCCCGCGGCGACGACGGCGGCGAATGCGCCGACCGCGACCGCCGATCCCGTGCCTGATGCGACGCAGAAGGCTCAGGCCGCGATGGCGACGAGCCAGCCTGCTCTGGCCGCCAGCGAGACCGCTAACGCATCGCCGCCGGCCAAGGTGCCCGACGCGTCCGCGCCGGCTGCCGCCGCCGAGCCGGCGACGCCCGCGACCGATCCGACGCCGGTTGCCGCCGCGGCGGCGACGCAGCAAGCAGCCGATCCGGCGCCGGCCAGCATCAGCGCCAGCACCAGCGCGCAAGCACCGCAGCCGCCGGCGCAGACCGCCTCGCCGCAATCGAGCGTCGCCAATCCTTCCTCGGTCCAGGCGGACGATGGCGTGACCGTCGCCTCCCCGACGGCGACGCCTGCCGCCATGGAAACCGTAGCCGCCCTCACGACGCAGGATTCAGCCTCTTCCTCGCCGTCCTCGTCTCCCGCGCCCGATGCGGCGAAGCGGCCGATCCCGGCGCATCCCGCGGTCGAGCGCTTCACGGTGCAGCTCGGCTCGTTCGCGCTTCCAGATTCCGCCGACCGGGTTGCGGATTACTTCGCCGCCAAGGGCGTTGTCGTCACCATCTCGCGCAGCTCCGACCGCGACGGCCGCGAATGGTACGTCGTGCGCAGCGGCGAGTTCGACAATGCCGATGACGCCAACGGCGCGCTCGGTATGATCCGCACGATCGGTCTCGTCGAGCCGATCGTGGTGCGCCACCGGATTGCCGAGCCGACCACGCCGGCGGCATAAAGCGCTCGCCACTCCCGCGGCATAAAGTGCCGGCCATAGCCGCGGACTAAAATCCGCTCCCGAAAATCCGCTTGCCAGTCGGGTGCCCGTGCGCTCTGATTTGCGCACGGCTGGGGTGCCGGTCCCGCTTGGGACGGCTGAGATCACACCCAACGAACCTGTCTGGATAATACCAGCGAAGGGAGCCCGCGATTTCAACCCAATCACCCCGCAAGCCGGCACGGTCCGCAACCGCGATCATCGGCGGCGGCATCATCGGCCTGGCGATCGGCTGGCGGCTTGCCGCCGCGGGATGCCGCGTGACGCTCTACGAGCGCGACGAGCCGGGGAGCGGCGCGAGCTGGGCCGCGGCCGGGATGCTGGCCGCCGGGATCGAGGCCGAGCCCGGCGAACTCGATCTGCTCGCGCTCAACCGGCGCAGTCAGGACTTGTGGCCCGCTTTCGCGGCCGAGCTCGAACGGCAAACGGGCGCGTCGGTCGGGTTGCGGCAGGAGGGCACGATCGTCGTGGCGCTGACGCGCGACGACGCGGCGCAGCTTCGCTTCTCTTATGATTTTCAGCGCCAGCACGGCATCGCCGTCGAATGGCTCACCGCCGCCGACGCGCGCCGGCGCGAGCCGCATCTCCATCCGAACCTGGCAGCGGCGGTGTTCAGCCCGGGCGATCACCAGGTCGACAACCGGCTCGTCGTGCGCGCGCTGGAGCGCGCGTTCATCGCCGCTGGCGGAATATTGCGCACGCACGCCCCGGTCGAGGCGGTCGAGACCCACGATAACCGGGTGACGGGCGTGCGCGTCGCAGGCTCGCACCACGAGGCCGATGTCGTCGTCGTGGCGGCCGGCGCGTGGTCGGGGCAGATCGAAGGGCTCCCCGCGCCCTTGCCGGTGCGGCCGGTGAAAGGGCAGATGCTGGCGCTGCGCATGGATGCGGCGGCGCCGCTCCTCAGCCACGTCGTCTGGGCGCCCAAGGCCTATCTCGTGCCGCGCCGCGACGGCCGCCTCATCGTCGGCGCCACCACCGAGGAACGCGGCTTCGAGCCGAGCCTCACGGCTGGCGGCATCCTCGCCCTCCTCGAAGGCGCGTGGCGCGCCATGCCGGGGATCGAGGAGCTGGCGATCGACGAGATGTGGGTTGGATTCCGCCCGGGCTCGCGCGACGATGCGCCGGTGCTGGGGCCAAGCGGGGTTCCGGGCCTCGTGCTCGCGACCGGGCATCACCGCAACGGCATCCTGCTGACGCCGGTGACGGCCGAAGCGGTCGCGCGCTACGTGCTCGACGGCGAGGTCGATCCGGTGATCGCGCCCTTCGCACTCGCGCGCTTTGGCGCGCGCGCCAAGGAGCGGGCATGAGCACCATTCGCATCAACGGCAAGGACGAGGCGCTCGCCGCGGCGACCGTCGCCGAGCTGTTGCTGGCGCGCGGGATCGAGCGGCCGAAGGGCGTCGCCGTGGCGTTGAACGGCAGCGTCGTGCCGCGGGCGGCATGGCTCGACACGCGGCTTGCGAGCGGCGACGTGATCGAAATCGTCCGCCCGTTCGGCGGAGGATGAGGTGAGCATGAGCGAACTTCCCGTGGCGCAAGCCGACGGCCTCGTCATCGCCGGACGCCGCCTCGGCTCGCGCCTGCTCATGGGCAGCGGCGGCTATCCCAATCAGCAGGTGCTGCTCGACTCGCTCGCCGCCGCCGCGCCGGCGCTCGTCACCGTGGCGATCCGTCGCATCAGCCTCGAGGCCTATGCCGAAAGCCTCGTCGATCTTCTGGGCGAGCGCTACACGCTGCTGCCGAACACCGCCGGCTGTGCCACGGTGCGCGATGCGGTGCTGACGGCCGAGCTCGCGCGCGAGGCGCTCGAGACCAACTGGCTGAAGCTCGAACTGATCGGCGACCGCGAGACGCTCTATCCCGATGTCGAGCAGCTCCTGCGCGGCACCGAGGAGCTGGTGAAGAAGGGGTTTGTCGTCCTGCCCTACTGCAACGAGGATCCCGTCACCTGCCGCAAGCTCGCCGATCTGGGCGCGGCCGCGGTGATGCCGCTCGGCTCGCCGATCGGCACCGGGCTCGGCATCGTCAATCCCTATGCGATCGAACGCATCGTCGCGACGTGCCCGGTGCCGGTGATCCTCGATGCCGGCATCGGCACCGCGTCCGACGCGGCGCAGGCGATGGAGCTGGGCTGCGACGGCGTGCTGCTCAACACCGCGGTGGCGAAGGCGCACGATCCGGCGCGCATGGCGGCGGCGATGCGGCTTGCCGTCAGCGCCGGGCGCGCGGCGCGGCTCGCCGGCCGCATCCCGAAGCGCACGCAGGCCGAGCCGTCGAGCCCGCAGCTCGGATTGATCGGCGGGTGAAGCTTCCCGACCCGCCGCTTCTCGCCATCACCGATCGGCGCCAGGCGCGCCGGCCGCTCGTCGAGACCGCCGAGGCGCTGTTCGCCGGCGGCTGCCGCTGGCTCAGCCTGCGCGAAAAGGACCTGCCGCCCGAGGAACGCGCCGCAGTGCTGCGCCGGCTCATGGCGCTCGGCCGCCGCTTCGGCGCGACGGTCGGCATTCATGACGACGTCGCGGCGGCGGCCAGCGCCGGCGCGCTGCATTTGCCCGAAGGCGGCTCGATCAGCGAGGCGCGCGCACGGCTCGGCGCCGTCCTCGTCGGCGTTTCGGCGCACGATGCCGCCGGTCTTGCGCGCGCGGCGGCCGAAGGCGCGGACTATGCGACCTTGAGCCCGATCTTCGTCAGCGCAAGCAAGCCCGACTACGGTCCAGCACTTGGCCTTGCCGCGCTCGCCGCCGCCACCCGCGCGGCGCCCCTGCCCGTGCTCGCGCTCGGCGGCATCGACGAGCGCACGATCGTCGATGCCGTTGCCGCGGGCGCTGCGGGCGTCGCCGTGATGGGCGATCTCATGCGCGCGAGCGATCCGAAGACGACCGCGGCGCGGCTCATCGCGGCGTTGCGCGCCGCCCTTGCCGCACGCTGAGACGAACGCCATAGTTCCGTGCAGCAGGCTGCAACAAGGGATGGCGCCCATGATCGAGCTTCACTATTGGCCGACACCCAACGGTCACAAGATCACCATCTTCCTCGAGGAGGCGGGACTTCCCTACAAGATCGTGCCGGTCAATATCGGCAAGGGCGAACAGTTCAAGCCCGAATTCCTCAAGATCGGCCCGAACAACCGCATGCCGGCGATCATCGACGACGACCCGGCGGAAAAAGGCGCGCCGGTCAGCGTCTTCGAGTCCGGCGCGATCCTGCAATATCTCGCCGAGAAGACCGGCAAGTTCCTGCCCAAGGATTTGCGCGGACGGTTCGAGGTGATGCAGTGGCTGTTCTGGCAGATGGCCAATCTCGGGCCGGTGTCGGGGCACAACAACCACTTCGCCAACTACGCGGTCGACAAGCTGCCGTACGCGATCGACCGCTTTCGCAACGAGACGAACCGCCTCTATGCGGTGTTCGACAAGCGCCTCGCCGACCGCGAATACATCGCCGGCGCCTATTCGATCGCCGACATGGCGAGCTATCCCTGGACCGTGCCCTACGAGCGCTACGGCCAGAATCTCGACGATTTCCCGAACATGAAGCGGTGGTGGAACGCGATGCAGAACCGCCCCGCCGTCAAGAAAGCCTACGAGGTCGGGCAGCAATATCGCGGCGTGCCCGCGACCGATCCCGAGGCGCGCAAGGTGCTGTTCGGGCAGACCGCCGACACGGTCCGCCGCGCCGGCTGAGAACGGCCGTTACATGAAGGTGTGGACGACCCGCACCGCCGCGGGGCCGATCAGCACGACGAACAGCGTCGGCAGGATGAAGACGATCATCGGCACGGTGAGCGTGGCCGGAAGGCGCGCCGCCTTTTCCTCGGCCCGCAACAGCCGCTCCTCGCGGAATTCGGCCGCGAGCACACGCAGCGCTTGAGCCAACGGCGTGCCGTAGCGCTCGGTCTGGATCAGCGTGTTGACGACGCCGCGGATCTCGGGCAGGTCGGTGCGCCGCGCGAGGTTTTGCAGCGCTTGCCGGCGATTGGGCAGGAAGCCCAGTTCGACGGCGGTGAGCCCGAGCTCGTCGCCGAGCTCCGGCGCCGCGTGGCCGAGATCGGCCGCGACCCGCGTCAGCGCCGCATCGAGGCTCAACCCCGCCTCGGCGCAGATCACCAGGAGATCGAGCGCATCGGGAAGCTGCTTGCGGATTCGGTGCTTGCGCCGCTTGATGATGCGGCGCAGCACCAGGAGCGGAATATACGTCCCGGCGAACGCGCTGCCGAACGTCGTCGTCAGCCGCACCATGGTCGGCATATCTGGCTGCGTCAGGCACCCGGCAAAGGCGCCGAGGCCAAGGACCGCCGGGAGCGCCAGGCGCACGCCCATGAGGACCGTCAGCGCGTCGCGCGCGCGCCAGCCCGCGTTGGCAAGGAGCTCGCCGCCTTTGCGCGCCTCCTCGCCCGAGAGCAGCTTCAGGCGCGCGAGCAGCGTGCGCAGCGAGCCGATCGGAGCGGTGCGCAGATTGGCGATGCGCTGGCGCACTTGCAGCCGGTCGGCGCGGAGATAATCGCGCCGGCGCAAATGGCTGCGCACGCGCGACGACATCGAATCCTCAGGCAAGAACGCATGGCCGAGGCACACGAGCGTCACCAGCACGGCGATCCCCGCGAGGATCGAGAAACTCTGCTGGTCGAGATGCGCGGTGATCATGCCGATGGCGCCGCTCATATCTCGAACCTCACCATCTTCCACATGACGAACACGCCCATCGACATGCGCGGACGCGCCGCCGGCCAGCAGCATGTTGCCGAGGTGGTCGGTGAAGAGCACCGAGAGATAGCCTGAATCGGCGACCGACAGCACCGTCATCATGATGAAGGGCAGCGAGCCGATGATCATCGCGCTTGCGCGCGCTTCCGACGACAGCGCCCTCACCTTCAATCGCATCTGCCGGCGCCGGCGGAGAATGTTGTCGAGGTTATCGAGTGTCTCGGCGAGGTTGCCGCCGGTCTCGCGCTGGATCGCGAGCGTGACGACGAGGAACTTCATCTCGGCGACACCGCTGCGCTTGGCGGAATCGAGCAAGGCCTGCTCGACCGGCTGTCCGAGGCGGATCTGGTCGGAGATCTGCCTGAATTCGCCACCGATGGGATCAGGCAGCTCGCGGGCGATAATCTGGAAGGATTCGGTGATCGGCAAGCCCGACTTGATGCTCCGCACCATCAGGCCGATCGCCTCGGGCAGAAGATTGCCGAAGCGCTTCATGCGCCGCCCGGCGAGGAAGCCCACGACGAGGTGCGGCAGCCACAGCCCGACCAGAAGCGCGATCGGGAGCGCCAGGAGCGGCGATAGTCTGCTCGTCACCGCGACGCCGAAAACCACGGCCGCGACGACGAGGCAGGCAAGGCCGTAGACGCCGAGCCCGATATTCTTGCCCGTGCGCGCAAGACGATGGCGCAGCTCGTCCGGCTGCGGCGTCAGGCGATGGACCAAGCGGTCGAGCGTACGCCGATCGGACCGATCGCGGCGCAGCTTCATCTCGTCGCTCGGCCCGACGTCGCTCAAGCGCCCGCGCAGACGGCCGGCGCGGCGCACGAGCTGTCCGACATCGTTGTCGGCGAACGCGAACAGCAACGCTACGACCGTGACGAACAGGCCGCCCGCCACGAAGAGAAGCTGCGTCGTGTTCATTCGATCGCCTGAAGTAGCGCCTTGTCGAGGCCGAAATAGGCCGCGCGCGGCGTGAAATTGGGACGCAATCCGGTCGAGGTGAAGCGGCCCTTGAGACGGCCGTCCGGCAATTCGCCCTCGTATTCGTAGGAGAACAGGTCTTGCGTCGTGATGATCTCGCCTTCCATCCCGACGATCTCGGTGACGGAGGTGACGCGGCGCACGCCGTCGCGCATCCGGCTCACTTGGACGATCATGTTGACGGCCGCCGCGATCTGGGTCCGCACGGCGCGCGCCGGCAGCGAAAATCCGGCCATCGACACCATGTTTTCGAGCCGCGTCAGCGCTTCGCGCGGGCGGTTGGCGTGGATGGTGCAAAGCGAGCCGTCGTGGCCCGTGTTCATCGCCTGGAGCATGTCGAGCGCCTCGGCGGAACGAATTTCGCCGAGGATGATCCGGTCGGGGCGCATGCGCAGCGCGTTCTTCACGAGATCGCGCATGGTGATCTCGCCCTTGCCTTCGAGGTTGGGCGGCCGCGTCTCGAGCCGCACGACGTGCGGCTGCTGCAATTGCAGCTCGGCCGCGTCCTCGATCGTGACGATGCGGTCGCCGTTGTCGATCATCTGCGACATGGCATTGAGGAGCGTCGTCTTGCCCGAACCGGTGCCGCCCGAGATCAGGATGTTGAGCTTCGAGCGGGACGCGATCTTCAGCACCGTCGCCATCGCCGGCGAAACGTTGAGCTGCCGCGCCATCACGTCGAGCGTGATGCCCTTCTTGGCGAATTTGCGGATCGAGATGGACGGGCCGTCGATCGCGAGCGGCGGCGCGATGATGTTGACGCGGCTGCCGTCGAGGAGGCGCGCATCGACGAGCGGGGTCGATTCATCGATCCGGCGCCCGACTTGCGTGACGATGCGCGCGGCGATGCTCATCACGTGCCCGTTGTCGCGGAACATCAAGTCGGTGAGCTCGAGCTTGCCCTTGCGCTCGACATAGACCTGCTTCGGCCCGTTGACCATGATATCGGTGACGGACTCATCGGCCAGAAGCTGCTCGAGCGGGCCAAGGCCCAGCATGTCGTCGAGGAGGACGGTGACGAGCTGGCGCTGCTCGGCCTGATTGAGCTGGATCTTCTGCTCGAGCAGCACTTCGCCGACCACCGCGCCGAGCTGGTAGGAGAGATCCTCGCGGCTCAGTTTCGTGGCGATCTCGGTGTCGATCCGCTCCATGACCGAGGGATAGATCCGCGGAATGGCGGCCTCGATGCTGGCGCGGCTCGTCGCCATCGTCTGCCCGCGCCCCTGCGGCATCCGCGCCTGCGGCGCCTGCCCCTCGAACGGCAGCGGCTCGGGGTCCTCGATCGGCGGCGGCTCGGGCTCCTCGATCGGCAGCGGCTTTGGCGCTGCCGCCGCGGCGGGCGGGCTCGGCTCGTCCTCGTCCTCGTCGAAATCGTGCGCGAAGGGCGCTGCGGCGTCCGGCAGCTTGGGGGCCGTCACCGGCGGCGGCGATGGCCGTGGCGGCTCCTGCGCGGGCGGCGACGGCGGCGCGACCGCATCATCGGGCGGCGCCTGGCGATCGCGCTCGCTGCGGCGCAATTGCAGGGCGTTTACGCGGGCGCTGAGACCGCTATCACCTTCGCGGGGCGCGAACATGCGACATCACCCAAGCCAGCGCCGCCACCCGCTCTTCGGCTTTGCCTCCTGCCCCGCGATGCGCGCGGCGAGGCGGCGCATCTCGGTCGCGGCCTTGCCGGCGGCATCGGCGGACGGGAGCGTCTTGCCGCTCACCGCCATGGCGCGCGCCGCCTTGGGGTCGAAGGGAATGGCGAACTCGAGCGGCGAGCCGAGGCCGCGCTCGAATTCCGAGCGGCCGATCTCGCCGCGATATTGCGCACCCACCTGGCTTGCGACCGTGATCGGCTCGGCACCGCCCAGCCCCTTCACGAGACCATTGAGGCGGAACGCATCGCGCAGCGCCGAAAGCGACAGGTCGGTGACGACGATGGTGGTGTCGGCCATGCCGAGCACGTGCCGCGCGGCGCTGTCGAGCGAACGCGGCACGTCGACGACGAGGCAATCGTAATCCTGCGCCAGCGCATCGATCAGCGCGCCGGCGCCCTCGGCCTCGAAGTGCAGCATGTCCTCGAGCGGCTCCTCGCCGGCGAGAATGGGGAGCCCTTCCTCGCCTTTCACCATCGCCGAAGCGAGCAGCAGGCCGTCGGTGCGCTCCGGATGCTCGAGCGCCTGGCGCAGGCCGCGGCCGGGCTCGAGATCGATCGAGAGCGGGAGATTGCCGAAGTGCAGATCGAGATCGACGACCGCCGTCTGGAACTTGTGCTCCTGGTTCAGGATCCAGGCGAGCCCGAGGCAGAGCGTCGACGTGCCGATGCCGCCGCGCGCGCCGACGAGCGCGTGAATCTTCGCACGGCGCTTGGTGTCGGGCGCATCGGCCTCGCTCCGCACCGCGCGCCGCAGCGCTTCGCACAGCACTTCGCTCGAAACGGGCTTCAGCATGTAATCGGCGACGCCGCGCAGCATCAGCCGGCGGAACAGCGTCACGTCGTTGGCGGTGCCGATCGCGATGATGCGCGTGGCGCTGCCGCAGCGCTTGACGAGATCGCCGATCGCGACATCGGGCTCGGCCTCGTCGGCGAGATCGACGAGCAGGACCGCGGGCGGACGGGTGCCGTCCAACGCACGCGCCGCCTTCGCGATCCCGCCGGCACGGACCACGGCGTCGGTCCAGCCGAGCTGTGCGGCGGCACGGCTCGCGGCCTCGCGGGTCACTTCGTCGGCGACGAGCGCGATGAGCCGCGGCGCCGGTATGTCGGCGGTGAGTTTGGCCGCTTGCGCCATGGTCGTGATCCCTCTTACTGGCTCGGCGAAGAGCTGGCCCCGGCGGAGGTCGACATGCCGCTCGAGCCGCCCGAGGACGAGGACGACGACGAGCCGCCAGCCGCTCGCGCCCGAAGCGGACGCGCCGCTCAACGGCATCACCGTGCCGGTCCGGTAGCGCATCACCGCGTCGGCCGCCGGATCGCCGTCCGCCGGGCCCATCGCGCGGCCGGTGACGAGATCGCGCGGATTGTCGACCATCTGCGCGAGATTGCTGAGCGTGGCGCAGCCGTAATTGCTGCTCGCCACGTTGCTGTGCGAGCCCGAGGGATCGTCCGACCAGTCGGGGCACGCGGGCGGGATCGCGACATAGCGGTCCACCAGCACCTCGACATGATTGGCCTCGACCCCGCCCGGCGGCGCCGCCACCGGCTCGACCCCG
Source organism: uncultured Alphaproteobacteria bacterium (assembly GCA_963729295.1). Taxonomy (GTDB): domain Bacteria; phylum Pseudomonadota; class Alphaproteobacteria; order ATCC43930; family CGMCC-115725; genus DATJLY01. The sequence continues at coordinate 22,871 of CAVSNJ010000029.1, forward strand.
AGCCCGTGCCGCGCGAGCAGGCTCGCAATCCGCCCGCTCCGCGCGCTCGCCAGCGGATCGCCGGGGGCGGCGGCGAGCAAGACGCGGTCGCCGGGCGTCATGCCGGCCTGATCGAGGAAGGTATCGAGCCGCGTCACTTCCGGCGCCGCCAGATCGGATTGGCCGGGCGCGAACGCGGCGGCGTATTGCACGCGCACATGCTCGACACGGATCGACTTCACCATGTCGGTCGGCGGCAGCGGCTGTTCGGACGAGCACGCGGCGAGCGCGGCGAGCGCGGCAAGCGCGAGGAGAGTGCGGGTGATCATCGCGGGCCTCACTCGAGATCGAAGCCGACGGGGCCAGCGAGGCTCGAAGCGCCGTTGGCGCCAGGCGCGGGCGGTGCGTGCTGCTGGAATTCGTTGCCGTGGAGCACGAGCTGACCGTCGGTCGCCGGGACGTATCCATCGGTCGGCAACATGACGCGGCTCGCCTCGGCGATGGGGTGGACGAGATAGGGCGTGACCAGGATCACGAGCTCCGTTTCATTGCGCTGGAACGCTTCCGAGCGGAACAGCTGGCCGAGCACCGGGATATCGCCGAGCCACGGGAACTTGTTGATGTTCTGCGTGACGTTGTTCTGCAGCAGGCCGGCGATCGCGAAGCTCTGCCCGCTGGCGAGCTCGACCGTCGTTTCCGCTTTCCGTGTCGTCAGCGACGGCACGCTGATGCCATCGATCTGAATGGCGCCTTGGGTCGAAAGCTCGCTCACCTCGGGCATGACATGGAGCGAGATGCGGTTGTCGGAGGCGACCGTGGCGACGAAATTGAGGCTCACGCCGAAATCCTTCCAGTCGATGCCGACGAGGCCCGTGCCCGCCGGAACCGGCACCGGGAACTCGCCGCCGGCGAGGAAATTCGCGGGCTCGCCCGAGATCGCGGTGAGATTGGGCTCGGCCAGCACCGTGACGAGCCCGTGATTGTCGAGCGCGTCGACCAGCGCGTTGAGGTCGTAGCTCTTGGTGGCGACGCCGCCGAACAGGTTGTTGACCGTGCCGCCGCCCGAGAGGCTCGAGCCGAGAATGTTGAAGCTGCCGGCGAAGTTCGTGCCGCCGACCGTGGTCGCCGTGCCGGTCGCCGAGGTCGTGGTCGGCTGCGCGAAGAAGCTGCCGGCGCCGGGAGCGCCCGGCTGGAGACCGGACACCGTCGAAGCGGCGCCCAGCACGCCGCCGGTCGCGAGGCCGAACACGACCGCGCCCTTGCTGGCGACGTTTTCCCAGTTGATGCCGAATTGCTTCAGGATGTCGCGATCGACCTCGGCGATGCGGACGCGCAGATTGACCTGGTTGGGCGCGTCGACCTTGGTCTTGTTGACGAGCTGCTTCGGATCCTTGACGAAGCGCGCGGCGATGCGGCGCACGTCGTCGCTATCGGCGGCCGAATAGACCGTGCCGCTGAGGACCAGCGAATCCGCCACGGCATCCACCGTCACGGTGCTCTGCGGCACGAGGTCGTGGATCGCCTGCGCCACGCGATCTGCGTCGAAGCGCACGCGCACCTGCGTGTTGAGGACGATGTCGTCCTGGGCCGTGACGGCGTAGAGCGTGGTCGTGCCGGCCGCCTTGCCGATGATATAGACGAGCTCCGGCGACTTGACCTGGACGTCGGCGATCTCGGGATCGGCGACGAAGATGCTGTCGACCGGCTTCGACAGGCGCACGAGTTGGCCCTGATTGACCGAGACATCGATGCGCGAGCCGGCCGCGGGCACGATCTCGCTCGTCGCCGGCGGCGCCGCGGAAGCACTCCCGTTGACGAGAGCGAGGCCGAGAAGCCCCGCACAGAGCAGCGTCAAGCGTTTCATTTCCCACCCCTCGCGAATTGAAGCTCTTTCACCTGCTCGCCATGCATCACCGTCACTGTGACATTGCCCCCGACGGCCGGCGCCGGGGCAGCCGCGGTCGGAGCCGGCGCCTCCTTTTGCGGCGCCTCAGGCACGTCGATGAGGTGCGTCGCGTCGCTATCCCAGGTGTGGCTGTACTGCGTCGAATTGGGCGTATCGCCGTGCGCGAGGCTGCGCAGGCTCAGCGACAGATTGCCGAGCTCGGTCGCCACCGCGATCGTTTCCGCCTGCTTCGGCGTCACCTCGAGCGTGGCGGTCTTCTCCACCACGACATCCTTGTTCTGATCGTCGGAGCGCTGGTCGACGGCGAGAACGCGCAGATCGGTGAGCAGCGTTTCGGCGGCGTGGCGCTGCACCTTCGAATCGGGGTCGGGCACCACCATCGTCAGCAGCAGATCGACGCGGTCGCCCGGGAAGACGAACCCGGCAAGCCCCGAGCTCACCGACACCGTCACCGTGATGGCGCGATATCCCGGCGTCAGCACCGCCGCCATGAAGCCGCGGTCGCCGGGCCGCACCAGCCGCGCCTCGGTGACGGGCTCGCCCTCGGCGACGGCCGAGCGCACCACCGCGCCGACGAAATCCTCGACCCGGCCCTGGCCCTCGACGATGTAGCTCGCCGACACGCCGTCGGCCGGCCAGGCTTGCCAGCGCAAATTCTCGGGCCGCACGAATTGTCCGGCCGAAAGGCTCGTCTGCGCGACGAGCACGTGCGGGCCCTGGTCGGCGACGACCGGGGCTTGGACGGGCTCTTTCGGCGCCAGCCAGGCGCGACCGACAAGCACGGTTCCGCCCGACACGAAGAGCGCGATCAGCACGAACAGGAGGCGTCGGAACGACATGACGGTGTCTCAACTGAACTCGTTCGGGCAGGCAGCATGATGCGGGGAGCAAGACAACAAAGCGTTAAGCGCCATCACCCGCGTCAGGATGAGCCCCGGACATGAGAAAGCCGCCGACCCCAGGCCAGGGCGCGGCGGCTTTCGCGGCGTCCCGCCCGCTCAGAGGGCGCTGGCGACGCTATTGAAGGTGCTCGTGAGCGAATGCCCGACGCTGGTAACGGCCGAAATGATGGCGACCGAGATGAGCGCGGCGATGAGGCCGTATTCGATGGCCGTGGCACCGGACTCGTCCGAGCGAAACTTGGCGAGGAACTTGCGCATCGCAGGATCTCCACTTGGTGAGGACGCGAAATCCTGGACGCCAAGTCCTAAGCGCAAGTTAAAATCGCAAGTAACCGGCAAATGGATCGCAAATAACGCGCAGCGATTATTTGTGAAAAGCCGGAAGATTTTTAGATAAATTCAGACGATGCATGAAATTCGGCGGTATTCCTGGATTTGATGCGATGCCGGAACAGGCTTAAGGCTTTCATCACTGCGCCGGGGCTAGGGTCGCCCCGTTCTGTCCCTGCCTTCGCTCGAGATGTTTCCGTGGCCCTAGACCTCCAAGCCGCCTCGTCTTTCGCGCGCGCGAAGGGCGAGCGCCGCCCCGCCGAGTGGTTTTTGGGCGGGCTGATCGCGCTCGCGATCGCCGTGCGCCTCGTGCCGATCCTCGTCTCGCCGAGCGTCGTCTGGGGCGACGAGATTTTCCAGACGACCGAGCAGGCGCATCGCCTCGTCTACGGCACCGGCCTCGTGCCGTGGGAATTCGCACTCGGCATCCGCTCGTGGCTCATGCCCGGCGCGATCGCGGCGCTGATGGAAGTCGCGCGCCTCATCGGCGACGGGCCGGACTATTACCTGCCGGTCATCGCCGTTGCGTTCGCGGCGATCGCGGCGCTTCCGGTCTTTTGCGTCTTTCGCTGGTGCGAGCGCGCGTTCGGACTTTCGGGCGCGATCCTCGGCGGACTGATCGTCGCGATCGATCCCGAGCTCGTCTATTTCGGCGCGCGCACTCTCGCCGAGGTCGTGGCGGGACACCTGCTCATCGTCGCGATCTATCTGCTCGAGCTCGAGCCTTCATCCGAGCCGGCCGCGCGGCGTCGCTGCGCCGCGGCCGGCGCGCTCCTCGGATTGATCCTCGCGCTGCGCCTTCAGCTCGCGCCAGCGCTGGGTCTCGTCGCGCTGTGGACGACCTGGCGCTCCCCGCGCGAGCGCTTCTGGCCGCTCGTCGGCGGCGCCGTACTCGTTCTTTGCTTCTCGGGAATGCTCGACGCCGTGACGTTGGGATATCCCTTCGCCTCGCTCTGGCGGTATCTCGACATCAACCTCTTCGCCGATGTGAGCTCGCTCTTCGGCGTTTTGCCGTGGAATTATTATCTGAGCTACGAATTGTCGGTGTGGCAGGGCGCGGTGTTCCCGCTTGCCGCCCTCGTCCTGATCGGCGCGCTGCGGCGGCCGCTTCTCCTCGCCACCGCCGCGGTCATCGTTGCTTCGCACTCGGCCATTGCGCACAAGGAAATCCGCTTCATCTATCCGGCCATGGTGCTGCTCGGGGCGCTGGCCGCGATCGGCTTCGCGCAAGTCGGGCGCATGGGCCAAGGCGCGCTATCGCGGCGCCGCTGCCGGCGTGGCCTGTTCCGTGCTGTGCGCGGCCTATGCCTGCTTCATTGCCTTTCTCGCCTGGACCGGCGAATTGATGGACACGCTGCGCGGCCTCATGCACGCGGATCTGCTCGCGGCGCGCTATGTCGAGCACATGCGCGGCATCTGCGGCATCGGGCTCTTCGGGCGCAAGGGTCACGACTGGGTCGAGTCCGGCGGATACACCTACTTCCAGCAGCCGGTGCCGATTTATTGGCCGAAGGATGCGCGCGAGTTCGCGGCGACGGACGAGGGCTTCGACGTGCTCATATCGAGCGGGCCGCCGCCCGAAGGGATGCTGCAAAAATTCCCCTACGAGAAATGCTTCGGCGCCATCTGCATCGGGCGGCGGACGGGAAGCTGCGCCGCCGTGCCGATGATGTCGATGCCGGTGCCGGCGCCACTCCAGGACCTCGCCACGGAGCGGGAGCGGTGACCGCGGTGATCGCGCAGTTGCGAACGGGCGCCTGGCTCGACCGCGAGCGGCTCGTCGGATACTGCCTCATTCTCTTCGCGCTCGAGCTCGCGACGTTTCTCTTCATGGTGGCCGGCACGCACGGGCTCATCGTGCCGCTCGCTCATCCGACGACCACGGATTTCGTCAGCTTCTACGGCGCCGGCGTGCTCGCCAATCACGGAACGCCAGCGCTCGCCTACGATCAGGCGGCGCATTACGCGATCGAGCAGCAAATTCGCGGCCAGGGGATCCCCTATCAATTCTTCTATTACCCGCCGGTTTTTCTGCTGCTGTGCTCGGTCCTGGCGCGCCTGCCGTATCTCGTGGCGTTCCTCATCTTCGAGACAGCGACCCTCGCCCTGTTCCTCGCCGCCGGCTGCGCGATCGCGGGCGAGCGGCGGCTTCGCGTGCTGCTGCCGCTCGCGGCATTCCCGTGCGTCTTCTGGACGTTCGGACTCGGCCAGAACGCTTTTTTGTCGGCAGCCCTTTTCGCGGCCGCGACCCTCCTCGTCGATCGCAGGCCAGTCGCGGCCGGCTTGCTGTTCGGCGCGCTTTGCTACAAGCCGCATATCGGCCTGCTCATTCCGGTGGCGCTGGCCGCAGCCGGACGCTGGCGCGCGTTTGCCGCCGCCGCCGCCGCCGTTTCGGCTTTGGCGCTCGTGTCGCTCGACCTCTACGGCTGGGACAGCTGGCGCGATTTTCTCGCCGCTGCTGGCCAATCGCCCGGTACCTACGAGGCAGGACGCATCGACTTCGCGGGCTTCGTCAGCCCGTTCGGGGCGATCCGCCTGCTCGGCGGCGGCACGGATGTCGCCTACATCGCGCAGGCCGTGGCGACGGTCGCGGCCGGTGCGTTCGTAGCGCTCGTGTGGCGCAGGTCCCTCGAGCTGCCGACGCGCGCGGCGGCGCTGGCCGCGGCGACGCTGGTCGCGGCCCCGGTGCTGCTCATCTACGATTTTCTGCTGGCGGCGGTCGCCGCCCTCTGGCTCGTCCGCGGCGCACGCGAACATGGCTGGCTGCCCTGGGAAAGAACCACGCTGGCCGCCCTCTTCGTGACGCCGCTCCTCGGCCGCAATGTCGCCGCTTCGCTCCACCTGCCGGTCTTGCCGCTGGCGGCGCTCGCGCTCGTCGCCGTCGTCGCCGCGCGCGCGCGCCACGAGATCGCGCGCCGGACCGCGGACGGCGCGAGTCGGCACATCGTCAGACCCGCCTCAAGCCCCGCCGTGGTGCGAGTCGGACTTTAGATGCGTTGCAGCGTTGCATCATCGATGAAAAAAATGAGACTTTTCCCGTCCGAATCTTGTCATTCGTAGCAACATTCAGATAGCATAATAGTGCTTCCTCAACGGCCGCAGCGGTCGTCAGAGGCGATCGGTTCAGGTTCCTCCCCCGTGTCCCCTTCCTGCCAGAACTAGGAGCTTTTTATGAAGGCGCTCATCTCGGCGTTCGCCCTGTTGTCGTTCGTCGCGGCCTCGACCGTGCCCTATGCGGCCCAGGCGCAGACGCAATCCCCCGCTTCGTCCTCGTCCACGAGTTCGGCGACCTCGCAGCCCAAGGCCTCGACCTCGAAGTCGACCACCAAGAAGAAGACCGCGAAGAAATCCACCTCCAAGAAGCACGTCGCCAAGACCAAGACGAAAAAACACACCGCCAAGAACACCAAAAAGACGACGTCGCCCGCGTCCACGCCGGCCTCGACGCCTTCGAAGGGCTGATCGGGCCTCCCGATAAAAGAAGAGCCCCCGGGACCGAGTCCCGGGGGCTTTTCGTTGCGCGCGCGGTGGTCGTCGCCTCATTCGGCGCAGCTAAAATAGAGTCGCTCGGGTACGAGGAGCGGGCACGCCGAGATATCCGTGCTCTGCTTGTCGAAGCGCGGCTCGGCACCGCTGCATGAATTCTTGGCGAGCGTGTGGAGCTGGTCCGGGCTGGTCGCAAGGCGGGAATAGCAAAGCGTGTGCTCGTCGTCGCCCGCCTGCGGCCCTTCGAACGCGCCGCAGCCGCACAGCGTCAGCGTCGCCAGCAGAATGAGCGCGTGCAGACCGGGGCCATGAACATCCTTATTCGCCATGCTAGGCTTCTCTCCCGAAGCGGCCCTCGCCTATTTGAGCAGGCGCGGTCGGCTCCGTCCAATGCGGGATAGGATGCGATGCAGGATCAGTTCGCCGACAGCGGCACCATCAAGGGCTATCACGCCCATATCTACTACGCGCCCGCGACACGCGACACGGCAGCGCGCGTCCGCGACGGGATCGGCGCGCGTTTCGTGGCACGGCTCGGAAGCTGGCATGACGAGGCGGTGGGCCCGCATCCGATCTCGATGTACCAGGTCGCGTTCGAAGCATCCGAGTTTCCGCGCATCGTGCCGTGGCTCATGCTCAACCGCGAGGGGTTGAGCGTGCTCGTCCATCCCTTGAGCGGCGACGCCTATCTCGATCACGCGCGCTTCGCGCTCTGGCTTGGGAAGCCGGTCGAGCTGCGTCTCGACGTGCTGAAACGCCTCGTCGAGACGGGTGAAGCATGAGGCGCTGGGTCGCCCTTCTGCTCGCGGCCGTCGTCGGCCTCGCGGTACCCGCCAGCGCCGCGGAGAAGGTGCGCGTCGGGCTGCTCAAATTCTCCACCAACGGCCCGACCTTCATTGCCCTCGACAAGGGCTATTTCGCGGCCGAGGGCATCGACGCGTCGCTCACCTATTTCGACGCGGCGCAGCCGATCGCGGTCGCCGCCGTCTCGGGCGACATCGACGTGGGCGTCACCGGCGTCGCCGCCGGGTTCTACAATCTCGCCGGCAAGGGTGCGCTCGCCATTATTGCCGCGCAAAGCCGCGAGGAACCCGGCTATCCGAACAACGGATTCCTCGTCTCGAACCACGCCTGGGACGCGGGCTTGAAGAGCTACAAGGATCTCGGCGGCCACTCCGTCGCGGTCACCACCGTGGGCTCGCCGACGCATTACGCGATCGCGCTTCTCGCCGAGAAGGTCGGCGTGCCGCTCGACAGCATCCGCGTCGTGCCGGTGCAGACCAACTCGAACCAGCTCTCGGCGCTCGCCGGCGGGCAGGTCGATGCCGCCGTGATCCCGGGGTCGCTTGCGATCCCAATGCTGGAGCGCAAGGAAGCGCATCTGCTCGGCTGGTCGGGCGACCAAACGCCGTGGCAGCTTGGCGCGATCTTCGTCAAGAAAAGCATGATCGCCACGCGCCGGCCCTTGCTCGAGGGCTATATCCGGGCCTATCGCCGCGCCGCGCACGAGTTCTACGACGCGTTCCTCGCCAAGGGACCGGACGGCAAGCGGCGCGACGGACCGGAAGCGCCGGCGCTCCTCGACATTCTCGCGAAATATATCGGCCAGAAGCCCGAGCAAATAAAACAGGGCATCGCCTTTGTCGATCCCGACGGGCGGCTCCTCGTCAAGGACATCTACCGGCAAGTCGCGTGGTATCAGGCGCACGGCATGGTGGACAAATCGGTCGATCCGGCGGCGATCCTCGACCTCACCTTCGTCGAGGGCCATTACCAGCAATAGCGGTCAGTCCTCCGGATCCGGCAAAGCGAGCGCGGAATCGACGAGCCGTTCGGCGCGCGCGAAATCGAAATTGCGGTACATGTTCTGTTTCACGAGAAACGACGCGCCTCCATAGAACTTCTCGTATTGCTGATGGCGACCGGCAAACTCGCTGCCGATCAGATCCCACGCCATCTTGAGAAGCCGCACGCGCTCTTTTGCCGTAAATCCCGGCGAGTGGATATAGCGCTCGAGATCGGCGGCGCTTTCGGGATTGGCGAAATCCTTGACCGAGGACGGCAGCGCGATCATCGCGCCGCCGGCAAGCTCGCGGGCGATCTCGACGATGCGCGGATTGAACTCGGATTGGAGCGACATCACCGCATAAAGCGCGGCGCGCGAGGGCCACACCACCCCCTCCTCGTCGACCGTCGCGGCCGCCTCCTGCGCCGTCACCATGTTTTCGACGATCGCCACGAGCGCCGCCAATTCGCCGAGCATGATCTGCACCGGCGGCAGGCTCGCCGAGCCTGTGATGTCGCAGAGCCGCTTCGTCAATCCCGCGAGGAAACGTAGCTTCACCGCGTACCTGACTTGTGCCTGGTGGTTGCCATAAACGTGCGCCGGCGTCCGCCACCACTGATCGCGGCAGAGTGCTACGTCGCGATAAACGAACACGTGCTCCCACGGCACGAACACGTCGTCGAGCACGACGAACGCGTCGTTCTCGTCGAAGCGGCTCGACAGCGGATAGTCGAACGCGCTCGACGCCGCCGCGCCATAGGAACGGCGGGAATAGATCTTGAGGCCCGGCGCCGAAAGCGGCATAGCGACGCTCAGCGCATAGGCCTCGTCGCCCGGTTGCAGCGGATGGATGCAGGAAAGATGGAGCCAGTCCGAGAGCGCGGCACCGGTCGCGAGCTGCTGCGCGCCTTTCATCACGATGCCGCCATCGCGTTCCTTGACCACGCCGGCATAGAGCGTCGGATCGGATTGGCGATGCGCCGGCTTGCTACGGTCGATCTGCGGCGGCACGATCGCGTAGCTGAGATAGAGGTGCCGGTCGCGCGCGAATTCGTAAAAGCTCGTGACGTTCGCCGCCCATTGCGCGCCCGAGGCGGCGAATATACTGGGCTTTGCCGCGAACCCAGCGAAGAATCCGGCGACGTGATCGGGCGTCCTGCCCATCAAGCCGAAGGTCGCCTCGGCCCAGCATGCGCTCATGGCGTGGCGCGACACGAGATCGGCCGGCACGCGCGGTATCTCCCAGCAGCGCAGCACCGGCCTGCCCGTCGCGGGCGAGGGATAGGTCATAAGCGCGCGGTTTTCGGGATCGGCGGCGATGTCGTAGAGCCGCGCGACCGAGCGCACGGCGGCGCGAAAGGCGGGATGCGCTGTCACGTCGCGCACCACTTCGCCGTCGATGAAGACGCGCCGCCCGTCGTTGCGGATGCTGTCGATATAGTCTGCGCCCGTGCGCAGCTCATCGCTTTTGGCCATGGACGCAGAGTCTAAATCACGCGCGGCCAGCCCCCGAGTCGTTTTTCCGCACTGGTGGCAGGGTCCGCCTGTGTTAGCGTGCAACGGGGACGGAGACGACGCGGAGACCAGAATGGCGGCGCGCGAGCTCACGGCCGGCGAAGTCGGATTGCCGAAATTTTCCTTCGCGCGCACCGCTTCTGCCGATGTGTTCAGCCTCGAAAGCCATCGCCGCGCGCGCGAAGCACTCGATTTCGGCCTGTCGGTGTCGGACATCGGCTTCAACGTCTTCGTGATCGGCGACGATCGCGCCTCGCGCATGACGGCGACGCTGGCTTATCTCAAGGACGTGATGCAGCATCGGCCGCCGGTGCAGGACTGGATCTATCTCAACAATTTTCGCGATCCATCGAGCCCGAGCCCCCGTGCGCTCAAGAACGGCGTGGGGCAACGGTTTCGCGACCGGATGGCCGAGCTCGTGCCACGCCTGCGCGAGGCATTCGGCGCGGCATTCAGCAGCGAGGCCTACCAGACGCGCTTCATGACGCTGCGCGAGGGCGCCGAAGCGGCGGTCGGGGAGGAAATGGAAACGCTGCGCGCCACTGCGCGCCGCCACGGCATGGACCTCGTCGAATCGCAAGAGGGGCCGCGGCTCGTGCGCCCGCCCAATGCGCCCAACGCGGCGCCGCTCGACGAAGCGGCCGAGCGCGAACTGAGCGCCGCCTTCATGCGCTTGCAGCGCATGGCGATCGAAGCGCGCGCCCGACTCAACCAAGGCATCGAGGAACTGAGCCGCGCCATCGCGGAAGCCGTCATCGCCCCGATCATGGACCACGTGCGGCAAGAGTTCGGCGAAGATGAGGGCCTGGCGCACTGGCTCGACGAGCTGCGCGGCGACATCCTCGACAACCCCGGACGGTTCCGCACCGCCTCGGGCGAGCACGAGGGCGAGGCGATCGAGCCGCCGGAGCGGCGCTACGCCGTCAATCTCTTCGTCGATCATCGCGACGACACCCATCCTTTGGTCGTGCTCGAAAGCAATCCGACCTACGAGAATCTGTTCGGCCGGATCGAATATCGCCAGGCCCAGGGCACGATCGCGACCAACGTCACGCTCATTCGCGCGGGCGCGCTGCATCAAGCGAATGGCGGGATTCTCGTGCTGCGCGCCGAGGCGCTCGCCGCCAACCCGGCAAGCTGGTCCTTCCTCAAGGCCGCGCTGCGCGACGGCACGATCCGCATCGAGGAATTGCAGCGTTCGCAGGCGCCACCGATCGCCGGCGCGCCGCAGCCGCAGCAGATACCGCTCGATCTGAAGGTCGTGATCGTCGGCGCGCCGCGCTGGTATTCGCTGTTTTTCGAGGGCGACCCGGATTTCCACATCTATTTCAAGATCAAGGCCGACATCGACAGCGATATGACGGCATCGCCGGAAAATCTCGCCGTCTATGTCGGTCTCATCAAAGAAATGACGCAGGCGCGCGGCCTCAAGGACGCAAGCGATGCGGCGATCGAGCGCCTCCTCGGCATATCGGCGCGCTGGGCTGGTCATCGCAGCCGGCTCACTGCCCGCGTCGAACTGATCGAGGACCTCGTCGCCGAGGCTGCGCCGCGCGACGCGCGGGCGAAGGTCGAGACTCTTACGGAATCCTCCGTGCGCGAGACCTATGCCGCGCGCCGCCGCCGCAATTCGCGCATCGAGGACCGCATCCTACGCAGCATCCTCGACAACGAGGTGATGATCGAAACCTCGGGCCGCGCGATCGGCCAAGTGAACGGGCTCACGGTCTACGACATGGGCGACCGCCGCTTCGGCACGCCCGTCAGAATCAGCGCGCGCGCCTCGGTCGGCCGCGCCGGCCTCATCAACATCGAGCGCGACGTGGCGTTGGGCGGTCCCATCCAGCAGAAGGCTGCAATGGTGCTGCAAGGATTCCTCGCCGGCTGCTTCGCCCAGGTGCGGCCACTGTCCTTCACCTGCTCGATCACGTTCGAGCAAAGCTATGGCGGCGTCGAAGGCGACAGCGCGTCCTTGGCCGAGCTCATCGCCGTTCTGTCCGATCTCGCGCAGCTCCCGGTGCGGCAGGACATCGCCATCACCGGCTCGATGAACCAGGCCGGGATGGCGCAGGCGATCGGCGGCGCCTACACCAAGATCGAAGGCTTCTACCGGCTGTGCGGCGCCCGCCCCGGCGGCCTCACCGGCGCGCAGGGGGTCATCCTGCCGGAGGCGAACCGCACCCACGTCGCGCTCCATGACGATCTCGTCGAAGCGATCGCAGCCGGCCGCTTCCATCTCTGGACGGTGGCGACGCTCGCCGATGCGGCCGAGCTGATGATCGGCGCGCCAGCCGGAACCGCCGACGCGGACGGGAATTATTCTCCCGACACGATCTTCGGCCGGGCCGCCGCGCGGCTTGCGAAGTTCGACCGCATTCTCGCCGAGCGCCGCGAGCCGCTCGCCTAACGATTGCGCTTCGAGTCCGGCACCGCGGCGCGAAAGCCAGGAGCCAGGGCTGCCACGCCAGTTCCATAAACCGCACCCAGAGGGAGACCGCTTGACGAGGGGCCTGCGCTACCGGAAACTGCTGACGATTCCAAGGGGCGCCCTGCTAAGGGGCTGAGACGCCGCTCGCGCGAAAGGCAACGCGGCAACCCTTCGAACCTGATCCGGCTCGTACCGGCGTAGGGACAGGAACATGAACCGCCACTCCTTCCCGCACCAGGCCCGGATCGTTTGACGAGGCGTATCGCCAGGAGATCGACATGCCCGAAGGCACGTCCAGAGACATGTTCAAGGTTTCGACCGGCCCGCTGCCGGCTTCGCGCAAGACCCATGTCGCGAGCAACCTGTTCCCCGACGTGCGGGTCGCGATGCGCGAGATCGACATCACGCCCTCGGCGAAGGAGCCGCCGCTGCCGGTCTATGACCCGTCGGGGCCCTATACCGATCCGGCCGTTTCGATCGACATCCGCGCCGGCTTGGCGCCGTTGCGCGAAAATTGGATCCGCGCGCGTGGCGATGTCGAAGAGGTGGTGGGGCGGAACATCCGGCCCGAAGACAACGGGCTGAGCGCCGACGAAGAAAGCCCGGTGCCGGCGTTCGACCGCAGCACGAGGAAGCCGCTGCGCGCGCGCGACGGCCACGCCGTGACGCAGCTCGCCTATGCGCGGCGCGGCATCGTCACGCACGAGATGGAATATATCGCGATCCGCGAGAACCTCGGCCTGGCGCAAGCGAAGGACAAGGCGGCGCGCGACGGCGAGTCGTTCGGCGCGGCGATCCCCGATCACGTCACGCCCGAATTCGTGCGCGACGAGGTGGCGCGCGGGCGCGCGATCATTCCGGCGAACATCAACCATCCGGAAAGCGAGCCGATGATCATCGGCCGCAATTTCCTGGTGAAGATCAACGCCAATATCGGCAACTCGATCGTCACCTCCTCGGTCGCCGAGGAAGTCGACAAGCTTGTCTGGGCGATCCGCTGGGGCGGCGACACGGTTATGGACCTGTCGACCGGCAAGAACATCCACACGATCCGCGAATGGATCGTCCGCAACGCGCCGGTGCCGATCGGCACCGTGCCGATCTACCAGGCGCTCGAGAAGGTGAACGGCAAGGCCGAGGACCTGACATGGGAGGTCTTCCGCGACACGCTCATCGAGCAGTGCGAGCAGGGCGTCGATTATTTCACGATTCACGCCGGCGTGCGGCTGCCCTTCATTCCGCTGACGGCGAAGCGCGTGACCGGCATCGTCTCGCGCGGCGGCTCGATCATGGCAAAATGGTGCCTCTCGCACCACCAGGAGAATTTCCTCTACACGAACTTCGAGGAAATCTGCGAGATCATGCGCGCCTATGACGTGAGCTTCTCATTGGGCGACGGGCTCCGCCCCGGCTCGACCGCGGACGCCAACGACGAGGCGCAGTTCGCCGAGCTCAAAACCCTGGGCGAGCTCACCAAGATCGCCTGGAAGCACGACGTGCAGGTGATGATCGAAGGCCCCGGCCACGTGCCGATGCACAAGATCAAGGAGAACATGGACCTGCAGCTCGAGCATTGCCACGAGGCGCCGTTCTACACGCTCGGGCCCCTCGTCACCGACATCGCGCCGGGCTACGACCACATCACGAGCGCGATCGGCGCGGCGATGATCGGCTGGTTCGGCACGGCGATGCTGTGCTACGTGACGCCCAAGGAACATTTGGGATTGCCCGACCGCGACGACGTGAAGGACGGCGTCATCGCCTACAAGATCGCGGCGCACGCCGCCGATCTCGCCAAGGGCCATCCGACCGCGAAGGCGCGTGATGATGCGCTGTCGCGCGCGCGCTTCGAGTTCCGCTGGCGCGACCAGTTCAACCTGGCGCTCGATCCCGAGACCGCGGAGAAATTCCACGACCAGACCTTGCCGGCGGAAGGGGCGAAGCTCGCGCATTTCTGCTCGATGTGCGGGCCGAAATTCTGCTCGATGAAGATCTCGCAGGAAGTTCGCGAGTACGCCGAGAAGGGGATGGCGGACAAGAGCCGCTCGTTCCTCGAGGAAGGCGGCGAGATTTACAAGGTGCTCGAAGGGAAGACCGCGGCAGTCGATCCGTGAGCGACCCCACCTCGCGCTACTATCCCGACAGGCCTTACGCCTGCGCGCTCGCCGTGTGCCGCCGCGGCGAGCGGGTGCTGTTGGCGCGGCGCGCGATGGGGCCGGGCATCGGCCGCTGGGGCTTTCCCGGCGGCATGCAGGAGCTGGGCGAGACGATCGAGGCCGGTGCCCGCCGCGAGCTTCTGGAGGAGACCGGCATCGAGGCCGAGCCGGTGCGGATCATCGGCGGCTCGAACGTCATCGGCCGCGACGAGCAGGACCGCGTCCGCGCCCATTTCACCCTGGTCGCGGTGCTGCTCGACTGGCGCGCCGGCGAGGGCGCGCCGATCGAGGACGCATCCGAGGTGCGCTGGGTCACGCTGACCGAGGCCACCCAGCTCGACACCTTCACCGACGCGCTGCCGCTGATGCGGCTGGCCCTTGGCGCGCTTGCATGACCCCGGCCCAACGGATAATCTTGCTCCGGTTCTCAACAACAGAAAGGAGGTGATCCCGTGTCTCTTTGTCTGAGCCCGGGTCGCCTCGAAGTGTCTGAATAGCCAAAGCTTTTAGGCTTTCGGGTGCTTCCCGGCCGACAAGTGTGGCGCGACGCCAGAAACGCGCGCCGTGTTCGAGACCCCGGTAGCGGCGATCCCGCTGCCGGGGTCTCTCCTTTGTCGGCCTGAATTCGCTTGCGAGCGCCACGGCACGGGGTCTAGACCCGGCGCCGCCATGACCGGATCGAGCATCGAGACGATCGCCAACCTGCCGACGGTGCGGACGGTCGCGGCGTTGCGGCGCGAGGTCGACGGCTGGCGCGGGCAGCGGCTCAAAGTGGCGCTGGTGCCGACCATGGGGGCGTTGCACGAGGGCCATCTCGCGCTCGTGGCTCGGGCGCGAGCGCTGGCCGAGCGCGTCGTCGCGAGCCTCTTCGTCAATCCGGCGCAGTTCGGCCCAAACGAGGATTTCGTACTCTATCCGCGCGAAGAGGCAGCCGACGCCGCGAAGTTGGCTGCGGCTGGCTGCAATCTCCTTTACGCGCCGGGCGTTGCCGAAATCTATCCGCCGGGCTTCGCCGTGACGATCGATCCGGGACCGCTCGCCGGGCGTCTCTGCGGACGCTTTCGCCCCGGCCATTTCAAGGGCGTCGCGACGGTGGTGACGAAGCTGCTGCTCGAGGCGCGGCCCGACATCGCCTGCTTCGGCGAGAAGGATTACCAGCAGCTTCAGATCATCCGCCGCGTCGTGCGCGATCTCGATATTCCCGCGCAGATCGAAGGCGTGCCGACCGTGCGCGAGGCGGATGGGCTGGCACTCTCCTCGCGCAACGCCTATCTCACGCCGGCCGAGCGCAGGGTGGCACCCGCGCTCCACCGTACGCTCACCGATATGGCCGCCCGCGTGCGCACAGGCACACCACCGCGCGAAGCGGAAGCCGCCGGCGCTGCCGCGCTTCGCGATGCTGGCTTCACGGCGGTCGATTATGTCGAAGTGTGCGATGCCCTGACGCTCGATCCGATCGCGCGTCTTGACCGGCCGGCGCGCGCACTCGCCGCAGCGCGGCTCGGCACGACCCGGCTCATCGACAATCTGCCGATCGAACCGATGCGATAGCCAAGCGGATCAGCTCCGGGCGACGGCCTGGAGCGGCGGCGCCGCGCGCCGTTCGTATTCCGGAACGAGCGAAGCAAGAAGCGCCAGCGCACGTTCGTCGTGCCCCTCGCACGCCTGATCGATGAGCTCGTCTAAAAGCCGTTGCAGCACCGCGTAATCGATCGTTCGGGGCGCGGCGAGCAGAATACCCTGGGACTTCGTCGGCAGCGGCGGCTCGCCCGGATGGAACAGCTCCTCCTTGAGCTTTTCGCCGGGTCGCAAACCAATGAACTCGATCGCGACGTCGTGTCCGGGCTTCAAGCCCGCGAGCCGGATCATCTGCTCGGCGAGATCGACGATCTTGATCGGCTGTCCCATGTCGAGGACGTAGATATGGCCGCGCTCGGCGTCCGCCATGCCGAAGGCCGAGGCTTGCAGCACAAGCTCGACCGCCTCGCGCACCGTCATGAAAAAGCGCGAGATATCGGGATGGGTGACCGTGAGTGGGCCGCCGTTTTCGAGCTGGCGCTGAAACAGCGGGACGACGGAACCGGTCGAGCCCAACACATTGCCGAAGCGCACAGTGAGAAAGCGCGTGCCAGGGGCGCGCTTAGCTTCGCCCACGTCGAGCGCTTGGCAAATGCTTTCGGCCACTTTCTTCGAGGCGCCCATGACGCTTGTCGGATTGACTGCCTTGTCGGACGAGATCATGACCATGGCGCGAACGCCCGAAGCGCGGCAAGCTTCGGCGACATTGCGCGTGCCGAGCACGTTGGTGAGGATGCCCTCGCACGGATTGGCCTCGACGATCGGCACATGCTTCAAGGCGGCGGCATGGAAGACGAGTTCGGGCCGCTCGCCGGCCATGACGTCGTCGACGCGGCGCCGGTCGCGTACATCGCCGACGAGCGTGACGCGCGCCACTTCGGGGAAACGCTCGCCGATCTCGCGGTCGATGCCATAGAGCGCGAATTCGCCATTGTCGAGGAGCGCGAGGCGCGCCGGCCCGAATGCCGCGATCTGGCGCGTCAGCTCCGATCCGATCGTGCCGCCGGCGCCGGTCACGAGCACGCGACGGCCAGCGATCAACGCCTTCATGCTGACGCGGTCGAGCACGGCCTGCGACCGGCCCAAAAGATCCTCGATCGCAATCGGCTCGATCGGTCGCGGATCGTCCTCGCGCGTCGATTGGAAATCGGTGAGCCGCGGCAGCCGCGCCAGCGAAATGCCAAGTTCGTCCGCGAGGTCGAGCAAGCGCCGCACCACGGGGCCGTCGAGCGAGCGGGCGCTGATGATGAGCCGCTGCGGCCGCTCGTCGCGCCGCGACAGCAACTCGACGACCGAGCGCACGTCGCCGATCGTGCCGAGCACCGGCACGCCGGCGATTTCGCGCCCGACGCGCACCTCGCTGTCGGAGACGAGGCCGACGACGCGATAGGACCGCGCCGGATCGCGCTGCGTCGCGCGGATGAAAAGATCGGCGTCCTCGCGCGCGCCGATCACAAGGACCGGGATCGAGGTATGGCTCGCGCGCTCGAGCAGATGATCGAGATTACGGTCCTTGAAGACGCGATAGGCGAACCGCGGACCGCCCAGCATCGCCGTTAGCAAAAGCCAGTTGATGCCGACGAGCGAGCGCGGCAAATCATCGAGCCGCGTCGCCACGAACATCAGCGGAAAGAAGATGAGAATGACGAATGTCGCCGCGCGCAACAGCGACAGGAGATCCGGCAGCGAGGCAAAGCGCCAGATGCCGCGATAGAGCCCGGTCCACAAAAAGACGGCGCCCGCCGTCACGGCGAAAGCGGCGTCGTAGCTCAGGATGAGGCCAGGCCTGTAGTGCCAGATCGCGTCGCCGACGCGGAGATAGAATGAGAAGATGAAGGAAAGCGCGGCCATGACCACGTCATGAGCGAACGCGGCCCAGGCCCTGCTTCCCATTCGCGCGCGCATGTTCGCCACTGCCGGCACGTTAGAAAACCGGCCTCGATGCGGCAAGCGAAATGCGCTCGAAGAGAGACTTCGGCGCGCCTTTCCGAGTATGGTTCGGCCGAGCCTCGCGGAGCTGCGCGCCCACATGCTTTACGACTTCAGCAAGATTATCGAGCCGGTGGCCGAGCCGAGCAATTTCCTCGTTATTTTGCTCGCCGCCGGGGCGCTGCTCTTCGTCATGGGCCGGCGGCGAAGCGGCGGATGGCTCGTCGGATTCGTGACCGTGGCCATGCTTCTCCTTACGATCTTTCCGGTTGGGCAATGGGCAATTGCGCCGCTCGAAAACCGGTTTCCCCCGGTCGCCCTGCCGCAACGGATCGACGGCATCGTGCTCCTTGGCGGCGCCGTGCGGATCGCCGATACGCTCGCCCATGGCCAGCCCGCCCTTAATGAAATGGCGCCACGCATCACGGAAACGCTGGCGCTGTCGCGACGCTACCCCGACGTGCCGGTCGTCATCTCGGGTGGCGATCCCGCGCTCACGAGCCGCGGCGCGAGCGAGGCACAGATCACTCGCTCGCTGCTCATTTCGCTGGGGCTCGATCCGCGCCGCATCCTGACCGACGACCGCTCGCGCAACACTTACGAGAATGCCGTCGATTCCAAGGCGCTCGCCAAGCCCGAACCGGAACAGGCCTGGGTGCTCGTTACATCGGCCAATCACATGCCGCGCGCGATGGACTGTTTCCGCCATGTTGGATGGAACATGATTCCCGACCCGGTCGATTACGAGACGAGCGGAGACTTGTTATCGTTCTCTTTCGATGGCAACGCGCTCGTGCTCGACACAGCCCTCCACGAATGGCTCGGACTCGTTGCCTATCGACTGCTGGGCCGCATCGACTCCTTCTTTCCCGCGCCCAACTCCTCGACGAGTGTGCGATAGAGCGATTGCGTGGCGGCGCCGACCGCTTCGTCGGAAAAGCCCTGCTCGACGATGCGGCGGCTCGCGGCGCCGAAGCGGCGGCGGAGCGCCTCGTCCCGCGCAAGCGTCTCGAGCGCAGTAGCGAGCGCTGCCGCATCGCCGGGCGGAACGAGCAGCGCGTTCTCGCCCTGACGCGCGATCGCGCGTGTGCCGGGCACGTCGGTCGCGACAATCGGCCGAGCCATCGCCGCAGCCTCCAGAAGACTTTTGGGCAACCCTTCGCCGCCCAGCGACGCCAGCACCGCGACGTGCGCACCTGCCCAGACCTGCGCGATGTCGCCGACATGGCCCAACATCGAAATGCCCGGAAGCGTCCGCCAGCGCGCAAGCGTCGCGTCGTCGATGGCGCTGGGATTCTCCGGATCGGACGCCCCGGCGAGAACGAGCCTCGCGTCGAAGCCCCGCGCACGCAAAACCTGGTGTGCCGCGACGAGACGATCGACGCCCTTGATGGCGATCATACGGCCGGCATAAGCGAAAACGATGGGGCCTTCCGGCTCCGCCGCCGGCCGGTAGCGCGCGAGCTCGATGCCCGAGCCTTCGATCATGGCGATGCGCCAGGCCGCGCCGGGCCGAAGCGCCGCAAGGTCACGCCGGTCCTCTTCGTTCTGTACGATCACGCGGCAGCCCGTTCGCAGCAGCACGACGGGCCACAGCATCCGCGTCACGCGCGCAACAAGGCGAGCACGATATGAGCCCGCGCTCGCGAGATAGCCTCCGCCGGCGATCATGCTGATGACACCCGGAACGCGCGCGAGGCGCGCCGCGATACCGCCGAGAAGCGCGGGCTTCAGCGCCACGTGATGCACGATGAGGGGACGCTCGCGTCGGTAGAGGCGATAGATCTCGGCAATCGCGGCAAGGCTCGCGAGCGGGCCAATGCTGCGCCGGCGCCACGACAGCGGATGGAGCGCGAAGCCCGCGGCGCGGATCCGCTCTCCATGCGCCGTCACGCGAGTTGCGACCGAGACATCGAAGCCCGCATCTTGCGCCGCGCGCGCCATCGGCAGGCGATGCGACCAGAAATACCAGTCCTCGGTGACGAGGAAAATGAGCTTGGCCCGTGCCATCGCGGCCTCAGCCGGCTTCGCTCAGATACGCGCGACACGTCGCGGCGATAGAGTCCGCGAGCGCGATGCGCGGGCGCCAGTCTAGCGTGCGACGCGTCGGCTCGTCATCGACCGTAAGAGTTTCGAGGAGCCGCTCGGCCGCCTCGCCACGGCCGGCAAGCCGCGCGGCAACGCGCACAACCGACGGCGGACAAGGAAAGAGGCGGGCGGAGCGACCCATCGCCGGTGCGATGAGGCGCACGAGCTCGGCGGTCGACAGATCGCGCTCGTCGCGCAGAACGAATGCGCGGCCCGACGCGCGAGGATCGTCGAGTGCGATCTCGACGAGATCGAGCAGGTTTTCGAGGAAGACGAGGCTGCGGCGATTGTCGATACTCGCGAGCGGCAGCGGCACGCCGCTCGCGACAAGGCGCAGCAGCGCGCGAAAGTTCGCTTTGACGCCTGGGCCATAGACGAGGGGCGGCCGTAGCACGACGAGCGCGTCTCCGGCCTCGCCCATCGCCTGCTCGATCGCCGCCTTGGCGCGGCCATAGGGATCGGCCGGATTGAGCGGATCGCTCGCGCGAAAGCGGCCGATGCTGCCGTGCGCCTTGACCGAGCTGAGGAGCACGATGCGCCGGATTCCCGCCTTGCGCGCGGCCGCGGCAAGCACGCGGGAGGTTGCGGCCTCGCCTTCGATCCAGGCGTGGCCCTGCTCGGGCGGCGCATGCGCGCGGTTCGCGAGATGCACGACCGCATCGGCATCGGCAAGAAGCGCCGGCCAGTCCGTCGCCGCGCTGAGCGTGCCCGTCGCGCGGAGCTCGACACTTGCGGCAAATGCGGTCGCACCGCGTGGGGCCGCGATGACGCGCCGGCCGCGCGCAGCAAGCCGCGCGACCAGCGGCCGGCCGATGAAGCCGCCGGCGCCGAGCACCAGCACGCCGGGGCTAGCCACGGCGTGCCCGCCAGTTGAGCAGATATAGGAGGAGCGCCACCGCGCCTATGGCAAGCACGAGTGCAAGCAACGGATGCGCCACCGCGAGGAGCGCGAGCGCGACGAGCGCCGCATCGGCAGCGAGGACCAGCCGCGCGACGGCGGCGTGATCGCCGCCGGGGCCAAGGGCGCGCTGGTAGAAATGTTCGCGGTGCGCCTGCCAGAATGGCGCGCGCCGAATGACACGGCGACCAAGAGTGATGGAAGCATCCGCAAGATAATAGAGCGGCAGGATCAGCGCCGGTGCCCAAAGCCCTTGCGCCGCCGCAAACAGCAGCAGCCAGCCAAAGAGAAATCCGAGCGGCACGCTGCCGACATCGCCGAGGAAGATTTGTGCCGGGTGCCAGTTCCAGCGCAGGAATCCCAACGCCGCCGCAGCGGCGACGAGGGCGAGCGCGGCGGCGGTGTCGTACGATCCCGCGAACACGACGGCAAGGCCGATGCCAAGCGCCGTCGTCTCGACGCCGGCAATGCCGTCAATCCCATCCATGAAATTGTAGAGCTCGACGAACCACAGCCACAGAACCGCCGCCGCCGCATGGTCGAGTATGGGCGGCAGCGCGCCCTGAAAAACGGGCGCGTCCGGCAGGGCGAAGAGACCGGCGAGCACGGCGACGGCATGCGCGCCGAGTCGGATCGGCACCGGCAGACTGCCGCGGTCGTCGCGCCAGGAGAGGATTGCGAGTGCCGCCGCCGCCGCGAGAACCACGAGCGTCCCGCGCGGCGCGTTCTGCCAGGCGAGTGCGAGCCAGCCGAGGGCAAGCGCCGGCATGACCGCCAGGCCGGCGCCGCGCGGCACCGGAACCTGATGCGACGAGCGCGCGACCGGCCGATCGAGGATGGCGTGCGCGGAAAGCCAACCGCGCAGCGCGCCGGTCAGTAGCCAGCTTGCCGCGAACACGCAGACCGCGACGAAAACCGCCCACCCCCAAGCCATCGGCCGGTGATAGGCGAGCGCAGAGCGTCCTGCAACGCCGGGCGCACCCGGCGCTACGACGCCGCTTCGGGCCTGGCGCTCATCGCACTTTGAAGAGGAACAGCGGCTAGTCGGCCGCTTCGACGGTCCAGAGCGGCAGGCCGGCGGCGATTTCGGTCCGGCAGAGCGTCACGGTGTCGAAACGGGAATCACCCATTTTCGTGATGTTTTGCCGGACGTCGCGGCAGACATGGCCGCGCAGCGAGCGAAAGACATCGTCGACCGCGACGGCGCTGCCGTCGGCGGTGAGCGCGTGCGCGCCGTCCTGCGACCGCCACTTGACGGCAACGCCCGTCCCGCCCGTGGCGGCCTGTTCGCTGGCCACGGCAAGGTCCTTGCGCTCGGCAAAGGTGAGCCACGTCTTGAGGGCTGGAGCGACCACGAGGTCGACGGATTTGTCGGGAATCTCGGCGAGTCCCGGGCCGGCGAGAAGCGCGCCCGAAGGCCCGCCCGCGGTCACCGTCACGGCGGGCGGCGGCCGGTCGAGGAGCCGCCCGACAGGCGCCGGGTGATTGACCTCGGACTCGACGTTCTGCGCCGTCGAACTGACGCTCTGCGTCGCGGAGTTGAAGTCCTGGCTCAGGGACGAACAGGCGGCGAGTGCCGCCGCCGTCATCGCCAGCGCCGCACGGGTGCCGGCTCGGCTATAATGGCCGCCATGCGATCGCTCATTCTCGCGGCAGGGTTCGTCGCGCTCGCGGCCTATCCGGCGCGCGCACAGTTCTACGATCTCGACGGCACCTATCATTGCGTGACCGCGCCCGACGATGCCTGCGCCAAGACCGAATCCGACACGCCGGCGCAGGCGCTCCCACTGGCCAAGGAGGAACCGGAAGCGCCCACCTTCGCCGAGGCGATCGAGCACGTGAAGAAGCGCCGTCCGAGCGACGCCGACATGCGCCTTCTCGCCGCGCGCGCCGACGCCAAGGATGCGCGTGCGGTCGAGGTCATGGCGTGGTGCAAGCTGAACGGCATCGGCACCAAGGCCAATGCGGTCGACGCCTTCTGGCTCTACCACGAAGCGTCGGAGCTTGGCGTCGCCACCGCCAGGAGAAACGAGACCGCGATCTTCGAGCGGCGCCTCACCTCGGCGGAACGCCAGGAGGTGCTGACGAAGGAAAGCGCGAAGTGAGCGAGACATGACCCGGGACTCTGCACCGGGACCTGTAAAGGTCTCGTTAACCGACCGGCGATGACGAACCGGTTCGGAGCCTATTACGACGCAACCGCCGGACGGCCGCCGCGCCCTACTCTTCTGGCGGCGCTCGAAAAGTTCGGGGATTTCGCGGGATCGGCCGTCGATCTCGGCTGTGGCGACGGCCGCGACACGATCGCGCTTTTGCACCGTGGCTGGTCGGTGCTCGCGATCGATGCCGAAGCGGATGCGATCGCCCGCCTCGAGGCACGCCAGGATCTGCCGCCGGAGCGCAAGCTCGAGACGCGGGTCGCGCGGGTCGAGGCGACGGAATGGGACGCGGCCGACCTCGTCACTGCGAGCTTCGCGCTGCCGCTTTTGGCGCCCGGCGAATTCGCGGCGGTGTGGCCGCGCGTGGTGCGCTCGCTCAGGCCCGGCGGCCGATTTGCCGGACAGCTTTACGGCGAGCGCGATGATTGGGCGGGCCGCCCCGGCATCACGTGCGTGAGCCGCGCCGAGGCGGAGCGATTGGTCTCAGATCTTGCCGTCGAGTTATTCGAGGAGGAGGAATCCGACGCCGTGACGCCGCGCGGCAAGCCGAAGCACTGGCATATCTTTCACGTCGTCGCGCGGCGCCGCTAGCGGCGCACTCAGCGCCAGCGGCGTCCGCCCCAATATCCGACGCCCACATCGACGCCGACCGGCGGCGGCCCGTAATAGTAGCCAGGCGCGTAATAGCCGGGCGCGTAGGCGTAGCCCGGAGGCGGAGGCGGCGCGACATAACATGCACTCAATGCGAAGAGCGCACACAACAGCACAAGCGGCTTCACAAGACGCTTCAACATGGGCTCGTTCCCACTGGTCAATTGGCGATGCGCCAGGATCCGTCGGGCTGGCGGCAGGCGGTTCCGGTGACTTGCTGCGGCGTGCCGTCGATCACGGTCGTTGAGTTGTACGGGCGGCAATCCGCGGCGGTCGCGGCGGCCGGAGCAGGAGTAGCGGGCACGACAGCGGCGGCCGGAGCCGGCGCGTAGTAAACCGGCGGCGGAGGCGGCGGCGGAACGTAGTAGACGGGCGCCGGCGGATAATAGACCGGCGCCGGCGCGAACAGCGGCACTCCGAAGCCGACGCCGACAACGACACGGGCCGAAGCCGGCGCAGGTACGAATGTTGCTCCCGCCGCTGCGACAATCCCGGCGGCGACGAGCGTCCGAACGACATGACCCGTCAGCATCTCATCCTCCATGGGGACAACGACAAGATTGTTCCCGCAATTCCTCGTACCGTTTTCTAGGGAAGATGCGGGTGCAACATCCCCGGCACCATCGTTGAACGCGAATTGTGGCGAGAATAGGATCGCGCGAGGAGTAAACGATGGGGGAAGCGAAACGGCGCGGCGCGGGGAGCACGAAGTTGCGCCGGCTTTATACGCGCTCGGGCACCGCGGCGATAACGAAACTCGTCGTGCCGGCGGGGCCAGGGCTGCCGCCGCGCGAGAGCGCGCTCGAGGCGCGCGCGATCGCGGAGGATGTGCGCGCGCGAATCCGCGCCGCGCTGGTGCGAAATTCTGCGGCGGGAAATGTCGAGCGGATGCTCGATGCGATCGACACGATCGGCGCCGAATGCATCGGCCTTTACGAGACGGCGCTGGCGCGTGCGGCAGCGGAGAACAAGGCGCACGGCGCCGAGCTCGCCGGCGTCGCATGCCGGCGGGGCTGCGCTTTCTGCTGCTATGTCGATGTCGATGTGACGCCGCTCGAGGCGATTCGCCTGGCGCGCCGCGCGGCAAGCGCAGGCACGGCGCAGGAGGGGACGCGGCGCGCGCCCTGCCCGCTTCTGGTCGATGGCGCGTGCTCGCAATACGAGCGGCGGCCCTTGGCGTGCCGCGCCGTCTTTTCGCCGGATGCGCGGCGCTGCGAGACGGGATTTATGACGGCGGACACCGTGTCGGTGCCGAGCCTCGAATGGCCGCGCCATCTCGCCGCCGGCTATATTACCGGCGAGATCGCCGCGCTCGACGATCTTGGTCTCGCGAGTCACATGGTGGTGCTACGCGCGGCGCTCGCGGTGCTGCGATCGGATGACGGCGCGGTTCTGAAATGGCTCAATGGCGCGGACGTGTTTCCGCGGCGCGCCACGGCAATGACACAATAAGCTCACATGGGAGTTGGGAGGGGATGATGGAAAGAGCGGCACGACGTGGCATCGTCGCGGCGGCGTTGGCCACGGCCGCGTTCGCTGCGCCCGGACGCGCTGCGGGCGAGCATGCGGTTCTCGCCATCCCCGGGCAGAACCTGCTTTTCCTGGTGCAGTACGTTGCGGCCGACCAGCATTTCTGGTCGGACCAGGGGCTCGATGTGCAAGTGACCTACATCACAGGCATCGGCGCGATGAACGCGGTCATCTCCGGATCGGCCGATTTCTCGATGTCGTCCGGCCCGTCGATCGACCGCGCCAACGCGCGCGGCCAGAAACTGACGGCGCTCGCCACCGCGATCGCGCAATCGGGGCAGGACATCGTCATCCGTAAGGACATCGCGGACGCCGCGCATTTCGATCCGAATGCGCCGCTTTCCGTGCGCGGGAAAATTCTGAAAGGGCACAGTTTCGCTGTGGGCGGCGTCGCCGCCATACCCGACATCGTGCTGAAGGTGGTGGGCGTGGAGTCCGGCGTCGCGCCTGCGGACATCCAGGTGACGCCGATGCAGCCGCCCGAGTTCCTGGCGGCGTTCGAGCGCAAGGCGATCGACGGGTTCGCGAACGGCCCGCCGACGCCGCAGCAGGTGCTGCTCGACGGGACGGGCGTCCTCGTGTCCGATTCGGCCAAGGGCGAGCCGCAGCAGTATTCGCCCGTATCGGCATCGCTTCTCCTGGCGCGGACGGATTTCTGCCCGGCGCACATCGCGGTCTGCACCAAGATGGTGCACGGCGTGGTCGCGGCGCTGAAGCTCATCCGCGACGATCGCGCCAAGGCGCTCGCGGTGATGAAGGCGCATTTCGGGACATACGACGACAAGGTGCTTGCCGCGTCCTACGATATGGTGCGGTCGATGACGCCTGATCTGCCGCTGACGACGCCGAAGGAGCTCGAGAACAGCGACGATTTGAACGTCGTCGCCGGTTTTTTGAAGAAGGAAGAGAAACTGCCGCGCTATGACACGATCATCGATAACGAATTCGTGAAATGACGGCGGTCTTCCCTCGCCGGCAAAAGCGAGGAAAATGGCGCGCCGAATTCGCAGGGGAGGAACATGAAATGACGAAGCTCCGCTTGCTCCATCTTGCCGCCGCCGCCGTGATGGCCGCTGCTGTGCTCGCCGGCTCTGCGTTCGCCGCCGAACAAAAGCCGGTCTTCACTCTTACCTCGCCCGGCCACAAGGAATTCAGCCATCTCGACAAGAAGAATGCCGGCAACAACCCGCCGAGTTGCAGCGGCGGCAACGTTTCACCGGCGCTTTCGTGGCACGGCGCGCCAGCCGCGACCAAGAGCTACGCGATCGCGCTCCTCGATCCCGCGTCGCCGTCGCTGACCAACTTCGTCCACTGGCTCGCCTACGACATCCCTGCGACCAAGACCTCGCTCAAGGAAGGCGAGGCGAGCGCGCCCTCGTCCGAATTCAAGAGCGGCAAGAACGGTGTCGGCAAGGTCGGGTATTTCGGTCCCTGCCCGCCGCCCGGCCAGAAGCCGCACCCTTTCACGTTCCTGCTGCTGGCGACGGACCTCGCGCCGGGCTCGCTGCAGCCTGAGATGACGCGCGACGACTTGGCCGCCGCCTTGAAGGGGCACATCATCGATCGCACCACGCTCGTGCGGCCCTTCGGGCAATGATTGCGGCCGCGTCCTAGAGCAAGATCGCTTCGAATTGAAACGGCGTTTTCCATTCGAAGCGTGAATCTTGCTCTCACTCAAAGAAGTTAGACCATGATTACGGATCGGGCGGAATCGCAGAGCGATTCCGCCCGATCCGATTATGGTCTAGGCCGAACGTCGCGTTCCCGCCACCACGATTGCGATCGGCGGCTTCTCGTAGGCCGTTTCGACGCGATCGAAGCCGCGGGCGCGGAGCGCCTCCAGATGCGGTTCCGTCCCGCCCGGGAAGCGGTCGTAGTTGAGGAAGAATCCGCCCGGCTTCAGCAGGCCACGGATCGCGCGATAGCACGCAAAGATCTTCGCCCGGTCGCCGAGATTGTGAATGGCGATCGCCGAGACGGCGAGATCGAACGGTCCGCCGACTTTCTCGGGCCAGGCAGGATCGAGCAGATCGCACAAGACGTAGCGCGGCTCGCACGCGGCCTTTGCCACGCGCTCGCGCGCCTCATCCGACATCGGCTGCGAATAGTCCTGCATGACCACGCGCGCCGCGGGGAAGAGCTTCAGGACCTCCTCGGTAACGATGCCATAGCCCGCGCCGACATCGAGCACGTCGATCGCGCCATCGCGCGCAAAGGGCGCCGCGTCCAGCATTTGCCGCAACAGCGGTCGCCGCTCGTCGTCGCGCGTTACATCCTTGGCGATCCACTCAGCGACATAGGCCGAGGAATGCCAGTCATGATGAGACATTCGGAAATTCTGCGTTTGCGACGGCATGATTGGCCTCATAACAATAGTTCGTGTGTGGTGCCGGATGAGAGGATTGAACTCCCGACCTTCGGTTTACAAAACCGCTGCTCTACCGCTGAGCTAATCCGGCATCTTTATCGAGTAATTACAACGACTTAAGCTCGCAGTATGAGGTAGTTGGATAATGCCGGCAAATTCTCCTGCTAGATACCAACTAGTTACCCAAAGCGCTCATTCTGTACCAACGCGCATTTCGAGACGTAGCAATCCCTCGCGAGTTCGCCAACCCTGCCTCTCTCCTGATTGGCTCACAGATCACCGGAAGAGTCGCACTGGGCGCGCGGATCACGGCAGGCGCACATTCCGGCGCCCGGCCTCAATTCCTCGCCCAGCCAGCCGCCCCCGCCGAACCCGATGGGACGCGCGCTTGCTGATGCGAAAGCCCCCTCGTCTCCACCCCCCAGGGAAATCGGACGCGTTGGCACATTTGGTGCGATTGACAACTCGGCTGTCGGGCGCGCGCCGCTCGGAAAATCTGTTAGAAAAAAGTCCTCCCAATGGGCTAGTCTGCGCCGGACCGGTGCTCCTGATCCTCGGTTACTGGTGGTGTCGGGTCAGGCATCGGACTTCCTCACTTTCCACACCGGCTCAGTGAGATAAGCCACCCTCGTCACTTCAAACTATCCATTGGCTTCGCTGACAAGTACAGCAACACCTTCGTACCACGATCTGCCAACGCCGCCGCGATCACCTTACGTGGCTTCTGCGACTTCACCGCAGGCACCGTAACCAGCCGCCTAACGGTGTAGAGCACGGCGATCCACAAGGCGGGGCGGTGGTAGTGAAGCCGCGTGTTGCTTCGTCGCTACTTTCGCCGCCATGAGGAAATCCACTGCTATTGTGCGCTGCTGCCCGAGACTATCCGCGCAAGGTCTCTCAAGTCACTGTAGTGCAACAGCAGGACCCCTGACGCGCCCGCGAGTGCTTTCGCAGACCGCGTGTAGGTGCTGTTCGTGACCACGGCGGCGAGTTGCGCTGCCTCAAACGCTTTTGCGCCTAGCACCTCTTGCACTGCCTTGTGCCAACTGGTGCGCTGTACTGTTTGCACTGGAGCACAACGCGAAGTGCGTCCTTCTCCGCAATCACGTCAACGCCTTGATCGCCACTCCCCTTGGTGACGTGAGCCGACCATCCGGCACGTTGAAGCTCGCTCGCACAGAATCGCTCGAACGATACAGCGTCCATGCTCGCATCGTAGGATGTTGGAGGTGGACGCCTCCGGACTTCCGCCACGACCAAGTTCTCAATTCGCTCGGCGATCCGTCCGCGTCCGCGCGCAAAGGCTTGACGCTCGAACCAGGGTAGCGACGGCTGGATGTAGTGCCCCACGAAGTACGCTATCTCGTCGCGCCATTTCTCAAGTCCCTCCTTACCGTAGGCATCCACCTGGACCAACTGCGCGCGCTTCCTGACCAATGCGTCGGTGTGCTCGCCAACAACGCGAGTTACGCGTCGATTGATCCGGATACGAAGCGCGAGCCGCGATGCCGCCCAAAGCACATAGCACGCCCCTAATGAGATGAGCGCTACGACCGCCAAATTGACGAAGACGGGATTGATGCCGATCTGCCCTGCCGGTCTTCTGAGGAACAGAACTGCCACGATCAACAGCAGCGCAAGGAAGACCTTGTTTTCCTCCTTACGGCGGCGATGGGTACTGCGGGATTTGCGGCGCGGCTTCAACGATCACCCCACCCGGACCCGGCCATCATGTTTCCGATAAAAGTGGTGAACGACGTGGGCGACATCGTCGGCGTCACTGGAACGCTTTCGGGCAAGGGTGTGGGTTATCCGAACAACACCGTGGGCATCTTTTGCTACAAGTCCGACGCGCAATGCTTGACCATTGTAATCGAGCAAATCGGATTCAACCACATAGGGTCCGTCGAGCCACCGGGCGAACTCGCAATCACGGCGTGGACGCCCACGGCGATCACGGCCAACAGCCCGTCGGACGGTGCATGCGCTCAAACGACACTCAACATCCTGCGCAAGACCGAAACCATCGAATGGGTGCAGGTTCCTGTGAACCAAACGGCGCCTTACTGCATCCACGCGGACACGAAGGTCTATAAGTGGACAATTGAGGAGCCCTTCTGGAGGCGGATCAAGGGTGAGGCGGCCCAATGATCCAGCGCCGCGGCAGATCATCGTGTGAAAGACCCTTCGCGTGACGCAAGCGGCGCAGGTTCCTCGCGAACACGTCCCGCAGATCGAGAGCCATACAGGAAGCGAAGCGGCCTGACCTATATACCGCACCTCGATATATTGAACAAAGTCAGGGCCCGGCTGATAATCGCAAACGCTGGACAAGCGGGGTGACGAGAATGGCCGAATGGGCAGCGCATTTTGCCGAGGCTTCACGCCGAAGCGCAGCCGCACTTACAGCGTTGCTGCTTGCTAGTCCCGGCTTTGCTGATCCGGCCCAATCTGGCGTAAAGGAACAAATGCCGCTGACGGCTGCTTTGCAGATGCAGGGACAATGCGCGCGGCAGGCTGACAAACTGGTCCGCGACATGGGCGGCGCTGGCGAGACGAAGCAGGGCAACACCGTATCGTTCACCGATTTCCAGAGCCATTACAACACGAGCCTTAAAAAATGCTTCGTTCTCATCCAGACCACTTGGACAGGGGGCGAGGGCATAGGCAATCGATTGGTCGATCTGATGGACGCTTACGAACGCCGCGACTATGCGCAGTTCAATTCATGGGCTACGCGTGCCGACTCGGTTAATTGTGAATTGGCGCCCTCGCTGACCGACAAGACGTTTTGCCATTCCGAAGATGAATTCAGGGCGTTCGTGGCTCGGTACATGGAGTGATCGCAGGTTGTCGAAATCTGACAAAATCGCCGTTTGCGTCTTGGCACTGGCTATTATGCCAGCGGGCGCTTCAACGCTTACAGATGAACGGCAGTGTGCGGCTCTCGCGCAGGACATATGGTTGCAACAAGGTGGTGGAAACCGACCCTCTGCTCGTGGGTACACGAGCTATTACAGCGAGACGAAGCATACATGTTTCTTCCTGGTGCACTTCACCTCAGCGGGATACATCGAAGAAGAACTTTATGACCTGAGCCATAGTAGCGTGGCCGCGCGACCTCTTGCGGAATACACATCGGTAGGTGGCGCCGTCATATGCGTCATAGGCGACGAGACGTGCACCTCGCTTAAGGAGTTCGACCTCTACGTCGATAAGGCTATGAGCGAATAGGCCCGAGTGCGGCTCAGAAACGCCCCATCGGCGCACTAACGCGGGAAGGCTCGCGCCTGCCGCAAATTTCGTCCGACTAATTCCATATGGCGACTCTCGATTTGGCACCGATCTCCTACGATAGTGCTCCCCAGCAATTGGCAAGGCTTTCCGTGCAAAAGCGGCCTAAATCGCTTATTTTTTCGCGCTCGGATCGAAGCTCCGGCGTTTCTGTTCTTTCGCATTGACGGCTGCCATAGCGCGGATCAACCGACCGGCTGCGCGTTGAAGCCTGTCGGGCATGGTCGCAATTTCGTCCGCGTGGTCGGGAGCCTCGAAAGGAAGTGGCCGCTGGCGCAGGCGCCACTGCACGAAATGGCGCATGGACGGGACTGACAGAAACCGCCGCCTTCCGACAAGCTTGCGGCACTCGGGGCAGATCGGGACCTCAAAGTGGGGCAAGTGCGGGACGTGGCGAAGAGCGAGGGAAGGCCATGCTGTAATCCGTGCGTAGGCCGCAGCAGATGCACACGGATGAGCGGGAAGGTCGGCCTCGTCCTTCGGTCATGCTGCCCGGCTCTGCGTGTCAGCGGTCATGCGGGTGCGGCAGCGCGAGCCTGATCCACATTGCTGTTCAGGGGTTCAACAGAGGACAGTTTCACATTTCACTCCCTATACCTCTATCTTTGAAATCGAAGTCCAAGCCCGTGCCAGCACCTGGGCGCATGGCACTCCGGGCTGCTAGGAGAATTTCACAAACTTTCAGATCCCGTTTCAGTGAAATCCTGTCGAGGCTCTATCACGCCGCTTGCTTTGCAAACCTCTTGCTCCGACTCTTCCTCCGACATCTCCTCCTTTGGTTTATGTCGGCTCACACTCGCCTCGCTTATGTGAAGCTGCTCGGCAATTTGCTTTTGATTTAGTCCCTTATCCATCAGCGCCCTTATTGCCACGGTTAGTCCAGTATCATGTCGCAGCGTGCAGCAGCCATCCATTATCTCCACACGCACCTGGCAAGGGTCAGGCGCCTGAAAGCCGCGTGTCTTAGTGAACTCCATCGTGAAGCCGCGCTTCGACGCATCGCGAAGTAGTATGCTGGTGTTCAACACGTCCTCGCGCTTGCTGGTCCCGCGCTGCCGCACGTTGCCGTTCTTATCTGGCTTGCCTGTGTGATGGAGCATGAGGACCCCTTTGCCCTTCCGTCGAAGTTCTACGAGCCAATCCTGCATTACCGTCCAGCTATCGGCGTCGTTCTCGATGCCGGTGCGGCAGAGGGACGACAGGTTGTCGAGAATGAGCACGTCGGCATCCCCTAGCCTCGCTTCTATCATTCTGCGGCCATTACCCTCGGGGTCCGCCAGGTCGGGGATGCCGAACTCCTGATCGGCGTGTGAAAGGATAATCAAGTTCTTTGACGCTAGGCTCGGATGGCCGTTGCGGTCTCGCTCTGCGGCGCGTTGAATTCCTTGCAACCGTTCTTGCAATTCCGCCGGGTCCATCTCGCCATCGACATAGACGACCTTGCGCGGCTGTGGCACGCGGAACTCGAGGAAGGTCCCACCGGTGGAAATGGCGTGGGAGACGGAAAGCGCAAAAAACGTCTTACCAATACCGCGATAGCCCGCGATCATGGTGAGGCCCCGCATGGGGAACCATGGTTCTACGACGTACTCGACAGGCGGATAACGCTGGTCGAGGAATTCAGCGAGCGAACGAGCGATCAGCTTTCGGTTTTGAGATACACCACCGTTGCGCGCGAGATTGACCGAGCGCTCCGTTTCAGCGGATTGATTTGGACCGCCAGCATCTCCAGATACTGAACTAACAGTATCGCTTTGCTCGTCGCCAACCACCTCGCCGTTCGTCTCGACTGGGCGGTTCTCGTTAGGCATCGGTCATCTGGCCTCTGCCGTGCTGCGACACTCTCGCGACGCAAGCCAACGTTCTACATCCGCCACGCGATACAGCACCCGCCCGCGCCGTGATCCGGGCGTGGCTCTGATGAAGACCGGCCCGGTGCCGTCGGTTCTCATTCTCTCAATGCTGCGGCAGCTAATTCCAAGAAGCTCTGACAACGCCTTCTGAGAAAGCAAGCTTGTCCATTGTTCGATTTTCAGCTCTGGCCGTGAGCACCATGTACTCGCTCAACTTCCACAGAGCGCCCTGGCGTCGCGCGATAAATAGGGCTCGATATCGCAACGACGTATAATGTAAATGGGGATTTATGCGCTTGGACGTTTCAAGTGCGGATCAGACGCTTGACTCGCCGCGTAACGCGGACGAAAGCTGCGTGTCACGCGCTATGCCCATCTTCGAGCCACCGGCCCCGCTGGGACCTCCTTCACTAAGTTCTACTACGTCAGCGTCGCGTAGTGGCGTCTGAATGATCGATTGCACCTTGTCAGCCCACGCTTTGAGTGCCGTGCGCTTCTCCTCAAGATATTGCCATCGGTCGTAAACGCCGGTCACACTCGCGTCAGCATGATTGAGCACGCGGCCAATGATGAAGCGTTGCACTCCCGCAGCCGCCATACCAGTTCCAGCAGTGCGCCGCAGATCGTGGAGGGTCCAGGGTTCGGCAAGCAGGGTGCTTACCTCGTAGCCTTCCTCTTTAAGCTTAGCGAGCCGATCCACAATCTTTTCATGGAGGCGGATAGTGAATTTGCTAAAGCCGCTTATCGGGCGCTCGCCGTTTGCTCGTGAAAACGTAGCGCGCCGGTCCTGGCTCTGCCCCTCCTTCTTCGGCAGGTGGCGGCGCAATCTTCGGACAGCTAGCGAGAAGGTCCTTGGCCTGTTGCGGCAACGGCACAGCGTGCGGGCGTCCCGCTTTGTTGGCCTCTGCGGGGATGGTCCAAACACGAATTGCCTTCGTCAATGTCGGCCCATCGCATTTCCGCGATCTCGGTTCGCCGCTGGCCAAGCAGGATGGACATCTGAATGAATGTCCCAAATGGGTAGCCCATATCGCTCGCCGCGCCCCATAGGACCGCAAGCTCAGCATCGTTCAACACGCGGTCGCGGCGCACGTAGTGATATGGATTTGGAACCGCGAAGACGGGCGAGTGCTCAATGCCGCCGATGCCCCGCCCGATAGCCCACTTAAACAGCCCCGAAAGAGCCATCTTCACATTGCGCGCCGCGCCCGGCTTTTCAGCATCAATGATCTTATCAAGTAGGCGAACGACATCGGCGCGGGTGATGGTTTGCAACGGGCGCCGTCGCCACTCAGGCGTAACGTAGTTCGCGAAAGCTGCCTCTATATCGTCAGCAGTCCGCAGACCGCGCGCATTGACTTGACGCCGGAGATATTCGGCTACCACCGCCTCAACGCTGTCTTCTGCAACGGGCCGCTGCACGCTGTCTAACGGATCGCGACCGGCGACGACCTCACCCCGCGCCCATTCCGCTTCCTTCCGCGCGTTCTCAACCGTGCAAGGGTAATCGGTGAAGTGGCGACAGCGATCTCCGAGCTTTCCAATTGAGTAGAGATGCTGCTGTCCGTGCACGCGATACTTGAGGAAGAAAACCTTGTCTCGACGTTGGCAGCGCACTCCGAAGCCGCGCACGCTACCTGTCCCGCCGTCCCATTTCGTCTCGCCCGGTTGAAGCGACCTAACGCTTGTGACCGTCAGCTTGCGTCCCGCCATGACGTTGCTCCGAGATACCGGCTAGATACCGGAATGGTATCTAATCGTGGCGGTTGCCGGATACAAGAGGCGGCTAAAAATTCGATTAATAGGGCCTTTGGCGGGGTGTGGCGGTTTCTGGTGGCGAGCCTCTCAGGTTTACAAAACCGCTGCTCTACCGCTGAGCTAATCCGGCGCCGGTCTCGGACTCTATTTTTAGCGTCTTCCACCGCCAGACGTCCACTTGCGGCGCAGATTCGCGCCGATCTCACGGCAGCGCCAGGGCGTAGCGCTTGTCGACAAGCTGGTCGACCCTGAGCTCGCCGCGCAGCATGCCTTGCGCCTTGTACCACGCGATCTGGTGGGCGACGTCCTTGAGATTGATGCGCAACTCGGGGTCGACATACGGCAGCTCGATGTCGAGACGGTCGGCCGGCTCGCCGACATATTTGCCGATGATCGCGAGCGCCTTCGCCGCGCCGGGCCCGTCGCGGCGCGTCTCGCCCGGGCCGGTGAAAGCGTCGTGATAAGTGCGCGCGCCCTTGCCAAGCGCGCGCAGGAAGCGGCGCACCATGTCGCCGCGCTGATCGGCGGTCTTCGTCGCCACGAACACCGAGCCGATCTGCCACGGCGTCTCGTCACCGACCCAGCCGAGCAGCTTGGCGCCGTGCTCGGTCACCTCGTTCATCAATGTGCCGGGGATCAATCCCGCGTCCGCCTGGTTGCCAATCAGCACCGCGACGCTGTTGGAGATGGTCTGCGCCGGCACGATCCGCACGCGCTCGATCGGAAAGCCGTATTTCTCGGCCAGGAGCCCCACGGCGTAATGCGTCGTGGAGCCGATCGTCGTGATCGCGAGCGAGTGGCCGGGCAGATCCCTGAGCGTGGTGAGGCCGCCGGCATAGGCTTGGCGCGAGGCGAAATATCCGAGCACGCGAAAGCCCGGCGCCTCGCGGTGAAAGCCGGCCACGACCCGCATCTCACCCTTCGTCGCGAGATTGTAGAGGCTCGCCGTGAGGCCCGTGACGCCGAGATCGACATCGCCAGCGACAACCGCGACGGCGACCGCCTGCCCCGCCTCGAAATCGACGAGCTCGGCGGTGAGGCCGTCCTCGGCGAAATAGCCCAAATCCTGCGCGAGATAGACCGGACCCGAGGACGCGACCTTGAGGATACCGATCTTGATCGTCTCGGCGCGGGCGGGCGCCGCCGCAAGAATTGCGGCGAGCGCGAGGGCGCACACGCTCCGCGTCATTTCCCGCGCTCGGCCGCGTTGACGCGCGCGATCGCCGCGTCGATGAAAGAAAGGTCGGTATATTTCGCGGCATCGACATGCGACTTCAGAAACCCCAGTTCCAGCATCGCATCGAGGTTCCGTTGCAGCGCCGCGACATCGGGGCGCGAGTTCGGATCGCGATAATCGTCCTCGCCCGGCAACAGATAGTATCGGGCGAGCAGCTCGGGCGATTGCTTGATGATCTTCGACACCATGGCGATCGCCTCGGGCCGGTTCGCCGGCGTCAGCATCCAGTGTCCCGAGCGCACGAGATCCTCGAAGAAATCGGCAAGCGCCGCGCGGTTGCGCTCGAGATACTCGGCGCGCGCGCAGTAGAAGGCGAACTCCGTCACGCCGAAGGCGTCCCTTTCCAGAAACAGGGGGCGGAGTTGAGCGGCGATTGCCGGGTCGTGCACGTAGTTGACGTTGAGCGCGCCCAAATCCGCCTTGCGGCTTGTCAGCATCGGCACCATGTTGGCGAGCGAGACCTCGATCGCGGTGTAGTCGCGCCTGTCTTCGAGCCCGTGCTTCTTCAGCACGTAGCGCATGGCAAGATCGGACACACTGCCGCCGCCGTTCGTGGCGAGGACCTTGCCCTTCAAATCCTCGATCGTTCGGATCGGACTGTCCTTCAGCACATCGAAATTGAACGAGTACCAGCCCTCGACCCCGTCGCGGAAATTATCGAACACGAGGCGCAGATCTTCGAGCTTGGCCGCATCGACGGCGATGCCGAACGACGAATAGCCAAGCAGCGCGAAATCGAGGTCGCCCGCCGCGAGGGCGGTGATCTCCATCGTCGACGCCTGAAAGCCCAGGGCCTCGAGCTCGTAGGACTTGCCGAGATGCGGAACGATGTCCTGCCGGCGCGCGAGGAATGGCGCGAATTTCTCCGGCGTGGCCTGATAGCCGACGCGGATTTTGAGCGGATCGGCGGACGCGGGGGGCGCCGCAGCGACGCCGAGCAAGAACAGGCCGAGTGCGAGAGCGGCGCGCATGGGTATTACCGGAAGCGGGGCAGAACTTCTTCGCACAGCATCCGCAGCGAGTTCATCGCGCGCGCGGCCGGAAGGCCGCCGCCGCAATTGAGCTCGGCGAGAATCCCGTCGAAGCCGATTTCTTCGCGCAGTTGGTGCAAGCGGTCGACGACGCCGCCGGGCGTGCCGACCACGATCTTGTCGCGCAGAACTTCCTCATAAGTGATCGTCTGCAGGCCGCGCCCACGCTCGGCGCGCCGCTCGACGGCGCGCGCGCCCGTTTGCTCGGCCGAGGCTTCGATGCGCGCCCCCAGCACGCGATAAAAGCCCATGACGCTCGCCTCCGGCTCTTCGCGGGCGCGCGTCTCGGTCTCTGCGACGTAGATGGGGATACGGAGATAGACTTCGCCCCGGCCGGGATGGCCCGCAGCGCGATAAGCATCGCGGTAGGCCTGAATGTTGGGGATGAGGTCCTTGAGGGCGCCGGCGCGGCCAGCGACCATCACTGCGTCGCCGAGCGTTCCCACGGCAGGGAACGTGTCCGCGCTGTTAGCAGCGACGCGGACCGGCGGATGCGGCCGCTGGTAGGGCTTGGGCGACAGGCTCACGTTCTTGCAGCTGAAGAACTTGCCTTCGTACGAGAACGACGTCTCGGTCCAAGCGCGCTTGATAAGCGCGAGCGCCTCGGGAAAGCGCGCCTGGCTCTCGGCGTAGGAAACGCCATAGGCGTCGTAGGCGCGCGGCAGGCCGCTGCGGCCGACGCCGAAGATGAGACGGCCGCGGCTGATCTGATCGACCGTCGCCGCCTCCTCGGCGATGCGCACGGGATGGCCGAGTGGCAGGACCTGGACCGCGGTTCCGATGCGGATGCGGCTGGTGCGGGTGGCAACGGCGCTCGCGACGGTCAGCGGCGCTGACAGCACCGACCGCCCCGGATCCATGTGCAACTCGCCGAGCCAGACGACATCGAGCCCCATCCGCTCGGCGGCATCGATCTCGGCAAATCCGTTGGCGAAGGCTTCCGTATGCGCGTCACCACGTGCGCAGCGGAACTCGTGGAACATGCCGAATTCCATCGCCCGTCCTCCCGCCCAACCGCCGCGAAGGGCGGACCCGGGCGGGCACGAGTCTATATGAGCTTCGCTCCGCCCGCACCCTTGTCGCAGACCGTGCGGCCGAGGGGCGAAGTCAGAACTTGATCATGTCGGTTTTGGTGAGCGTGACCGGCAAGCGGAAGCCAGCGCCCAATTGCCAAGCGGTGAGTTGCTCCGCATAGGGTTCGTCGGCGGACATGCCGTCGACCGGAACGATGACCTTTATGCCGCGAAGCCCCGCCGCGCTCGCGGTATAGAGGACCGCACCGTTGGCAGAGGTGCCCATTGTAATAACGGTCTCGATGCCCTTGTCCTTGAGTATCTTGGCGAGATCGGTATTGAGAAATTTATCGGCCGGGGCGGCGACGACTGGTTCGTTGCCGGCCGGCGCCAGGTCCTTCAGGATATCGGCGGCCGTGGTCCCGGGAAAACACGAGTAGATGACCGTCACGCCCTTGGCGCGCGCTTCGGCGAGGAGCTTCATCGCCCCAGGCACGGTGGAGAGGCAGCGCGCACGCTTGCCGCAATTCTGGTTCAGGAAATCGAGCAGCAGCAGCGCGGTGGTCTTGGGCTCGAGCGTGACGGGCTTGAGCGCGGGCGGCGGCGGCGCTTTAATGTTCGCCCATTCGTCGATCACGGTTTGCGCATGAAGCGGCGCGGCCGCGCCCAGCAAAGCCGCGAAGCCCGCCAGCGCCATCAAACTACGCAACCAGCTCATCGCTCCCTCCCGTTTCGCTCCCGCCAGGATTAGCACGAACCGAGAAGGGCACGCTATTGACCGTGCCGCGTTCCCGCAAGAGACTTTGCCGGAACGAACGATGCGACGCGCGGCAAACGCCCCCTCAAAAACAAAAAAAGCCGCGCCGCCAGGATGGCGACGCGGCTTCGGGAGTGCAGTCTCTGTCACATCTGCGCACGCGGGACGGCGGCGCGTCGAGGAGAGCGAGCGATGACGAGCGAGATCGGCCAGCGGCGCATGAGCCGCGCTGAAGTGATCGAGCGGGCGCGCGGCATTGCGGCGGCCGCCGCTCCGCAGACCGAGCGCGCGGAAAAACTGCGGCGCCTACCGCCGGAGAACGTGGCAGCCATCATGAAGTCGGGCCTGATGCCGATGATGCGCCCCGCCCAATTCGGCGGATTCGGCGGCGATTGGCTCGATCTCTTGAACGCTTGCGTCGAGGTGGGCCGCGTGTGCGGCTCGACCTCATGGTGCCTATCGTTCCTGCTGCATCACCAGTGGATCTTCGCTTATTTCCCAGACGCCGCGCAAAGGCGCGTGTTCGGCGCGGCGCCCGATCCGAAGTTCGTGGTCTCGTTCGCGCCCGCCGGAACGGTTCGACCGGCGCAAGGCGGATGGGAATTGAGCGGCGAATGGCCCTGGGGATCGGGCGGCGATCACTGCGATTGGGCGATGGTGGGGGCGCTCGTGCCTGGCAGCGAAGGCGGCCCGCCCGAGGCGCGGATGTTTTTGCTGCTGCCGGGCCAGTTCCGCATGCGCGACGTGTGGCACAGCGTCGGTCTCAAAGGCTCGGGCACGAACAACATCGTGGTCGATCCGGTGTTCGTGCCGGCGGAGTTCACGCTCGACATCTCCGCGGCGCGCGAGGCGACCGCGCCCGGATGCAGTCTCGACGAGGGCATCATCTTCCGCTCGCCGCTCAGCGCGCAGGCGTGGGTCGGCATTGTGTCGCCGTTGCTTGGCGTCGCGCACGGCGCCTGCGACAGCTTCATTGACTACACGCGGACGAAGACGTCGACATTCGGCGGCAAGTCCGCCGAGATCACGCCGATGCAGGTCGCGATCGGCGAATCGCTCGCCGAGCTCGACGCTGCCGTCGCGCTCGCAGCGCGCATCAACGAGGGGCTGTTCGCCGAACAGCCGGTGACGCTCGCGCATCGCGTGCGCTATCGCCGCAATGCCACCTTGGCGGCGCGGCTGGCGCTGAGCGCGGTCGATCGCCTCTTCGATCTCGCCGGCGCCCAAGGTCTCACGGAGCTGAGCGCCTTGCAGCGCCATTGGCGCGACGCGCATGCGATCGCGCATCACTATGCGCTCGGCGGCGTGGCGTTCCAGAATGCCGGGCGCATGGCGCTCGGCCTCGGCATGACTCCGGGCGATCCGCTCTACTGACCAGCGCCTTATTCCTTCGGCTTCAATTTCAGCGAGGCGGAATTGATGCAGTAGCGCAGGCCCGTGGGCTTGGGGCCGTCGGGGAAGACGTGGCCCAGATGCGCCTCGCAGCGACTGCACAGCACCTCGGTGCGCGCCATGAACAGGGCGCGGTCGGTTTCGGTCTCGACCACATCCTTGGCGACCGGCTCATAAAAGCTCGGCCATCCCGTGCCGGAATCGTATTTCGTGTCCGAGCTGAACAGCTCCTGTCCACAGCAGACGCAGGTGTAGACACCTTTCGCCTTCGCATCCCAGTATTCGCCGGTAAAGGCGCGCTCCGTGCCTTTCTGCCGCGCGACGTGATACTGCTCGGGCGTAAGCTCTTTCTTCCACTCGGCGTCCGGCTTTTCGATCTTGTCGGCCATCTTCGATCTCCTCGCCGCCATGATACCGCAGCAGCGGCGGAGGAGCCATTGCCGGAGAGACGCCGCTCAGCGCTCGATGCGCGCGGGCGGACCGCCGCAATTACGCCCGCCGGCCGTCGCACACGCCTGCATGCGGTTCCAATCGTAGAAGGAGAAGAGAAACTCGGTGAGCAGAAAGGCCGTCACGATCGCGGCCACGATGAGCAGAAGCTGACGCATGTACTCGACTATGAAGATGCGGGCCGCGCGGCGCAAGCACGCCCGGCCACGCTCGATCAGGCCATTATTCCTTAACACACTCGACCTAGACTTCCGGGTCCACTCTCCCGCCCGCTCGCCATGCTCAACCTGAGTTCGTCGAAACGATACGAGGTCGCGGCGCGGCGCGGCGGACGTTGGCTGATCGACTGCCTCGCCCGCAGCGAGAGCGAGGCGCGTGCGCGCGCCGACGAGCTTTATCGCGACGAGACGATCGAGGCGGTCCGCGTCGTCCGGGCGCGCTTCGGCCATGACGGGACATCGTTCGAATCGGTTCTGCTCGAACAGGAACGCCCGAAACGGCAGGGCGCGCCCCAGGTTCGCATCGCGGCGGCGCCCGGCGACGCGGCGTGGTGCGAAACACTCGACGATTTCTACGGGCGCGCGAGCCGGCGCGCGATCGCCCGGCTGCTGCGCAATTTCCTCGACCGCTACGGCATCACGCCCACGGAGCTGCTGCACCATCATCGCTACATGCGCATGCTCGAGCGTCAGGAGAATCTCCTGATCCAAGCGGTGCAGCGGATGGCATCGATTCAGGGGAAGGCGCGCGGCATCGAGCCGCGCGTGCGCGGCGATGCGATCGACCGCTTCGTCGCCGAGGCGAACGCGCGGGCGCGTGACGCACTCGCTTCGCGCGCGGCGCCGCGGCTCGGCGAAGACGGCATCGACGCTCTTGTTGCCGCCATTGCGAGCGTGGCGAAGAACGACGCGGATCAGGCCTTTTACCTGCGCTTTGCCGTCAGCCTCGCGTGGGAGGAGAATTTCGGGCCCGCAGAAAAGCTTGCGGCGGCAGGTGCGTGGGCTGGCGCGTCGGACGCGCTTTTGCCGCTCGTCGACGAGATCGCCAGCGGGCTCCTGGGAGCGGCAGGCCTCGTTCAGGAAGTGCTCGGCGCGCAGTCGCATCTCGCCGCGGCGCTCGGCACGCTGGCGGATCTCGCGCTGGGGCATGTCGAGGAAAAGATGCCGCTGGCGCTGGCTCCGTTCGCCGCCCGCCTTGGCGCCGCATCTCTGCCGGAGACGCGCCTTGTCCTCGTCGAACGCATCGAGCGCGAGCTCGCGAGCGAGAAGCCGCTGAGCCGCGACGATGCCGCGACACAGCGGCGCCAGTTCGAAGCCCTGCTCGACAAGCTCGTCGATGCCGATGGGTTTTTCGTCGGTGGCCCGGCCATGATCGAAGCCATCGCGCGACGTACGCGCCGTCTCGAAATCGTTGGCGGCGTCAATTCCGTGCGCTTGCGCGCGGACACGGTGGCCGGCCGGCTGGACGAGTTGCTGGCTCATGCCGCAGACGTTTTTGCCGAACGGCAGCAGCGCGCGATCGGCACGTACTTCGCCAGCCTGCTCGACGAACTCGGCGCAGATCGCGAGGCGGTCGAAACCTATCGCCCGCGCGTCGGCGGCCTGCCGTTCCCGGATGCGCTGAAGGGCGCGATGTTGGCCCGCTTCCCGAGCGCGGGATCGCGCGCCCAAAAGGCATGAATTAACAGCGTTTTTACCCGGTCCCGCTAATCTGTGAGTCGGGGTCAAGCGCTTTAAGAGATCATGCCGCGCCAAACGCTTAAGACGGTTTCCGATGACGTAAAGCCGGCCGCGCGAACGCCGGAGGAAATCGTCCAGATTCTCGATGCGCACGAACGCTGGACCCAGAAACAGCAGGGCGGCGTTTGCGCCGACCTCACGTTGCAGGTTCTGTCGGGCGCCAATCTTTCGCGCATCAATCTGCGCGGCGCGAAGCTCGCGGGCTGCGACCTGTCGCACAGCCGCCTCGCCGGCGCGGATTTGCGCGGCTGCGACCTGTTCTCGGCCAATCTCAGCAATGTCGATCTGACGAACGCCAATTTGTGCGGGTCCGATCTGCGCGGCATCAATCTGCGCGGCGCGAATCTGACGGGGGCGCGGCTCGAGAACGCCGATTTGCGGAAGGGCTCGCTGCTCGGACCCGGGAGCGACGGCACGGTTTCGTTCGTCGGATCGGTTAACGGCAAGGCCGACATGCGCGCGACGGGCATGAAGTGCGCCGACCTGACCGGCGCGCGGCTCAACGACGCCATCCTGACCGGCGCCGACCTGACCGAAGCGAAGCTCCTCAATGCCACGCTCGTGGGCGCGACGCTGCAAAGCACGCGGCTCGTCGATGCGCAATTGGCCGGTGCCGATCTCACCAACGCCAATCTCATTCAGGCGGATTTCAAGAACGCGGATCTCGCTGGCGCCACGGTTGCCGGCGCAAACCTCGAGGGCAGCGACTTCACCGGCGCGAAGGTCGAGGGCGTCGATTTCTCGCGCGCCACGCTAACTGGTGCAAAGATCAGCCTGTCGATCTCAACGCTTGCCGAGGACGTGCAGAAGATCATCCACGATCATGTCCTGTGGGCGGACAGCCATGGGCGCGAAGGATCGCGCGCCGAGCTCTATCGCCGCAATTTCGTGCGGATCGATTTCACGGGCGTCGATTTGAGCGGTGCGAGCCTGCTCGAATGCAAGTTCGGCAGCGCGCTGTTCCGGAAGTCGCGCCTCACCATGGCCAATCTCTCGGCCGCCGATCTCATCCAGTGCGATCTCAGCGACGCGGTGCTGAACGGGGTGAATCTGGCGAAGGCCGATCTGTCGGAGGCACAGCTCTGCGGCGCCCAGATCGGACCGGTCGAAATTCGAAATCGCGACGGATCGCCATCCGGACGCTTCTGGCCGGCCAACCTCACGGGAACCTGCCTGAGGAAGGCGAACCTGGCCGGCGCTGATCTGCGCATGGCCAATTTGAGCCGGGCAGATTTGTCGGAAGCCGACCTGCGTGGTGCCATCCTCGAGGACGCGAATCTGGGCGGCGCGACGCTCGACGGAGCGATGCTCGAAGGCGCGAAGCTCCCGCTCTAGAAGCTCCCGCTCTAATTGAGCGGCGCGGCCAAGCGCGGTTCGGCGGATGCGATCTCGGTCAGGAGCTTATTGGTGATCGCGTCGCCAAAGGTCGTGAAGTCCTCGACGACCTGGAGAAACGCGCCCGGCCCGCCAACGACATTTTCCTTGT
This sequence comes from uncultured Alphaproteobacteria bacterium, assembly GCA_963729295.1. Lineage (GTDB taxonomy): Bacteria > Pseudomonadota > Alphaproteobacteria > ATCC43930 > CGMCC-115725 > DATJLY01. The sequence goes on from CAVSNJ010000029.1 coordinate 66,570, forward strand.
ACCAGTTCGGCAGCCCGCCGGGCGGCTGGGTATGGGCGAAGAAGTAGCCCTCAGGCCTCTTGTTGATGATGGCGAGGCCATTGATCGTCACGCCCTGCCCGATCGCCTCGTCGCGCGCGTCCGTGATCGGGCGGCCGGCATTGTTGGTGCCGTCGCCGGACACATCGATGATGCGGCGATCGGCCTCGACGCCACTCTTGCCAAACTCCGCCATGGCGAAGTCGATGGCCGCGCTGATCGACGTTCGCCCGCTGAACGAACGCGGCGCGCTGGCCAGCGTCGCGGCAAAATCCGCCGCCCCTTCCGCGTCCCGGATCACGGTCCATTTAACGACGATATTCTGCTCGTCGGGGCCAGCCCATTCGATGAAGCAGACCGTGATCGCACGGTGCGTGCCGGCTTGGATCGCGGTCAGCACGCGCGGGCTGGTGATCCCGGCGGCATAGCCCTGGCGTTGCAGCTTGAACTCGCCTTCATCGATGCTGCGGGAGACGTCGGCGGCCAGGACGAGCGCGACATCGACCAATTCCGCCCGCGCCACCCCCGCGCCGAGCACGACCGCTGCGAAGAGCGCCAGAAGAAACCGCCCGCTAAACATGGCACACCTCCGAGGCAGGTGACCTGGCGTCGATCATAAGCCGCAAGGGCCGCCGGCGAAAGGCCGCGCGCGCCGCCGGCAGCCCCGCAATCCTTCCCTCCTCGTTCGGGACGGGGTTCCCTCCGAACGCAGCGGTTGAGGGAAAACAAAACGTCGCCACTCTCCCTCGCGAGCGCGAACTTTGTGTGTTCCCTTCCGTTGGTTCCGTTGGCACCGCAGGACGGGTGCCGAATGGGTCAAAGAGGAACGTGTTATGCCTTTCGACGGGACCGGCCTGGAAGGCCGAATCGATGCCCTCGACAAGATCGACAAGGTGATCGACCTGTTGTCGCGCGAGGAACGCTGGTGCAAACAGCAGCTCCGCTCCTATGACGGCCGGCGCTGCATCCTCGGCGCCATGATGGCGGCCGATGCGACGATCGCGCTCAAGGAGCCTATCCTCATGGCGATCAAACAGGTCACCGGGCGCGACTATCTCCGCATCGAGATGTTCAACGACCATCCCCTGACCAGCCATGGGCTGGTGGTGAAGGTGTTGAACCAGGCACGCGACAATATCGTTGCGGGGGTCGTCGTACGGCCGCAGTCGCGGGCCATGGCGCCCGTGCCGATATGGTGGGGGCCCTCGCTTAAGCCCCTATCGCAGCTGCGCCGCCTGTTCGCCTAGGATTTACGGCGCGCCGCGCGCTGCGGCGCACAGTTCGTTCTGCGCTCGAGCCTCCCGCCCTGCGGCGGCGGGGCTCGATGTGCTTTAGGGGCCATCCGCATCCCTGCCATACGTAAGACGGCGCTTGCGGTTTTGCCGCCACCTTCCGACACTCGGCCCGCACCAGCCCTGGTTGAATGGCAAAGTCATGAGCTTTGCGGCACGAAAACCCCGATTCCACTATGCCTGGACCATCACGGCGGTCGCGTTCCTGACCTTTCTGGTGGCGGCCGGAGTGCGTTCGGCGCCCACGGTTCTCATCGTTCCGCTCGAGCAGCAATTCGGCTGGGACCGCTCGACGGTCTCGTTCGCGATCGGCGTCCAGCTCCTGGTTTACGGGTTCGTCGGACCGTTTTCGGCCGCGCTCGTCGAACGGTTCGGACTGCGCGCGATGCTGCTTGGGGCGGTGACGCTGACGATCGTGGGGTTCGGCGGAACGCTGTTTGCGACGGAGCCCTGGCATTTGTGGCTGAGCTGGGGCCTCGGCGCCGGGCTGGGGACGGGTTCGGCCGCGCTCGTTCTCGCGGCCGTGATCGCCAACCGCTGGTTCGTCGCGCATCGCGGCATCGCCATCGGCGTCATGACCGGTAGCGCTGCGACCGGGCAGCTCATCTTCCTGCCACTGCTGGCCAACATCGTGCAGAACTTCGGCTGGCGCGCGTCGGTGTGGACCACCTGCGCGATGGCGACGCTGGTGCTACCGCTCTTGTTCTTCTTCATGTACGACCGGCCACGCGATGTCGGGCTGAAGCCCTATGGCGTGCCGGACGACGCCGCCGACGAGCCGCTCCCGCCGCGCGTCAATCCCATCGCCAGCGTATTCGCGGTCTTCGGCGAGGCCGTTCAATCGCGCGATTTCTGGCTCTTGTCGGCGACGTTCTTTGTGTGCGGCGCGAGCACGTTCGGCCTTATCGGGACCCATTTCATCCCGGCGTGCCTCGATCACGGCATCCCGGAGAACACGTCCGCCGAAATCCTAGCGGGCATGGGCGTCTGCAACGTCGTGGGGACGTTCGCTTCAGGCTGGCTCACGGACCGGTTCAATTCGCGGAACCTGCTGTTCTGGTACTACGGGCTGCGTGGCCTGTCGTTATTGTTCCTGCCTTTTGCTTTCGGCCTTTCGTTCTGGGGCCTCGGCCTTTTCGGAGCGTTCTACGGTTTCGACTGGATCACCACGGTTCCGCCCACGGTGCGGCTCACCAGCAATATCTTCGGGTTGCAGAAAGCCGGCATCGTTTATGGCTGGATCATGGTGATGCACCAGATCGGCGCCGCCGTGTTCGCCTATGCGAGCGGCGTACTGCGCACCGATTTCGGCGATTACGACGGCGCCTTCATCGTGTCGGGCGTGATTTGCATCATCGCCGCGCTCCTGGTGCTTCGCGTCGGTCGCCGCAGTCCCGAAACGCCGCGTCCCGCCTTCGCCGGCGCGTAAACCGAAGACGGAACGTTACGTCCCATCGGCGAGACATTCGGTGTCGCCGCCATGACCGACTTGTAGGTCGTCGTCACGTCGGCAATCGCCTGCGCCAGATCGGCGAGGTGCAAGTCGGAGATCACTTCGCGGGCGCCGCGCCGCAGCCGCCGCGCCACTTGCAATAGGCTTCGGCGGCGCTCACGTCGGCGTTGGTGACGGCGGCGGTGCCGGTGAGGACGCCGCCGATCGCCGCAATGTAGGCCACTGGCATGCCGCACCCACAGAGAGACCCGGCCACGGCGACCGCGAGAACGAAGCGCGTCACGAGCCGGCCGTTGGCGCCGGCGCGGCCGCGGGCGGCGTGAGGGTGATCGGCGTCGCCAGCGTCATGCAGGCAGAGCCGGCGGTCTGAGAAACCTTCGAGGTCTCCGCCGCCCCGGAAATATCGCCCGCTTCGGTGAGAACCGTCGTCGCATCGTTGGCGGCCTGCTGCGCCGCACAGGCTCCGGCGTCGATGACGAGCTGGCCTTGCTGAACGTCGGTCTGGGCCTGCTGCACCTGTGCCGCCGTACAGCCGGCAAGCAATGTCGCCACGAGAAGAAATGTTTTGCGCATCACTTCGACTCCGGGAGAAGGATGTTGAGAATGCCGTAGGCGGCCATCGTCGCGATCGTGATCGGCGGCTGACTGCCAATTACGGCTTGCAGCAGCGATATCGCGAGCACCGCAAGCCCATGGTTGGTCGTGGCTTCGCCCCAGCGGGCGAGCAGATAGGCTGTCATCGTCGTTCTCCGGGGATGGGCGCGCCTGGGCGGCGGATATCAGGCCGGCCGATCCGGCCTTCGCTCACGGCGGCAAATGTTCGCCCGCCTGCGCGATGCGGAAGAGCCGCTTCAACCAGCCGCGGCCGAACTGGGTGAATTCTTGCGCGCGCGCGTACCGTTCGGCGCGCAGCGCGAGGTAGCTCTGAAAATCGTCGTCCTGCGCCCGCGCCATGGCGATGAACGTCTCGCGGCCCGCGATGCCGTCGACGCCCAACCGCAATGCCGTTTGCGCGAGCTCGATTGCGCTTCCCTGGTTGACCGCACAGTCGAACACCGCGAGCGCCCAACGCCAAGGCATGTCGCCGCAGCGATGCTTCTGCCAATAGTCGCGCTGGTAGATGTCCTTGGCCCCTTGGAGCGACAGGCTTGCGATGTCGATCCACGGGTAGGCGCGGCGCGAGATCCCGAATTTCGTTTCGCCGCCGCGGTCGCGCGGATCGAACACGTAGCCGCCCTCCTCGCCTACGATCAGCGCGAATGCGGCATCGAAGAAGTTCATCAGAATGCCCGCGGATCGAAGCCGTGGTGGAGACAGACGATGCGCACGAGCCGGCGGAATGCGGCGTTGTGTTCGGTCTTGGGCGTCTCCGAACTGCGCTCGTTTTGATAGAGGTGCAGCATCTCGTGCGCGATGGTCCGCAGGAGTGTCTCGGAATGTCCGACATTGGCCGCCGAGATGGCGATGCAGTGCCGCGCGCTGTGGCCGCGGCAATAATGACCGCTCCGGTCGCGCGCCGCGATCACGTGGAACTCCACGTCATCGGCGTGCGGCAGGCCCCAGGCGCGGAACGGCGCCGAGACGCGCAGGAACTCGTAGGCCGCCGCCAGCATTTCGGGCGTAAGGCGCAGCGTCACGGCGGCGGCCAGTGAAACTTGCCGGCAACGAAGCTGACGAAGAGAGAAACGACGCTGCTGACGCCGCCGGCCAGAAGCGTTGCGCGGAGATTGCGGGTCTGCGCTTCGTGCCGCTCGCGCCGGGCGCTTTCCTGTTCCGCGCCGGTGCGCTCGCTCGTCCAGACCAGCACGCGATCGAGTTTCTGGTCCATCGCGTCGACCTTGTCCTCGAGCGCGCCGAAGCGGCCTTCGAGGCGGCCAATGCGAATCTCGAGCGAACCGTTTCCTTCCATCGCTATTGCGGCTTCAGCACGAGCGCGGGCGGAGACTGCGTCAGATCGACGACGTAGCGATCGTCGGGCGCCCGGCCCGGCGTCTCGATCGTCGCTTCGCCCGCCTGCGCCTGGAGAGCGAGATCGCGCGGCGCGCAAGAACCGTGCCGCCGGATCGCGCCCGTCGAAATGTCGTAAACGGCGAAGTGAGTCATCGCCGCAGTTCCGTCACGGAAAGATCGACATAGCTTGCCGTCGCTGCCGGGCTCACGCCCGATACCATGTCGGCGATGAAGGCGAACACGCCCGATTGCGCGCCCGGCGTATAGGTCGTCTGTTTCGCCACCGTTGCGGTGACGCCGGGATTGACGGTGATGCCGGCGCTATCGAGCACCGCGACGCCCTGATAGGTGACGCGCCAAACGATCGTCACGGCGGAGGACGCGTTGTTCGTGAATTGCGCGTTGTAAGCGATCTGGACGAGCTGCCCCGTAGTCGTCAGCGTGCCCGAGACCAGGGTCGCATTCGACGGCGATGTCGGCAGCGTGATCGGTCCGGCGGCCGAGACCGTGAGCTGCGCCGTCGCGGCATTCAACGCCATATCCGGCGTCTGGATGATGCCCGGCAGCAGCCCGCTCGCGGTTATCGGCGGGGCAGCGAGCGTATGCGAATAGCTCGAAACCTGGTCGAGCGTTTGCTTGCCGCCGCCATAAGGGTTGAAGCTCAAGAGCTTCACGTAGATCGTCTGGCCGATGTCGGTACTGTCATAGCCGACGGTAAAGTAGCTCCCCTCCCTGAGCCGCGCGAAACTCGCGCCTGCCGAATGTGCGGCAATCGACGTGCCGTAAAAGCCGCGGCGCAAATATCCCGGCGTGGCGCCGTTCTTGCCGAGATTGTAGGTGTACTGCGCGGTGAGACTTGCCTGCTCGTAGGTCACGAGCTCGCCATCGACAATGCAGAGCGTGTTGCCATGGTCGGCGTCGGCCTGCGTGCCAGGCAGCAGCGTGCCTTCGCTTTCGGCAAGGTTCACCGCGAGCGTATTCACGGTGTCGGGATCGGACCCGCTCGCGAAATTCGCGCTGAGCGTGCCCATCGTCGTGCCACCCAGAAGAGTGCCGGCATATTTGAAGGTCACATTGTCCTGACTGATCCAGATGTCGCAGCCGCCCCAATTCGACCCCGAGCCGTTGGTGCAGAGGATCGTCTCCATCCCCATGACATTGCCGATCTGCACCGGGGCGTCGAACGTGATGGGAGGAAGCGCGTTGGGCGCCGGGAGATTGTAGTTCGGCACGTAGCCCGAAGGCCGCGCGTGCGCGTAGAGGGGCGCAGCACCCGTCCCCTCGAGATATTCTTCGGCCGTGATCGAGAGCGAGCGGTCGTCGTTCTCGGTGATTTCCTTGATGCGGACCCACTGATTCGCGAGGCCGGCGTTCGCGTCGTTGAGCGCAACGATGTCCATCGGATCGAGCAGGATGTATTCGCGCCCGAGCGTGAAGGAAAAGGTACGCAGGATCTGCTCGCGCCCGAGCATGAGTTGCGCTGACTGGAGCGCGGCTCTCTGGTCGCAGAAGAGATGAAGCTGCTTCGAGCCCGAGGATTTGACGCCGAACAATGAGATCGCAGCGTCATCCTTGGCCTCGACGATGGTGGGATTGTAGTAGTTCGCGCGATCGAGATATTCGAGCTGGATGTCGTTTTCCTGGTCGGCGATGTCGAGGCGCGTCACGGTGACCGGATCGGGCGATGGCGCTGCCGATACCGATTTCGGGTTCGTCGTCTGGTTCGACGCCATGAAATCGTCGTCGCCGAGGCTATAGATCGGCTGCGTCGGCGGCGCGTAGCTCGCCCCGTTTGCACTCAGAGCTGCGTCGCCATAGGGGACGACGCTCAAGAGGCCGCCGGACCACACGATCTCGCTGTTGGTCGCCTGCATCAAGTCTTGCAGGAACGTGTTCGCCGCGCTTTGCGTCGAGACCACAGGCGAGACGAAGAGGCCCGCAGCCTGGCAGTAGCTGCGATATGTCGAGAGATCGCCAAGGCGCGCCGCCGGAAACTGCGTCAGCCCGTAATAGGGGTTGGTGAGAAAATCCTGCAGCACGTCGGCCGGGTTGGCATCCGAGCTGTCGAGAATGAGAACGGTCTTGCCCGCGTCGGCCGAGCTGAAGATATATTCGCCGAACGAGGCGGGAGAAGTAACGGAGAGCTCGAACTGCCCTTCGGAGGGGGCAGTCAGAACCTGGCTCAATTCCTCGCCGATAAAGGTGAGGCTGACGCCCGTGCCGCTTTCGGTCGCTTCGTTCGAGAGCGTGACCTCGTCGGCGAAGGTCAGCACGTCGTTCGCCGCGTTCGATCCCGCACTGTTCGAGAGCGTGAGGGAACCTTGCGTCACGGCGCTGACGGTCGTCGCGTAGGGCCACGCATTCGGCGGCACGTCGTAAAGGGTTGCCCCGGCGCTAACGCTGGCGAGCGTGCTGGGCGCGAGAACCACCGCCGATCCGTCCGACACGTTGCCGGTGATCTCGAAATTGCAATTCCAGGTCTCGGGCGAGCCATAGAGCCCGGTGCTGATGCTGAGAAACGCCGTCGTGCCGGAGACGTTCGCGACCGTCGCCACGATGTCATAAGTGTTCGGGTCGCTGACGGTCGCGCCCCCAGGCGGCACGGGCGAGCAGTTCAGAATCTCGCTGTCGTTGAGCGCGCCGGTGAAGGTCGCGCCGATCTGGAGGGTGGCCCCAGTTATCGAGGCCGCCGCCGGAGTGGCGACCGTGATCGAGGTTGGCGTGACGGATTCGACCGTCGTACCGCCGGCAAAGACCCCGGCGCTGTCAGTGACCGGCGTCCCTCCCGAGGCCGAGAAATTTCCGCTGACATTGCTGACGATGGCAGAACCCGAGGAAGCGTTTCCCGTCGCGCTGCCGCCGAAAATATCCTGCACGAAGGTGAAGGGCGGAACGCCAGCGCCGATGACGCGGCCGCCGACGACGATCCCCGCCATTGCGCCAAGGCCGGTGACGATGCTGCTCCCGGCCGAGATCGTGCCCGTGGTGATGTCGGTATAGAAGACGCCGGGGCTGAGCGCCGCCGCGATGATGACGACTGGCTGTCCCGCATCGGCGGCGGCGAAGGTCCAGCCGATCGTCGGGGCGAAGGTATATTCGCCGGAGGATGGCGAGCTGCCGACGAGCGTCAAGGCCGTGCCGGGCGTGCGGCCGCCCGTGGCGCCGACATCCCACACGACGCCGGAAGCCGACGACGTTTCCCATGCGACGCCTGTGCCAATGGCATAGACGAGGCCAGACAAGGTCGTGGGATCAGCGGTGCCGTTCGCATTGTTGAGCTGATACGGCGACGCCGCCGGAACGATGAGGTGGAAGGTGACGCCGTAGTCGTAATCGTAATAGGCCGCGGTGACGGCATAGGAGCCCGACGAGGGAATTGTCGCGCTCTCGACGACGGCGCCGGTGTCGGCAAACCGGACTTCGAAGGTCAGGTTCGGCAGCTCGGTGCTGTCGCCGAGGCTCAGGCCCTGCGCCGCGGCGTAAGCGATGCCACGAAAATTCTGCGCATCCTGCGGCGCGAACGAGGCGAGCCACTGCCACGGGAGCTGTTGGTAATCACCATCGAAGAAGGTGAAGCCGGCGGCCGTGTTGGGCGCCGGGGATTCCTTGAGGGCGGATATCCCGGTGCCGAACGAGATCGGGGATTTGTTCTGCCACGCCTGGACGATGGCGGAGACCGGCCCTTCCGCGAGGCCGAATGCGAACGAGGCGGAGTAGGAATAGCCCGTTACGGTGGGAGACGGCCCCCCACCTTTCCCGCCTGAAGTCGGTGTGCTGTAGACCGGCGTCGCTTGAAAATTGCCGTACCAGGTGAGATTGCCCGACATGCGGGCCTGGCCGTAGCCGAACGGACGCGGCACGCCGTTGGCCGAGCTGTTGATGCGCAACGACGTCGCGGGGATCGGCGTCCGCCGCGTCTTCATGACCGGCGCGGCGAAGAGGGCGTTGGTCATGTTTCTCCGCGAGGCCAGAGCGTGAAGAAGCGGACGGGGCGCCCGGCCAACCGTCCTTCCGTCGCGCGGTCGAGCATGAACATTCCTGCGGCGGCATTGGCGTGCGCGATCGCGGGCCAGCCCGGCGGCATGATGACGGCACCATGCGCCCAAGCATGGGCGAAGCGGAAGAGCGCCAAATCGCCGGGCTTCGCCTTATCGACCGGAATCTCGCGCGCGTGCTCGAGCACGGTTGCAAGGTAGGTCTCGTTGGCCAATTTCTTCAGGTTCCACTGGAACGCATACGCCGCATCGGCGGCTGCGATTTCGCGCACGCGCGCTGGCGCCGCAGCGCGGGCGATCAAATAAATCGACTGTGCGCAGTCGACTCCGCCTTTGTCGGCAATGCGGCCTGCCTCGTCCCGTGTCGCCTTGATGCGGCCCCGGTGATGAAACGCCGTGCCGAGCCACGACGCTGCCTCGCGCACGATGGCCGCGCGCCCCGACGCTTCCTCGCTCATACCGCCGTTTCCGGCACGGGGATGCTGAGGCATCCGCCGAAATTCGCCGTGTTCTGGAACGCGCCGCAGGTACCGTAGGATTTGTCGCAACCGGGATATGCCGTGAAGCTGTCGCCGACGGCGACGCCGAACGGAAACGGCGCAATCAAGGTGAAGACGCCGCCGCTCCAGCTCCGCACCGTCCGGGCATAGCCTTCGCTTGCGCCCGAATTCATCACCACGCGGCCCAAGGCGTAGGTGCCGGAGCCCGCGGGCGCGGCGATGCTCGAGGTGAACTGGTTCGGCGCCGCGCCCAGCGCGGAGACCGCGCCGTTCTGCGCGAAGCCCGCGGCCAGCAATGTGCAGCCCTGGTCGAACAGCGTGTGCACGCAGCTCGCCTGGAACAGATTGCGCGGCAGCAGGTTCGCGAGCTTCTTCAGGTGGCTGTAGATCGTGATGACGGACTGGCTGCGGCCCACGTCGATCTCGCCGACCGTGCCATAGAAGATCGTGACGATGCCGGTCGGCGTAAGCGGCACACCCGGCGCGGGCCACGCCGGCGCAATGGCGCGATCGACCTGCACCTCGGCATTGTCCAACGCGCCCGCCTGCGCCGCGGCAAGCCACGGCTGCGATCCGATCGCGTCGGGAAACGGCGCGCCTGAAAGCGGATCGACGAGGCGAGGCGCCACTACGACTTGCCAGGTATCGACGTCGAGCCCGGTCTTGTAGTGGGCGACTGCCTTCGCCTTGGCTTGATCGAAGGTCGGGCCCTGTGCCGACCAATAATTTCCGGCGGCCGAAACGTCGATTTGGCCGGCGCTATAGCGCAGCTCCGTCACGCCGCCGAACGCGCCGGCGAGCTTGAAGGTATAGCAATCGACATCGACGAACGAGCGCGTCGCGAGCAGAGCCGCCGTGGCGCCCGGCGCAATCTCGTACCAGGGCGTTTTCATTGTCCCGCGCGCGATCGACCGCATGCGGCTAACGCCACGCCAACCCTGCGCGCGCGGTAAGCGAACTTAGACATGATAGGCGACGGTGCCGGAGATCGTGACGGGCGCGGTGAGGTCCGAAACCGGGAGCGGCTGGTTGGCCTTGCCGCTGCCGTTTTCCTCGAACGTGATGAAGCTCTCGTTCGGCAGCACGAGCAGGCTCGCGAAGGTGTAGCCGCTGTCGAGCGCCACGCCGGTCATGGCGCCGACCACGCCGTTGCCCTGGTCGCTGCTGACATTGGCCGAGGCGAAGGGCAGTCCGCCGATCTCCAAATTGCCCGCCATGCCGCCCAGCGCCGAGACCGCGACCTTGAACTGGCACATGACGACGCGGCCGATGCGGGTCCACGACCCGACCTGGGTCGTGTAGGTCGGCGAGCCTGCGGTGGTTGACCCTATCAGCGTCGGCGCCCACGTGCCCTCGGCATAGGAGGCCTGGGTCGTGTCGGTGAGGACGGCGCCATTGATCGGGCTGACCGTCGGGAACGTCTCGCCCGCTGGCAACACGAGATTGTCGCTGCCGTCGACGCCGGGATATGGCCGGCCGCCCGGCGTCGTGCCGTCGCCCATGACGAGGCGGTTGTTCGTCACGTCATAGATCGGCTCGCCCTGCGCAGGGGTGACGCCGGCGATATTTGCCGCCGTGTCGCGGCGGAGCTGAAGCTGCGTCGTGGTCATTTAATCGTCCCGCTGTTCTTCGCGTTGATGACCGCAAGCCCCATGGCGGTGATGGAGTGTCCGAGGAAGCTCGGATGATCGCCTTCGCCGGTGAACGCTTCGCCGACCGGCTCGCCGGAATTGTGTGCGTTCGCCGTGGCGCTGAACATCGTCACCGTGCAGTCCGTGCCCATCGATGCGGCGGTCACGGTGAAATTGTTCTCGACGGTCGAGCCTCCGGGATTGAGCACGAGACTGTCGCCGACCGACGGGCAGGCGCTCAGGTGGATCGTCTTGGTGTTGGCGGCGGCATTCTGCGACACCGTCGACGTAAAACTCGGCACGGCCCAAAGCCCGTTCGACACGACCTCGGGCTGAATGTCGATCACGCCGTCAACGCAGGAGAGGCCATCACCAAGGCCGCCGCTCGGGCAGCTCTCGGTGCCGCCCGTGAGGAAAGTGTTGAAGTTCCAGACCTCGCCGCCCGGATAGGTCCACGGCGTTCCCGCGCTCTCCTGGTGCGCCGCGTCGGTCCAGCAATACTCGCCGGCGGTGGCGCAGCTATAGGCGCTGGTCACGGTGTCGAAGGTCGAGGCCACGATCGTCGTCTGCACCAGGTGGATGCCGGGGAACGCCTGGTGCAGCATCTTCCACCACGCCTGCGCGTCGGCGAGGTCGGTGTCGTTGTGGAAATGCTCGCTGATGAAGGTCGTGAACGGCCAGTGATTGCCGGGGTTGAGCGCGGCGAGCGCGGTCAAGAGTTGAATGTGGTAGCCGTACTGGCCGAGGCTCGTGCCGCCTTCGCTGCTCGACGCCTCGCTCTCGCCTTGCGTCCCCATGTTGAAGAACGATTGGCTTGTCGAGAGCGTGCTATCGTCGAGCCCGCGCGAGGCCCAGTCATAGACGCCGCGGCCGTTTCCTTCCTGGCTGTCGCCCTGGCCGTAGAGGATGCTGTCGCCACCGAGCACCGACACGGGCGAGCCGTCCCAGCCTTGGCACACCGTCACCATCGGGCCGAAAGCGTCCGCGGTGAAGGTCGCGCCGGTAATCGTTCCGCCGGTGAGGAGCGAGGACAGGCTCGAAGCGCTTGCGGCCACTTCGACCGCTTCGCCCTTCGTGCCGAAGGCGCCGTTCGTCGTCGCGTACCAGCCGAGCCTTTGGCCGCCGCTCGGCGTGTCCTTCAAGGTCCGGATCCACGCCGCGGCAGAATTGGCCGGGATCGTGATGCCGGGCACGGGGTCGGAGATGACCTGGCTGCCGTTCGCGACCGTCGTCGTGGCATTGCCGCCGAAGGTGATGGTCGTGAACGTGCCGGCCGGATATTCGAGCGTGGCGCCGTCGATATTGTAGGAATTGCCGAGCGCGTGCTCGACATGCGTGTCGAGCGCGGCGTAGGCGGTGAAGGCGAAGCGCGGGTTCTCGCACGGCCAGTTCGCCGTCGGCAGCAGGATGCGGCTCACTTCGGCGAGCTGGCCCGCGGTCGGCGTCTCGAACGCGAGCGCGTCGACCTGGAAGCGCGACTGCGCCGAGGCGTTGATCATGTAGAGCGTCGCGGGATCGACGCTCGCCGCGCCGCCGCCGCGCACGAGGAACGCGGCCGTGGGTACGGCGCACCAAGCGAGGCCCAGCGCCGCCAGGGCGAGCGCGCGCACGCTCATTGTCCGGTCGAGTTCGACATCAGACCACGCCGCCGCCGCCGGCCTCGCCGCCCGGCGTCGTGCCGATCGCCGCCGTAGCCGCCATAACCGAAACCGCTGCCGACGGCCGAGCCGGCGGTGCTGACGGCGCCGCTTGTGCCCAGCGCGAACGGCACGGCGCTGACCGAGAGATTGGCGGTCGCAACGCTGCGCGATGCCGGGCCGCCGTTGACGTTGATGGTGCCGTTCGAGGCGACGCCGCCCGCATTCGCGCCCGCGGTCGCGGTGCAGACGACGCCGCCGTTACCCGGACCGCCCGTGTAGGTCGTGGCGCCGATCGTCAGGGTCGTCGAGGCCGATCCGGCATTCCCGGCGGTCGCCGTCGCGGCGCCGATCGCCGCGCCGCCCGCACCGATGGCGAAGCTGTAGCCGGTGCTCGCCGCGACCAGGTTCTCGCCATCGACAACAGCCGCGCCGCCCGCGGTGCCTCCGCCGCCGACATCGCCGCTGGTGTCGCAGCCGCCGCCGCTGCCGCCGGGTCCGAGCACGATCGCGTGGAGATGCGTGTTCGCCGTGACCCATGATGGCGTCGTCCACGTTCCGCTCGACACCGAGCCGCAATCCGAGGAACCGACGAGCGTGCTCGCGCCGGTGATCCAGGCCGAGCACGAGTAGACCGTGCCGCCGCCCGAAGGCGTCGACCACGTGCCGTCGCCGCGCCAGTAAGTCGAGGATGACGCGCCGGTGCCGGAGTTCATCTGGCTCGTCGCGATGTTTCCGGAGACGTCGCTGAAGGCCGGCTGCGCCTGGTGCGGCACGCCCGATGTGTCGATGTAGGTGAGGAATTCGTGCGAGGCCGATGCGATCGCCTCGACGCCGCCGAGTGCCGCCAATGCCGGCGGCTGCACGCTGTTGAAGAAATCGAGGCCAGTGCCGTTCGCGTTGGCGACGAACGTGCCCGACGTGCCGGGCGGCAACGTCGTGCTGTTGAGCCCGGTCATGGTCAAGCCGGTCGAATTCGTGAGCGTCCAGTTCACCGTGCCGGTGACGGCGATCGAGAGCGTCATGCCCGGCGCAAAAACGCTCGAGCTCTCCGCCGGCAAGGTCAGCGCCGGCGTCCCGCTCGTCCCGGCGAGGTTGAGCGCGCCGCCCATGTCGCCCGCGGCCGCCGCGTAGCTCGTGGTCTTGGTGGTGTCGGTCGTGCAGGCGGTGAGAGTGCCGCTTGCCGTGATCGGGCCGCCGCACAAGCCGTTGCTCGTCGCAACGCTCGTGACGGTACCGGAACCGCCGCCACCACCCCCGCCGCTACCGCTGCCGCCGCCCTGGTGCTGGGCGAGGGCCGGAGGCACGGCGAGCGAGAGCGCGAGCGCCGCGCTCGCAAGAAGGCATCGCATCAGAGCGCTCCGAGGCTGGCGTGGAACGGCGTCGATGCCACCGACGCGACGCACCAGATGCCCTGGTTGCGCGGCGGCGGATAGGTCAAATCCCAATTGAGCGACTGGCCGGGCGGGATGGTGACGCTGTCGGCCCCGTTCACCGACACGCCCCGGGAATAGCCGCACGAGATCGTCGCCGAGGCGGAGTCGTTCGCGACGAAGGCGGTCGACCACGCAGTGGGAACGCCGGGATAGTTCGCGATGTTGGCGCTGCCGCCGCCGACCGCCTGCGGCACGACGAGAACCGGCGTGGTGCCGATCGTGGCGCTGCTCGTCCCGACCAATTTCGAGATGTCGGTGACGTTCAGCATCTGCGCCTCCGCGGCGCCGGCATAGAGAAGTGCGAGCGCCGCGAGGATCGTGCGCGCGCGCGCCGTTACAGCCTGATCGTGGTGAAGCTGCATTTTTTCAGCTCCCAGAAGAGATACATGAAGTTCGAGAATTCGAGCGTGTCGTCGTCGAAGCGGCAGAGCCAGGTGTAGGACCCGGTCCAGGTGAGCGGCGCGCCGGGAGAGGGCGCCGGCGCGATCGTGATGATTCCACCCGCCGCGAGCGTCCAGGCGGCGAGAAGCCCCGCGACGAACACCTGGAGGCTCGCGCAGAAGCCGTAATCGAGTGCGGCCGCAGGCGCGCTCGTGACGTTGCCGTAATCGAGCGTTGCGGTGGGCGCGCTCGTGCAATTGCCGTAGTCGAGCGCCGTGGCCGGCTCGGTCGGCGCGAGCGTCGGGTTCAGCACCGGCTCGGCGAACCCGCCGAGGCTGCGCGTCAGCTGAAAGTTCTCAGTGCTGCCGTCGCCCGCGGCGAACAGCTCGTCTGCGACGCCGTCGTCGTTCGGATCGTCGAACTGGAACACGCCGCCCGGCGCGAACATGACGCTGTTCCAGAAACCCTGGAGGAGCTGCCATTCGGCGAAATTCTCGGCGGCGCGCAGCAGCGCGAACGAGATTTCGTACTTGTAGAGCGGGGCCGTCCAGAGCGGCTGAAACGTCTCGCGGCCGGAGATCGCCTTTTGCCTGAGGCTCGAGGCAAGGGGCGAGCGCTGCACCGGATATTCGAGCCCGGGCAAGGTCGGAAATTCCGGGATCGCCATCTAGCCGCCGGCCACCGATGGATTGGTGCCCATGTAGCGCGTGATCGTTTGCGCCAATGTCTTGGCGTTGGCATTGGCCCATTGCGCGACACCGGCGGAATCGATCGCCTGCACCGTCACGTTGAGCGCGAAGTTCGAACCTGGAGCCGACGAAGCAGCCGCCGTGCCGCCCGGAAAGCCGGGCACCGATCCCCCGGCGCGCGCCGAAGCCGCGACATCGGCCGGCAGAATCATTTCGCCGGAATGGACGAGCGCGATCATGTCGCGCGGGATCGACCAGGCGCCGGCCTGGAACATGGCGAGGTCCGAGAGATCGCCGGCGGCGCTCGCCGCGCCGGCGTCGCCGCCGCCGCTGCCGAAGAAACTCGCCGCGAACCCGAGAATCCCGCCGGCCGAACCCCCGCCGCCGCCCGCGCCGCCGCCGATGCCCAACGCCTCGAACGCGGCCCATTCGAGCATCATCTCGGCGACGTATTCCGCGAACGACAGCGCCAGATCGGCGAACAGTTTTTCCATCGCCCCCTGCCATGTCGTGGTGCCCGACAGCACCTCGTTGAACACGGTGAGCGCATTGCCCTCGATGCTGTGCAGCGCATCGGTCCAGACGGCGGCGCCCGATTGCGCGCCGTCGGTCATGCGCGTGCCGGCGAGCGCGAACTGGTCGCCGAGCGCCTTCACCGGCGCCGTCAGCCCGTCGAGCTCGGTCTTGATCTGCTGCACGGCGGCAAGCAGGTCGGAGAACTCGGCGCCGAATACGACGTCGATGCGGTCATCGGCCATGGCAATTCCTCAAACGGGCGGCTTGCCACTCACCGCGATGCCCGAGCTGGGATCGGCGGCAAGCGCCATCAGGTCCTTCCAGTCTTCTTGCGACTTCGCCGGCGGCTTCGGCGCCGGGCGCCAGCCGAGCGCGCGCGCGATCGACTGCAGCAACAGATGGGACGGCGGTGCCTCTGCCCAGTGGCGGGCAAGCGCGCCAAGGCGCCGCATAGTGAGCCGGTCCTCGACCTCGTCCCAGCTCCACCCGGTCGCCTGGCAGACGCGACAGATCAGTGCATCGACGAAATCATCGAACTCGCCGCCGCCCCACGCGCTTCCCCCGTGCGCGCATCCTCCCGGCGCTCGATGCCGGCCGCCTTGGCGAGCGGCGGCAAGGCGTTCAGCAATTCGGGGAGCTTGATCGGCAGATCCAGAAACTCGTCGCGCGTCAGGTCGGGGTAGTTGCGCGTCAGCGCCCAGTAGAGCGCGTCGAGCAGCCGGTCGATCATCTCCTCGTCGAGATCGTCGGCGCGCTTCACCGCGGCGAGGCCGAGCACGGCCGGAATCACCTTGCGGAACTGGCGTGGTGCCAAGTCCGCCATCACCCAGCTCCGCCCGGCGAGCGTCACGGTGGCGCCCTCGTATCCGGCGAATTTCAGCTCGCGCATCACGACACCTCGCCGAAGCTATAGAGCCCGACATTGCCGGCCTCGTTGGCGAAGCAGGAGAAGCTCAGCTCCGGCATCATGAAGTCCTCGAGCTTGAAGGCGAAGGAAAGCTTGTCGGACATGCAGCTATAGAGCTGGATGTTGAGCGGCACGCCGTTCGTGCTGGTGTAGTACCAGAGCTGGAATGTCGGCGTCGTGCCGAGGAGCGGGTTGGCAAGCGCCAGTTGCTGGCCCGATCCGGAAACGCCGTAGGTGTAGGTGACGAACACACCCTTGCCGTTGTCGGCGGCGTTGAAGCCATAGACGCCGGCGCTTTGCGTGTATTGGCCTTGCGCCGGGCTCGACGGCACGAAAGCGAGCGGCAGGCCCGTCGCGGCATAGACGACGCCCAGATCGGCGACGAAGGTCGCGTGGTTCGCCGTCGTGTAGGCGCCCGATGCGATGGTGCCGCTTTCCGACAGCGCCGTTGCCTGCTGCCCCGCAGCGAGCGTCGCGCCGAAGAACGCGCCGTTGAGCGCGATGCCGGAGACGAGCGCGGCGCTCGCCTTCGCCGTGAACTTCGCACCCCCGCGCGCGATGAACAGCGGAAACTGGTTCTGGCCGTAGAGCTCTTTCTTGTTGAATTGCTGATCGAGCTGGAACTCGTTGGCGCGGCCGATATTGACGGGCGTGCCGTTCGTTATGTCGGTGCGCTGCAGAAAGATCGCACCCGGTCCGAACACGGGAAGCATGGAAGCTCCTTCGTTTCAGTGAATTTCGCGGGCTTTACGGCGTTGCCAGAATCTCGATCGGAACGATGGCGACGGCCTGGCCGCCGAGCGCGCCTTCGTCGGTTTCGATCGCGCCCGCGATCCAGCAATGTTTCACGAGCCCGCCCAGGCTCTGCGTGCCGGTTGCGAGATCGGCGCCCGCCGGCAGCAGCGCCGCCTCGAGCGCGTCGAGGAGCGGGTTCAGCACGCTCGTGGGCGGCGTCTCGTCGTCCGGCGCCTGGCAATAGACATAAACGTCGACCTCGGCGCGCCATTCGGTCGGGCTGCCTTGGGATTCCTTCGCCGTCTCGCGCTTCTGGACCTGGAAGAGCGCCGGCTGTTCCGCCGCCTCGACGGCGCTCCAATGTCTGAGCCGCCGGCTCGCTGTGGAAAAATCCGCCGCGCCGGAAAGGAGCGCGAAGAGCGCCTCATAGATCGGCTCGCGCGTCATGCCTCGAGCTCCTCCATGACGGCCGCGCTCACATCGCCGCTGGCCTCGTCGCCCTCCTCGGCGAGCGAGGAGCGCAGGAACGAGCGCGCGGGGATTTTCGCGCCCGGATGATGAACCTGCTTCGCGAAGACGAGCGCATCGGCGCGCGAGAAGCGCAAGGCCTTCGCGTTTTTCGCGGCGATCAGATGCGCGCGCGTCGTGCCGCCATATTCCTGGATCGCGCCATAGGGCACCGCGCGCGGATCGAACCCGACCGAGACCGAGATCGCGCCCGCGCCCGCCGTCACCACCGTGTTCTGCGCCGCGTCGAGCCGGCCGGAGCGGCGATGCAGCACCGCGCCGCCGAGCTTATCGTGGACCCTGCCCTCGAGCCGCACGCCCACGCGCGACGCGACGGGCCCGAGCCGCGCGCCGAGCCGCGCGCCGAACGTCTCGAACCGTGCGATGAGCCGTTCGGCGCCGGCAAGCGAAATCCCCTTCACGCGATCGGCACCACACGGCGGTAGGGCTGCAACGCCGTGACGATGCTTGCCGTCAGGTCCTTCTGCACGAACGACACGACCTCGCCCGCGAGCGTCTTTCCGGCCTCGCCGATGCGCGCGCGCTCGTTGATGCGCAGGAGCGCGAGCTCGATGCAGGCCTGCTCGAGATCGCGTGGCGTGAAGGAATAGCTCACGGCGATCGACTTACCCGCATCCGCCGCGGCGAAGCCGTAGAACCCGTCGGGCGCGGCGGGCGGCACATATTGGCCGGCCGCTGGAATCGTCCCCATCGGCACCGCGACCAGCGCCGCCCCTGCGGCATAGGCGACGCCGGCATCGCTTGCCCACAGTTTTGCCAGCGAGCTGCATTGGAGCTGATAGGGCGACGCGGCGGGCACGGTTTGCGCCTCGCCGCTCACGAGAAAGCCCGCGCTGTAGGTCGCCGCGACATTCTGCGCCCCGCGCCTGAAGGCATAGCCGCGGAGGTAGAGAATGCCGCTCTCGCCGGCGAGCACATAGCCCGGCGACACCGGATCGGGCGCCGGCGGGATGGCGTTGCCGTCGATCGCGAGCGCCGCGACATCCGTCACCGGCGCGTGGCGCAGCATCAGCTCGCGCCCGCCGATGCCGTTCCGCACCTCGCTGTAGCTTTGCGAGACGAGGTTGCGCTGGAGATAGTGGCGGATGAACTCGCTCGCGGCGGTGATGACGCGCGAGATCTGCGCGTCATCGACCGTCGTCGCGATCGGCGGCGAGCGCCACGCCTTGACAGTGGCGAGCGTCGTCAGGTCGCCAGGCACGCCCATCTTGCTCAGCGTCCTTTCTTCTGCGGTTTTCGCTCGGGCTCCGCCGCCGGCTTGTAGCCATGCGGGCGGAGCACGGTTTCGGCCGCTTCCGGCACCTCGACGAAGCCGTCGCGGACCTCGTACTCGGCGCCGCCGAAGCCGACGCTCGCCTGGTTTTTCGGCGCCTTGAGCCGCACCATCGGCCGGGTCAGCCGTTCGCGATGTTGGTGAGCTGGCCGATCGCGAAGGGCGCGTAGCATTGCAGCACCTCGTCGGCATAGACGCCGTACTCGTAGCGCCGCGACTGCCACGGCCAGTCGATCATGAAATACTCGCGCCGCGTCCTGATCTGGCTGACGTTCGGCACGTTCGAGAGTGCGTAGGGCAGCCCCTTGGTGTTGAACAGCACGGTGCCCGGCGGCATGTTCGGATGGAGCCGGATCGGGATGTCGTTGCCGCCCGCGAGGCTGAAGCGGTTGAGATAGCTCCGCGCCATCAACGCGCCGACCAGGAGGCCGTCCTTCGCGTCGCGCACGAAGCGCAGGTTGGTGGCGCCGCTGCCGGGCCCCTGGGCGATCTTCTTGCTGATGTTGATCGCTTCTTGCGAGGACACCCAGATCTCGCTCGGGCTGATGCGCCAATTGTCCCAGAACGAGCGCAGCGCGGTGTCGAACTCGACGATGCCGCCTTCGCCGTCGGCGGTAAGCGGCGTGCCGGTGCCGGCGGTGCCGGTCGCCTGCGCCGCGTAATAGCCGTTGCTGCCGGACAGAAGCGGCAAGGTGAGGAGCCCGTCGAACACCAGGGCGTTCGCGGAATTGTCGGCCGCGGTGAACGAGGACGCGGTCTGCGTGCCGCTCGCGCTTCCGGTGATGACGATCGAGTTGACGGCGCTCGAATTGCAGTTGGTCTGCGCCGCGGCCACTGATGGCGTGATCGCGCCCAGAACTTCCGATCCGGCCGCGCCCCAGAACCAGGCATAGCCGACCGCGCCTTTGACGGGCGCCACCGACGCGGTGAGGCTTCCGGCCGAGCCCGACGACACGGTCGCGGTCTGGTTCGCCGATTTCTGCGCCGAGCCGCCGCCGAACGTGTCGACCGAGCCGTCGGCGTTGGTGCGCGAGATCTGGCCCTCGACGCCGCCCGCGACTGAGGAATTGATGAAGCCGTCGAGCGTGAGCGCGACGCAGATCACCGAATACGTGCCCGACGCGAGCGCGCCGCCGGTGGTCGAGGCGGTGACGGTCGGCGTCGGCGTGGTGCCGAGCGGAAGCTGGCGGTTTCCGCCCAGCATGATCTGCTCTTCGGCGATCATCAGCGACCAGAGCAGCGTGGTGCCGGCAATCGAGCGCACATCGTCGAAGCCCATCGCGGCGTATTCGGCTTCCCAGTCGATGCTCGCCTCAAGGCCGATGCCCTTGTAGGTCGCGGTGAAGTCCTTGGTCTGCACCGCGATGGTGCCGCCACGGTTGCCGGGCGAAACGCCGGCGCGCACGCCCGAGGTGTTGATGCCGGTGACGGCGCGCCAATCGGCCTCGATGCCGCCCTTGCCGGAGACGCGCGGCGTCTCGTTCCGGAGCGGTGTGATGACGGGCACGAGGAACTTCGCCCCGGCCTCGAGGTCGTAATAGGTGAGACCGTCGGTCGCCGACGTCGCCTGCGCAAACGTGCTCGCCTTGGCAAGGCCGGCGAAACCGGCGAGCGCCGGATCGGTCACGGGATTCTTCGCCGCCTCTCTCATCGCGGCGATGGTCTGCTGCACCAGATTGGGGTCGAGGCTCAGGGAAGCGAGCCTCTGTGCGAGGACGCTCATGCGAGCTCCTTTCTCTCGGAGTTGAACTTGCGAATTAAGTGAGGGGGCGCGCGGCGGGGAGGGACGACCAGCGGCGCCCCCTCGTCCCTCTCCCGAGGGGAGAGGGTGATATGATAAAGCGCTACGGCTCGATGCGGCCGCCGAACGGCAAGGGCTCGCGCACCGCGCGTTTGATGAGTTCGAGCGCGGTCAAGGCGGGCGGCTGCTCGGCGATGCGGTCCAATTCGCGCGCGACATCGGCGCGCTTGTCGATGGCGACGAGCCGCGCCGGCGGCATCACCGCCGGCTGCGCCGCCACCTTCTCGACGAGCGCTTTCACTTCGTGCAGCAGCGGCAGCGCGGCGCCGAGCCGATCCTCGAGCGCCTGGTTGCGGGCGATGAGCTTCGCCATCGCGGCGCCCGCCATCTTTTCGTGCGCCTCGTGTTCGGCGCACTGCGCGCCCAAGGCCACGGCATGATCGTGGATGCGCTGGAGCGATTCGTGCTCGCTCTCGTCGAGCGCTTTCGCCAACTTCGCATGATCCTCGCGCGCGGCGGGCGGGCCTTTCGGATCGATCGTCGCCTTCCACGCCGCGACGATCTTCGCCTTGATGTGGTCGAGTTCCGCCTCGCTATAGGCTGCACCATTGTTCTTCTGGTGGATGTAGCTCCAGGCCGCGCGGATGTGCTCCTCGCTGTCGAGCGGATAGCGCTTCTTGCCGTCCGGCTGGAAGCCGGGATCGGCATAGTGGGATTCGTGCCGCGCGCCGTCGACGTCATAGTGCGTCAGCCCGCTCGTGGCGTCGGACGATTCCGCGAACGTGGATTTGCCGAGCGAGGCGTCGCGGAGTGACGCCTCATGCCGCGCCGCGTCCTCGGCGCGCTCGAACGAGCGCCCGTCGCTCGCGAGCCATTTCTGGTGGATTTTCGCCCGCGCCGCCTTCAGCGCCGCGCCCGCATCCTCGCTCTTCCACAGCGCGAACACGGCGTCGGGATTGGCCGGCCGGTCGACGAGGCTGATCTCGGTCAGCTCGACGCCGGTGACGACTTGCGGATCTTCGGCGTCGCGCGTCGTCACGCTGCCGCCGATCGAGAAGCCCTTGTAGACGCCCTCGCGCACTTTCTTCCACGCCTCGTCGTCGACGATCTTGGCCTTGAGCCACAGGCCATTGGCGTCGATCATCGCCTCCTTGGCAACGCCCACCGCCGAATGCTGATGCATCTCGCGGATGTTGGCGAAGCGCATGTAGGCGGGCAGCGCCGCCTCGATCGCCTCCTTCCTCACGATCTCGCCCTGGCTGTCGGTGGCTTCGGTCGAGGCATAACCGAAGACGAGCCGCTGATCGGTGTCGACCTTGGCGATCGGGCAGTAGAGGTTGAGCGTCATTCGTTCCTCATGGATGTGCGGAATCAAAGCGCGGCGTCGTTGCGTCCGCGCAGTGGTACGAGCCAATGCGTTTGCCGGTGCGGTAACTCTGTGTGCGTGCGCTAAGCGATTTTCAGGAGCGCTTTCACAAGGCCCTTCGTGTTCGCCACCACGCTGGGCGGCGCCGCGGCGATGAACGCCGCATCGCGCATCTCCCACGATTGACTCTTGATCTGATCGGCCAACACCACGCCGGTCACGGCCTGGCCGGCCGGTATCGGGACTTCGAACGGATATCCCTTCGCCTGATTCGTGATCGGGCACAAAACGCAGAGGTGACTGCGCACATTATAGTTGCGCGGCGAAAGAACCAGAGCGGGACGTCGGCCTCGTTGCTCTGTCCCTTCGCGCGGATCGAAATTGATCCAGACGAATTCGCCCGCGTCGGGACAGTAGGATGGCATCAGCCGAATTCGTTTCCGACTGCGTTCCCGCTCGGCACTTCGCCATGCCGATTGTCATCGGTGATCTTGGCGACCAACTCGTCGAGATCGATGACCGGAACCCCCGTCACCGGCTCCAGCACGAGGCATTTGCCTTGCACCGACAGCTCCGCGCTGCCGTTCTCCGTTGCGCCTATTTCGGCTGCGAAAGTTGCGGGAATTCTAATCCCGATGCTGTTGCCCCATTTGGCGAATTTGACACGCACCGCGCCCTCCGCGCTCGCTCATCTCTGTATAAACAATGGATATACATCTGAGCCGGGTGCGGAATCAATGAGCGGCGTACTGCTCTGAAGCACAAGAGAAATTGGTCTCGAAGCGGGACTAAGCCCTCAGACTTTGGAGCGCTGGCCGCCCGGCCCCGATCGTCAGGCGCTCGCCGCCGGGGACGGGATCGAGGCCCAGCTCCGCGCGCACCTCGTTCACCGACTTGATGCCGGCGGCGACATAGTCGCACGCGACCTGCGCCTGGCTCGCGGGATCGCCGGCGGGATCGTCGCGCCAGCGGAACTCGAGATCGGCGGACTGGAACTCGCGCGCCAAGACGCCGTCGATGAGGCCCTTCACCCAATTCTGCAACGGCTTCAGCCCTTCGGCCTGGGCCGCGTCCTGCGCGCTGTCGGCGGTGGCGCGGTTCATCATCTTGACGAACGGCTGCGGGCTCACCGAGAAGGCGAAGCACGCGACGCGCGCGAGCCATTCGTCGGTGGCGCCGGTGAGATCGGGCTCCTTCGTCGGGATGAAAGTCTTGGCGATGCCGCCCGGCACGAACTTGGCGCGGCGCCGCTCGCCGGTGTTGCCGGCATGGACGCCGTCCCAGTATTGCTGGAAGCGCTCGATCTGATCGGGCGTCCAGCTTTCGGGCGCACCGATCAGCGCCTCGGGCACGTTTCCCTCGGTGTAATACTGAAGCTGGAACACCTGGCGGCGCAGCGCGATGTTGACCGTCACCAGGATCTGCTCGACCGGCGAGAAGCCGTAAACCTTGTGGACGCGCATGTTGCGCGGCCGATAGAGGAGATCGCTTCGCCGTGTAGTCGACGGCCGGCAGACCGTGCAGCACCTGCTGATAGGCCGGAAGCGGCGGCTTCGGCGTGCGGCCCCAATCGTCGATGACGCGCTTCACAGTGGCGCCGTCGATCGGATGGAGCGCCGCGAGGTATCCTGCGCGCGTCCGCTCGCACCACAGAGTCGGCGCGTCGATCACCAGAAGATCCTCGATGAGCGTGCGGAGCCACGCTTCCCACGCAGTTTCGCCATCGGGCCGCGCGAAGAATTTCTGCAGCGCCGCGATGCGGGGCTCGCGCGGATCGACCGTGCCGTCGCGCGCGCGGATCACCCAGTCGAGCCGCGCCAACTGGTCTTTCCTCGTCTCGATCAAAAGCCGGATCAGGTCGTAATTGTCGGCGAGCGCGCGCAACTCCCAGAAGCCGATCGGCTCGTAGGCGCGCGGTCGCGTCTGAAGATTGAAGCCAGGCGGAAAATCCCATTGGCGGCCCGCGACTTCCTTGGGCGCGCCGGGCGGCATCGGCACCGAGGGCCCGAACCAATCGGCGCCCGGCCCGCTCGCGATCGGCTGAACGCGCATGCGATAGGGCTCGAGCGCAAGCTCCGACACGCGCACCGCCTGCGTCAAATCCGGCATTACTGCCCCTTCTCGTAGAGGCGGCGATAATATTCCATCATTCCCGCCGCCTCCTCGCGCTCGATCATCAGCTCGCTCAAGGCCCAGACGAGCGCGTCGAGCCGGTCGGGCGAGGCATTGCGCGCCTCGCCGGCAAAGCCGCACATCTGGTCTTCGAGCGCCGGAAATGCGCCGGCATGGTGGACGAGGCCGCGCTCGTAGAGCGCCGCCACCGGTTCCGCGCGCGCGATCTTGCCGCGCGACGCGCGCACCGATTTGAACGCGGCGCCGGGATCGAGCACGCGGACCGTCGCCGCCACCATGTCGCCGCCGTTATTCACCTCGGCCACGATCCGGTCGGCCGCGAACTCGCGATAGGCGTCGAGCGCGCGCACCGCCCATTGGTGCGGCGAAAACCGGCCCGAGAGATCGGCCAGCACATAGCCGTGCCCGTCATGCGCCAATCCGGCGACGACGATGCCGGTCTCGTCCGCATCCTCGCCGGCACTCGCCGCCGGATCGATCGCCACGACGACGCGGCTGAGGCTCGGCGTCGATGTCACGCGCGCACCCTCGCGCTCGAAGACGGCGCGGCTCCAGAGCGCGCCCGGCGTGTCGTCCAAAAGCTCGGCCTCGAGCTCCTGGCGGCCCAATCGCGTCCCCTCGTAGCGCCGCACGATCGAAGCGAGAAAGGCGGGCGCAAGGTGCGGCGCGTTTTCGCGCGTCGCACCCCGCGTCACCGCGACAGTCTCTCGATCCGCAAGAAGCCGGCGCAGCAGCCGTATCGGCCGCGGCGTCGTCGTCACGACGCAGCGCGGATCGCGCCCGAGGCGCAAGCCCAGCATCAGATTGTCCCACGCCTCTTCGTGCGGCCATGCGGCGAGCTCGTCGCACCAGGCGGCGTCGTGCTGCGGCCCGCGCAAGCGCTCGGGCTCCTCGGCCGAAAACGCAGTCGCGATGGCGCCGTTGGGCCAGACGAGGCGCCGGCGCGAGGGCTCCCACACCGGCGCGAAACCCGCCCGCGCGGTCGCAACGAGCCCGCTGTCGCCTTCGATCATCACGTCGCGCGCGTCCGACGCCGTCGGCCCGACGAGCGCCACGCGGCGCGCGAGCCCGTCTTCGATCCGCGCCCGGACCCATTCGGCGCCGCTCCGCGTCTTGCCGAAGCCGCGCCCCGCCAGCAGGAGCCAGACGCGCCAGGCGCCTTCGGGCGCGTCCTGTTTCCCGCGCGCGAGCCCGCGCCACATATCGGCGATGGCGTCCGCTTCGTCGTCGTCGAGCTTTCGCAGCGCCGCGCACCCCGAAGGACTGCGCGCGACGAACTCGATGGGCGCCGGCGCTTCCTCGTCGCGCAAGGCGCCCGCGCCTCCCAACAAAAAACCCGGCGCCTGTTTCGGCGGCCGGGCGGAATTCTCAGGATGCGCTTCTTATATCACAACGATCGGACCAAGTCAAGCGAAAAGCGTACGGAGCGTTCAGATGAAGGCAAGCACCTCGAGCGCGGCATAACCGAGACAGCCCAGCGCGATGACGCAGAGCGCCGCCGCGAAAATGAGGTTCCGCCCCGCCACCGCGAGCGCGCCGATGACGCAGGCGAGCGCCCCCAGCAGGAGGCCGCTCACCGGGACGAGCGGCTCGTGCGTCAAAGGATCAGGTGGTCTGGCCGAGCTTCGCGCGCTGCGTCGCCAGCGAATGCTCGAGGTTGCGCTTCCTCTCGTCATCGCTGCGCACGCGCAGAAGGCGCCGTTCCATCACCGTCGTGTCCTGGCCCTCGCACGGGTCGGCGATCGCCTCCTCGAGCGAGTGCGCCCATTTCCATTGCGAGGCGGGCCTTATCTTGTCGTCGGTGCCGACGACGTCGAGCCCCCAGAACAGCTCGAGCCGGTGCCCGTCGGGATCGGAGAATTCGAGCGAGATCTGCGAGCCGGCACGGCGCCGTCCCTCGAAATCGATCGGCACGCGATGCGCTTCGAGATGCTCGCGCGCGCGCAGCACCTCGTCGAGCGAGCCGAGCTCGAAGGCGATGTGGTTCAATTCGATATGCTCGGATTCCCCGTCCATGCAGCCGACGAAGCCGATCCCGTGATGGTCCGACGAGCAGCGCATGAACACCATGCCGCCCGGCACCATCTCGTCGGGATAAACGTCCGACACCTTGAAGCCCAGCACCTCGGTATAGAACCGCACCGTGCGCGCGATGTCGCGGCAATGCAGCACGACATGCCCGATCTTGGCGATGCGGAACGGCATGCCCTCGGGCCTGGTCATCGCCTGCAAGCGCTCGGGATCGAATTTCGCCATGGCACCCTCGCCGGTCACGCCGGATTGTCGCCGGCTCGAGAGCGCCAAGTGTAGTGGCTGTGCCTCAGCCTGTCTCCTGCCCCTCGGCCGCATCGAGATAGGGCTTGATCCGCGCCATCAGCCGCTCGCGGCCCGAAGGCCGCGGCGCGCCCGCGCCGGCATCGTAAAGGCCGCAATGCCGCGCCAGGATCTCGAGCGCCGCGCCCTTGTCGTGGAGCGCGATCGC
Organism: uncultured Alphaproteobacteria bacterium; assembly: GCA_963729295.1. Lineage (GTDB taxonomy): Bacteria > Pseudomonadota > Alphaproteobacteria > ATCC43930 > CGMCC-115725 > DATJLY01. The sequence goes on from CAVSNJ010000029.1 coordinate 93,233, forward strand.
GACCCTGCGCCCGGTGGCATCGGATTTCACCTCCGCGATCGCCGCCGCATCGTCGTCGGCGAGTTTCTGGAGGCGCTTCACCACGAAGCCGGCATCGCTCCACGAGGCGAGGCGCGCCATGTCGGCAAAGGCGATGCGCGCCAGCTCGATCAGCACGCGTTCCCGCGTGATGCCGGTGCGCAGGCTGCGCGCGCGCTGCGCCATGGCGATGGCGTAATTCACTTCGGGATTGTGCATGAGCTCGCACCCCTGGCGCGTCGCGCGATCGGGCCGATATCCCGCGCGGACCGCCGCGGCGCTGCGATCGGCATCGATCAGGTACTCGGCGGCGAAACGACGCTGGCGATGGTTCATTGCAGCTTTCCCGGCGGCGGCAGCAGAAAGCCGGGCGGCGGCTCGACCCCCGCTTCGCGGAACAGCCGCGCGAAGATTTCCGTGGCCTTGCGGTTCTGCTCCTGCGGATCGACGAAGGTGCGCTGCTCCATCAATCCCAGGTGCTTCATCAGCGCGCGCAGCGCCCGGATCTTGTCGTGGAGGCGGATGCGCGCGCCGGCGCGGGGTCCCGCGGGCGCGAGGAAGGCGATGGCGCCGGCCTCGCCGGGCGCCAGCTCCGCGCTCGGCACGAGCGCGAGCGCGCCGTCCTCGATCGTGACGTAGCGCCGCATGTCGGCGAACGCGATGAGCGCGAGCTCGGCGAGGACGCGATCGGCGCTGACGCGAAGGACGCCCTCGTGCGCGACCACGCGCGCCTCGATGGCGTTTGCCACCTCGGCCTGGCGCAGCAGGTACTTCGCATAGCGCGGCGCCGATTTGGCGCTGAAGCCGGCGCGCCGCGCCGCGGCCGCGGCGTTGAAGTCGACCATGAATTCGTCGACGAATTTTTGCCGTCGCGGCGTCATGCGGATGTCCCCGGAAGCAAAATTCCGTCATTCCTGCGCACGCAGGCTCGCGCCGGCGACGGCGACCATCGAAAGCGGAATTTTCAGGATGGCGCTTTCTTATCACATCGATCGTACGGTGTCAAGTTAAAACGTACGGCACGTACGAAGGATCCCCCACCTCTCCCAACCCTCTCCGCCCCGAGGGGCGACCCGCGCAGCGGGAGGGTGAGGTGGGGCCGTGATAGAATGGCGGGACGATGAGCGAGCCGGAAAATTTCTTCGCGCGTCTGCCGCCGATCCGGAGCGCGGCCGAGGCGCTCGACGAACGGCACTATGCGCCGGCGCCGGCCGACTGGCTCTTGGCCTTCTCCGATATTCGCGGCTCGACCGCGGCGGTCGCGGCGGGCCGCCATTCGGACGTGAATTTCTGCGCCGCCGCCATGATCGCCGCGCTCAGCAATTCGTGCGGCGCGATCCCGTACCAGTTCGGCGGCGACGGCGCGGTGGCGCTCGTCCCGCCGGCCGACGCCGCGCGCGCCCGCACCATTCTCGCCCGCGCCCGCGGCTTTGCCGCGCGCGAGTTCGGCCTCGTGCTGCGCGTGGCGCTCGTGCCCGTGGGCGCGCTCGAGGCGCGCGGCCAGAGCCTCGCGGTCGGGCGCTACGAGCCCCTGCCCGGCAGCGTCTATGCCCTTTTCCGCGGCGGCGGGCTGGCGCTCTTCGAAACGGCCGTGAAAGGCGGCGGCGGCGATCTCGCCGCGCTCGCCGCCATCGCCGACGAGGAAGACGACGGCGAACCGCCGGACTTGACCGGCCTGTCGTGCCGCTGGACGCCGGTCCGCTCGGCGCGCGGGCAGATGGTCTCGCTCGTGCTGCGCGCCGACAACCACAAGGCGCTCTACGACGAGCTCGCGCGCATCGCCGGATTGCCGCGCCTCAAAGCGGTCGATCTCGGCGGCCTCAACGCACGCTGGCCGCCGGCGGGACTGGTGCGCGAGGCGCGCGCGCGCAAGGGCCGGCTCCCCTTGGCGCTGATGCTGCCGCTCGTGGCGCTCGAAACGTTATTGGCGTGGATCGTGGTGCGCTATCGCCTCAAGATCGGCAGTTTCGATGCCGCGCGCTATATGCAGGAGGTCGCGCAAAGCGCGATCGACTTCGCTCGCGCCGGCGACATGCTGTTCCTGGTGTTCGACTGTCCCGCCGACAAGATCGAGGCGGTGCGCGCGCGGCTCGAGGCGGGCGCCGCGAAAGGCGAGCTGCGCTTCGGCATGCAGGTCTCGGACCACGCGGTGATGACCTGCCTCGTCGCCTCGACCGAGGGCGGACACGTGCATTTCGTCGATGGCGGCGACGGCGGCTATACGCGCGCCGCGGCACAGCTCAAGGCGATGGCGTGAGCAACGCGGCGTCACGCGGCGCGCGGACGAACCTCGCGGCCAATCTCGCGGCCTGATTCCTTCTTCGTCTTGGACAGATCGTGGAGCGTTTGCAGGTTCAACCAGAACACGGGATCCATGCCGAAATAGCGGCCCAGGCGAATAGCCGTGTCGGCCGTCACCACCCGCTCGCCCTTCACGATGGCACCGATGCGGTTGGCCGGGACGCGCAGCGCGAGCGCCAGCGCGTTGGCGCTCATGCCGAGCGGCCTCAAGAACTCCTCCGCCAACACTTCGCCGGGGTGAGTGGACACGCGGTTCATCTTCGGCACTCCTCAACGGTAGTCGACGATCTCAACGTCCGCCGGGCCGCTTCCGTCCAGGTGAAGCCGAGCCGCCACTGGTCGTTGACACAGACGCTGTACTGGCCGGCGCGATCGCCCTTCAACGCCTCGAGCCGGCTGCCGGGAATTCTTTTCAGCGTTTCGAGCGAGGGCGCGGCGAATAGCACGTCGAGCTTTCGCAAGGCGACCTTGGCGATGCTCCCGAAACGACGGACGAGTTATACTTATTTTTGAAAAGTAAGTATAGTCCCCCTTGCCTTATGGCACGGGAACCGTTATACTTATTTCTTATGAATAAGTATAACGGGGTCGAAATTGGCCAGAAGCGTCTCGCTCGCAGCACAAACGCTTTACGCCGAATTGCTCGATCGTTGCGCAACCTCCGCGATGGCCGTGGAGTTTCCACCCAATGGCAGCTTCGTTCGCGTCAAGGTCAAGGAGCGCGACTACTGGTATTTCCAGGAAGGCGCGCGTGACAACTCGGGCCATCAGCGGCGGCGCTACGTCGGCGCCGATACGTCCGAGTTGCGCGAGCGCATCCGGCGGCACGGCGAAACAAAGAATGACTATCGAGAACGCCGTCGTCTCGTCGCAATGCTGCGGCGAGCGGGCTTCGCGCCAGCGCAAGAGGACACCGGACGTATTCTCAAGGCGCTCGCAGAGGCTGGAACTTTCCGCAGGCGCGCCTGCCTTGTCGGTACCGCAGCCTTTCAAATCTATGGCCCCTTGCTCGGTGTCCAAATGCAGGAGGCGACTTTGCGGACAAGCGATCTCGACATCGCACAATTCAGAGCTGTATCGCTCGCGATTGCGGCCGATGAGCAAACACCGCCGATGCTCACCATTTTGCAGGAGATCGATTCGTCGTTCCGCGCGGTACCCCACCATCGCAATGCGAATACGACCACGACTTACATCAATCGCAATGGACTTCGGGTTGAAATCCTGACCGACAGTCGCGGCCCGGAGCGGGATGAGCCGACGCGTTTGCCGGCGATCGGCAGCGACGCACAGCCGCTTCGATTCATGGACTTCCTAATCCGCGATGAAATCCAGGCGGCCGTCCTTTACGAGGCTGGCATACTCGTGAACGTCCCGGCGCCGGAACGCTACGCCCTTCACAAGCTCATCGTCGCCCAGCGGCGGCGAACCGGTGCCGCGAAGAGCGAAAAGGATTTGCTACAGGCGGCCGCATTGATTGTGATCCTCTCGGAGCGCCGTTCGACACAGTTGCGGGAGATGTGGACGGAAGCCTACGGCCGTGGCCCGCGCTGGCAGGAACTTCTCATCCGGGGTCTCGGGATGATCGCCCCACATGCGCGCGACCGGATGCTTTACGTCATCGGCTCGACCAGACGCAATCTTTTCCCGGATGCCGACGTCCACTTCCGCGACGAGACGCTTCACTATGTCTTCAGCAGAGATGTCGTCCAGTTTGTCGGCGTCTCCGGCGGTGAACACGTATCATGTGCGATCAGCCGTGAAGCGCTCGAAGATCATTTCGGCGCCGATGGACTGACGCAAGTGCAGCGAACCGCGCTCGTTAGCCGCAATCGTGCCGAAATCGAGCCTATGGCACGAATTATCTATCTCGACTGGCCAGTGCCGGAGGACGGGTCGGTTCTCATCAGAACGGCTGACGTTGTGGAACTACGGCGGCTAATTAGACAGAAACAGGCCAGAAAAACACGCGCTAAGCGCTAATCCCTCACCTCCCCCACCACGCTTGCAGCGTGCCGAGCGCGGCGACCAGCACGCCGCTCGCTTGTTCCTGGCCGAGCGGCCGGCCGTTCCAGCCCTGGCGCAGCGCCCAGTCCTTGATCGAGTTCTCGCCGCCGACGACGTGCCAGAGGCACGAACCCGCCGGCGACGCCATGCCGCCCACCGCGGCGAGCGCGCGCGATAATTTCTCGCGCGCCGCCTCCTGGCTTTCGCTGCGCTCGACGAGGTGTCGCCCGTGCGGCGTGCGCGCGGGATCGGGCGCGCGCAGCGGATCGAGTGCCGCGCGCTGGAAGAGCGCGTGGAAATCCTCGCCGGCCTGGCGCATCTCGGCCGAGATCGTTCCCTTGCGCGCCATCCAGCCGAGCAGATCGACGCGGCGATAGGGCCGCGACGGCCGCCCCGCCTCGTCCGCGATCGCGGCGTTCATGATCTCGACATCGCCCTTCAGCCAGCGCTCGCGCGTCGGCGCGATGCCGTCGGCGCGGGGCGCGCCCCGCCGCGCGCGCTTCACGGCGCGTCTCCTTCGTCTTCGCGCGGCTCGATCGCGAGGTCGTCCATCACCTCCTCGGGCTCGGTCGCGAGCGGCGTCTCGAGCAGCGGGTCGCAGCCGACGCCGGGCGGCGGCGGCCGCGCCGCCTCGGCCTCGAAATCGGCGATGATGGCGGCCGCCTCGGGCGAATTGGGATCGACCTGGCACAGCGCGCGATGCAGCCGGCAATAGGACGAGCCGCGTTCGGCCGGCGCGGTGCAGAAGCGCGCCGCCCCGCCCGCGCCGCCGATGATGTAGCCGCACGGCTCGGCGCTTGCGGCGCGCGCCGCCGGTGCGTATGTTCCTGAAATGTTCTCATCTGCGGCCGCGCCAAACCCGTCGAGCGCCTGGTCCATCGCAGCTCCCCTCGTGGGATGCGCCGGCCCTCTCGGCGAGGCTGGCGATGCTCCCTTCTGTACAATAATTCCGTACGATTGTCAAGGGAAAAGCGTTTGCGCCCCGCGAGCAGATGGCGTACATTAACGACATGGCTGAGACCTCGCCCATCACCCGAAAGTTGAAGCAGCTGCGCCAGCGCGCCGGGCTCTCGATCCGCGAGGTCGCGCACGCGCTCGGCATGGAGCACGGCTCGAGCTATCAGCATTACGAGGACCGCTATCGCAAGCCGCACCTGCCCTTGGATTTCGTGCGCCGCCTCGTGCCGATCTTCGAGAAGGGCGGCGTCTCGTCGGCCGAGGTCTTCTCGCTCGCGGGCGTCGATGCGGCGCAGCGCCCGCTCGGCGACGAGACCATGCTCCATATCGAGGAGCTCGACGTGCGCGCCGGCGCCGGCGGCGGGCTCACCGGCGGGCCCGAGCGCGTCATCGCCGAATGGCAGGTGCCGACCGGCATCGTGCGCGGCTATTCGACCGCGCCCGCACACGAGCTCAGAATCATCACGGTAATGGGTGATTCGATGGAGCCGGCGCTGATGCCCGGACAGCGCGTTCTGGTCGATACCGGCGACAAAAAACCGTCGCCGCCGGGGATTTTCGTGGTCTGGGACGGGCTCGGACTGGTGGTGAAACGGGTTCAGGTCATCCCGCACACCGATCCCGCGCGCGTCCGCATCACCTCCGACAACACGAAATACGAGCCCTACGAGCGCACGCTCGAAGAGGCCTATATCCAGGGCCGCGTGATCGGGCAGTGGAAGTGGCTGTAGTTGTACGCACGCCCTTGAAGTATGAACGCTAAATACGTATATCCTCCCGGCCCCGACCGGGAGGATGCATGCACGATCCGCTTTCTGCGCTCGGCCAGCTCGAACGCCGCTATGACGGCCCGATTCCGCCCGAGCTGCGGCTCACCGCGCGCCTCGGCTCGCCCGCCGCAGCGTTTGCCGCCGGAGCGGCAGGCGAGGCGCATTTCTTCACCACCTTGGCGCTCGGCCAGATCGAAGCGATCCGCCGGGCCCGCGCGGCCCGCCGGCCCGAGCGCGCGCTCCACGCCACGCTCGCCCTCTATCTCGCCGAGCGGCGCCGTTTCCGGCGCATCGCGTGCACCCCCTCCATCCCCTCGGACCAGCCGTGATAAGGTTCGCCCATGGCAGACACCAAAGCGAAGATCGGCGTCATCGGCGCCGGTCTCATGGGCGCGGAAATCGCGCTCGTTCATGCGCTCGCGGGGCACGACGTGCTGCTCTCCGACCGTAGCGACGATCTCCTGGCGAAGGCGATGGCACGCCTCAAGGACGTCGTCGAGAAAGGCGTGCCGCGCGGCTTTTGGTCCGCCGATGCGGCAGAACCGGCGCTGTCACGCATCAAGACCACGCCCGATCTCGCGCGCTTTGCCGACCGCGACATCGTCGTCGAGGCGGTGTTCGAGAACGAAGGCGTCAAGGCCGAGGTGTTCAAGACATTGGACCGCACCTGCCGCGCCGACGCGATCTTCGCCACCAACACTTCGAGCATCGCGATTTCGACGCTCGCCTCCTACGTTTCCGACGCGCGCCGGCCGCGCTTCATCGGCACGCACTATTTCTCGCCGGTCTCGCGCATGAAACTCGTCGAGATCATTCCTGCCTTCGACACGTCCGAGCCGACGATCGCCGTCGCGACCGCGCTCGCCCAAGCGATCGGCAAGAACCCGATCCGGGTCAAGGACGTGGTGGGATTTGCGGTGAACCGCGTCCTGACGGCATTTCTGATCGAGGCGGTGAAGCTCGTCGAGGAGGGCGTCGCTTCGCCCGCCGACATCGATCTCGCCTGCCGCCTCGGGCTTGGCCATCCAATGGGCCCGTTCGAGCTCATGGACGCGGTGAGCTCGTCGCTCGCGCTCGAGGTCATGGAAATCCTCCACGCGGCCTACGGCGAGCGCTTTCGCCCGCCCGCGCTGATGAAACAGACGGTGAAGGCGGGCCGCACCGGACGGCGCGCCGGAAAAGGCTGGCGCGTCTAAATCTTTTCGAGCGCCTGCGACAGATCGTCGGTGATGTCGGCCGAATCCTCGAGGCCGATCGACAGCCGCACCAGATTGTCGGCAATGCCAAGCGCCGCGCGCGCCTCAGGCGCGATGCGCGAATGCGTCGTCGTCGCCGGATGGGTGACGAGGCTCTTGCTGTCGCCGAGATTGTTCGAAATCGCGATGAGACGGAGCGCGTTCAGGAAACGGAATGCCTCCTCCTTGCCGCGCCCGACATTGAACGACACGACCGTGCCCGCCCCCTTCATCTGGCGGCGCCCGAGCTCGTATTGCGGATGGCTCTCGAGCCCGGGATAGAGCGTGCGTTCGATCTTGCCCTGACATTCGAGGAAGCGCGCGATCTCGCGCGCGCCTTCCATCTGCCGCTCGAGCCGGAGGTCGAGCGTCTCGAGCCCCTTCACCAAGATCCAGGCATTGAACGGCGACAGCGCCGGCCCGGTGTGGCGTAGGAACGGCGCGAGGTTTTCGAGTACGTATTTCTTCGTGCCGAGCACCGCGCCGCCAAGCGTGCGGCCTTGGCCGTCGATATGCTTCGTCGCCGAATAGCACACGATATCGGCGCCGAATTCCAAGGGCCGCTGCAGGATCGGTGTCGCGAACACGTTGTCGACGACCATGACGGCGCCGGCCTCGTGCGCGAGCTTCGCGACTGCGGCGAGGTCGATGATTTCGAGCGTCGGATTGGACGGGCTTTCGAGAAAGACGGCGCGCGCGCCGGGCTTGAGAGCATTCCGCCACTGATCGAGATCGCGCCCGTCGACGATCACCGTTTCGATGCCGTAGCGCGGAAGAACCGTCTGGAGAATGTAGAGGCACGATCCGAACAGAGCGCGCGAGCCCACGACCCGATCGCCCGCCTTGAGGAAACACGCAAGCGATGCGAACACCGCCGCCATCCCGCTCGCCGTGCCGCGGCACGCTTCGGCCCCTTCGAGAAGCCGCAGGCGCTCCTCGAACATCGACACCGTAGGATTGGCGTATCGGCTGTAGACATAGCGCGATCCGTCATTGGCAAAGGCCGATTCCGCTTCCTCGGCGCTGCGATAGACATAGCCGCTCGTGAGATAGAGCGCCTCGCACGTCTCCATGAATTCGCTGCGCAGGATCCCGCTCTGCGCCATCACCGTGCGCGGGCGCCAGGACGGGTTGTGGTGGGCGGGGGCGGGTTGGTCCGGCATGGTCATCTCCTCGGTTGCGCCTGCGCAGCAAAAAACCCTGTCCCGCAAAGGCCAGGGTTCCGAAGAGCCTCCGACCTTTTAGCGGGTTTTTTTACGTGGTCCGCAAGCCGGTCGGCTCAAATCTCCACGTAACATTCCACGTACCCCCGATCTCGCGCATTGTCAAGCGGCCGGCATCGGGTAGATTTCGGAGAACGCCATCTCCCGAGAGGCACCATGCGCCGCTTCACCTCGATCGACGAGCTCAAGACCGCCGTGGGCCAGGATCTCGGCGCAAGCGAGTGGCTTACGATCACGCAGGCCATGATCGACCAGTTCGCCGACGCCACCGGCGATCATCAGTGGATCCATATCGATCGCGAGCGCGCCCGGCTTTCGCCCTTCGGCACGACGATCGCGCATGGCTTCCTCACGCTGTCGCTAATCGCGCGGCTGCGCGATCAGATCTACGACGTCGACGGCGTCGCAGCCCGCATCAATTACGGCTGCGACAAGGTCCGCTTCCTCGAGCCGGTCCCGAGCGAAAGCCGCGTCAGGATGCGGCTCAAGCTCGCGCGGATCGAACCGTCGCGACGCGGCGTACGGGTCGACAGCGAATGCACCTTCGAGCTTGACGGCGCATCGCGGCCGGCGCTCGTCGCCGACCAGATCACCATCCTCGTCCCTGCCTGAGCTTCACTCCTCGGGCGGCAGCGCGCTCTCATGCCAATGGGCAATGAGCCGGTGCGACATCCAGCTCAAGACCGCAAAGATCAATATCCCTGTTAGCGATAACAGCAGCAGCGCCGCGAACATGCGGGGAATCTCGAGCCTATAACCCGCCTCGAGAATGCGCGACGCAAGTCCGGTCTCGGTGCCGCCGGTCCCCGCTACGAATTCGGCGACGACCGCGCCGATGAGCGCAAGGCCGCCGCTGATGCGCACGCCGGCCAGAAAGAAGGGAAGCGCCGAAGGTATGCGCAGCAGCCGAAGCACCTGCCACGACGAGGCACCGTAAAGGCGGAACAAGGCCGCGAGGTGGCGGTCAGCGCTATTGAGACCGAGCGTGGTGTTGGCGACGATCGGAAAGAACGCGACGATCCAAGCGCAGACGAGCAACGACAGGAACGTGTCGTTGACCCAGATGATGATGAGCGGTGCGATCGATACGATCGGCGTCACCTGCAGGATAACGGCGTAGGGAAAGAGACAACGTTCAAGCAGCCGCGACTGCGCGAACAGAATTGCAAGAAGGCCGCCGACCAGCACCGCTGCCGCAAGCGCCGCGAGCGTGATGCGGAGTGTCACCCAAAGCGAAGCGAGGAGGCTCGGACCGTCGAGCCAAAGCGTCTTCGTGACCAGGATCGGCCCCGGCAGAATGTATGGCGGAATATGGTTGGTCGTGACGATCCACTGCCAAGCCGCAAGCATGAGGATGCCGACGACGACCGGCGCCGCCGCGCGGGCGATCGCATCGCGCCAAGTAGCCATCATCGGCTCGACCGCGCAAGCCGCAGCGACACATCGCGGCAGCTCTCGGCATATCCTTGCGTCGTCCGCAGCGCCTCGTCGCGCGGATAAGGAAGATCGATTGAAACTTCTTCCGCTACCCGGCCCGGACGTGGCGTGAAGATGAAAATGCGGTTCGAGAGGAACACGGATTCGAACACGCTGTGCGTCACGAACAGAATGGTGCAGCGCCGCTCCCGCCACAGCCGGAGCAGATCCTCGTTGAGCTTGAACCGCGTTATCTCGTCGAGCGCGGCAAAGGGCTCATCGAGCAGCAAGAGCCGTGGCTCGGTGATGAGCGCGCGTGCGATCGATGCACGCATGCGCATCCCACCGGAAAGCTCGCGGGGATAGACCTTTGCGAAACCCGAGAGCCCGACCGCCGCGATCATGTCGTCGACGCGCCCGCGCACTGCGCCGCGCGGCTTTCCGGAAAGTCGCAGCGGCAGGTAAACATTATCCCACACGCTGGCCCATGGCATCAGCGTCGGTTCCTGAAACACGAAGCCGGTCGAGCCTACGACCCCTTCCCTGTCCCAGGCGATGCGACCCGACGATGGAGCCGTCAAGCCGGCAACGATGCGCAGAAGCGTGCTCTTGCCGCAGCCAGATGGTCCCAACAGGCTGACGAAAGCACCTGGTGCAACTGCAAGATCGATGTGCTGAAGCGCGATCGTGCCGTTGCGGAATGTTTTTCCGACACTCTCCAGCGACAGCAGCGCGCTCGCTGTCTTCTCGGCCGCCGCTTCGGAAGCCACGTTTATTTCTTGAGCTCCATGCCGTCGCGGTGATTGACGAAGCGCAAGGTATATGCCGCACGGTAGTTCATGTCCTTCGGATAGAGACGTTGCTGCGACATTACGTCGAAGAAATCCTTCCAGCGCGCGTCGGTCATTGCGCCGATGCCATCCTTTTCGCTATCGCCGCTGTCGACGATGCCGTACTGCTTCATCTTGGTCATGGCATAAGTGAGAAGGTCGTCGCTCTCCTCGGGATTGTCCTTCTTGATGAGTTCGTTTCCCGGCTTCGGATCGCCATAGATATAGCCGTACCAGCCTTCGATACTGGCATCGACGAAGCGTTGCACGAGGTCCGGATTGTCGTGAACGAGTTTTTGCGAGGTCTCCAGGATCGAGGCATAGCTAGCGTAGCCTTGATCGGCGATCAAAAATACGTTGGGAGTCTCGCCGGTCTGTTCGATGAGATAGGGCTCGCTCGTGAGATAACCTTGCTGGACAGCCTGCTTGTTTGCGAGGAAGGGTGCGATGTTGAAGTCGTAGGTGCGCATCTGGTCGTCGCTGTAGCCGAATTTGGCCTTGAGGAAGAGCCACCATCCGACCCGCGTATCGCCGCCAACCATGATCGGCTTGCCCTTCAAGGCCTCGAGGCTGTCGTTGCCCACGCCCTTGTGCGCAATCAGCACCGCCGGATCCTTTTGGAACGGCGCCGCCACCGCCACCATGGGGATGTCGTTCTTTACGAAATTGAGCGGAATGAAGGAATTGGAGGCAATGCTGAAATCGATGCGGCCGGCCGCCAGAAGCTGCGACTGGTTCACTTGCGGCCCGCCTTGACGCAGGACGAGATCGATGCCGTGCTTCTTGTAGATGCCGGTCGCGAGCGCCTGGTAATAGCCGCCGTGCTCGGCTTCCGCCTTCCAGTCGGTGCCGAGCGTCACCTTGTCGAGCGCCCGCGCAGCCGGCGAAGCGACCGGGAGCGCGACAACGGCGGCGGCGATGACGCGGAGCGGTGTGCAGGTCATGTGCATGTCCCTCGGAGCGCCGGCTGTTCTACCGCATGGATTGCCGCAGCGGAAGCGCCCCTCCAAGCAATCGCCCGACTGAATTCGAAACTCACGCCCGGACGGGTTCGTCCCCCATGCGCTTGGCCAAGTGCAGCAGCTGCGCGCGGACTTCCTTGCTCGCGATCTGGCGGTAATTGCGAACGAGATCGAGCTCCTCGGGCGTAAACACGGCGACATCGGCCACCGGAGCCTCGCGATCGAGGCCTTCGAAGTAGAACGAGACCGGTTGCTCGACCAATCGCGCCGTACGGAACAGACGGCTCGCGCTCAAACGGTTCTCGCCTTGCTCGTATTTCTGCACCGCCTGAAAAGATACGCCGATCCCCCGTCCCAGCTCGTCCTGGCTGAGGCTTGCCTCAAGCCGAGCCAATCGGAAGCGCTTGCCGACATGAACATCGATCGGATCGGGACCGTGTTCGCGGACGTTCCGCCGCGACTTCCGCCGTGCGCTCATTGGCTACCTTGGACATCCCGAGGTGGGGATTCCTCGCGCACCGGAGGAGCTCCCGCGCGGTCGTCGAATCCGGCGCGGTGGCTATAGAAGACGAGCGTCATCAATCCCGCGCCGAGGCCGAGCGTTCCAAGCCCGCCGGCAATGAGCGCGATATAGCCAGCCACGCCCACTTCGACATCTCCGAGCGACAGCCACAGATAGGCGGCGACCGCCATCACGGAAAGCGACAGGATCGCGGCAACGAGGACGCCAACTTTGCTCATAGTGCCTATGTCGGAGTTCGGCGCCGTTTCGGCAAGGCGAAGAATGCGTCGAGGCGTTCCGCGACCTCTTGCGGCCGTTCGGTATGAAGCGCGTGTCCCGAGCGCGCCAGCGCCATGATCTCCGCGCCCGGAATCTTTTCGAGGAAGATGCGGTGGCAGGAGAACGGGCAGATGCGGTCCTCGTCGCCCCAAACGATCAGAGTCGGCACGTCGATCCGGTGCAGCCAATAGGGAAGCTGCGGATTGTGCAGCCGCGGCGACCAGGCGAGGCGCGCCGCGGCCGCGCGATTTTGCAGTATGACATCGATATCGGCGTTCGGAAGCGCGCGGATCCGCTCCTCGGCGAAACGCTGATCGTAGAACGAATTCCGAGCGTGCTCTTCCGGCGTCCACAGAAATATATCGCCGTAAGGCTCGGCCTCCGACGCGACGCCCGCCGGCGCCATCAGCGTCACGCTGGCAAGGCGCGCGGTATTGCGGATGGCGATCTCGGCCGCAAGCCACCCGCCAAGCGAATGACCGACCACGTGCACGCCCTCGAGACCCAGCACCGCAAGCACATCGAGATAGAAATACGCAAGGTCGCTGATGCTGGAGAGCCAGTCCGGAATTTGCGACTGGGCGAAGCCCGGATGCTGGGGAGCGATGACACGCCACTTTGTGCTCAAGGTTTCAAGGAGCGGATACCATGCAGGACCGCCCGCGCCGTGGAGATAGAGAACCGGCGTGCCTTGGCCGCCCTCGAAGAGGCGTAGCCTCTGGCCGCCAACCTCTATGCTCGTTTCGTGCATGAGGCGGACCATAGGCCGCGCTATATTCCAGGGTCAATCGGACAGCAGGAAACGACGCGCCATGATCGAGCGGATCGACCATCTCGTTCTGACCGTGCGGTCGATCGAAACGACGCTGCGCTTTTATGAACGCGTGCTCGGAATGACGCGCGAGCTGTTGCCGGGGCGTCCGGCTGCGCTCAAATTCGGCCAGCAAAAGATCAATGTTCATGAGTTAGACCGCACCTTCGAGCCCAAGGCCGCGCACCCGGTGCCGGGTGCTGGCGATTTCTGCCTGATCACGCGGGAGCCGATCGAGGACGTAATCGCGCACCTCAGATCCTGCGGCGTCGCGATCGAACTCGGACCCGTCGCGCGGACCGGCGCGCTCGGCGCGATGACGTCCGTTTACATTCGCGACCCGGACGAGAATCTTGTCGAGATCGCCCGCTACGACTCCTGAGCAGGTCTTGGCGAGCCTTCCGGCGGGCGCTACGCTTTCACCCCTTAGCGGTATCGTCGGCGCTTCGTGCCTGAAGGAGATGACGCCATGCCTCACGATCTTCCGGGCCAGGTCCACTGGCACGAGCCCGCAGGCGGAAAGAAGGCTGGCTACGGCAAGTTCGCCCGCCCGGCGACGCCCTACGACAAGTTCATGGAGACGGAAGGGATTCCGATCCACCGCGACATCGGCGTCTCCAAGGTGCAGAACCTGCCGCTTTTCCCGTGGAAGCGCATGGGCGGGCGCGGCACCTATATCCAGCTCTACGGCACCGAAGGCAAATGGGGCTGCTATGTCGTCGAGGTGCCGGCGCGCGGCGCGCTCAATGCGGAGCGTCATCTGTACGAGGAAATCTATTACGTGGTCGAGGGTCGCGGCTCGACCGAGGTCTGGCTCGACGGCGACGCCAAGCGCCACATCTTCGAATGGCAGCAAGGCTCGCTATTCTCGATCCCGGTCAATGCCTGGCACCGCATCGTCAACGCGACATCGAGCCCGGCGCTGTTGCTGGCCGGAACGACCGCGCCCAATCTGATGAACCTCCTGAACAACACGAGCGCGATTTTCGACTGCCCGTTCCAATTCCGCGACCGCTTCAGCGGCGCCGACGATTTCTATCGGCCCAGGGATGACATTGAACCTGATCCGGTGCGCGGCCTCGCGATGCGCCGGACCAATTTCATTCCCGACATCGTCCATTGCGAGCTGCCGCTCGACAATCGCCGCTCGCCCGGCTACCGGCGCATCGAGCCGTTCATGACAGGCAATACGTTTTACCTGTGGATCGGCCAGCACGAGAACGGGCGCTACTCGAAGGCGCATGCGCATACTTCGGCGGCCGTTCTGATCTGCCTCCAGGGCAAGGGCTACACTTACACCTGGCCCGAGCACATGGGCATCACGCCGTGGAAGGACGGCAAGGCCGAGCTCGTGAAGCGCGTCGATTACGAGCCCGTGGGCTTGGTCTCGGCGGCGCCCGGCGGCGCGCGCTGGTATCATCAGCATTTCGGCGTCTCGAAGGAGGCGTTCCGCCTCACCGCCTGGTTCGGTCCGCACGCGCCCGGACGCGAGCCCGGCCCGCCGGGCGAGCCGCACATCGATTACGGCGCGATCGATCTCGACGAAGGCGGCACGGCGGTTCCCTATGCGATGGAGGACCCGTTCATCCGCGCCGAATACGATGCGACGCTGAAGCACGCCGGCGTCGAGAACCGCATGGACCCCAAGTGGTACGAGCCAGGCACCAAGGTGCGCTCCGCGGCGGAATGATTCCGGCGCGATGACGGAGCAAGAGGGCGAAGGCCGGATCTTCTTCTCGAGCGCCGGCCGCACGCTCGCGCTTGAGGATGAGCTGCTGCTGACGAGCGTCGGCGTCGATATCGGCTCTTCGACCTCCCATCTCGTGTTCTCGCGCATCGTGCTCGAGCGGCTCGACAGCCGCTATGTCGTGACCGAGCGCGAGACCGTCTATCGCTCGGACATCCTGCTGACGCCCTACACGGCAGCGGAGACGATCGACGCCGCTTCGCTCGGCGCCTTCATCGAGCGGCAATATGCGGCCGCCGGCATTTCGCCCGATGCGATCGACACGGGTGCGCTGATCCTCACGGGCGTCGCGGTGCAGCGGAAGAACGCGCGCGCGATCGGCGAACTGTTTGCGCGCCAGGCGGGAAAGCTCGTCGCGGTGAGCGCGGGCGACGGACTCGAGACGACGATGGCGGCTTACGGCTCGGGCGCGGTGGCACGCTCGATCCGCGACGGCAACCGTGTCCTCAACGTCGATCTCGGCGGCGGCACGGCGAAGCTCGCTCTGTGCGCCGATGGCCGCGTTCTCTCCATCACCGCGCTCGATGTCGGCGCGCGCCTCATCGCGCTTGACGATGACGGCTGCATCGTCCGCATGGAGGACGCGGGGCGCCGCTTCGCAGCCGAGCTTGGGCTTCTACTCCGTCCCGGCGAGACGCTCGGCGAAGATGCGGCCAAGGCCCTTTCGGAGCGCATGGCGGATGCGGTTTTCCTCGCGATCGAAGGCAAGTCGCCGGCGGCGGGCGGCGCCTCGCTGTTGCGGCTCGACCCGCTCGACGTCGCCGGCGGTTGCGATGCCATCAGCTTCTCGGGCGGCGTCGCCGAATACATCTATGGCGCGAGCCTCAAGGGCCATGGCGATCTGGGGCCGTTCCTCGCCGCCGCGATCCGCGCGCGCATGACCGAACGCGGCCTCAATCTTGCGGCGCCGGCCGAGCGCATCCGCGCCACGGTGATCGGCGCCGCGCAATATACGGTGCAAGTGAGCGGCAGCACGATCTATGTCTCGCCGCTCGAGGCACTGCCTCTGCGCAACTTGCCGGTCGCGACGCCGGACTGGCCGCTCGATCGCGACACGCTCGACGCGACGGAAATCGCCGCCGCGATCCGAAGCGCCTTGCTCCGCCTCGATCTCGCCTCGGGCGAGGCGGCGCTCGCGCTCTTCGTGCCGTGGCGGGGGCCTGCGAGCTTCGACCGGCTCGACGCGTTCTGTCGCGGCATTGCCGCGGCGCTGGCGCCGGCGCTTGCGAACGGCCATCCGCTGGTGCTGGCCGGCGACGGCGATGTCGGCGGCCTCATCGGCATCCATTGCCGCGAGGAGCTTCGCCTCCAATGCCCGATCGTCTCGATCGATGGGCTCGACCTCAAGGAATTCGACTATATCGACATCGGCGCGATGCTCGACACGTCGGGCGCGGTGCCGGTGGTCATCAAATCCCTGATCTTCCCGGCCAGCGCCGCCGGTTGACATTGACCGCGGGCCCATCGAGCATCGGCCCGATCGACGGGAGAGAGCGATGGAAAAACCGGGACTGATCGTCGCCCCGCTCACGCCCTTCACGAGCGATCTCGCGGTGGACGCGGCGGCGCTCGGGCGCGAGATCGACTACTGCATCGATCACTGCGATGCGACGATGATCGTCGCCGCCGGCGTCGAGGCGCAGGAATACACATATCTCTCGCTCGAAGCGCGCAAAGAGCTGGTGCGGCGCACGATCGAGCTGGTCGCCGGCCGTCGCCCGGTGATGGTCGGCATTTCGCACCCCTCGTTCCGCACCGCGATCGAGCTCGCGCAGTTCGCCGAGCGCGAAGGAGCATCGGCGGTGCAGATGCTGGCGCCGCTGCGCGCGCATGGCGGCCCGCCCTCCGAGCACGATCTCATCGCTTATTTCGAAGCGGTCGGACGCGAGAGCCGCCTGCCGATGACGCTTTATCTCAATGCCGGGCCGGGGGCCGACGTTTCGATTCCGGCGACGATCGCCTTGGCGCGTCTCCCGAACGTGCGCTACATCAAGGAGAGCTCGCGTGATCTCGCCCGCGTCTCGCGCCTCATCGTCGAGATCGATCACGCCGGCCACGCGAAATATTTCACGACCCTGCAGATGCTGCTGAGCACGATCCAGTTGGGCGGCGCGGGCGCCACCATGCCACCGCCGGCGGCCGAGATCGCGCGGCACGTGATCGACGCTTACGTCGCGGGCGACCACGCGCGCGCCGCCGAGTACCAGCTTCAGTTCGCGCTCTTCCCGGCGCGCTTCATGCATCGCGGCCTCACGCCGACGATGAAGGCGGCGATGCGCTTGATCGGCATGCCGGTGGGCGATCCCTATCCGCCTTATGCCGCGCTCGACACGAGCGAGGTGACGGCGTTGGCCGCGCTCCTCAAAACCACGCTGTTGGCGGGGCGTTTCAGCGTTGGCGCTGCCTGAGGCGGTTTTCGTCCGACTCTATTTTGGGGGTGGAATTTCCGAAAACACCCAGTTTGGGCGCGACCGGAAGACCGCCGCAAAAATCACCCCTTACCCGTGATGATTTTCGGATTTCGTCGGCCGGCCCGTGCCCGCGAGATTTTGCGGCAATCGGCCGATGTGCCGAGCCGAACCCTCTGTTTTACAATGGGAAATACCGTACGTAAATTACTAGCGCATCTGCGTACTCTTGGCAATCTCTCATCGGCCAGTTTGACGTTCTGCTTTATGCCGATAGGAGAAGTCAGGCGCCGCGCTTTGCCACGCCTGTCACTCCGGCAGACCCGCTAGGCGGAGACCTTCGGCCAACCGGGCGCGGTCGTCGACAAGCACGTAGGGCGCGGTGTTTTTGACGTTGGAAGCCGTGATCTCTGGAACCAGCGCCCTCAACTTGGCCAATGCGTCGCCAGCATTCTTGTCATTGCCGGCGAGGCCGTACGAGGCCGAGGCTATGATGTGCGGATAGGGATGCTCCGGTCGAAGCTGGATCGCCTTTTGGGCATAAGAGGCTGCCTCGACATAACGCCCCGCCTGGAAGTGCGAGAAGGCATAATACAATTGGAAATCGTCGCCGAAGGTATCGCGTGGGCTCAGCCGAACTGCCTGGTTGATGTATTCGATGCCCTCTTCCGGTCGTCCGCCGAAGGCCAGTGCGACGCCGATGCCGCCGAGAGCAAACGCGAGATTGGGACTGAGATCGGCGGCATGGCGAAAGGCATTGACCGCTTCCGCATTGTCGCGTGTCGCGACCGCCACCATGGCGCGACCCATATAGGCCCACGGATCCTGGGAATCACAGGCAATCGCGCGCGTTGCCGCGGCCGTGGCATGCTCGATCGCCGATCCCATGTCTTCCCAGCCCTGGAAAGCGCGCCAGATGAGGGTAAACGCCTTCAATCCAAAGGCTTGGCCGTAGCCGTGATCCAGCTCGATGGCACGATCGAGCAACGCCAGCGCAGCAAGGCTACCGTCTTTGGAATGCTGGCTGAACATAAAGACGGCGCGAACGAAGCATTCCCACGCGCCCAGGCTTTGCGGCGGCTTGCGTTTCAGCCGAGTGTGCTCTGCCGCAAACAGTTGAGGCTCCAGGCAGCCGATCACGCTCGTCGTAATCTCGTCCTGCAGCGCGAAGATATCGTCGAGGGTCCCATCATAGCGCTCGGCCCAGACATGGCTGCCGGTCTCCGCCTCGAGCATCTGGCCGGTGATGCGCACGCGATTGCCGACCTTGCGCACGCTGCCTTCGAGCACGTAGCGCACGCCGAGCTCGCGTCCGACCTGACGGATGTCCGGCGACTTGCCTTTATAGGCGAAGCTCGAATTGCGCCCGATGACGAAGAGCCATTTGATGCGCGCCAGGCCCGTAATGATGTCCTCGACCATGCCGTCGCAGAAATAATCCTGCTCGGCATCGCCGCTCATGTTCTGGAACGGCAGCACCGCGATCGACGGCTTGTCGGGCAGCGCCAATGCGGGCGCGGCTGGCGGGACCGTGTGGCTACCGCCGAGGTCGACGTGAAAGACGCGCACCGGCCGCGCGATGTTCTTGAGGGTCTGCTCGCCCGCGTCGACGAAACTGGCCGCGGCCTTGCCGTGAACCTGCCGCCACACGTCCTCGGAAATCGCGATGCCGCCGGGCTCGGCGATGCCTTCGAGCCGCGCCGCGACATTGACGCCGTCGCCGTGTATGTCGTCGTCTTCGATGATGATGTCGCCGACATTGATGCCGATGCGAAACACGATGCGCCGGTCTTCTGGCTGGCCCTCATTGCTCTCGACCATGGCGCGTTGAATCGAAATGGCGCAGTCGACCGCATCGACCGCGCTCGCGAACTCGACCAGCGTCCCGTCGCCCATAAGCTTGACGACGCGACCGCCATGCCCGGCGATCTTGGGGTCAATCAGATTCTTGCGGTGAGCCCGGAGCGCGGCGAGCGTGCCGGTCTCATCGGCCGCCATCAGCCGACTATATCCAACCACATCCGCGGCAAGGATTGCCGCTAGCCGTCGTTGAGTACGTTCCACTGCCATTATGGCACTTTCGATTGTGCCTTTCGTGGACGAATTTAACGGCCCTGACTGTATGAGTCCATCGCACCCGGTCGTCTGCCTCGGGTCGATTGTGTTGAAAAACTCCGCAGGCGGATTTCGCTCGCAATATCTAGTCGAGCCGGCAATTCCACGCGTATCGATGATACGTTTTGTCTGTCCTGATTGAATCATTGTTTCGCAACGGCAGCCCTGAAGTCCTCCTTCGGAAGTTTTTCAACGGAATCGGTCAGAAACGGACATTGAAGCTGAAATGCAACCGGCGCCCTACAGGATCGCCTCGTGCGCGGCGAGCGCGGCGATGTTGACGAAATCGGACACGGTCGAGCCCATCTCGAGGATCTGCGCCGGCTTGTCGAGGCCCATGAGGAGGGGCCCGATGCGCTTGCCGCCGCCCATCTGCTCCAAAAGCTGCGCCGCGAGGTTGGCGCTGTCGAGGCCGGGCATGATGAGGACGTTGGCCGCGCCCGTGAGGCGGCAGAACGGATAGCGGTCGCGCATGAGGGCGAAGTTGAGCGCGACCTCGGCGCTCATCTCGCCGTCATATTCGAAATCGGGACGGCGCGCGTCGAGGAGGGCGACCGCCTCCTTGACGCGCTGCGCCTGCGCGCGGCCGGGATTGCCGAAATTCGAATGCGAGAGGAGCGCCACGCGCGGCTCCTGCCCCATCATGTGGCGCGCGCGCTCGGCCGACTGCACGGCGATGTCGGCGAGCTCTTCGGCCGAAGGGCGCGCATGCGCGGTCGTGTCGGCGATGAGGATGGAGCGGCCGCGCGACAGGAGCAGCGCGTAGCCGAAAATGCGGCGGCCCTGGCGCGGGCCGATGACGCGCGCGACCTCGTCGAAGGCGGTGAAGTAGTTGCGCGTCTCGCCGGTCACGAGCGCATCGGCGTCGCCGCACGCGACCATGCAGGCGGCGAAGATGTTGCGGTCCTGGTTGACGAGCCGCTCGGCGTCGCGGTGAAGCGCGCCTGTGCGCCGCAAGCGCTCGTAGAGGAAGGCGATATAGCGGTCCTTGTGGGGCGCAAGGCGCGGGTTCTGGATCTCGAACGGGGCGCGCCCGTCGAAGCCCATTTCGCGCAAGGTCTCGGTGATGCGCTCGTGGCGCGCGACCAGCACCGGCGTGCCATAGCCGTTCTCGCGGAAGGAGAGCGCGGCGCGGATCGTCTTTTCCTCCTCGCCCTCGGCGAAGACGACGCGGCGCGGATTGGCGCGCACCTGGTCGAGGATGCGCTGGAGGCTCGCCGCGGTCGGATCGAGCCGGCCCTTGAGGCTGCTGCGATAGGCCGCGAGATCGGGATGCGGCCGGCGCGCCACGCCCGACTCCACCGCCGCCTTCGCCACCGCCGGCGGCACGGTCGAGATGAGGCGCGGATCGAACGGCGACGGCACGATGTACTCAGGGCCATAGCGCAGCCGTTGCCCGCCATAAGCCGCCGCGACCTCGTCGGGCACGTCCTCGCGCGCGAGCTTTGCCAGCGCGTGCGCGGCCGCGATCTTCATCGCGTCGTTGATGGTGGAGGCGCGCACGTCGAGCGCGCCGCGGAAGATGTAGGGAAAGCCCAGGACATTGTTGATCTGGTTCGGGTAGTCCGAGCGCCCGGTGCACACGATCGCATCGGGCCGCACGGCGCGCACGTCCTCGGGCGTGATCTCGGGATCGGGATTGGCCATCGCCGCCACCATCGGCCGCTCGGCCATCGACGTCACCATCGCCTGATCGACCGCGCCCTTCATGGACAGGCCGAAGAACACGTCGGCCCCTTCCATCGCCTCGGCAAGCGTGCGGCGCCTGGTGTTGACCGCATGCGCCGATTTCCATTGGTTCATGCCCTCGCGCCGGCCTTCGTAGATCACGCCCTTGGTGTCGCACATGAGGACGCGGTCGTGCGGCAGGCCCATGCTCTTCAGCAATTCGACGCAGGCAATCGCGGCCGCGCCGGCGCCGTTCACCACCATGCGAATTTTCTTGAGCTCGCGCCCGGTGAGGTCGAGCGCGTTGAGGAGCGCCGCCGTCGCGATGATGGCGGTGCCGTGCTGATCGTCGTGGAACACCGGTATGTCGAGCAGCTCGCGCAGGCGCTGCTCGATGATGAAGCATTCCGGCGCCTTGATGTCCTCGAGATTGATGCCGCCGAAGGCAGGATGGAGAAAGCGCACGCAGTTGACGAACTCGTCGACGTCGCGCGTCGCCACTTCGAGATCGATCGCGTCGATGCCGGCAAAGCGCTTGAAGAGGACGGCCTTCCCTTCCATCACCGGCTTCGCCGCGAGCGCGCCGAGATCGCCGAGGCCAAGCACGGCCGTGCCGTTGCTGATGACGGCGACGAGATTGCCCTTGGCCGTGTAGTCATAAGCGCAGGCGGGATCGCGATGGATGTGGAGGCACGGATAAGCGACGCCCGGCGAATAGGCCAACGAGAGCTCCTGCTGCGTCGTCAGCGGCTTCGTCGCCACGATCTCGAGCTTGCCCGGCTGGCCCTCGGCATGGAAGCGCAACGCTTCCTGTTCGGTCACGCGGGATGCGGCAGATCGGTCGTCGGCCACGTTTTCCTCCCTCGTTTTTTCATATTTTCGAAATTTCCAAAGTCGGCCGTGCGAACAGCTCCTCGGGCGCGAGGCGGCGCTGCACGAGGCCCTGCTCGTGCGCGTAGCGCGCCAAGGTTTCGATCTCCTTGCGGTTCTCGCTGACGCCGTAGCGCCAGAAATCTTCGCCCATGAGCGCGATCGTCGCGAGCGTCTCGGCCTCGACCCAGGGCAAGGTCACACGCAGCGCGTTGATGTCGCCCACCTCCTCATAGGCCAGCGATTTCGCCGCGGCGAACGCCTTGTAGAGGCTCGTCGGCAGCCAGGGATGGCGCGCGACCAAAGCCTTCTTCACGCCGATCAGGTGCATGATGGGGAAGAGCCCGGTCTTCTTGTAATAGGCTTGCTCGACGGCGCGATAATCGGGGAAAAGCCGGCCGACATGGGCCGCGCCCTTGAGGAAGCACGACGGCGCCCGCGCGCTGAACATGGCGTCGAGCTCGCCGGCGGCGAGCATGCCGGAGAGCGTCTTGTCGGACGCGATCGGCTTCAGATCGAGGCCGGGAATGGGCGCGAGCGGCGTCCTCTCGCCGCGGCCCGGCTCCTCGATCCCGCCCGAGCGCCAGCTTATGTCCGTGGGCTTCACGCCGTATTCGTCCTGCAGGATGCCGCGCATCCACACGACGGCGGTGATCTGATATTCCGGCAGGCCGATCGTCTTGCCGCGCAAATCCTGCGGCGTGCGGATGCCGCGATCGGTGCGGACATAGATGCCGGAATGGCGGAAGACGCGGCTGACGAAGGCGGGAATGCCGATATAGTCGCTCGTGCCCGCATCGGTCGTGCGCAGGTACGAGCTGCACGACAGCTCGCACACGTCGAATTCCTGGTAGCGGAAGGCGCGGAAGAAGACTTCCTCGGGCTCGAGCGGGATATAGGTCACGTCGCACCCTTCGACCGCGACGCGCCCGTCCTTGATGGCGCGGGTGCGGTCGTAATCGCCGCAGGCAATGGTGATCGGCACCGCGACCGTCATCGCGCGCTCCGTTCGTGCTCGATCTGCATGCGCGCGAGGAAGAAGACGAGCGGATGGATGCCGAGCTTGAGCATCCCGGTCTGGTCGAGCGCGGCCAAGGCCCGCTCCTCGTCGGGCGCAAGGCCGGCGGATTTGGCATAAGCGGCAGGATCGCGCAGATAATCCGCGCGCGCGGCGTCGTCGTTGGCGAGGCGATGGAGCGCGGCGGTGAGCGGCAGGCGCGCGGCGTGGATCGGCGGATAGTGCAGCGGCTCGGCGCGCTCGGGCCTGGCGGCGGCGAAGGAGAGCATGGCGTACGTGTGATGCCAGCTCGGCTCGAACGCGCTCGCATCGGGCGTGCGCTCGCCGAGCAATCCCGCCGCGATCGCCCACGAGCGCAGCTCGACATTGCCCATGTCGTCGAGATGGCGCTCCTCGAGTGCCAAGAGCCGGCGCAGATTGCCGGTCTTGAGGATCTCGAAGAGCGAGCGGTCGAATTCGACTTCGGGCGCGCTGTAGCGGTCGGTGCCGGGGAAATGCGACATGCCGCCGCTCGCCACCACGACCGCGCGGAGCCCTGCCGCCGCGATCCCGCGCGCCAGCGCCTCGCCGAACGCGAAGCAGCGCAGCATCGAAGGCTGCGGCGGCACGTAGGAATTGACATAGACCGGCACGATCGGCCGATCGAGCCCGAGGAAGGTCAGCGGAATGCCGAAGGCGTAATCGACGCCGGCGGTATTCGTGAAGGCGGGATCGAAGCCCTCGTCCTGCATGTGCCGCATGAGGCGCATCGCCGCATCGCTCGCAATGCGAAAGCGGAACTCGCGGCCGACGAAGGAACCCTTCGCTTCCGCGCCCAAATGGAAGCAGAAGGGCGGTGTGCAGTGCAGCAAGAACTGGTTCGCGTGGTCATTGGCGATGACGATCCAGAGGTCCGGCCCGAGCGCCTTCAAGCGCTCGCCGACCTTGCCCATGGCAAGCCGCACGCGCTCGACCGTCGCCTTGTCCTCGGTCTCGGGGAGCGAGAAGAACTGCGGCGCATGCGGAACGAACGCGCCGCCCAAAACCCCGACCATGTCTCCTCTCCCTAGACCGGCAACACCAAGGCGTTGTCGATGACGAGCGTATCGTAGACACAATGACGCTCGCGCAAAAGGAGGTGCTGGCCTTCGCGCACGAAGCGGTCGGCATAGCGGCCGGCCTGGTGGATCGTGGTGCGCTGATCGACGAGCGTTTGCAGCACGAGATAGTTGGCGGCAGCGGCGATGAGTCCGTCGTCGTTGCCAAGGACGCGGACGTTCGTGACGTAGTGGCGCAGGTAGCGCGGCGCGAACATCAGGGTCTTTTCTATCGCCAATGCCCGATCCTCGAGCATCGCGCGGCCTTCGCAATAGACGAGCCCGACCGGAAGCCCCGCCTCCTCGTTCTCGCGCGCGGCGATGCGATAGAGCGCGTCGGCCGTGAAGAAGCGCGGCCAGTCCGCGATGCGCCCCTCGTCGAGCGCGGCGCAGTAATCGGCGTGAAACGCCTCGATCTCGAGGCGCAGGAGCAGAGCATCGGCCGGCGCGGGCGCAGGGTCGCCGCTCACAATTCCATCACCTCGCGCCAGTGGCGATAGAGCGAGCGGATCGCGGCTTCGGTGATGAGCTTCGGCGAGGTTCCTTCCTCGTCGCCGCCAAGCTCGATTATGGCGCTCCCTTCGCGCGAACTCTTGACGCCGTCCTGCACGAACTTCATCGCCTCGTTGTCCTCGAGCCCCAAAAACCCGGCGGGGCCCATCAAATTGCCCTGGCGCATGCGATGGCGCGTCATCTCGTCGCTGTCGTCCTCGTAGCCGAACATGGTCCAGATCATCAGGAACTCGTGCGGGCCCTTGGGCACGATCTGGCGCGTGCCGAGCGTGTTGAGCTCGCGCTGCACCACCATGTTGGGCCAGATCGTCTGCATCGTCACCGACCAGGGCGAGTGGAACTCGCGCACGTAATCGAGGATGCGCGGATCGGCGAGCTTCAGGCCGTCGTGAAATGCCCGCATCTCGCGCCGGCTCTCGGCATCGACATCGAGCGTGTCGGGGCGCGCCGACGCCATCGTGCCGTGCCGGCCGGACGGATCGACGATCATCGCCGATTTGTTGCCGGCGACCATGAGGCCGAACGTCACGAGATAGGAATGAAGCAGCGTCGCGTGATAGGGGTCCTTCAGGTTCTCGTGATACAGCTTCCAGTTGGCCGGCACCGTGTTGCGGTAATAGCCGAGGATGCGCAGCTTGCGCCCGTCGAACGTGGCGTCGAAGTCGGCGAGGATCTCGGGACCGAGATAATCTTCGAGCGGCTCCATGTCGGCGCAGAAACTCGCGAACACGACGCCGCGCCGCGTCGCGACGAAGAGGCGCCGGGCCCCGTGCTCGTCGAGCTTGAACGATGCGGGCATGCCGCCTTCGCCCTTGACGCCGCGCCGGAACGGCACGCCGACGAGCTTGCCGGCAAGATCGTAAGTCCATTGGTGATAGGGACAGACGAACTCGCGCGCATTGCCGCGATAGTCCTGGCAGAATTCCGAGCCGCGATGGGCGCAGCGATTCTCGAAGACGTTGATCGCGCCGTCGCTTCCGCGCGCGACGACGACGGGCGTCGGGCCCACGAACGAGCGGCGAAAATCGCCGCGCTTCGGGATCTCCGCTTCGAGCGCGACAAAGTTCCAGGTGCGCCCGTGGAAGATGCGCGCGACCTCGCGCTCGTAGACATCCTCGCTCGTATAGACCCAGTCGGGGATGCGCGCGAGGCCTTCGGCGGGCCATTGGAATTGGGCGAAATTCATGGCGGGTCAGTATATCAGTGCTTGCAGGTGGCCAACACCTCGGCCCGCTCGAGCTGGCCGTCGTGATTGGTGTCGAGCGCCGCGAAATTGCGTCGCGCGTAGCCGAGGAAATCGTCGCGCGTGACGCGGTTGCGGAGCGCCGTATCGGCCACCATCACCGGATCCTCGACATCCTCCTGCGGCGGCGGCCCGCGTCCTTCGTCGCGCGCGCCCCGGCCCTGGTCCTCATAGTCGCGCCCGCGGAGCGCATTCGGATTGATGTAGGGTGCGCGATAGCGCGCGAGCTCGTCCGGCGTGAGCGCGCCATTCTTGTCGAGGTCCATCGCCGCGAATTGCCGGTTCGCATCGGCCAAGAACTCGCCCTCGTCGATCGCGCCGCTGTGGTCGGCATCGACGCGGGCGAACCAGCCGCCGAGCGCCGCCTCGCAGCTCGGCTCGCCAAGCGGGCCGCCGGTCAGCGGCTCGCCGTTGGGGCTGTAAATCGGTCCGACTCGGACGGGCTGCTGGTCGTCGCTGCACGCGGCGAGTGCGAAAATTGCCAGGGCGAGACAGGCGCAGCGCAAGGGCTCGCCCTCACGCCGACTTCAGATGCTCGTCGCGGCGGCTATAGAGCTTGTCGTCGGCATAGCCCATCGTCTCGGGACGGCCGCGGCCGAGCATGACCTGGAAATAGACGGGCTCGAGACTGTCGTTCTGGAAGCCGTGGATCACGCCCGGCGGACACGCGATGCATTCCCATGGACCCAGGCGCCGCGACACGCGCCGCCCGGTCTCGTCCTCGATGAAGACATCGAGCATGCCTTTGAGGACGAAGAACACTTCCTCGACCTCGTGGGTGTGCGCCGCGTTGCCCTGGCCCGGCGGGCAAAAGATGATGCTCAAGGTGAAGCCGCGCGGCGGGATGGTGGTCGGGTCGTCGTGCTTGCCCGACCCGCCCGCGCCGATGAAGCGATGCTGCGCGCGGCGATTGCCCTCGATCTTGGCGTCCTCGAACGCGGCCCAATCGGGCACCTTGTCGCGGAAGCGGCCGATATAGCGCTCGGCGATCTCTTCGAGCGAAAGCTTTGCCACCTCGGGCGGCATGGCATGACGGGCGACGGCCATCTCGCGCCTCTCTCTCTTCTGCTCCTGCAATTATCGAGAGGCGCGAGAGGCCGGTCAATCGTTTACCCGGTCAGCCGTAGCGATCGATCGTCGCTTTCACGCTCGACAACGCTTTGTGCAGATCGTCGCCGTTCATCACTGGCACCAGTTCGACCTTGGCGTTGAGGCCGAAAAAGAAGCGCTCGACCGTCTCGGCCACCTGCGATGAATCCTGCATGTTGATGACGAAAAAGCCGCCGCGCTCGCCACTCGTGGTCGGATAGAAATACCCGGCTTCGGGCTTGATGTCGGAGAGAAGCTGGTCGAACACCTTTTGCAGTTTGCCGCTCCGCAACGCCGCATTGCCGGCCTCGACCGGAATGGCGAACTTCACCATTATCCGCATTGTAACCTCCCTGACGCCGGTTTTCTTCCGGCACGGCTTATTCTACAGCCGTTCGTCGGGCGGCGCGATCTCGGTCGCGAGGTCGCGCAGCAGGGTCTTGTTCGGCAAGGGCGCAAGCCGCATCTCGCGCGGCTCGAGCCGGGCGGTGCAGGCATAGACCACCTTGCCGTCGAGCTCGATCATGCATTCCTTGCAGGCATTGGCGTTGATGCACGAGAAGCGGAAGGCGAGCGTCGGGTCCTGCTCGGCGCGGATGCGACGCAGCCCGTCGAGCACGGACTGGCCGCGCTCGAACGCGACCTCGAAGCGCTGCCAGTCCTGGCCGCGACGGATCAGGAGCGCGGCGGTGAGCCTCATGGCGCCGCCTCCGCCGCAACGCGCGCGTCGGCGAAGACGAGCGCGTCCTCCTTCAGCGCGATCGTCTGGTTCAACGCCCAGGCCCCCGCCATCGCCGGGAAATCGTCGCGCTGATGGGCGCCTCGGCTTTCGGTTCGGCGCAGCGCCGCCGCGGCCACCGCGCGCGCGACGAGCAGCATGTTGCGCAGGTCGAACCAGTCGAGCCGGTTCGTGTCGAAGGGTCCGTGCGATGACGGCGGGAGCGAGCCCATCGCATCCTTCAGCCGTGCGATCTCGGCGAGCGCGCGCTCGAGCCCCGATGCGGTGCGGAACGGGCCCACGTCGCGCGCCATCGCCTCTTGCAGCGCGACGATGAGCGCGGCGCAGTTGATTTGCCGGGCCGCGCCATCCTGCGCGAGAAATGCGAAGGCATCGTCGTCCGGCCGCTCGCGCCACGGGCTTTTTCGCATGGTTTTCGCGCGCGCCGCCGCCGCGGATCCGGCGCTGCGGCCGAACACCAAAGCCTCGGTGATGGCGTTGCCGGAGAGGCGGTTGGCGCCGTTGGCACCGCCGATCGCCTCGCCCGCGGCGAACAATCCGCGAATGTCCGTCTCGAGCGATGCCGTTACGCGCACGCCGCCCATGTGGTAATGCGCGATGGGCGCCACCTCGACATCGCTCTTCGTCAGATCGATGCCGTTCTTGGCGAGCCGGTCGATCACCGGCCCGAATGCCGCGCGCAATTTCTCCGCGGGGACGTGGCGGAACGAGAGATAGACCCCGCCCGCGGGCGAGCCGCGCCCGCCTTCGACCTCCTTCAGGATGGCGTAGGTCGCGAGGTCGCGTGTCGCCTTGTAGGTACCGTCCTCGCTCACGCCGTAAGCGTCGATGAACTCGCGCCCCTCGGAATTGAGCAGACGGCCGCCGAGCTTGTAGCGGAACGGGTCCCACATGATCGGGTCCATGCCGATGAGGCGCGGCGCCAAATGCCCGATCGGGAAGAACTGCACGAACTCCATGTCGACGAGGCGCGCGCCCGCGCGCAGCGCCAGCGCATAGCCGTCGCCGCCCATGTTCTGCGACGCGCTGTTGCGGCGATAAAGGCGCGTCAGACCGCCGGTCGCGAGCACCACGGTCTTGGCCGCGAGCGCGACTTTGCGTCCGTCGCTGACGGAAAAACCCACGGCGCCCGATGCCGCGCCGTCGGCCACGGCGAGATCGGTGATGCAGAGATCGCCGATCCTGCGGATGCGCGGATCGGCGCTGCACCTGGGCGCGCAAGCGTGCGCGACACGGCCGGCCCGGTCGCGAGAAAATCGACATAGCAGCAGCGCGGCCGGTCATGGCCCGGCGCGTGCGCCTGGCGGATGCGGCCATCGGCGTGCCGCGCCCAGCCGACATGCCAGCCCTCCATGCGGCGGATCGCATCGGGCCCGTTCTCGCACAGAAGGACGGCAAGGCGTTCGTCGCACAGGCCGCGGCCCGCGGCGAGCGTGTCGGCCAGATGATTCTGCCAGTGATCGGGCGTCTCCTCGCCCAAGGCCACGGCGACCGTCATCTGCGCCATCACCGTGGCGCCGCCGCGGCCGATGAGGCTGCGATCGACGAGCAGGACATCGGCGCCCGCCTCATCGGCCGCGATCGCCGCCGACATGCCGGCGGCGCCCGAGCCGATCACCAGCACGTCCGTCGCGAGTCTCGCCGTGTCGCCTTGCGTCGCGATTGCCTGCACTCCGAGCCCGTATATACTCAGCGCACGAACGAAACACAAAACCGGGCGATGATCCCCTTCGAGTTCGATGCGGCGGCGATGGAGACCGCGCGATGGCGAAAGTGATGCCGCGCGGGCAGGTCGGCCGCTCGCTGCCGCGAGTCGAGGGGCGCGACAAGGTCACGGGGCGCGCCGAATATATCCATCATCTGCGCCTGCCCGGCATGCTGTGGGGCAAGATCTTCCGCAGCACGCGGCCGCACGCGCGCATCATCAGGATCGACACGGGCGCGGCGGCGGCAGTGCCGGGCGTCCACCGCGTCGTCACCATCGACGACGTGAAGACCGTCATCCCCAATCCCTATTACGGGCCCGCCTTCCACGACCAGCCGATCCTCGCCGACGGCAAGGTGCGCTTCGCCGGCGAGCCGGTCGCGGTCGTGCTGGCGGCGGATCGCCACATCGCGGAAGAGGCGCTCGCGCTCATCGTGGTCGAGTATGAGGATCTGCCGGCCGTCTATGACGAGGTCGAGGCGACGACATCGCGTGCCATCGTGCACGAGGTGCTGAAGCCGGCCGGCACGTTCCCCGACCTGAAGCACCTCGACGGCAAGCGCGACACCAACATCGCGCTCGACTTTCGCCTGCGGCGCGGCGACGTCGATGCCGCGTTCGCCACCGCCGATCATGTGTTCGAGCACGTCTTCCGCACGCAGCAGGTGATGCACACGCCGCTCGAGCCGTTCGTCGCGGTGGCCGACGCAGGCGAGGGCAAGATCACGATCCACACCGCCTCGCAAGGCCCGTCCTTCGTGCGCATCGAGATCGCGCGGCTCCTCGGCTGGCCCGAGAACAAGGTGCGGATCAGGACCGCGTATCTGGGCGGCGGCTTCGGCGCCAAGCTCTATATCAAGCTCGAAGCGCTGGTCGCGGCCTTGTCGCTTCTCGTGCGCCGGCCGGTGAAGATCGCACTGACGATGGAGGAGCAGTTCTTCACCATCACGAAGCACCCGGCGACGACGCGCATCAAGACCGCGGTGACGAAGGACGGGCGCATCACCGCACGGCGCTGCGAGGTGTGGTGGAACGGCGGCGCCTATGCCGATGTCGGCCCGCGCGTGACGCAGAAATCGGGCTTCACCGCGGCCGGGCCTTACGATATTCCGAACGTGTCGCTCGATTCCTACGCCGTCTATACCAACCGCCCGCCGGCCGGCGCGCTCAGGGGCTTCGGCGTGCCGCAACTGTGCTGGGCCTATGAAAGCCAGAGCGACATGATCGCCCGAGCGCTCGGCATCGATCCCGTGGAGTTCCGCCGCAAGAACATGCTGCGCGAGGGCGGCGTGCAGGCCACTGGTACGAAGATGACCGGCGCCGCGATGGAACAGGTGCTCGAGACAGTGGCCGCGCGCATGGGGATGAGCCGGCCCTACGAGCGCGGCGGCGGCAGCCTCAAGCGCGGGCGCGGCATCGCCGTCGGATTCAAGGCCTCGATCGCGCCGACCACGTCCGCCGCCATCGTCAATCTCTATGCCGACGGCAGCGCCGCGCTCTATTGCGGCACGGTCGATATGGGCCAGGGCTCCGACACGGCGATGGCGCAGATCGTCGGCGAAGTGCTCGACATGGCGGCCGAGGGCGTGCGCGTCGTCCATCCCGACACCGACGTGACGCCCTACGACATGGGCACGCTCGGCTCGCGCTCGACATATCACATGGGCCATGCGGTGCGGCTTGCGTCGGAGGAGGTCAAGGGCAAGATCGCGGCGCTTGCCGCGGAGCTCGGCCTGCCCGCAGGCAGCAACGTGCCCGTCAGCGAGCTGTTCCGCCGCAAATACGGCATGCAGGCCGGCAATATCGTGGGCTTCGGCAGCTTCGTGCCGAGCTACACATCGCCCGATCACGACACCGGCTTGACCGACAACGTGGCGCCCTTCTGGATGATCGGCGCGACCGGGGCCGAGGTCGAGGTCGATACCGAGACCGGGCATTTCCGCGTGCTGCGCCTCGTCAACGTCGCGGACGCCGGCACGCCCATCAATCCAAGGATCGTCGAGACGCAGCTTTCGGGCGGCGCCATCATGCAATTGGGCTTCACCCTGTCGGAGGAGATGCGCTACAGCGACGGGCAGCTCACCAACAATTCGCTCGCCGACTACAAGATCCCCGGCCTCCTCGACATGCCGCGCGAGATGGAGAACATCGCCGTCGATTCCGCCGAGGCGTCGGGACCATTCGGCGCAAAGGGCGTGGGCGAGACCGCGACGTTCGGAGTGTCGCCCGCCATCGCCAACGCGATCGAGGACGCAGTGGGCGTGCGGCTCATGGAGCTGCCGCTGACGCCGGAAGCGGTCTATCGCGCGCTTGCGGCACAGCGCGGCGAGGCGCTGTGAGCGCGGCCGCCCGCACCATCCGCTTCACCTTGAACGGCGCCGCCGTTGCCGCCGAAGTCGCGCCGCACGAGAGCCTCGTCGAGCTGCTCGACCGGCGTTTCAGCCTGTTCGGCGCACGCGAGAGCTGCGGCCAGGGATTGTGCGGCTGCTGCACCGTTCTGGTCGATGGCAAGGCGGTGTCGGGCTGCCTTTATCTCGCGTGGTTCGCCGACGGCACGCAGGTCGAGACGATCGAAGGGCTCGGTTCCCCCGACCAGCTCGATCCCGTGCAGGAGGCATTCATCGAGGCGGGCGCATTCCAGTGCGGCTTTTGCACGCCGGGCTTCGTCCTGATGACGAAGCAGCTCCTGGCGCAATATCCCGATGCCAACGACGACGATATCCGCCATTACCTGTCCGGCAATCTCTGCCGCTGTTCGGCCTACCCGGAGATCGTCGCGGCGGTGAAGCTCGCGCTGCGCAAGGGGAGAGGCGCGTGAGCGAGGTGGCGGACGATTGGCCGGCGCGCGTTTTCGCAGCCTTGAAGGAAGGCGGCATCAGCCAGATCGCCTATGTGCCCGACGCGGGCCACGCGCGGCTCATTGCGCTCGCCCGCGCCGATGCGGCGATCCGCGACGTGGTGCTCACCACCGAGGAGGAAGGCGTGGCAATGGCGGCGGGCGCCTGGCTCGGCGGCGCGCGCCTCTGCCTCCTGCTGCAGTCGAGCGGCGTCGGCAACTGCATCAACATGCTGACCTTGCTGCAGAACGGCCGCTTCCCGCTGCTCATGCTCGTCACCATGCGCGGCGAGGACGGCGAGTTCAATCCGTGGCAGGTGCCGATGAGCAATGCGACCGAGCCGGCGCTCCGCCTCATGGATGTGGATGTTGCGCGCGCCGACACCGAAGACGAAGTGGCGGGATTGGTCGCGGCATCGCTCACAGCGGCGTTCGACGAGGAGCGCGCGGCGGCGGTGCTGTTCTCGCAGCGCCTCATCGGCGCAAAGCGCTGGTGAGAGATGCTCGACCGGCGCGCGGCCGTCAAGACGCTGCTCGCAGGGCGCGGCGATCTTCTCGTCGTGAGCGGGCTCGGCTCGCCCA
Source organism: uncultured Alphaproteobacteria bacterium (assembly GCA_963729295.1). Lineage (GTDB taxonomy): Bacteria > Pseudomonadota > Alphaproteobacteria > ATCC43930 > CGMCC-115725 > DATJLY01. The sequence continues at coordinate 126,153 of CAVSNJ010000029.1, forward strand.
CCTGGGACGTCGCGGCCGCCGGCGACGACGCGCGCAATTTCTATCTCTGGGGCGCGATGGGGGGCGCCGCCATGATCGGGCTCGGCCTGGCGCTGGCGCGGCCGGAGCGGCGCGTCCTCGTCGTCACCGGCGACGGCGAGATGCTGATGGGGATGGGCGCGCTCGCCACGATCGCGGTGCAGCGTCCGCCCAATCTCGCGATCGTCGTGCTCGATAACGGCGCCTTCGGCGAGACCGGGATGCAGGAGAGCCACACCGCGCGCACGACCAATCTCGCCGCCGTCGCCAAGGGCTGCGGCATTCCGCTCGCGCTCGACATCGAGGACGAGGCCGGCCTCGCGCGGCTCGGAGCCCTGCTGCACGGATCGAACGAGACGCTCTTCGCGCGCCTGCGCGTGGCCGCGACCGAAGACAAGCGCGTCATGCCAGAAAAAGATGGGGTGGCGTTGAAACGTCGCTTCAGGAGTGCGATTGTTCGCTGACGCTGCCCCACCTCGCTTCACTCGTCGCGCTCGCTTCGCCCAGGGTCGGCGCGAGATCGTTAGGCCGGTATTTTCAGTCCTCGAAGGCGGAGCCATGGCGGACCGATGTTCGTTTCTCTCCTATGACGCGCTGCTAGAGCAACCAATCTTCGGCACGCGCGGGAAACGATCCTCGAGGACTACGAGGAATTCTTTGACGCTACTTAGCGCCAAGCCGTGCCCCGGCTACTGCACGAGCTCGTAGCCGAAGCGGCGGATCTTATCGAGGTTGCGGCCCTCGATGCGGATGAGCTTCGTCGTCGCCTCGCGCTTCGGCGCGTGCAGGTCGCCCTCGTTATAGACATGCGCCATGCCGGGCTTGAGCGTGTAGCTGCGCACGTAGCGCACCTTGCCGCGCTTGCCTTCGCCCGCGGGCTCGACGAGCGAGAAATCGCTCATGATGGTCTCGCCCATCGCCTGGCCGTAGATCGCCCAATAGGGGCCATGGTCGTGCGGGTTGGACGTGCGCGCGCCCTCGTAATGATGCGCGAGGATGCAGAAGCCCAGCTCCGGGTCCTCGTAGATGATTTTCCGGTCGCTCGTCTCGCCGTCGAGGTATTTCTGGACAAAGGCGCGGTCCTTGAGCACGCCCTCGAGCAGCGCGCAGACTTTCGCGCGGCCCGCGGGACCCGGCTCCTTGGCGAGGATGCGGTGGCAGTCCTCGGCGAACTGTTCCAGCGTCTGGTGTGCGAGCGTCTCGGTCATGTCATTCTCCGAATGTCGCGGGACGCGATCTTACCACCAAAAAACTCGCGCGGGCAAAGACGCTATCGCCGTCCGCGTCCCGCTTTCCTGCGCCTCGGCGCCGCCTTTTTGCGCGCGGGCTTCCTCGCCTTCGCCTTGGGCCACAGACGCTTCGTCGCGATGTCGGCACCTTCGCGCATGGCGCGGAATTTCTCCCACACCACCGTGGGATGAACCTCGGTGCGATAGAGCGCCTGCGAGGAAAAGCCGCAATCGGCCCCCGCCATCACGTTCTCGCGCCCGACCAGCTTGGCAAAGCGCATGAGCCGCTCGGCGATCAGCTCGGGATGCTCGACGATATTGCTCGCGTGCGTGATGACGCCCGGGCACAGCACCATTCCGGCCGGAAGCTTGATGTCCTCGAACAGATGGTATTCGTGCTCGTGGCGCGGATTGGCGCACTCGAAGCTCACCTGTCCGGCCTTGACCTTCAGCACGTAGCGGATGATCTGCGCCAGCGCCGCCTCGTGGATGCGCGGGCCTTCGTTGATGCCGTAGCAAGTGTGGAAGCGCACGCGCTCGGCCGGAATGCCCTTCAGCGCCGAATTCGTCGCCGCGACATAGATCTCGGCGCGGCGCTTCATCTGCTTCTCGTCGAGCTTGGTCTCGACGAAGATGTCGGGCAGGAACGGGTCGTCCACCTGCAAGAGGAAGCCCGCGTCGATGATCGCGCGGTATTCCTTGGCGAGCTCGGCCGCGAGCGCGAAGAAATAATCCTCGTCGGAACTGTAATACTCGTTGACGCCGACGCCCGAGGCGGCCGAGGCCGGCATGAAAACGCGATCGTCCGGCACGCCCGCGGCGCGCGCGGCCGCCTTCAGATTTGCGATGTCGGTCTGCACCAGCTTGTCGCCGCGATATTTGACCGGGCCGACGCACACGACCGGCGCGATCGGCGCGAGCGCGGGGCCCATCATCGCTTCCTTGAAATACTGCGCGTAGTAGTCCGGGAAGGCGGCGACTTCCTTCTCGAACAGCAAAAGCCTCTGGTTCGGGCGCGATTCATAGCCGTCGAGCCGCTCGCGGATATAGGTGAAGAAGCCGGACTTCGACATTTCACCGTCGGTGACGATGTCGATGCCGCACTCGACCTGCTTCTTCACGTTGTCCTGGACCGCGCGCGCGACCGTCTCGTCGAAGAGCCTGTGGTCGTAAGGCTGGCCCGTGATCCTCGCCTTCAACAGATCGAGCAAAGCGTGCGGCCGCGGCAGGCTGCCGATATGGGTCGTCTGGATGCGGTCGGTGTTCTGTTGGATGGCCACGGGCGCTCCTCCCCTCGCGAGCGTTTTACTCTTCGCCGGCGCGCCCCTTCACGTCTTCCTCGCCGGTGCGGTAAGGCGATTCCGGCGGCACGTCGCTCGGGCGCCGCTTCAGCGCCGTCTCGCTGCCGGTTTCCTCCCACTCCCCCGCCGTCGCGCGGCGCGCATATGTGGACCAGCGCTCGGCCCAGTTGCCGAGCGTATAGCCGTGCCACGGCGCGCGCGGCGAAAGCTGCGGCAAGCCAAGCCCCTGCCACAGATTGCGCGCGCCCTCCATATATTCGCGCGTGGGGAGCGCCAGAGGCGGCATCGGCCGCTTCAAGGTCGCGTCGATCAGCATCACGGAGTCCCGGCGATCGGGCCCGTACTGCGCGCCCTGCACGCCCGGCCCATAAGGCATCAGCACCACGTCCTCGAGCGGGTTCGAGCGATAAGCCATCGACCAGAACACGGCATCCGTGTTGGCGGGATCGATGTCGTCGCTGACGCCGATCACGATCTTGCCGCAGCGCGGCTGGAAGGCCGAGGTGGCTTTGAGGCCGCGCCACACCTCGTTCCGCGGCGTGCCGGGCGCGTACTGCACGAAGATGACGGGGCGGAGATTGCTCAAGGGCTCGTGCATGACGACGCGCTTGACGCTCGACATGCCGAGGTGGTCGCGCAGATGCGCGAGGAACAAGGGCTCGTAGGCGACCTTCTTGATGACGCAGGATTCCGACGGCGTGACCTGGCTGATGATCGAGCAGAAGACCGGCTTCTTCCGCATCGTGATCGCCGTCACCTGCATCGGCATGTTGAAGGCCTCGAGCGCGACATAGCCGTTGCTCTCGCCGAACGGCGCCTCGGGCTCGAGCTGGCTCGTATCGATCAGGCCCTCGATCACGATCTCGGCCAAGGCCGGCACTTCGAGATCGATCGAGACCGCCTGCGCCATCGGAATGGCTTGGCCCGCGAGCCCGCCGGCGATCGCGATCTCGTCCTCGTCGCGCGCGAGTTTCTGGGGCGAGGTGAAGACGACGCAGGGGCCGCAGCCGAGCGCGATCGCGATCGGCATCTTCTCCTTGCGCGCGCGGTATTTGAGCCAGTGGAAATAGCCCCCGGCGCCGCCCCGCACCATGCGCACGGCAAGCCGGTCCGGCGCCTTCAGCGCGGCGCGGTACATGCCGACATTGCGGATGCCGGTATCGGGATCCTTGGTGATGCACATGGTCGCGGTGAGATAGGGCGCGGAGTCGAAGCCCGGGGTCGAGATCGGAACGGGCAGCCGCTTCAAGCCGCCCTCGGGCCCGCGCAACTCGTCGCCCTTCAGCACGACCTCCTGGCAGCGCGCGGCGTTGACGCGCACCGGCGGGATCGGATGCGCGATGGCGTGGAGCCAGGCGGGGCCGATCTCATCGACATCGCGCCCCATGCCGAGCGCATAGATGCGCGGGCTCGCCGCGAGCGCGCCGACCGCGACCGGGATGTCGTAGCGCTTGCCCTTGGCATCGACGACGTTGGTGAAGAGAAAGGCGCGGCGGTCGTCCTCGGCCAATCCTCCGACGAATTGCCAGCGCACCAGCGGATGCAGCTCGGTGTCCTTGTTGACCGGCCGGTCGATGCGCACGAGCAGCCCGGAGGCGTCGAGCGCGGCCAGATGCTCCTGGAAATCGAGCGTGGGGCGGATCGTTCCCCCGGCCGGCCGGCGCGTCGCAGCGTCCATGGGTCCCTCGTCTCGTGACGCACGATTGTTCCGCACGGGCGCTTCGTTGTCTACGATGCGGGTCCGTGGGAGGAGCTGCCATGTCCATACCCAACACCAAAACCATGAAGGCCGTCGTGGTCGAGAAGCCGGGCGGGCCCGAGGCGCTGAAGCTCATCGAGCGGCCCATACCGGAGCCGGACCGGCACGAGGTCCTGGTCAAGGTGGCGGCGGCGGGATTGAACGGCGCCGATCTCGGGCAGCGGCTCGGCCGCTATCGCATGCCGCCGGGCGCGCCCGACATTTTCGGGCTCGAGGCCGCAGGCGAGATCGTGGCCGTGGGCGCCGGCGTCACACGCTGGCGCGAAGGCGACAAGGTCGCGGCGCTGCTCGTCGGCGGCGGCTATGCCGAGTACGTCGCCGTGCCCGAAGGCCAGTGCCTGCCGGCGCCGGCGAACCTTTCGCTGGTCGAGGCGGCAGCATTGCCCGAATGCGCCATGACGGTGTGGAGCAACGTGTTCGAGCTCGGCCGGCTCCAGCCCGGCGACCGCATCCTCGTCCATGGCGGCGCAAGCGGCATCGGCACGACCGCGATCCAGCTTGCCCGCGGCATCGGCGCCATCCCTTATGCGACCGCTGGCAGCAAGGAGAAATGCCGGCGCTGCGAAAGCCTGGGCGCCAAGCGCGCGATCGACTACCGCAGCGAGGATTTCGCCGCCGTCATTCGCGACGAGACCCATGGCGAAGGCGTCGATGTCGTGCTCGACATGGTGGGCGGCGATTACCTCAACCGCGATTTGCGCATCCTGCGGCAGGGCGGGCGGCTCGTCATGATCGCCTTCAAGCAGGGCAGCACCGTGCCAATCGACTGCACGCTGATCCAGGACCGCGAGGCGATCATCACCGGCTCGCGCCTCAGGCCGCGCCCGATCGCCGAGAAAGCCCGTCTTGCCGCGGCCGTGCAGAAAGCGGTGTGGCCGATGATCGCGGACGGGCGCTTCAAGCCGGTGGTCGATTCGACGTATCCGCTCGCCGACGTACGTGCCGCGCACGAGCGGCTCGAAAGCGGCGCCCATATCGGCAAGGTGATGCTGACGGTCTAGAACCCGAGCGGCCCGTAATCGAGGCCGAGCCGGACCTTGCCGATGCGCCCGAAGATCGCGGGCGTCAGCGATGCGTGCTTCAAGCCCGCGAATATATCGCGCAGGCAGCGCTGCAAGGGATTCCCCGCGAGGATGGCAGTGGTGCCGGCAGCGTCGAAGGCGAACACGGCCGTGTCGCGCGCCGCGCCGGCGAGCGTCAATGCCGCTTGCGTCGTATCGAGCGCGCGGTTCGGATCGAAGGCACGCCCCGCCGCAATCGCCTCGTCCTGCGCGGCGAGGCAATCGAGATAGTAGCCGCGACCGGCGCGCAGGCGCCCCTCGACCTCGCCGATGCCGTATTGCACGAAATGGTCGTCGGCCTGGGTCCCTTCGGCGGCGCTGCGCTTGATCTTCGGCGCGGCTTCGATCAATTCCGCAAGCGCGCGCAAGGCGACGCCGCTGGCAAAAGCCGCGATGCCGATCTGCGTCAGCCCGATCACTCCGCGTGCGGAGACCTCACGCGGGTTCGCGGAAGGGTAATACGGATATTCGAACGTGCGATGCGCGGGGACGAACGCGTCGGCGATGGTGTAGTCGATGCTGGCGGTCGCGCGCAGCCCCATCGTGTCCCACGAGCCTTCCTTGATCTCGACATCGGCCTTGGGCAGCACATGTCCGCGAAACCATTGCTGGCCGTCGCGCGGCTCGATCGGCGCCGGGACGACGACCCAGCGCGCGAGCGAGCTTCCGGAGCCCCAGCCAAAATTGCCCGAGACGCGAAAGCCGCCCGGCGCCGCCATCGATTTCGCCTTGGGCAGCAACGAGCCCCAGCAGGCAACGGGGCCGTCGCCAAACACCTCTTTACGCGCGCGGGCGGAGGCGCCGGCATGAACGGAAGCATTGATGCCGTTGCACAGCGCGACGCACCACCCGGCCGAGCCGTCGGCGCGGGCGATCTCCTCCGCGGTCTCGAACAGTTCCGCGCGCGAGCCGCCGAATCCGCCGTCGGAAGCCGGCACGAGAAGCGAAAAGAGGTTGGCGTCGAGCAAGGCAGCCGCGACCTTGTCGGTGAGCCGCGTCAAGCGTTCCGCGGCCAGCGCTTCTTCGGCAATGAGCTTGCCGATCGCCTTGGCCCGATCGAGCGGGCGAGCCGGCGCAACCACATTGCCGATCGGAGTGTCGTTCATCTCAAACTCCTCCGCTATTCGTGCGTGACGCGGTTGCGCGCCTCGTCGCGGATATCGTCTTCGACGATGTCGCGCGGATCGAATTCGCGCGGCAGCGCGCCGTGCCTGACGAGCACCGTCTCCATCGCGGCGAGGCGGTCGAGCGGGATGGGGAGCGACGGCGCCACGCCGTTGCTGCGCGCGGCCTCGGTGAAGATCGCGGCAGGCCTGGGATCGTCGTGACCCATGCCTGTGACGGCGCGGGCGAGCGCGAGCTCGGCATCGCGGCTTTTGAGCGCATGGCCAAGCGCCGCCATTTCGGCCGCGAGGAAGCGGATCGCGTCCTCGCGCCGCGCGCGCAGATTGCGCCCGGTCGCCATGATGCAGCGCCGCACGAAATTCGGCATGAGCTCGCTGCCGCGCGCGGCAAGCTTGAGGCCCGCATGCTCGGCGAGCGGCAAATACTCGACCGACACGATCGCGGCCGCCGCCGCACCCGATTCGAGCGCGCCATAGCGCTCCTCGTCGCCGGGGTAGATGGCGAAGCGCACCAGCGTCGTCGGGATGGAATTGGCGGCGAGATAGGCCTCGGCCACGAGAACGGGAAGCTCCGCCGGCGCCGAGGCGGCGATGAACTGCCCCTGCAGATCCTTCGGCGCGAGGATGCTGGGGCGCGTGAAGACGGATTGGGTCACGCCGAGCCAGGGGCAGCCGACGATGCGTACATCGTCCCGAGTCTCGGCGAGGATCGCAGTGGCCGGCGTGCCCTCGAAACTGTCGATGTTGCCCTCTATGAGGGCCGGGAGCGCCAACGCGTCGTTCGGGAACGTGACGGTCTCGAGCTCGAGCCCGGCCTTGTCGGCAAAACCGCCCTTCTCCGCCATCAGGGCGAAGCCAGCATCGGCCGATGGCGCGACGACGCCGTGCCGCCACGGCTTTGCCGCCGCGGGAAGCGCCACGACGCCTGCGACGAGCGCGAGGCAAACCGCTCTCATGCCGCAAAACCTAAAACGGGAACGCCCCAAAGTCATGGACGGAAATCGCGGCGCGGCCGACAATCGAGCGGCCAACACCCGCGAGGAAGACATGAGCGAAGGCGACCGCTACGCCTCCTACACCCGCCTCACCTTCGACCGGCCGCACGACAAGGTGCTGCGCATCACCATGGCGAACGGGCGCATGAACACGACGGATCCGGCGATGCATGCCGAGCTTGCCGCCGTGTGGCGCGACGTCGATGCCGACCCTTCGGTCAATGCCGCGATCATCACCGGCGCCGGCAAGATATTCTCGGCGGGCGGCGACTTCGCCATGATCGAGCGCCAGATCGACGATTTCACGGCGCGCGCGCGCGGCTGGCGCGAGGCGCGCGACATCGTCTACGGCGTCATCAACTGCTCGAAGCCGGTGGTAAGCGCGATGCGCGGCGTCGCCGTGGGCGCGGGCCTCGTCGCCGGGCTTCTGGCCGACGTGTCGATCGCAACGAAGGACTGCCGCATCATCGACGGACATACGCGGTTGGGCGTCGCCGCCGGCGATCACGCGGCGATCATCTGGCCGCTCCTGTGCGGCATGGCGAAGGCGAAATACTACCTGCTGCTGTGCGAGCAGGTGCTGGGCGCCGAGGCCGAGCGCATCGGCCTCATCAGCCTCGCGGTCGAGGATGCCGAGCTCGACGCCAAGGCGGTCGAGATCGCCGGCCGCCTGGCTTCGGGCGCGCCCTCGGCGGTGCGCTGGACCAAGTACGCGCTCAACAACTGGCTGCGGCAGATGGGGCCGACCTTCGATGCCTCGCTCGCTCTCGAGTTCATGGGCTTTTCCGGTCCCGAGGTGCAGGAAGGGCTTGCGTCCCACCGCGAGAAACGCGCGCCCAAGTTCCCGGGCGAATCGCCGGTGTGAACCCCCTCACCCCAACCCTCTCCCCGGAGGGGAGAGGGGGACCTAGGCCTCGATCGTGCTGGCGGCGAAAATCTCCTCGAGCGTCAGGAGGCGCGGCGTCAGGCCCTGCTCCTGCGAGTATTGCGCCACGGTTTCGAGCACCTTGCGGTTGGGCTTGACGCCGTGGCGGATGATCGGCTCCTCCACCGCCTTCTTCTGCTCGGGCGCGAGAACGCCGGTCTCGAAATAATAGCCGAGATGCTCCATGCGCTCGGAGTTGGCGATGTCGTTGGCGCGCGCGAACGCCTTGAGGATGTTGAGCGCCGCCCACGGATATTTCTCCGCGAGCTCGCGCTTGATGACCATGCCGTGATTGATCGGATAAAGCCCGGTCTTGCGGTAGAAGCGATGGCCCTCGGCCACGGGATCGGGGAAAAGCGTCTTGATCTCGGGATGGCGGCGCAGATCGGCCGAGCTGCGGTCGATCAGGTTGACGCCGGCGCCGACATAATGGACCGCCGCCTGAAGCTCGCCCGAAATCATCATCGAGCCGATGCTTTTCTCGGACGGGATGTAGTGCAGCGTCACGCCCGGCGGCGGCTTGAAGCCGGTGGCGCCGCCGTGCGACATGGCGGGTGGCCGCTCCATCCAGAATTCCATGTCTTGCGCCTTGACGCCGAATTCGTGCTCGAGCACGCCGCGCGTCCACAAGGCCGCGGTCTGCTGATACTCCGGCACGCCGACGCGCTTGCCCTTCAGCTCGGCCGGGCTTTCGATGCGCGCGTCGCGCCGCACCAGAATGCCGGTATGAAAAAAACGCCGCGTGGTGAAGACCGGGATGCCGACCCAGCGCTCGTCGCCCTTGGCGTTGGCGATGAGGAGCGAGGAGACCGACATCTCCGATACGTCGAACTCGGCGAAATGAAGCTGGCGCCAGAACATCTCGGACGGGTGGAGCACGGTCGGCACGAGATCGATCGCATCGACCTTGGCGCGCCCGTCGAGCACCGGCCAGGTGCGCGGATTGTTGGTAAGCGCGATGCTGAGCTCAAGCTTCATGGCCCGTCCTCCCTTGCCAAGCGTGGCACGGGTGATTTAAGTCGAAGCCGGCATCCTCCGCAACGGACCGCACCATGAAGCTTTTCATCCGCCTGTCACTGGCACTGTCGCTCGCGTGTTGCGGCCTCGCACACGCCGCCGAGCCGATCAAAATCGGCATCGTCAAGACGCTCGCGGTCGGGCCGATCTTCGTCGCCAAGGAGAAGGGCTATTTCGCGGCCGAGGGGCTCGACGCCGAGCTCGTCTATATCGACGCGGCGCAGCCGATCGCCGTCGCGGCGGCATCGGGCGCGATCGATTTCGGCATCACCGGGCTTTCGGTCGCGTTCTATGCGCTCGGGGGCGAAGGCGTGCTGCGCATGATCGCGGCCGGCAATCGCGAGATGCCCGGCTTCAAGAATGCGGGCTATGTCGCGTCGAACCGCGCCTGGGATGCGGGCCTCACGACGATCAAGGGCCTCGCCGGCCATTCCGTCGGCGTGACGCAGCGCGGCGCCATGCTCGACTACGACCTTGCGCTGGCGCTCGACAAGTTCGGCATCGACGCAAAGACGGTGCGCGTGCTGGCGCTGCAATCGAACACCGCGCTCACCTCGTCGATCGCGGGCGGCCAGGCGGATGCGGGCGTGCTGCCGGTGACGCCGGCGATGGTGCTCCTGGGCAAGAGCGAGGCGAAGCTCCTGGGCTGGGTCGGCGACATCGCGCCCTATGGCCAGACCAACGCCGCCTTCACCTCGACCAAGATCGCGAACGAGCGCCGGCCCACGGTCGAGCATTTCCTCGCCGCCTACAAGAAGGGCGCACGCCTCTATCACGACGCCTTCGCCGATGCGAAGGAGGAGCGGCGCGACGGGCCCGACGCGGGCGAGATCCTCGCCATCCTCGCGAAATACACGGGCCAGAGCGAGGACCAGATTCGCGAAGCGATCCCATGGGTCGATCGCGACCTGCGGCTCGACGTCGCGGACATCCGCCACCAGATCGCGTGGTTCCGCGCCCAGGGGCTTTTGAAAGGCGACGTCGACGCGGCCCAAATCGTCGACGCGCGCTATGTCGTGCCGCTGCCGAAACCCTAGCCGACGCGCTCGCCCACGAAATCGGCGAGATCGCGGCGCGTCGTGTCGGGCGCGAACCAGATGAAGAGCGGCGCGATCAGGAGGAACGACAGCGCCAGCAGAGGCAGGCCCGCGGCGATCGAATATTTGGTCGCGATCCAGCCCATCACCATCGGCGCGAACGACGCGCCGGCGAGCCCGACGGTGAACGAGGCGCCGACGCCGGCGCCGCGGATCTGCGTCGGGAACACCTCGTTGGTGTAGCCGAGCCCGGTGCCGAAGCTGCCGGTGATGAGGAAGTTGGTCACGAGCCCGACCCAGAAGAGCGCGGACGGGGACGAGACATGTCCCATCACGACGAGCAGGATGGCGGCCGGCACGGCGAAGACCGGAATGACATAGCGCCGCCCGAACACGTCGCACAGCCAGCCGCAGATCCAGTAGGCGAAGATCGCGACGAACATCCAGACCGAGAGGTAGCTGCTCATCGCCGCGAAGCCCAAATGCTTCTCGTTGGCGAGATAGAACGGCATCCACGCCGACCAGCCGATCCAGGTCCAGAGATAGAAGAAATAACAGAGGGTCGCGATCGTCGTCTCGCGCGGGTAGGCGCGGTAGGGCGCGAGGATGTCGAGCTTTTTCTTCAGTCCCTCCTTCAGCATCTCGGAGGTCACGTGCTCATAGCGCGGGCTTTCCTTGATGCCGGTGCGCACCCAAAGAACGAGCAGCGCCGGCAGGATGCCGAGGAAGTAGAGCGAGCGCCATCCCCACAGCGGCACGAACACGAGCGCGCAGAGCGAACACACCATGTAGCCGAAGGGATAGCCGCCGACGAGACCGCCCAAGGCCGTGGCGCGCCACCGCGTCGGCGCCGTCTCGGTCACCATGATCATGCCGACCGGATTTTCGCCGGCGAGCGCCACGCGCGTCAGCGCGCTGTAGACGAGAAGGCTGATCGGCCCGACCGAGAAGCCGGTGAGGCCGGTGAACATGGCATAGCCGAGGATGGTCCAGATGAGGCACGGCTTGCGGCCGTAGAAATCGGCCAGAACCGGGAAGACGAAGGTGCCGACGAGGCCGAGCCAGCGCGAAACGGTGGTGACCGTCCCCATCGTCGCCGGCGTGATGCCCCATTCCTTGATGAGGATCGGGGTGACGAGCTGCATGATCGTGGCCTCGTAGATGTCGAAGGCCCAGCCGAGGATGCAGATCGCGAGGACCGTGATGCTGTAGCTCGTCCATCTGTCGGCGTTGATCGCCGGTCCGGGAGAAGCTGCTGCGGGTGTGGAGACGGCCATGGTTTCCTCCCTTCGCGCTTGCTGCTGTTTTCGTGATTTGCGGTGTCGTGTCTCCGTCGGTGCGGGTTGTCGGTAGCAGCCGGTCAGCCGGCCAGGAATTTGCGGAGGATCGCTGCGACGCGCTCGCCCTGTTCGAGATGCGGGAGATGTCCGGCGCCGTCGATCAGCTCGGCTCGCGCGCCAGCGATGCGCGCGGTGAATTCGCCGGCATAGACGGCGGCGGCGATGCCGTCCTCCTTGCCCCAGAGGACGAGCGTCGGCGCCGCGACGCGGTGGATGCGGTGTTTCAGCCCCTTGTCGGGAATGGGCCAGATATATTTGCCGGTGCAGGCCTGCGCCCAGACGAAGGCGACGATCGATGCGGTCCGCGCGTCCTTGTCCTCGGGACGAGCGAAGAAGCGCTTTGCCGCGTCGCCCGCGGGATCGGCGAAGAGCGCCTGGGCGCGTTGCGATTCGGGCATGATCATCCAGTTCTGCACCGGATGGTCGTCGCGCCAGAGACCCACCGGGTCGATCAGCACCAGGCTTTTGACGCGGTTGGGCGTGTTGGCGGCGATTTCCGCCGCGACCAGCCCGCCGAACGAATGGCCCACGAGTGCCACCGTGTCGAGGCCGAGCCGGTCCAACAGCTCGCCGTAATAGACGATGAGGTCCCAGAGCGTGTCGATCAGGTGCGCGGCGTTAGGATCGCCGTTCGTCGTGCCGGGATGCTTGGGCGCAAACACCGTGTTCGCCGCGGCCAGGCGCGCGACGAAGGCGCGGTCGGGCGCGAGCCCCCAAGGCCCGTGCAGATAAAGGAGCGGCGGGCCATTGCCGCTCACCTCGATCTCGGTCTCGACCTTGCCTTGCCAGAGCTTGAGCCGACGTTCCTCGACAGCCATCGGGCCCCCCGCCTCAGCTTGCTGCCGGCGCCATCGCGCGGGCGCGGCGCGTCTCCCTGAGGCGCGCAGGCCACCAGCGATCCTCCCATTCGTCGTCCCAGAGCGGCGCCAGATGCGGCAATACCTCGCGCGCGAACAGATCGATGTTCTTGCGGCACAGCTCGCTCGGCATCGAGCCGAAATGAAGGAGCGTCATCAAATGGCCGATGCGCAGCCGCTTCACCGCTTCGAGAAGCTGCTCGCGCACCGATTTCGCGCTGCCGACGATGACGAAGCCGCGCTCGACGAAGTCCTTGAACTTCATTTCGCGGAGATTGAAGTTGCGGGTCGGGTTCGCGATCGCCTGTTGCAAGGCGTTGTATTCGAGACAGCCGGGAATGGCCATGTAGTGCGCCGGCGTCGACAGAAGGTTGTGATAGAAATACTCCGCGTGCTTGGCGTATTCCTCGGTCTCGGCGTCCGTTTCCGAGATGCCGACCAGTTGCAGGAAGCCGAAGCGATGAGGATTGGCGTCGCGCCCCTTCTCGGCCACAAGCTGCCAATAGCGGTCGGCCACGGTCTCGGCATTCTTGGCGCCCTGATAGCTCAGATTGCAGAAGCAGTAATCGTGCTCCACCACGTATTCGGCGGTGGACGAGATGCCCGAGCCGGGAATCCAAATGGGCGGATGCGGCTGCTGGATCGGGCGCGGCCAGAGCGTGACCGCCGGGAGCTGATAATGCTTGCCGTTCCAGGCAAAGCGCTCCTTCGCCGACCAGGCCTTGAGGACGAGCTCCAATGCCTCGCGATAGCGCTCGCGCTGGTCCAAGGGCACGATGCCGTTGGCGATCGTCGCGTCGGCCGGCAGCCCGGTCGGGAACCCGGCGACGAGGCGGCCGCCACTGATGCAATCGATGATGGCGTATTCCTCGGCGATGCGGGTCGGCGGCGAGGTCGAGGGCAAGGTCGAGCCGATCTGGATGATGGCTGTGTTCTCGCCGTTCGTGAGCTTCGCCAGCACCGAGCCCATCAAGCTCGGATTGGCCATGAAGCCGTAGACGTTCTGATGATGCTGGTTGGTGCAGACGCCGTGCATGCCGGCCTTCGCGGCATAGACGAGTTCGTCGAGCGTCCAGTTGTAATAAGCGCCGACCTTGTCGGCGTCGGCCACGTCGAACCATTGCGGATCGATATAGGCCGAGTTGTAGCGCCGCGCGAAATCCGGCGGCAGATCGCGATAGGGCATGAGGTGGAACATGCAGACTTTCATTGCCGTCACCTCTCACCGTTTCTGGCGCTCGTGCCAACTCTATGCCGGAACGCGCGCCGCGTGAACCTTCATTTCCCCGGCAGATACTGTTCCGTATAGAGCTTTGCCATATCGGGCTCCTGGTCGAGCAGGTGAAGCTCGACAAAGGATTGGCCGATACGCCGAACATCCTGCGGATCGAAATGCCCGTCTCCGGAAATTCCAGGCATGAGGCGATCGTATTCAATCGTCTCGTCGGCCGCGGACAGGCCGGTCACGGTCGCGGCGATGCGGATCGTGTCGTCGCGGTGGGCGCGCATGTAGGCGACGGCTTCGAGCCAGGCAGCCAGGAACCTGCGCACCGCATCGGGATTGCGGCGCAGCTGATCGGCCGAGGCATAGATCGTGTGCGCCATGAAATGCGGCACGAAATCGGCGGCGGTGGCGAGCAGCCGGCCTTCGTGCGCGCGCTCGAAGATGGGGCCCGACGTGGCGTTTCCGACCGTGGCGTCGACGAGGTGGGTCTTCAGCGCCGCCGCGGCCGCACCCGGGCTCGAGCCGATGGCGGTGAGCTTGATGCCGTCCGGCCCCCAGCCCTTGACGCGCGCCAATTCGAGCGCGACCCACTGCGTGATCGAGCCGATCGTTGCGATGCCGATCGTCTTGCCCTTGAGATCGTCGAGCGATTTCACCGGCGAGTCATAAGGGACGAGGATGCCGAACTCGAGCATCGGCCCGGCGATCACGGCGATCGCGGTCGCCGGCATGCCCTTCACCTCCATCGCCATGCCCATGGGCGAGCCCAGGGAAATGTCGATCGAGCCGGCGACGAGCGCCTGGTCCATCTTGGCCGCGCCTTCGAAATCGATGCGCTCGATCGCGAGATCGCGCTTCTCGAAGAATCCTTGGGCGAGCCCGACATCGAGCGGCACATAGGAAAAGAGATAACCCGGCGAGCGCCCGACCCGCAGCGTGTCGGCGGCGTGCGCGGACGTCGCGAAGGCGAGCGCGAGGATCGCGGCGGCGCCAAGGACCCGTCGCGCGCTCATTTGCCCCACAACGTCTTCGACGCGATGCGCGCGCCTTCGGCCAAGGATTTGAGCTTGGCCCAGGCGAGCTCGGCATGGACGCGGCCGCCCAAGCCGCAATCGGTGCCGGCGATGACGTTCTCGCGGCCGACGATCGCGGCATAGCGCAGGATGCGATCGGCGACGAGCTGCGGATGCTCGACGAGGTTGGTCGCGTGGCTCACGACGCCTGGCATCAGCATCTTGCCGGCCGGAATCTTCGCCTCCTGCCAGACGCGCCATTCGTGCTCGTGCCGTACGTTGCCGGCCTCGAACGAATATGTCCGCGCCTTCACCTGGAGGACGAGATCGACGATGTGCTCGAGCGGCAGGTCGTGGGTGTGCGGCCCATGCCAGCTCCCCCAGCACAGGTGATAGCGCACGCGGTCCTCGGGCAAGCCTTGGAGCGCGTGATTGACGGCGTCGATGCGCAGCTTGGCGAATTTGCGATAGGCGTCGACCGACGGTTCGGGCTTCAGCATGTCCCACCAGTCGGGCAGGCCCGGATCGTCGATCTGCAGGACGAAGCCCGCGTCGATCACCGCGCGATATTCCTCGCGGATCGCGTCGGCGAGCGCGAAGAGGAACTCCTCCTCGGTCTTGTAATATTCGTTGTAGATGAAATGGTCGAGCCAACCCGGCGCCAGCACCGCAACGAAGGCCTCGTCCACTTTGGCGCCCGAGCGCTCGATCGCCGCCTTGAAGGCGCTGATCTCGCGGTTGATCGCTTCCGGCCCCTTCGATTTCAAGGGCCCGCGCGCGATGATGCGCTCGGTGATGACCGGCACCGGCTTCTCGCCGGGCACGAAGAACATCGTGCCGATCTTGTCCATGTCCTCGTAGAACTCGCGGAAATCGTCGCGCTCGCGCGTCGAGTGGCGCGAGGTGGGCGGCTCGTCCGCCCGCACGGGCCGCGCCTCGATGCCGGTGAAGTGGGCGGCATAGTGGGCACGCGAGCGCGTCGTCCAGAATTCGCCGTCATTGATGCAGTCGATGCCGGTCTCGACCTGGCGCTTCACCACCTCGGCGATCGCCGGCACGACGAGCCTGCCGATCTGCGCCGCGTCAGTGACCTCGGCATTGGCAAGCCGCAGCGGCATGTCCTCGAATCCCTTCGGAGTGGGCAGGCGGCCCACGTGCGACGTCCTGATCCGGGTGGCGCTCTTCTGCATCGACCTTCCTCCGCTCTGCCGTCATAGTCCGGGCGCGTCATGTTGCCCGAAGGAGGTTTCGTTGGCCACGCCCTTGAGTCAAGACACGCTCGCGGCGCTGCTGCGCTACGACACGCCGACCATCTGCAACGCGCTCGAGCTGGTCGTGCCGGAACGGCGCGCCTTTGGCTTCAACCGCCGCCCGCTCGTGGCGCCGCTGCCGACTGCGAAGCCGGTCGTCGGCTATGCCCGCACCGTGATGATCCGCTCGCGCGAGCCGCATCCGCGCAGCAAAGACGAAGCGCGCGCCACGCGCCTTGCCTATTACGACTATATCGGCCAGGCGCCGCTGCCGAGCCTCTGCGTCATGCAGGACGTGGACGGGCCCGATCTCGGCATCGCCTGCTTCTGGGGCGAGGTGCAGTCGAACGTGCACAAGGCGCTCGGATGCGCCGGCGTCGTTACCGACGGCGCGGTGCGCGACATCGAGCAATGGGCGGACGGGTTCTTCGTGCTTGCCGGATCGGTCATGCCGTCGCACGCCCATGTCGACATCGTCGGGTTTGGCGTGACGGTGAGCGTCGCCGGCATGGTGGTGTCGCCCGACGACCTCGTCCATGCCGACCGCCACGGCGCGGTCGTCATTCCGCGCGAGGCGGCGGCGAAGCTGCCGGCCGCGGCCGACCTCCTGGCGCGGCGCGAGAAAGTGGTGCTCGACGCGTGCCGGAAGCCGGGGTTTCGCGCCTCCGACCTCGGCGCGATCTTCGCTCGCATGGACGATATTCACTAACCTGTGACCGACGGAAAGAGCCGAGCGGAGTGATGACTCTTCCTGAGGCGCGTCCGGGAAACCGGCCGCAAGGGTGAGAGAAACGATGGCGCTGCAAGACCAGAAAATTCCGCTCTACATCGCGCCGCTCGATCGGCTCTACGAGACGCTGAAACCCTGGTCATATCCGCTTTTGCGGATCGCGATGGG
This sequence comes from uncultured Alphaproteobacteria bacterium, assembly GCA_963729295.1. GTDB lineage: Bacteria > Pseudomonadota > Alphaproteobacteria > ATCC43930 > CGMCC-115725 > DATJLY01. The sequence continues at coordinate 143,202 of CAVSNJ010000029.1, forward strand.
CCTCTTCTACGTGCCGCACGGGGCGCAGAAGCTGTTTGGCCTGTGGAGCGGACCGACAGTCGCGCAGCTCACCGTGGGCTTCGGCCGCCTGGGCGCATTCTGGGGCCATGCCGGCTGGGTCTATTACATCGCCTGCCTCGAGTTTTTCGGCGGCCTCCTGATGGCGGCGGGGTTCCTGACCCGCATTGTCGCCGCCCAGTTCGTGTGCTTCATGGGCACGGCGTTCTTCGTCGCCAACGCTGGAAACGGCTGGTTCTGGACCAAGTGCGGCATCGAGGCGCCAGGCATCTGGGGCCTCACCTGCCTCGTCATCCTGATCAATGGCGGCGGCCGGTTCTCGATCGACCGCGCCATCGGCCGCGAAATCTAGGCGCGGGAGCCCGCGCCCGCCGTCATACGCGTCCCATCACCAGAAGGACGATGACCACGATCAGCAGCACGCCCAAGCCGCCGCTCGGGTAATAGCCCCAGGCGCCGCTGTAGGGCCACGCCGGCAGCGCGCCGACCAGAAGCAAGATCAGGATGACGAGCAGGATCGTGCCGAGCATTGCGGTTCCCCTTCCCTCGTGCTGGGCAACGCGCGGGTTGCACCGCCGGTTCCCGGCCGGCCCGATGCGGAACGTCTTCGCCTGCGGCGCTGTTTTGCGGGACAGGAAATCGGCTTTCACCGGAGTGCGGGATGCGTGCCGTCTTGGTCTTGGGGTTCCTGTCGCTGGTCCTTGCGGCGTGCTGTAGCTGTCCGCCGGCGCCGGCGCCGACCGTCGTCGTTCCGCCCGGCGCGGCCGTGGTCTGCCCGAACGGCAGCCCGGCGGTCGCGTCCAACGGCCTTTATCACTGCTGACGCGCGATCCGACCCGCCGCATCGATCAAGAAATCTTGAATTTTACCTTTTTTTATCGCAAGGCCCGGTAGTCTCCGACCCCTGAAAAACCGGCATTGCCGGCCATTTTCGCGGATCGCGGAGAGTTTCGATGCGCCTTGGGCGGTTGGTGATCGCGTTCAGCGCCTGCCTTGCCGCCGCGGCCACGCCAGCGCGCGCCGAAGACGGCGTCACTGCCGACAAGATCGTGCTCGGCCAGGTCGCGGCGCTCGAAGGGCCGGCGGCGGCCTTGGGCCTCGGCATGCGCCAGGGGCTCGCGGCGGCCTTCGCCGAAGCGAACCAGGCCGGCGGCGTCAACGGCCGCAAGATCGAACTCGTCTCCGTCAACGACGGCTACGAGCCGGACAAGTCGATCGTCGCGGCGAAGACGCTCATCGATCAGGACAAGGTCTTCGCGCTCATCGGCTCGGTCGGGACGCCGACCGCGGCCGCGATCGAGCCGATCACCGCCGAGGCCGGCGTGCCGTTCATCGGCGCCTTCTCCGGCGCCGAGTTCCTGCGCGAGCCCTTCAAGCCCAACGTCATCAACGTCCGCGCCTCCTATTTCCAGGAGACCGAGACCATGGTCGAGCATCTGACCAAGGACTTGGGCGCCAAGCGCATCGCCATCTTTTATCAGGACGACGCCTTCGGCCAGGTCGGGCTCGCCGGCGTCAAGCGCGCGCTCGACAAGCGCGGCATGGCGCTCGCCGCGGAAGGGACATACGAGCGCAACACCACCGCGGTGAAGGGCGCGCTGCTTTCGATCATGAAGGGCAGCCCCGATGCCGTCATCATGATCGGCGCCTATGCGCCGTGCGCCGAATTCATCCGGCTCGCGCGCGCGACGAACCTCCATGCGGCGTTCATCAACATTTCGTTCGTCGGCAGCGACGCTTTCGCGCAGGCGCTCGGACCCGCCGGCACGGACGTGATCGTGACCCAAGTCGTGCCGTTTCCCGAGGACATGGCGGTGCCGCTCGTCGTGCAATACCAGAACGCGCTTCGTTCGCTCGACGCCACGGCACGGCCGGGCTTCGTTTCGCTCGAAGGCTATGCCGTAGGGCGGCTCTTCATCGCGCTCCTCGAAAAGGTTCAGGGCGACGTGACGCGCGCAGCACTGCTCGAGGCGGAAGCGAAGAGCGGCGGCATCGATCTCGGCGGCTTCAAGCTCAGCTATGGGCCCGGCAACAACCGCGGCTCGGACCGCGTCTTCCTGACCGTGATCCGCTCCGACGGAAGCTTCCGGTCGGTCGAGTCCCTCGCAGGATATGGCGGCTGACGCCATGGACAGGGCGACGCGGCGCATGCGGCCGCATCTCGGATTGGGCGGCAAGCTCTTTCTCGCCTTCGGCATCGTCGCGATGCTGACCGTGCTCGCGAGCGCCGTCGCCGTCGTCTCGTACCAAAGCGTCAGCCAAACGCTCGACGGCATCACCGGCAGCAGCCTGCCGGCGTTGAACCTTTCGGTGCGCCTCGCGCAGAGCAGCACGGAACTCGTCTCGGCCGCGCCGACGCTCCTTGGCGCGCAGACGAGCGCCGAACGCGAGGCCGCGGTGGCGGCGCTCCAAAGCAGCCAACACACGCTCGAGGAGACGATGGCCGCGCTCGCCGTCAACACTGCGCGTGGCGATGCCGATTACTGGGTCGACCCGGTGGCGCCCAAGGCGATGGCCGACAATCTCGCGCAGCTTTCCGCCACGGTCGACGAGCGCCTGAAGCTGCGCGACGAGCGGCTCGCGCTCGATATCAGCATGCGCAGCGCGCACGATGCGCTGTCGCAGAAACTTGAGCCGATCGTCGACGATGTCGGGTTCGATCTCGCCACTGGACTTGCCGGCACGGCGCATTCGCCCGACCACACAACGCATGCCAATGGCGACGTATCGACGCTCCAGGCACTCCTCACGCTGCGTGCCGACGCCAATCTCGTCCTCGGCCTCATGACCGAAGCGGCGAACATTCCCGACAAGGATCGGCTGCCGCCGGTCGAGGACAGGTTCGTCGCCGCATCGGGCCATATCGGCAAATCGCTCGACGCGCTCAAGGGCACGTCGATGGCCGACGACCTGAAGGGCGCGGTCGATACGCTGCTCCAGGCCGGACGCGGAGATCACAGCATCTTCGCCGTGCGCAAGGCCGAGCTCGAGGCGCTGACGAAAGGCGATTCCCTCCTCGCCGAGAACCGCAAGCTCGCGGCCGCGCTCGAACAGCAGGTATCGCAGCTCGTCTCCGCCAACGAGACCGTCGCCGAAGCGGCGGTATCCGACACGACGCACGCGCTCGCGCGCGGCCGCCTGCTGCTCGTCTCGCTCTCCGCCTTGAGCCTCGTCGCCGCGCTTGGCATCGCCGGATTCTATGTCGGCGGCCATATCGTGCGGCGCATGAAGGCGCTCGGCCGCAGCATGGGCGAGATTGCCGGCGGCAATCTCGATGCGGCGATCCCGCAGGGCGGCCAGGACGAAGTCGCCGACATGGCGACGGCGCTCACCGTGTTCCGCGACAATGCGCGCGCCGCGCGCGAGGCGGAAGGGCGCGCGAGCGACGAGCGCCAACGCATGGCAGCCGAACGGCGCGCCGATCTCCTCGCGCTCGCCGACAGCTTCCAGTCGCGCATCAAGGGCATCGTCGACAGCGTCGCGGGAGCGGCAAGCCACCTGCGCGACACGGCAGCGGCGATGTCGGCCTCGGCCGACCAGACCAGCACGCAATCGACCGCGGTCTCCGACGCCTCGATGCAGGTCTCGAGCAACGTGCAGACGGTCGCCTCGGGCGCCGAGGAGCTCTCGGCGTCGATCTCGGAGATCCGCCGCCAGCTCTCGGAATCGGCCAACGTCGCCAGCCACGGCGTCGCAGAGACGACGCGCAGCAACGAAACGATCCAGAGCCTCGCCGCCGCCGCGGGCGCCATCGGCGACGTCGTGCAGCTCATCAGCAAGATCGCGACGCAAACGAACCTTCTGGCGCTCAATGCGACGATCGAGGCGGCGCGCGCGGGCGCGGCGGGACACGGCTTCGCCGTCGTCGCCGCCGAGGTGAAATCGCTCGCCAAGCAAACGGCGCAGGCGACCGAGGAGGTGGCCGCGCATATCCATCAGATGCAGCAGGCGACCGGCAACGCCGTCGGCACGATCGAAGAAGTGACGAAGACGATCGTGCGCATCAGCGACATCGTCACCTCGGTCGCGAGCGCCGTGCAGCAGCAGGACGAGACGACGCGCGAGATCGCGCGCAACGTGCAGTTCGCGGCCGTGGCGACGCAGGGCGTCTCGGCCAACATCGCCGGCGTGTCGCGCACTGCCGGGGATTCGCGCGAAGCCGCGAAATTCATGCTCGATGCCGCGGGCGCGCTCGACGGCGAAGCAACCAAACTGCGCGCCGAGGTCGGAAACTTCCTCGGCGAAATCAAGGCGGCGTGAGATTACGCAGACGTGGCAATGGTTGGTGCACAAGGACCCGAGGATTAATCGGCGCCGGCACATATATTCTGGGCAAGCAAGGGCCCGTTGGAGGCCTACGGCATCCTTTAGAGCGCCAGATGCGCGACGGGAAACCGCTCGGCGATCTCGATGATACGCGACTGGTCGCTGGCCTCGAGCTCTTGTCGCCAGCGATCGACGACACCTGCGGTATTCCGCATGACCCCGTAATAGCGCGTGGGCCCGCGATAGGTCGTGCTTTTGCGCAAAAACGCCGCCGTGCTTTCGCGCCAATCCAATCCGACCTCGTCGAAGAGGCGGCGCGTTGTCTCGAGCGGCCGGGCGCAGAGACCTTCGTAGCTCACGATGTGAAGCCTCCCGTCGCCGGCCATGTCATCGAGAACCTTCTGATTGAGCAGCGCCCAATGCCACGCCAGCAATTCGACGATCGGCATCGCCTTGAGCCGCGGCAACTGGAGATCGTGCTCGGCCGCGCGCTCGACCGTGAGGATTTCTTGCGCCAAGTCCGCAGTCGGATCGCGCACGGAAGATGTGGCAAAGCGGAATTTCCCGGTCGCAAAGCCGCGCAAGCTCGACGCGATCTGTCCGCACGGATGACGGACGAGGAATACGATATGTCCGCCCTCCATGGCGGCCGCGAGCAAGCCAGTTCGACCGCATGACTTTATCGACTTGATGACCGTGCGCCTGCGGTCGGCGCGCGCAGGGTCGAGGAGATCGGGAATGATGAGCCCGCCGAACCGCCGGTCGAGCCGCACGCAGGGATGCAGTCCGAAAATGGCGACATTGCGCAAGATCGCCATTGGCGTGCTGCGGTACGATTTCGCGAAGAACGGCAAGGAGCCGACCGTGCTCAGTCTCTTGATCGTCTCCACGCGTTGGAGGAACAGTTGCGCCGCCCGCACGTATGCGTCGATCTCGTCGCGGCGGCAGATCGGGGGCAGCGCGGCACGCGGAAGATAGAAATCCGGCTCGTGCAGATGGAAGACCTCGGGATGGCTGTCGAAAATCTTGCCCAGCCATGTGGTGCCCGAGCGCGGTTCGCCGACGATCACGATCGAGCTCACGCTAGGGAAGCGCATTCGGCTTGGTCTAGCTCTTGATCCGACATTGCCCGCAGGGAATTGGGTGGAATGCTGAACCAACTCGCCCCCACGTGCAAGCCGGCAGGTGAGCGCTGACCGCGTCTTAGGCGCCCTACGTCCGCGATGCAGCCTCAATGCTTGTCCCCGCAAGGGCGAACGCGCATTCTCGGCGAATGCGCGCCACTCGAGGAATCCATGCCGAATATCCCCGACGACGTCTTTACTGAACCCGATGATTTCTCGCCGGATACGCTAACCAATCTGGGCCCGCTGCGTCACCTGGCCGGCGTGTGGCAGTCCGACCAGGGGGTGGACATCAACCCTAAAGCGGAAGGCCCCGAACGGCGCGTGTTCCGGGAACATATCCGAATGGAGCCGATCGATCCGCAGACCAATGGCCCCCAACTCCTCTATGGGCTGCGCTATCACATCCATATCAACACAGCGGAGGAAGCCATCACCTTCCACGATCAGGTCGGTTATTGGCTGTGGGAACCGGCCACCGGGCTCATCATGCAGACCATCGCCATCCCGCGCGGTCAGGTGGTTCTGGCGGGCGGAACGGCGGCGCCGGATGACAAGCACATTTCGGTGGAGGCGCGGCGCGGCGATACCCGCTTCGGGATTTGCTCGACCACCTTCCTCGAGGAGGCGTTTCGCACCGACTATTACCGCATCGACATCACCTTCAACGGTGACGATAGCTGGACCTATGTGACGCGCACGGACCTGGCGGTCCGGGGCCGAACGCCGCCGTTCGACCACCGTGACACCAATACCTTACGGCGGATTGCGGCGCCGACGCCGAACCCGCTCGTCGGTCTGCTGAAGGGCAGCAAGGCGGGTTAGACCGAATGCGCTATCTGATCGATGACGACGGCTACTTCAATTGACGTCGTGGCTTTGCCGGCACCGTTCGAGCGCAAGTCGGCAGTCTGAACTTTGCAATTTACGTCCGAGCGATGGTGGGTGCAGTAGGACTCGAACCTACGGCCCGCTGATTAAGAGTCAGCTGCTCTACCAACTGAGCTATGCACCCGCCGCGCGCGATATAGCAATGCGCCCTGGGATTGTCGAGAAGCTCACGGCGGCTTCGGTGGGCTGAGATCCTGATCGGGGAACGCATCGCTTTGCGGCACGCGGATGACGATCGCCGCGCGGTCGGCCGCCTGGTGACAGGCATCGCACGCGAATGTGAGCTGCTGGTAAGCGGTCGCGAAGCGCGCTCCGTCCTTGGCCTTCACGGCATCGGCGAGCGCGGCCATCGGCGCCTTCAGCACCGACCGCATCATCTCGGCGACCGGAACGGAGCGCCACGTCGGCCATACGCCAGCCGCGCGATCGAATGCCTCCTGCAAATCCGCCAATTCGAACGCGGCATAGGTCCAGTTCTTCGCCTGTCCGGCGAGGCCGAGCTTGGTGTGGCGCGGCTGGATGGTCATGGTCATGAGGTCGCCGAGCCCCGGACGATAGGGCACGGGCGAAGCATCCTGCGCCACGCTTGACGCGGCCGGCAAAAGCGCCGCGGCGAGCGCGAGCGGGAAGAGGACTGATTTGCGCCGTGCCATGCGAACCTCCATCGTGCGCCAGCCCGCTACTCGCCTGCCGCCGCCTTCACGTAGCGCCCGTCCGCGAAAGTCTCGGGCGGCGGCGAATGCGCGATGAGGCGGCTCTCCGCCATGAACCCGATCGCCTGCCGCAAGCCCGCGAGATCGAGCTCGGCGCCACGCGGCAGCACCTTGCGGTCGGGATCGAGATAGAGAGCGAGTGTCTGCCGCGCGGCATTCTCGGGCGCGCCCGTGGTTTCGACAACGATGTCGATCACCGCGCGGCGCCGCGCCGGATCGCGGATGAAGCGGAACGCCGCCGCGAGCGCGCGGAGATAGCGCACCACCTCGTCCGCGTGCGCCTCGGCCCACGATCGGCGCGCGGCGGTGACGGTATAAAGGAAGGGCGGCACGGCATCGTCCGTCCGCCCGAGCAGGGGATATCCTTCATCCATCGCGACGAAATCCTGCGGCTGGCCGAGCGGCACGGCATCGCACGGGCCCCGCACGAGACAGGCGATGCGCGCCGGCGTTCCCGACACGATCATGGCCGCGAAATCGCCGGCGCCGATCCCGTTCCGCGCGAGCAGAGCGCGGGTCGCATAGGCGACCGTGCCGGCCTCGTCGGCGAGCCCGACGGTGCGGCCCTTTAGATCGGCGAAGGAAGCTATCGCAGGCTTCGCGACGAGGCTGTAGATCGGATTGTCGAACTCGTCGGCGATGGCGACCGCGTCCGCGCCCTTCACATCGGCGCTCACGAGAAAAGCCGTCGCGACATGGGCGAGATCGACGGTGCCATCGTCGAGCGCCGCGATCATGCGCTCGCCGCCGCCGGGAATGAGAACGCTGCCGAAACGAAGGCCCTCGCGCGCGAAGAATCCTTCGCGGTCGGCGACGAAGATCGGCAAGGCATAGATGCTCTCTTCCGCCGAGAAGGCCTGGCCGTAACGCAACACGATCGGCTCGGCGGCGCGGGCGGGTGCGGCGGCGGCGAGCGCAACAATCGCGGCCGCGAGCACGAGCGAGTGGCGTCCGCTACTGCTTCGCCAGCACACAGTCGATCTCGATCGGCGCGCCGGCGGCAAGCGGCGGACGCCGCAGCAGCGCGGCCTGGCGGTAGCCGTCCTTGCCGCACGCAAGGTCGAGGTCCTTGGGATCAACGTCGCGATAGAACAGCTTCGCAAGGAAGTGGCCGTCGGCATCGCTGCGGATGACGAGGCTCGCATTGAGCTTGGTCATCGTGATCGTCACCTTGGCGTCATCGACCGGATCGCCGTCGCTGGTCTTGACGAAGCCGAACAAGGTGGCGCGCGAATCATCCTCGCCGGCGCCGTTGTCGAAGCTGCCGCCGCCGGCACAGGCGAAGGATAGCGGCGCCACGGCGAGCGCCGCAGCGAAGACCATGCACCTTGCGGAGCGCGCGTCAGGCAAGAAACCAGCCGCGCAGCAAGTAAACGATAATGAGGAGGACGCCGAGCGGCGCGGCCCAGGACGCGACCGACATGACGCGGGCGAGCGGGCGCTCCGGCACCGCAAGCGCGAGGAGCGCGACGATGGCCGCGCCGATCGCCGCGGTCGCGATCCACCCATACCAGTACATGGCCGGCCCTGCGCTCTGCGGCAGACCGGTGACGGTGAGCGCAAACCATTGCCGGAGGCGCGGGTAGTACGTGACGAGCGCCAGGTTCTCGTACATCGCCGCGAGATAGATCACGGCATAGGCCGCGGAAAAGACCGGAAGGACGCGCGCGGCCTTCATGAGCCGAATCCCCGGATGTTGTTGAGTACGTGGCCGACGATGAAGCCCCACCACACGACGAAGGCGAGCAGGCTGGTGATGACCCTGATGCGGAGCGCGTTCTCGCTGGGCTGGCGCCAGTAGTACCAGTAGGCCGGCAGAAGCCCGAGCCCGAGCGCGACGAAATGCTCCTTCAGCTCGAAGATGCCGTTGGCCCAGTTGAGGCGCAAATCCTCGAGCACGACGCGCACGGCGAGGCGATAGGAGGGATAGAGGCTCGCGCCGAGACATGCCGTGACGACGAACATGACGACGATCGCGTTGCTGTAGGAGGCTGCGCGCACGGCGCGGAAGCTCGCGAAGAACGAGCGCTCTCCCGGGGCAGGCGGCCACCACAGACTGAACGTCTGATGGGTCAGCGCGCCGAGCATGAAAACCGCGCAAAGAGCGTGGACAATGAGAAGCGCCGTTATCACCGCGAACCTCACGCCATATCGTAAGCGGCGCCTACCCTACTCCGCCTCGCCGAAGCGGCCAATGCGCACGTCGCGGTGGATATAGACGCTCATCAGGAGGCCGAAGCCGAACATCACCGTCAGCATCGCGGTGCCGCCGTAGGAGATGAGCGGCAGCGGCACGCCCACGACCGGAATGAGGCCCATCACCATCGCCGTGTTGATGAAGACGTAGAGGAAGAGGTTGGTCGTGATGCCGAGCGCCAGGAGCCGGCCGAAATGGCTCTTGGAGCGGATGGCGATGGCGAAGCCATAAGCGAAGATGAGGAGATAAAGGCCCAAGAGCACGAGCCCGCCGATGAAGCCCCATTCCTCGGCAAGCATTGTGAAGATGAAATCGGTCTGGCGCTCGGGCAGGAAATTGAGGTGCGACTGCGTCCCCATGAGGAAGCCCTTGCCGCTCCATCCGCCCGAGCCGATCGCGATCTTCGATTGCAGGCTGTGATATCCGGCGCCCAACGGATCGTTCTCGGGATCGAGGAAGGTGTAGATGCGGTTCTTCTGATAGTCGCGCAGGAAGCGCCAAGCAATCGGCACCGCGCCGACGCCGGCCGCCAGCACCAATCCGAATTGCCACACCCTGACGCCGGCGAGAAAGAACATGGCCGCGCCGCACAGCACCAGCATCAGCGCCGTGCCGAGATCGGGCTGCTTCAGCACGAGCCCCGCCGGGACGAGCACCAAAAGCGCCGGCACCACGAGGCGGTGCGGGCGGCCGATTTCTTCGACGGTGAGGCCGTTGAAATAGCGCGCGAGCGCCAGCACGGCGGCAACCTTCATCATCTCCGACGGCTGGATCTGGATGATGCCGAGATCGATCCAGCGCTGCGCCCCCATGCCGACCGCGCCCTTGATCTCGACCGCGACGAGAAGCGCCATCACCACGGCGTAAAACCAGTAGGCGATCCGCAGCCAGGTCCGAAGATCGACCAGCGCCGCCATCACCATGATCGCGGCCGCGACGACGAACCGCATCGCCTGTTTCGCGGCCCAGGGCTGCCAGGCGCCGTTGGCGGCGGAATAGAGCATGCCGATGCCGATCGCGGCAACGAGGCCCAGAAGAAAGATGAGGCCCCAGTTGAGGCCCAAGAGTTTTTCCGCGATCGAGTGTCGCGGCCGTCCCTCGCCGAGCGTGAGTTGGCGCATGGGGATCAGTCCTGCGCCATGCGCGGCGGCGCGCCGAACGGCTGCGCCGGCACGTGATGCACGGGGTCGCGCTGCTGCGCCGCCAGGAGCACGTCGCGCGCGATGGGCGCCGCGACCGCGCCGCCCTCGCCGCCCGAAACGCCGCCATGCTCGACCACGACGGCGCAGGCATAGCGCGGCGCGCCGGCCGGCGCGAAGGAGATGAAGAGCGCGTGGTCGCGGTCCTTCCACGGCACGACGGTGCCGGTGACGATACCCTTGTCGCGCACCTCCTTGCTCACGTGATGGATCTGCGCGGTGCCGGTCTTGCCCGCCATCTCCATGCCGGGCGCGGTGATCCGCGCGTGATAGGAGGTGCCGTGCGGCTCGTTGACGACGCTCCACATCGCGGTCCGCACCGTATCGAAATGCCGGTCGGCGACGGCGATCGGCGCGAAGTCGGCGCTCATCGCGGCGGCCGCGTCGGCGTCGCTCGCCATCACGCCCTGCGTGCGGACGAGCTTCGGTACGACCATCCGTCCGGTGGCGATGCGCGCGACATAGATCGCGAGCTGCAGCGGCGTGACGCTGACATAGCCCTGGCCGATGCCGCAGCTGATCGTGTCGCCGCGCTGCCAAGTGACGCCCGTGGTCGCGAGCTTCCAGCCGCGCGTCGGGATGAGGCCGGTGCGCTCGCCCGGAATCTCGAGGCCGATCTCGTGCCCGAGACCGAATTTGTCCGCCATCGCCGCGATGCGGTCGATGCCGCACAGATCGGCGACGCGATAGAAGAACACGTCGCACGATTCCCGGATCGCGCGGCTGAGCGACAGCGTGCCGTGCCCGCCCTTCTTCCAGCAATGGAACACGGCATCGCCGAGCACGAATTCGCCGTTGCAGGAAAGCTCGGTGTCGGGCGTGATGAGGCCGCCGTCGAGCGCCGCCATGGCGACGAGCGGCTTGAAGGTCGAGCCCGGCGCATAGACGCCGCTGATCGCCTTGTCGGAAAGCGGATTGAGCGGGTCGGCGACGAGCGTCTGCCATTGCTCGGTGGAGAGGCCCGCCGCGAACGCACCGGGGTCGTAGCCGGGGGTCGAGGCGAGCGTCAGCACCTCGCCGGTCCACAGATCGATCGTGACGCACGCAGCACTGCCCTGCTCGGTGCAGCGTTGCGTCGCCAGATCCTGGAGCGCCATGTCGAGGCCGAGGGCCACGTCCTGCCCCGCCATACCGTCCTCGCGCGCCAGCTCGCGCACCACTTGGCCAAAGGCATTGACCTCGACCTGACTCGTGCCGGCGGTGCCGCGCAGCTCGATGTCGAAGGCCTTTTCAACGCCATTCTTGCCAATGCGGAAATCGGGCAGCTCGAGCAGCGGATCGTCGCCCTGCATATCCTCTTCCGAGACCGCCGCGACATAGCCCACGAGATGCGACACGGTCTGGCCGAACGGATAGTCGCGGATGCGCCCTTCGGCGACCGCGACGCCGGCGAGCTCGATCGTGTTGACCTCGAGCCGCGCCATGTCGTCCCAGCTCATGTTCTCCTTGAGCACGACCGGGACGAAGCCGTGTTTCACGCGGATGTCGTGCAGCACGCGGCGGCGGTCCGCATCGGTCAAGGGGACGAGCCGATTTACGGCGTCGAGCGTCGCGGCAATATCGCCCGCCTGTTCCGGCACCAGTTCGGCGCGGTAGGTCGGCCTATTCGAGGCGAGCGCCACGCCGAACCGGTCGAGGATGCGGCCGCGCGGCGGCGCGATGAGGCGGATGCTGATGCGGTTCTCGTCGGCCAGCATCTGATAGCGCCCGGAATCGACCACCTGGAGGAAATAGAGGCGGCCGGCGACGGTGGCGAGCAGCGCCGCCTGCCCGCCGGCGAGGAACAGCGCGCGCCGCGTCAGGAGCGAGCTGCGGGCAACCTCGCGTTTCTCGGCCATCGCCTCAGCCCCGCAGGAAAGCGCGGTGGAGCCACGACAGGAGGTAGCTGCCGACCGGATATGCGGCGACCGTCAGCGCCGCCTCGAACGCCACCGGGCGCGCGTCGAGGATGTGGCCCGAGAGAATGCCGATGAGCGCCCACGAGAAGATGAAGATCGAGGTGGCGACCCCGAGGAATCCCAGCCACAGCACGGTGAAGTCGCGATTGACGAAATGGCGGCGGATCATCAGCACGGCCGTGCGCGCGATCAGGAACGTCAGGGCGGAGGTGCCAAGATAAGGCGTGCCGGTGAGAAGATCGAGCAGGATGCCGAGCACGAACACGGCGCCTTGCGGCAGCAGGTCGGGGCGATAGACGGTCCAGTGATAGACCGCCATGAGCGCGAAGCTCGGGCTCACCGCGGCGAAGCCCGGAAGCTGCAACGGCACGACGGAAACGACGACGAACACGAAAGTCGAAAGCACCGGCACGACGCGGCCGGGCGTGCCGCTGTCGCGCGGCGCCATCACGCGCGCCATGGGCGCTCCGAAACTTGCGACGAACGCGCCGCCATCACCCGCACCATCACTTCTCGGCGTCGAGCGGGACGCGGCCCTTGGCGCGGGGCGCGCGCGGCGGCGGAATGGCGCTCTGCGGCAGCAGCCCTTCGAGGCCGTAATCCACCAGCCGGACAAAATCGAGGCGTGACAGATCGGCATAGGGTTCGACCCGAACGATGCCGTTCTCGACGCCCGAAACGACGCCCACCGGCAGGCCCGGCGGGAAGATGCCGCCGGCGCCGTTTGTGACGATGCGGTCGCCGGGCGCGACGGGTGACTTGGAATCGACGAAGGAAAGCCGCGGGCGGTTGGAATTGTCGCCGTCGAGGAGCGCGCGCTCGCTGGTGCGCTCGAGCATGACCGGGACGTGCGAATTGAGGTCGGTGAGGAGCAGGATGCGCGCGGTGCGGTCGCCGACCTCGGAGACGCGGCCGATCAGGCCTGCGCCCGTCAGCGCCGCCTCGCCGCGTTCGACGCCGTCTTTGGCGCCGGCATCGACCAGCACGTTGCGCAGGAAGGCGCCGCCGGAATCGCCAATGACACGCGCCGCGAGTGCGGTCGCGTTCTGGTCCGGGACGAGCTTCGTCAGGTCACGCAGCGAGGCGTTCTCGGCGGCAAGGCGGCGCGCCACCTCCTGCCATTGCAGGAGCCGCGCATTGTCCTCGCGCAGGATCACATTCTCGCGGAAAACGGCGACCGCATCCTCGACCCTGGCGACGAGGGCGCTCGCGGCCGAAAGCGGCGCCGCCACGAATTCCATGACCGGCGCCAGCGCATCGGCCACCGCCGCACGGGTCTTGTCGATGACGAGAATGTCGGCCTTGCCGAGGACCATGAGCAGCGCGGAGACGAACACCAGCATCGGCAGCGCCAAGCGCTGCGCCGCGGCTCTCACCGGAGGCGAAAGTCTCATTTCCTGCCCGTCCTCACCGGCTTGCGCCGGGCGTCATCCGCCGGACCTCCCTCCGGCCAACTCCGACCGCCTTCTTCACCTTCTACTATCAAATAACAGCCTAGTACATGCTAATCAGCACGCTTTTTAGGGTCTTCATCTCCTCCAGCGCACGGCCCGTTCCGAGCGCGACACAGGACAAGGGATCATCCGCGATCGAGACCGGAAGGCCGGTCGCGTGCCTCAGCACGTAGTCGAGATTGCCCAAAAGGGCACCCCCTCCCGTCAGCACGATGCCCTTGTCGACGATGTCGGCGGCGAGCTCGGGCGCGGTGTGCTCGAGCGCGACCTTGACCGCCTCGACGATGGCGCCGACCGGCTCGGCCAGGCTCTCGGCGACTTGGCGTTCGCTGATGATGATCTCCTTGGGCACGCCGTTCATCAGGTCGCGGCCCTTGATCTCCATGACGCGGCCTTCGCCCTCTTCGGGCATGCAGGCCGAGCCGATCTCCTTCTTGATGCGCTCGGCGCTCGATTCACCCACCAGCAGGTTATGGTTGCGGCGGATGTAGGAAATGATGGCCTCGTCCATCTTGTCGCCGGCGACGCGGGCCGAGCGCGAGTAGACGATGCCGCCCAAGGACAGCACCGCGACCTCGGTCGTGCCGCCGCCGATATCGACCACCATCGAGCCGGTGGGCTCGGTCACCGGGAGCCCTGCGCCGATCGCCGCCGCCATCGGCTCCTCGATCAGGAAGACGCGGCGCGCGCCGGCGCTTTCGGCGGATTCCTGAATGGCGCGGCGCTCAACCGCGGTCGAGCCCGACGGCACGCAGACGATGATCTGCGGCGAGGCGAAGCTACGCCGGTTGTGCACCTTGCGGATGAAATGCTTGATCATCTCCTCGGCGACTTCGAAATCGGCGATGACGCCGTCGCGCAAGGGGCGGATCGCCTGGATGTTGCCGGGCGTGCGGCCCAGCATCATCTTGGCCTCGTCGCCGACCGCCAAAACCTGTTTGCGGCCCTTGACGTTGGCGATCGCCACGACCGACGGCTCGTTCAGCACGATGCCGCGCCCCTTCACATAAACGAGCGTGTTGGCGGTGCCGAGGTCGATCGCCATGTCGGCGGAGAGAATGCCCAACAGATTTCCGAACATTCGTGCCCAGTTCCATTGCTTGGGACGGAAGACGTCCCCTGTGAGCCACCCGAAGAAGCGCCCGTCCGCATCCCTCCCGCGCATTGCGGGAGGGATGGGACAGGACTTTTATGCCGACATCGCCGCGGGCGCGTTCCGCCCGCGCTTCGTCAAAAGCTTGTTCAATGCGTGAATATAGGCCCGTGCCGAGGCGACGAGCGTGTCAACATCGGCGCCCTGGCCAACGACTGTCTTGCCGCCCTCTTCGAACCGCACGGTGACTTCGGCCTGCGCGTCGGTGCCTTCGGTCACGGCATGGACCTGGTAGAGCAGGAGGCGCGCCTCGTGCGGGACGAGCGCGCGGATCGCGTTGAACAGCGCATCGACCGGGCCGTTGCCGGTGGTCTTGGTGGTGCGCGATACGCCGTCCACCAGAAGCTCGAGCTCGGCGCTCTGCGGCCCCTTGGAGCCGGCGACGATTTCGAGCGAGACGAAGCGGATGCGCTCGGCCCCGTGCTGGATCTCGTCGTCGACGAGGGCGACGATGTCCTCGTCGTACACTTCCTTCTTGCGGTCGGCCAAATCCTTGAAGCGACGGAAGGCGTCGTTCATGGCGTTGTCGCCGATGACGAAGCCCAATTCCTCGAGCTTCATCTTGAAGGCGTGGCGGCCGGAATGCTTGCCCATGACGAGGGTCGATTTGTTCAGCCCCACCGACTCGGGCGTCATGATCTCGTAGGTGCCGGCGTGCTTCAGCATGCCGTCCTGGTGGATGCCGCTTTCGTGCGCGAAGGCGTTGGCGCCGACGATCGCCTTGTTGGGCTGGACGACGAAGCCGGTGATGGCCGACACGAGGCGCGAGGCGCGCGTGATGTACTCGGTCTTGACGCCGGTGCCGTAGGGCATGGCGTCGTGGCGCGTGCGGAGCGCCATGACGATCTCCTCGAGCGAGGCATTCCCCGCCCGCTCGCCGAGCCCATTGATGGTGCATTCGACCTGGCGCGCGCCGGCGCCGACCGCAGCCAGCGAATTGGCGACGGCGAGGCCGAGATCGTTGTGGCAATGGACCGAGATCACCGCCTTGTCGATGTTGGGCACGCGGTTCAGCAGCATGGTGATGAGGGCCGCGAACTCCGCCGGCACGGCATAGCCGACCGTGTCGGGGATGTTGACGGTGCCGGCTCCCGCCTTGATCGCGCTCTCGACCGTGCGACACAGGAAATCGTGCTCGGTGCGCGAGCCGTCCTCGGGCGACCATTCGACGTCGGGGCAGAGATTGCGCGCGTGCGTGACGCTGTCGATCACCGCCTGGTGCACCTGCTCGGGCTCCATCTGGAGCTTGAACTTCATGTGCAGCGGCGAGGTCGAGAGGAAGGTGTGGATGCGCGGCAGCGCGGCGTGCTGCACCGCCTCCCAGGCGCGATCGATGTCGGCGCGGCCGGCGCGCGCGAGGCCGCACACGCGCGAACGCTTCACCAGCTTCGCGATCTCGCGCACGGCTTCGAAATCGCCGTTGGAGGCGATCGGGAAACCGGCCTCGATCACGTCGACGCCCATCTCCTCGAGCAGGAGCGCGATCTTGATCTTCTCGTCGAGGTTCATCGACGCGCCGGGCGACTGCTCGCCATCGCGGAGCGTGGTATCGAAAATGATGACGCGGTTCTTGGGCGGCTCGGCCGAAGCCTTGGTCTTGGGGGTGGTGGTGGCGCACATGGCGCGAATCCTCTCGTCTCGGAAGCGACTACGAGCCCTAAGGCTTAACCCCTGACTGCGCAGGCAGGCTCAACCGCCCGCGCTCAGGGGTGCCTAAGTCGCAGCGCTCCCGCGCCCCGCAGCGAGCCGCTCCGGGCGAACGCAGCACGCAGCAAACGGCCGGGCAGCCCGCCCGTCCCGATGCCATCCAATGCGTTCTTCCGGACCATGAATTCGTACCCTCGGCTCGCCTCAAAGCCTGCTTCCAACAGGCTTAAAATCGAGTTAACGAATTTTATTCACTGCTCGACCTGTCTATAGCGAATCCTGTGGAAATCGCAAGGATCGCGTTAACCACCAACGCCGAAATTGGGTTCGTTCGGCGAAATCGCAGGTCTTGCGTCCGACCGCTTTTGACGTACAAGATGTGGGGCGGCGGGGCGGCCCTCAGCCCCAGGCGACGACCTTCTGTGTCTGCTCGCCGAGCTTCGACACGGTGAGGCGCATCGTGTCGCCGGCCTTGAGGAAGCGGCCACGGCCGAGCCCCACGCCCGCCGGCGTGCCGGTCGGGATGACGTCGCCCGGCTCCAAGGTCATGAACTGGCTGACATAGCTCACGATGTGGGCGCAGCCGAAGATCATGTTGCGGGTGTTTCCGTTCTGCATCGTCTGGCCGCTCACCGCGCAGACGAGATCGAGCGCCTGCGGATCTCCGACCTCGTCGGGTGTGACGAGCCAGGGCCCCAAGGGGCAGAACGTGTCGGAGCTCTTGCCCTTGGTCCATTGCCCGCCGCGGTTCATCTGAAAATCGCGCTCGGACACGTCGTTGACGATGCAGAATCCCGCGACGTATTTGACCCAGTCGCCCTCGGCGACGTAGCTCGCGCGCGCGCCGATGACGATGCCGAGCTCGACCTCCCAATCGCCTTTCACCGATCCCTTCGGCAGCACCACGTCGTCATTGGGGCCGATGATCGAGCTGGTCGCCTTCAAGAAGATGATCGGCTCCTTCGGGTATTGCGACTTCGTCTCGTCGGCGTGGTCGCGATAATTGAGGCCGATCGCAACGAGCTTGCCGACCTTGGCGACGCACGGGCCGATGCGCGGCGTGCCGGAGACCTGCGGCAAGGTCGCAGGATCGAGTTTCTTGATGCGCTCGAGCGAAGCGGGCGAAAGCTGTTCGGGGCCGAGATCGGGGATCGCGCCGGAGAGATCGCGGATCTTGCCGTCGCGATCGAGAAGTCCCGGCTTTTCCTGGCCGCGCGCGCCATAGCGAAGGAGTTTCATGGCCTCATCCTTTCCCTGACTTGATGCCCCATGCCCGCGCCCAGCCGAGTCCGCCAAGCGTCGACGCGGCCGGACGGTATTCGGCGCCAACCCAATGGGCGTAGCCGATCCGATCGAGATGGTCGAGCACATAGGCGCAGTTGATCTCGCCCTGGTCGGGCTCGTGCCGGCCGGGCACGCCCGCGATCTGGATATGGCCGATGCGCGGCAAGAGCCGCTCGGCATGCGCGGCGAGCGCGCCCTCACTGATCTGGCAATGATAGAAGTCGAATTGCAGCATGACGTTATCGCGCGCGATGCGGTCGAGGAGTTGAACCGCCTGACCGGTCGTGCGCAGGAAATAGCCCGGCTGGTCGCCCGCATTGAGCGGCTCGAGGAGAAGAGTGATGCCGTCCTTCGCCGCACGCTCGGCCGCGCGCTGGAGGTTGCGGACATAGAGCGCCTCGTTCTCCGGCGTCGCCGCGGCGCGCCCGGCGAGCACGTGGACGCGCTTGCACCCGATCGTGCGCGCGTAAGCCAGCGCGCGCTCGACGCTCGCCATGAAGTCGCGCTCGGCGCCGGGAATGGCAGCGAAGCCGCGCTCGAACGCGCCCTCGCCCGGCGGCACGTTGATGAGCACGGCCTCAAGCCCGTGCCGCGCGAGCGCGGCGGCGAAATCCTCGGCCGGCGTCGCGTAAGGATATTGGCATTCGACGGCGCGGAACCCGACCTCGGCCGCCGCCCCGATGCGATCGAGGAACGCATGCTCCGAAAACATCATGCTGATATTTGCGGCGAGCTTCGGCACGGAGCCTCGCTTTCAAGGGGTGCGCAATCGCGCCGATGCCGCTAGTGTTTCCCCGAACCTTCGCAGACACAAGAGGCGAGCACCGTCACGCCGGGCATGAGCGCCACCGATGCAGAGCTCGAGAAGCCGGAAGAACGCTCACTCCGCCGGTTGCCGTTCGTTGGGTCGGTCCTCGTTCACGCAGCGCTGATCGCGCTGATCTTCCTGCTGTGGCAGCCGCAGGCGCCGGTCGTGCCGCCGCTCGAGGTCGTGCAGCTCGTGCCGGAGTCGCGGGGCGCCGAGGGCGCGGCCGGCGGTGGCGGCGGCGCCGCGCAAGCGGCGGCAAGCGCGGCATCCGCAGCTCCGGCCGCAGAGACCGAACCCGCGCCAGCGACCGCGCCGCCGGCGGCAGATGCGGCGCCCGCGATCGTGTCCACGGTTCCACCGCCCGACGCGAAGCCAACGCCGCCGACGCAGGAAGAGCCGACGCCGACGCCGGCGCCCGCCGTGGTCGCCGACGCGACGCCGCTCCCGCCAGCGCCGCATCCGCAGCGCAAGCCGCAGCCTGTCGCCGCCGCGCCTGCCGAAGGTCCGCCGCCGCCCCAACCGGCCGCCGCGACAGCGCCGTCGCAACCCGCGGCGGTTCAGGCGCAGATCCCCGCACCGCAAGCGATGGCTGATGCTTCCGCGGCGCCGAGCAACGTCGCGGCGCCGCCGGCGGCGAATGCCGCGGCAACGCCAGGTCCGGGCAGCGGTCCCGGCGAGACGGCGGGACCCGGCCAGGGCGCGCAAGGAAGCGGGGCCGGCGTGACGGGCGATTTGTCGGGCGCGGGCGATGAATGGTTCGACCGCGTGCGCCGCCACCTGCGGCGCTTCATGCAGAACCCGAACGCGGGACGGAAGGACCCGTCCTTCGGCACGGTGTGGCTGTCGATCACCGTCGCGCATGACGGCACCGTGCTCAATGCCACGGTCGCGAAAAGCTCGGGCGCGGATTATCTCGACGAGTCGGCGCTGCAGATGGTACGCGCGGCGTCGCCCTTGCCGCCGGTGCCCGACAGCATTCCGGCGGCCAAGGTCACGTTCAAAGTCCCCGCCCAATATGAGCGCGGTTTCTTCGAGCGCCTGTTCCACTGAGCCGAAGGAGGGTCACGGGCAGGTCTGCCGGCCGATCCCAAAGGGCCAGTAATCGCAAAGCGAAGATTGCTCATTTTTCATGGATTTCGCCACTTATTTGCCACAGCCGCGCCACCATCTCGCCATTTTCCTTGGCGAACGGCGTAAATCCGGAGGGGCTTGATCCCCTCGACTGTGGATAACTCATCCTATCGGGGTGATTTCATCGCTAGGATTACGGATCAACCATAGGTTCATTGTAGCTTTAATCAGGTTTTAACCGTGATTCGGCGAGAGTCGGGGCATCGAGAGCCGGGCAAATCAGTGATGTTCGGAGTCACGCGCGACATGATTTTGTACTTCGCCCAGGAGCAGTCCTGGACCGAGCGCGCCAAGACGGTGGAGCGCGCGGCGACGCTTTATGTCGACGGCGCGCTCGACGGCGAGGGACGCGCGGCGGCGCTCGATCTGTTCCGTCTCGCGCTTTACGACGGCGAGCCGCTGGTGCGGCGCATCCTTGCGGAAAGCATCAAACACGCGCGCGAGCTGCCGCGCGACATCGTGCGCACGCTGGCGCGCGACACGCCCGAAGTGTCGGCGCCGTTTCTTTCGGCCTCGCCGCTCATCGCCGACGACGATCTGCTCGCGATCGCGCAGGATGGTGCGAGTGTGCAGCGCGCCGCGATCGCACGCCGCCTGTCGCTGCCGAGCCGCGTCGCGCGCGTGCTGTTCGATCGGCCCGCCGTGGCGTGAGCGCCGCGCGAGAACGCGCGGCTTGACCGCGCGGCGGTGGGAACCCACCTTGCGCCCGCCATGGCCACCCTCACTCGCCCCGTTCCCGAGCCGCTCCCGCCGCTGATCCGCTGGAAATTCGCGTGGATTTTGGTCGCCGGCGTCGCGCTCGTGATCTTCACCGTCAACGACGAAAAATTCCTGCCGTCCGAGATCGCTCTGTGGTTCCTCAATTGGGTCCACGTGTTCTTCGGCCTGGCCTGGACCGGCATCGATCTGTTCATGGGCTTCCTGCTCGGCCCGATCCTGCGGAAGCTCGACCCGAGACTGCGGCGCACCGTGAGCCAGGAGCTTTCGGCGCGATTCTTCTGGATCTTCCCCATGCTGTCGACGGTGACGCCGACCGCCGGGTGGGAGCTCGCGCGCCGGCTCGGCTATCTCGACGTGCTGTATCCGGGCTTCTACTGGGTCGAGGCGGCGGTCGCGCTCGTCATCGTGATGGCGTTCTTCGGCATCTGCATCCTCGCGCCGGTCAATCTCTGGGTGCTGTGGGAGACGCGCAAGCCCGAGCCGAACATGGCGCTGGTGCAGAAGCTGATGCGCGTCTACCTCGCCGTGACGGCGCTCGAGGCGGTGCTCCAGCTCACGACCATCGTCGTGATGACCAGGTTCCGGCTGGGGATCTAAGTCCTAGGCGACGCCGCGCGGGGCGATGGTGGCGAGGCAGGCGTCGCGGCCAAGCGGCACGGCCGTCGCGTCGAGCGGCACGCGCACGGCGCGGCCGGGACGAAACTCCTCGTCATCGAGCGCGTCGGCGACGGCGCGCACGGTCAGATGCACCGTGTTGGCGTCGTGCTGGCCGAGAAGCTGCGCGAACAGCGACAGCTCGACGACGAGCCGGTCCTGCAAGCCGGCGGCGCCGGCGGCAAGCTGCTCGAGCAACCCGTCGAGGCCGGTGACGAGAATCTCGGCGCCGTCCTCGATCAGCGCCTCATCGGCCGGCGACGACAAGCGCACCGGCGACGGCGCGAGCCCCACGGAGATCTCGAGCGACCAGGTCTGCACCGCCTCGAGATAAATCGGCTTGTGCCGCGCGTGATAGGTCGCCGCGACCGCCGCGATCGCCGTCGCGAGCACCGAGAGACGGTCTTCGGCGCCGAGATTGAGCCGGGCGATTTCGGTCATGATGTCGTGCACCCGTTCCCGCGTCGCGGGTCCGAGCCGGGCCATCGCGTCGTTGATCGTCTCGGCCAAGGTGCTCATGCGCAACAAACCTCTGCACTGGAACCAGTGGAAATTACTATCAATCCCTTAAGGTTTGGTTGCGCGCCCCGTCACTGCCGTAACAATGACAATGATCGAATTGACATTTTTAATGGAACCGCCGCGATTATTTGACGGCTCCAATTTGCCTAAAAGTTGAAGGACATTTTGGTCTTATTTTCTCCCCCCATTATCTAAAACTTAACTGGAAGTCTCGAAAACTGTGGCGGCGAGAAAAGCCGGCCTCATGCCCCGGCGCAGGTCAAGGCAGAAGTGCGATGACGAGCCCGCTGAATACGATCTCCGACCGCAATCTCGAAACGACGACGGTGCTATCGCTGAAGCGCGAGCCGTCGTGCTTCGCTTTCCTGTGCAGCCGCGCGACCTCGCCGCCGCAGGGCATCGACACGATCAATCTCGATCTCGCCTCGGTCGATTTCTACAACGGGCGCGCATCGCTGTGGGCGACGCTCGATATGCGCAGCGGCGTGCCGGAGGAAGGCGCGCTGTCGCTCTTGGGATTCGACGAGACGTTCCTGCGGCCATTCACCCGCGCCCTCATCGAAGCGGCGGCGACGCGCACGCCCTATCGCATGACGATCGTGCCGAGCGCCGAGGAGCCGGTGCGCCATCGCGTCGTCGAATACATCACTGGGCCGGGCATGCCGCTCACCGAGCTCGTCATCACGCCGCAGGACAACGTGCTGGTGATTACCGGACGGAGCGCCGATGACGAGGAAGAGACGCTGTTCCAGCTGCCGCGCACGGATTCGTTCCTGCGCATCTTCGTCAAGACGACGGCGCAGGCCGACAAGGCGCTGCGCGACACGCTGGCGGAAAGCGAGCGCATTGCGCGCGAGACGCCGCGTCGCGTCGATCAGAGCGGCAGGCGCGGCTCCTTCCCCGCGTAGAGCACGGTGCCGTTGGCAAGCGGCGCAGCGCCCGGCGTGAGCGTCGCCGGCTCGAGCTTGTTTTTATCGAGAATGTGCACGACCTCGTCGCCCCGCGCGATGAGGTAGTCGGCAATGATGCGGCGGTGGCAGCGCCACCATACCGCCTCGGCGCACATGATCGCGACCGGGCGCTCGGCGGCGAGCGCTTCGAGCGCATCGAGCGCCACGCGGAATTCTTCCGTCTCGGCATAGTCGGCGTAATTGCGGAACGGTTCCTCGCGCCACAACGTGTTGGCCGACGGTTTCGCCGGCGCCTTGCCGCGCCGGCCGCCCAGCGCCTCGAAATGGCGGTAGAGAATGCCCGCATCGGCGAGCGCGCGCGCAAGGGCGTCGCCGTTGAAGTGCGGATGGCGACGCGAGCGCGGAAAGCGGCGCACATCGGCGACGCACGCGATCCCCGCCGCCTTGAGCATCGCGGCAAAATCCTCAAGCGCGCGGGTCGAATGGCCGATGGTGTAGATCTTCATACGTCTGTCACTATAGCAAGCGCGATGGCACGCCCCGCCACCCTCCCCGACCTGCTCCGCCGCGGACTCGACATCGTCTTCGTCGGCATCAATCCCTCGCTTTTTTCGGTGGCAGAGGGGCATTATTTCGCGCGCCGCACGAACCGTTTCTGGCCGGCTTTCTCGCGCTCGGCGCTGAGCAAGGGCGTCCGCGACGCGCTTGGCGTCGAGCTGTTGCTGCCGCGCCATGACCGCGCGCTGCTCGACCACGGCTTCGGCTTCACCGATGCGGTGAAGCGCGCGAGCGCGCGCGCCGAGGAAGTGCCGAAGGACGAGTTCGCGAAGGCCGCGCCGCTGCTGGTGCGAAAACTCGAGCGCTTCCGGCCGCGCATCGCCTGCTTTCACGGCGTTACAAGCTATCGCCCGCTGGCGCGCGCGCTCGATCCCTCAGGCGGAAACGAGCCGCTTGGGCTGCAAGCCGCGCGCATCGGCGACACGAGGCTCTTCGTCGTGCCCAACCCTTCGCCCGCCAACGCACACTTCACGCTCGCGGACCAGATCGCCTGGTACGACCGCCTCAATAGCATGCGCCGATCGCTTCCTCGGTAAGTCGAGAGGCCGCGACGCAGGCCCTTGACTCCGATCCATCGCAAATCAAGGCTTCGCACAAGATCGGAGGTGCCCGATGTCGAAATGGATGAGTGCAGCGGTCGCGGTTGCGATACTCGCGCTGCCGATACACCCGGCTCATGCCGACCAATATGACGGTCGATGGGTGATCGATTTTCCCGCCTCCGAAATTTACGCCACCACTAACTCGGGCCGGGGATGCGCCGCGATACGCATCGTCGCCGACATCAAGGACAGCAAGATTTCGGGAAATCTCGGTCGCGATCCCAACAGCCCGACGGAACTGAACAACGGACCGGGGCCCGGCGCCACGCCCCTCACCGGTACGGTCGCGCCCGACGGCACGGTTTCGGCGACGTGGCAGAACTACGCCGTCACCGGCAAGCTCGCGGGGAGTGCCGGTGAGGTCAACGTCACGGGCGAATGCGGCCCGCGCACCGGCAAAGCGTTGCGCGTCGCGAACTAGCGGCGGGTCAGACGAGCGGCGCGGGCATGCTTTCGGGTATCGCGGCGAAGCAATAGCCCCACGGCGGAAGCCGGCACGCGCCCGCTTCGATCCGCGCGCTCCTGCTTGCGAGCACCGAGGCGACGCCGGGTCCGAGCTGGGCCTGCTGCGGTAGCGGCGAGGGATTGAAGACGGCGACGACGCGCTCGGCGCCAAGGCGGCGCTCGAATGCGAGCAGCGGGCTTGGCGCGTCGAGCTGCCGGAACGAGCCGGTGACGAGCGCGCGGTGCGCCTTGCGCCACGCCATCAGGCGGCGCCAGGCATGAAGCGGCGCCGACGGATCCGCCTCCTCCTCGGCGACGCTCGCGGCGAAATGCGCGCGCGGCACGGGCAGCCACGGCTTCGCCGCCGAGAAGCCCGCGTGCGGCGCATCGGCGCACCACGGCATCGGCGTGCGGCTGCCGTCGCGGCCGGCGAATTCGGGGAAATAGGCGATGCCGAACGGGTCGCGCAGCTCGTCGAGGTTGAGCTCGGCCTCCTCGAGGCCCAGCTCTTCGCCCTGATAGAGCGAGACGCTGCCGCGCAAGCTCACGAGCAGCGCCAGCAGCATCTCGACGAAGCCATCGGGCGGCGGCAGTCCGCGCTCCTTCTGCGGGTTCCAGCGGCTGGCGACGCGTTCGACATCGTGATTGCTGAAGGCCCAGCAGAGCCAGCCCGAGCCGGCGGCGGCCGCGATCTCGTCGAGCGCCTCGCCGAGCGCGTGCGCGAACGTGTCCTTGCGCAAGGGGCGGAGCGTATAGGCCATGTGGAGGCCCTCGCCCGCCGCGGTATAGCGGGCGATGCGCGCGAACGCGCCCTCCTGGCTCGACACTTCGCCGAGGAGCGCGGTGCCGGGATATTCGTCGGCGAGCGTGCGGAAGCGGCGCAGCACATCGCTCACGTCGCTTTGCAGCATGTCGTGGTGGTGATGCTGCATGCCGAACAGCTTTGCCGGCACCTCGCCCGCGGCGGGCGGTCGCGGCGGATTGTCGCGGAGTTGTGGATCGTGCAGGAGGAAATCGACCGCATCGAGCCGGAACCCGTCGACGCCGCGCGCGAGCCAGAACCGCGCCACGGCAAGGAGCGCCTCGACCACGTCCCGGTCGCGCAGATTGAGGGTCGGCTGCGCCGCGAGGAAATGGTGGAGATAATACTGGCGCCGGCGCGGCTCCCAGCTCCAGGCCGGGCCGCCGAACACCGAAAGCCAATTGTTCGGGGGCGTGCCGTCGGCCTTGGGATCGGCCCAGACATACCAATCCGCCTTATCGCCGCCGCGGCTTCTGCGGCTTTCGTCGAACCAGGCGTGCGCCGCTGACGTGTGGCCCCAGACCTGGTCGATGATGACGCGGAGGCCAAATCCGTGCGCCTTGGCCACGAGCCGGTCGAAATCGGCGAGCGTGCCGAACAGCGGATCGACCGCGCACGGATCGGCCACGTCGTAGCCGAAATCCAGCATCGGCGAGCGGAAGAACGGCGCGATCCAGACCGCATCGACGCCAAGCGAGGCGACGTAATCGAGCTTCTCGACAATGCCGGGAAGGTCGCCCCAGCCGTCGTCATTGGCGTCGCGGAAGCTCGCGGGATAGATTTCGTAGATGACGGCGCCCCGCCACCAGTCACAATCATTCATGGGTCGTTCTCGACCTCGGTTTCGGGCTTTTCGAGAGTTCTTCCCGGGCGCAATTCTGTGCGGCAAAGTGGTTAGCGAATTCTAAACGGCGAGAGCGGCGCGCCACGTTCTTCGGTATTATGTCCCGCCGGTTGGCCGGAGGAGACGTCAATGGAATTCGGGGTGCAATTCTTTCCCGATGTCGGGCCCGACCAGAAATCCGGGGCGCAGTATTTCGACGAATGCCTGCGCCTTGCGGCGCTGTGCGATTCCTACGGCTGGGGCCACGTGCGCACCGTCGAGCACTACTTCGTGCCTTATGGCGGCTACACGCCCAATCCGATCATCTTCCTCACCGCCGTGTCGCAGCGCACGAAGAAGCTGCGGCTCGTCACCGGCGCGGTGCTGCCGGTCTTCAACCATCCGCTCAAGATCGCCGGCGAGCTCGGCATGCTCGACGCCATCTCGGGCGGGCGGCTCGAGGCAGGCTTCGCCCGCGCCTTCCTGCCGCACGAGTTCGCCCGCTTCGGCATCAGCCTCGATGAAAGCCGCGCGCGCTTCACCGAGGGGATGGAGCAGGTGCGGCTTCTGCTGGAACAGGAGAACGTGACCTCGGAGGGCCGCTTCCACAGCTTCCGCAACACCACCTCCCTGCCGCGCCCGACGCAGAAGCCGCGGCCGCCGTTCTGGGTCGCCTGCACCGTCACGCCGGAAAGCTTCATCGAGACCGGCAAGGCCGGCCATGCGGTCATGGCGATCCCGCTTGCCGTAAAGCACATGGAGGAGCTGATCGGCCTCTATCGCAAGTCGTGGCGCGACGCGGGCCACAAGGGCAAGGGCCGCGTGATGCTCGCCTTCCACATGTTCTGCCACGAGGACCGCGACACGGCGTGGTCGATCGCGCGCGAGCCGATGCACCGCTATCTCCGCTCGATCGTCGAGGCGGCGTCGGACTGGGCCACCGTGAAATCGAAGGACTATGCCGGCTACGACAAGATGATCGACATGCTGTCGAAGGAGACGATCGAGTCGCAGGTGGCGAGCGGCGCCGCCTTCATCGGCACCCCCGACGACGTCTCCGACCAGATCGCGCGCTATCTCGAAGGCATGGGCGGATTCGAAAGCGCCTCGCTTCAGATCAATTTCAACACGATCGGCTACGAGGACGCGGAACGCTCGGTGCGGCTCTTCAGCGAACGGGTGATGCCGCGCTTTCGCGACGCGTGAAGCAGGCAAATAAACCGATTGCTAACTTTTCCCGCCCTAGCCTCGGACCCGGTTCACCCGAGAAGCGGGGATTTTTCGCGATGGCACGAAGCTTCGACGCCCGGCCGATGAAGCGCGCCGGCTCGCTCACCACCAATCCCGATCTGATCGCGCTCAGCGGCAAATCCGCCGACATCGACGCGCGCTACGGCGAAACGCTGCGCCTGCTCCTGCCGCGCCGCCTCGCCGATCTTCTGCCGCCCCTCGCCCGCGCCGCCTGACAACCCGCCCCTCGCCGCCCGCGCGCGGAGAGGGCAATCCGGCCGCGATGCGATATGCTCGCCCCCGCGATGCGGCGGGCGTTGATCCTGGTCCTTCTCTTCTTCGCGGCGACGGCAAGCGCCGCACCCAAGCGCGCGCCCGACGAGATCTCGATCGGCATCACGCAATATCCCTCGACGCTCAATCCGGTGATCGAGGAGATGGCGGCGAAGAACTACGTGCTCGGCATGGCGTACCGGCCGCTCACCGCCTACGACGCCAACTGGCAGCTCGTCTGCATGCTGTGCGTGGAGCTGCCGAGCTTCGAGAACGGGCTCGCGCAGAAGATCGACCTGCCGGACGGCAAGACCGGCGTGCGGCTCACGTTCACGCTCCGGCCGGACGCGACCTGGGGCGACGGCGTGCCGGTCACGACCGAGGACGTGCTGTTCAGCTATGCGGTCGGGCGCGATCCGATGAGCGGCGTCGCGGATGCCGACATCTTCCGCCGCATCACGAAGATCGAGGCGAAGGACGCCAAGACCTTCACCATGGATATAGACAAGCTCAGGTTCGACTATGCCGACCAGTCCGATTTCGAGATCCTGCCGGCGCATATCGAGCGCGCCGCGTTCGCCAATCCCGCCGAGTACCGCATCCGCACGCGCTACGACACCGATCCGACCAATCCCGGCCTTTATGACGGGCCCTATCTCGTCACCGAGGTTTCGCCCGGCTCGCACATCGTGCTCGAGCGCAATCCCCACTGGGGCGGCGCAAAACCCTATTTCCGCCGCGTCGTGGTGTGGACGATCGACAACACGGCGGCGCTCGAGGCCAATCTCCTGGCGCACGGCATCGACATGGTGGCGGGGGAGCTGGGATTCTCGCTCGACGAGGCGCTTGCGTTCGAAAAGCGCCATGGCAACGAGTTCCGCGTGCTCTATAAGCCCGGCCTCACTTACGAGCATGTCGATCTCGATCTCGACAACCCGATCCTCGCCGACCGGCGCGTGCGTCAGGCGCTGCTCTACGGGATCGACCGCAAGGCGATCAGCGACGAGCTGTTCGCCGGCCGCAATCCCGTCGCCGACAGCTTCGTGCCGCCGCTCGACTGGATCTATACCGACGACGTGCAGCACTATCCCTACGATCCGGCGAAGGCGCGCCAGCTTCTCGACCAGGCGGGTTGGCATGAGGCGGAAAATGGCGTGCGCCGCAACGACACGGGCGCGCCGCTGACGCTCGAGCTCGCCACCACCTCGGGCGAGCGCACGCGCGAGCTCGTCGAGGAGGTGCTGCAAAGCGAGTGGCGCGAAATCGGCATCGACGCGCGCCTCAAGAACCAGCCGGCGCGCGTCCTCTTCGGCGACACGGTGACGCACCGCCGGTTCCAGATGGTGATGTATGCGTGGCAAAGCGCGCCCGAGAACCCGCCGCGCGAGACCCTGCGCTCGGACGAGATTCCGAACAAGGCCAATGGCTTTTCCGGCGAGAATTTCCCGGGCTTCCGCAATCAGGACGCCGATCGCCTGATCGACGCGATCGAGACCGAGCTCGACCGCGCCAAGCGCGCCGAGCTGTGGCATCGGCTCGAAGCGCTCTATGCCGAGGAGCTGCCGGCGCTGCCGCTCTATTTCCGCGCCGAGGCCTATGTGCTGCCGCCGTGGCTCGAAGGCGTGCGCCCGACCGGCCACCAATATCCGACGACGCTCTGGATCGAGGAGTGGCGCCGGGCGCCAGGCGTATCGGGATGACGCGGCTCATCCTCACGCGGCTCTTGCAGACGGTCGCGGTGCTCGCCGTCATGTCGTTCGTGATCTACACGCTCATCGGCCTCATGCCGGGCGACCCGATCGACCTGATGATCGCGTCCGATCCGCACCTGACCACGGCAGACGCCGCGCGGCTCAAGGCGCTCTATGGGCTCGACCGGCCGCTCATCGAGCGCTACCTCGCCTGGGCGCAAGCGGCACTCCACGGCAATTTCGGCTATTCGCGGCTCTACGAGCAGCCGGCGCTCGCGATCCTGGGACCGCGCCTTCTCAATACGGCGCTCCTGATGGGGACGAGCCTCGCGCTTGCGCTCGGGCTTGCGGTGCCGCTCGGCATCGCGGCGTCGCGCCGGCCAGGATCGGCGCTCGACAGCGCCATCAATTTCGTCGCCTTCGCCTTCATCTCGGTGCCGTCCTTCTGGCTCGCGCTCATGCTGATCTACGTGTTCGCGGTGACACTCGGACTCTTTCCGCCAGGCGGCATCGCCACGGTCGGCGACGGCGGCGTGCTCGACCGCGCGGAACACCTCGTCCTGCCGGTCGCGACCTTGACGCTTACGACCATGGGCGCGCATTTGCGCTATGCGCGCGCGGCGATGATCGAGGCGCTCGGCCAGGACTACGTCCGGACGGCGCGCGCCAAGGGCGCGAGCGAGCTGCGCGTGCTCCTCGGCCATGCGCTGCGGAACGCGCTCATCCCGATCATCACCGTGGCGGCCTTGTCGATGGGCTCGCTCTTCTCCGGCGCGCTCGTCACAGAAACGATGTTCGCCTATCCCGGCATGGGCAAGCTCATCTACGACGCCATTCTCGGCAACGACTACAACCTCGCCCTTGCCGGACTGCTGCTCGCGACGGCAATGACGCTCGTGGCAAACCTCGCCGCCGACATCGCGTACGCGGCCGCCGACCCGAGGATCAGCCTCGGATGAGCGATGCAGCCCTGCCCCGCATCGGCGTGCGACGCCGCCGGCGCATGATGCTGCCGGGCCTGACGCTGCTCGCGCTGGCGGCTGCGGTGGCCCTGATTCCGCCGCTCGTCGGCGCGGGAGGCGACCGGGTCGATCTCTACACCCGCCTTGCCGCGCCGTCATGGGCGCATCCGCTCGGCACCGATCTTCTGGGCCGCGACCTCCTGCTGCGGCTCGCCGAAGGCGGGCGCGTGTCGCTCCTCGTGGGCTTCGTCGCGGCGCTCGCCGCGGCCGGGCTCGGCACGGCGATCGGGCTGGTCGCAGGCTATCGCGGCGGGCGCGTCGATGCGCTCCTGATGCGCGTCACCGACGGCGTCATCGCCCTGCCGCTCCTGCCGCTGCTCGTCGTGCTGGCGGCGCTCGATCCGGCGAAGCTCGGCCTCGGCGCGTTGGCGCAGTCGGATGCGCTGAGCCTCTATCGCATCATCGTGCTTGTGGCGCTCGTCGGCTGGACCACGGTCGCGCGGCTCGTGCGCGGCGCCACGCTCTCGCTGAAGGCGCAGGATTTCGTGCGCGCCGCCCATGCGATGGGTGCGGGGCCGCTCCGCGTCATGCTCGTCCACATCCTGCCCAACCTCGCCGCGCCCATCATCGTCGCAACGACGCTCTCGGTCGGCGAGATCATTCTGCTCGAATCGGTGCTGAGCTTCCTGGGCCTCGGCATAGCGCCGCCGCTCGCGAGCTGGGGCAGCATGCTGACCGGCGCGCAGGAGACGATCGCGCTCGCGCCGCAGCTCGGCCTTTATCCCGGCCTCCTCATTCTCGTGACGGTGGTGGCCTGCAATTTCTTCGGCGAGGGCCTGAGGCAGACGCTCGATCCGCGCGGCGCGCGGGAGTAGACTTGCCTCCTCTCTCTTCGAGGAGGTCAGGCATGGCTCCCGACGCAAACATTGGCGCATTCGCCTCGCGCTTCGTCGATGTCGAAAACACCCCGTGGATCGAATCCGGTCCCGGCAACAAGATGAAGGTGCTGCACCGCGATCCCGCGAGCGGACTTCTCACCATCATTACCAAGCTCGCGCCCGGCGGCATGATCCCGATGCACACGCACGAGGATCTGGAGCAGACCTACATCCTCGAGGGCTCGCTGGTCGACGACGAGGGCGCCTGCAGCGCCGGCAATTTCGTCGTGCGCCAAAAGGGCAGCCGGCACCAGCCGGTGGCGCCCAACGGCTGCACCATGCTGGTCTTCTTCATGAAGCCGACGCAGTCGCTCCTGAAGCTCCTGGCGAAGCACGGTCTCTGACGAGCACTATTCCCCGAGCGCGCGGGCGACGAGGCGGGCCCAATAGCTCGCGCCCAGGGGCAGGATCGCGTCGTTGAAATCGTAGTGCGAATTGTGCAGCGCGGCGCTGTTCTCGCCGGTGCCGTTGCCGATGAAGATGTAGGCGCCGGGCTTGACGTTGAGCATGAAGGCGAAATCCTCCGAGCCCATGGTCGGCGGGGCGTTGCGCTCGACATGGCCCGCGCCCGCGACCTCGCCGGCGGCGGCAACCGAAGTTTCGACCTCGGCAGCGCTGTTCACCGTGGCGGGATAGCGGCGGTCGTAGCGCAGCTCGACCTTCGCCCCCATGGCGTCGGCGACGCCGCGCGCGACGCGCAGGATGCCGGCCTCGATCGCGTCCTGCACCTCGGGCCGGAACGAGCGCGCCGTGCCGCGCAGCACCATGCGGTCGGGAATGACGTTCCAGGTGTCGCCGCCGTGCATCTGCGTGATGCTGAGGACGGCGCTGTCGAGCGGATGGGTGTTGCGGCTGGTGATGGTCTGGAGCGAGGTTGCGATCTGCGCCGCGCAGATCACCGGATCGACGCCGAGATGCGGCAGCGCCGCGTGCGTGCCCTTGCCTTCGACGACGAGCTCGAACACGTCGCACGCCGCCAGCATGGGGCCGGGCCGGATCGCGAAATCGCCGACCGGCAGGCCCGGCCAATTGTGCATGCCATAGACCGCCTCGACCGGGAATTTCTGGAACAGCCCTTCCTCGACCATCGCCTTGCCGCCGCCCTCGTTCTCTTCGGCCGGCTGGAAGATGAAATGTACGGTGCCGGCGAAATTGCGCGTCTCGGCGAGATAGCGCGCGGCACCGAGCAGCATCGTCGTGTGGCCGTCGTGGCCGCAGGCATGCATCTTGCCCTCGATTTGCGAGGCATGCGCAAAGCCGTTCTTCTCTGCCATCGGCAACGCGTCCATGTCGGCGCGGAGCGCGATCGCCCGGCCCGGGCGCCGGCCCTGCAACGTGCCGACGACGCCGGTGCGTGCGAGCCCGCGATCGACGGCTATGCCGAAATCCTGAAGCCGCGCCGCGACGAAATCGCTCGTGTCGCGCTCCTCGAACGCGGTCTCGGGATGGGCGTGGAGCTGCCGCCGCCAAGCCGTCATCTCGTCGTGAAATTCGGCGATGCGGTTGATGATCGCCATGGCGGCACCTCTCCTCGCGTCACAGCGAGGATAGGAGCCGCGACCCGAGGGTCAATCGTCCTCGTCCGCCGCCGCGTCGGGCGTGTCGCGGCGCGAGCGGGATTCGAGCCGCTCGCGGCGCAGGCGAACGATCAACTGGCGACGATAGTGCGGATCGGCAACGACCCGATCCATGTCGATGTCGCCGGCCACGACGTCCTCGTCCTCGAGGACGGCGGCGTGTGCCTTGGTCTTTTCCATTGCCGTGGCAGGAGCATCGGCAAGGCCCGGCCCCCACTCCATCGAAAATCGGGACGATCTCTGGATAAGCCTGGGGATAAGCACTGGGATCGAATTCGGGAGAATCCGCGCGATCCCCACTGACTCAATACGTTGGCAGGGCCGCTGCGTCAGAATGTCGCGGCTCAACTGCGACGCCGCTTGCGCCGGCGCTTCTCGCGCGCCGCTTCCTTTGTGCGCTCTTCCTCGGCGTGGCTTTGCGCCTCGGCGCGTTTTTGCGCCGCGATCGCCTTTTGATAGAAATAGGCGAAGTCGTAGACGGTGTGGTCGTACTGGTCCCAGCACACATATTCGCGGCAATCGCGCGGCCGCGCCGAATAGACGCTGCAGCGCCGGTCGGCGGTCAGGAACTGGCAGGTGTCGTAGCCGGACTTGATGAGCTTCTCGCCCTTCCTCGTCACTTCGACGACGTGCTTCTCCTCGAACTCGCGCACGGTGAGGCCGAGGTGCTTGGCGAGGCGCCGCTCGTCGGCGCGATGCACCTCGACATAGCCCGCGAGCTTGCAGCAGAAGCTCGCGCATTTGAGACAGTCCAGGGGTGGGTTTTCGGTCTTCGCTTCGGCGGTCACGATTACCTGCGGCATGGCGCTGCGCAACGTCTCTAGGAATACATCCTTGCGCCGGATGATGTCACGGAAGACCTTCGGCAGCGATTTCATTCGCGCGCCCCCCGCGCCATAGTGCCGGACGAGGGAAGCACCGAAGGCACCGCCATGCAAAGACCGAATTCAGCCGCGGGCCGCGACGTGGCCTATCACCTCCACCCCTACACCAATCTGAAGCGGCAGGAGGAGGATGGGCCCCTCGTCATCCGCGAGGGCAAGGGCGTCTTCGTCTTCGACGAGGCCGGCAAGGATTATATCGAGGGCATGGCCGGCCTGTGGTGCACGTCCTTGGGCTTCGGCGAGGAACGGCTGGTCGAGGCGGCGGTGCGGCAGATGCGGCTGCTGCCGTTCTATCACGGCTTCAATCAGAAGGCGCACGAGGTGGCAGGCGCGCTGGCCGAGCGGCTCGTCGCGTTGATGCCCGTTCCGATGTCGAAGGCGTTCTTCGCCAACAGCGGTTCCGAGGCGAACGACACGGCGGTGAAGATCGTTTGGTACTACAACAACGCGCTCGGGCGCCCCCGCAAGAAGAAGATCATATCCCGCATGCGGGGATATCACGGCGTCACCGTCGCCACCGCAAGCTTGACCGGCCTCGCCGCCAACCACCGCGATTTCGACCTGCCGATCGCCAACGTCCGGCACGCCGACTGCCCGCACCATTGGCGCTTTGCCCATCCCGGCGAGAGCGAAGAACACTATGCCGACCGGCTCGCCGAAAGCCTCGAGCTGCAGATCCAGCGCGAGGACCCGGAGACGGTCGCCGCCTTCATCGCCGAGCCGGTGATGGGCGCGGGCGGCGTCATCGTGCCGCCGCGCACATATTTCGAGAAGATCCAACGGGTGCTGAAAAAGCATGACGTGCTGCTGATCGCCGACGAGGTGATCTGCGGCTTCGGCCGCACCGGCCGCATGTTCGGCAGCGAGACGTTCGGGTTGGCGCCCGACATCGTCACGGTGGCGAAGGCATTGTCCTCGGCCTATCTGCCGATCTCGGCCACGGTGATCTCCGAGCCGATCTACCGGGCGCTGGTGCGGCAGAGCGAGAAACTCGGCCTCTTCGCGCACGGCTTCACTTATGGCGGGCACCCGGTCGCATGCGCGGTCGCGCTCGAGACGCTGAAGCTTTACGAGGAGCGCCAGATCCTCGCTCATGTCGGCGCAGTGGCGCCGGTCCTGCAGCAGGGCGTGCGGCGCTTTGCCGGCCATCCGCTGGTCGGCGAGGTGCGCGGCGTGGGCCTCATCGCCGGAATCGAGCTGGTCCGCGACAAGGCGGCAAAGACGCCGTTTCCGGCCCAAGCCGGGGCCGGCGCGCTGGTGGCGCAAAAATGCCAGGAGGCGGGCGCCATCCTGCGCTCGCTCGGCGACACGATCGCATTCTGCCCGCCGCTCGTCATCTCACCGGCCGAGATCGAGGAGCTGCTGCGCCGGTTCGAGCGCGGACTCGAGGCCGCCACGGCGGAATTGCGGCAGCGCAGCGACGTTCTGTCCGCCTGACGCTGCCGCGGCTTGGGTCTATACTACCGGCTCTGGTGGGGAGGATCGGTCCAGGCGATGGATTACGAAGGGTTTTTCAAGAACCGGCTCGACGCCCTCCGGGCCGAGGGACATTACCGCGTGTTCGCCGACCTCGAGCGGCGCGCCGGGCGTTTCCCGCGCGCCTTCGACCACAAAGGCGGCCGCGAGATCACGGTCTGGTGCTCGAACGACTACCTTGGCATGGGCCAGAACCCGGCCGTGCTGGCTGCGATGCACGAGGCGATCGACCGGGCCGGCGCCGGCGCGGGCGGCACGCGCAACATCTCCGGCACGACGCATTACCACGTGGCGCTCGAGGCCGAGCTTGCCGGGCTCCATCGCAAGCAAGCGGCGCTCGTTTTCACCTCGGGCTATGTCGCGAACGACGCGGCGCTCGCCACGCTCGCGAGCCAGATGCCGAATTGCGTCGTCCTGTCGGACGCGCTCAACCACAATTCGATGATCGAAGGCATCCGCCACGGCCGCTCGGAAAAACAGATCTTCGCGCATAACGACCCGGCCGATCTCGAGCGCCGCCTCACGGCGCTCGATCCGGCGCGGCCGAAACTCGTGGCGTTCGAATCCGTCTATTCGATGGACGGCGACATCGCGCCCATCGGCGAGCTGTGCGACGTGGCGCATCGCCATGGCGCCATGACCTATCTCGACGAAGTGCACGCGGTCGGGCTCTATGGCGCGCGCGGCGCCGGCATCGCCGACCGCGACGGCGTCGAGGACAAGGTCGACGTGATCCAGGGCACGCTGGCAAAGGCGTTCGGGCTCGTCGGCGGCTATGTCGCGGGCTCGCCCGGTCTCGTCGATTTCATCCGCAGCTACGCGCCGGGCTTCATCTTCACGACCTCGCTGCCGCCGGCCATCGCCGCGGGCGCGCTTGCGAGCATCCGCCACGTGCGCGAGGCGCACGAGCTGCGCCGCCGCCACCAGGAGCGCGCGGCGCTCTTGAAGCGGCGCCTCGCCGAGGTCCAGCTTCCGGTGATGCCGAGCGAGAGCCACATCGTGCCGGTGCTGGTGGGCGACGCACAGCTGTGCAAGGACGCGTCCGACGCGCTCCTCGAACACCACGCGATCTACGTCCAGCCGATCTGCTATCCGACCGTCCCACGCGGCAAGGCGCGGCTGCGCTTCACGCCGACGCCGCTTCATAGCGACGAGGATATCGAGCGCCTGATCACGGCTCTTCGCGACGTGTGGGCGCGCCTGCCGATGCACCGCGTCGCCTGAGGTCGGCATGTTCCGCGACAATTCCCTCATCCCGAGCGAAGCGATCCGGCTTGCGGCCTTGGGCTTCCTCGCCGAGGGCCCATGCCGCTATGGCGAGCTTGCCGCCGCGATCCGCCATTTCACGAGCTGCGTCGCCGGCCCCTCGCTCGAGCTGATGGGCACGTCGCTTGAGCTCTTGCGCTACGAGGGGCTCGCATCGTCCGACGGCAGCGCCGCCGCCGAGAACGCCGTGCTCGAGCTCACCGAGGCCGGACGGCAAAGTCTGCGCGCGCTCTTGAAGGCGCAGCTCCGCGCGCCGCTCGGCGATCTGAACCGCCTGACGGTGCTTCTGAAGCTTCGCTTCCTGCACGTGCTGACCGCCGACGAGCGGCAGGAGCAGATGGCGCTCATCGCCCAATCAGTCGAGAGCGAGCTCGCCCGCCTCAAGGATTTGCGCCGCACCGAGGACGGCACGTCCGAGCCGTTCGTGGACTGGCTCGATCACGACATCGCCGCGCTCGAAGCGCGGCTTCGGAGCCTGCGCGTCCCGGCCAGCTGATCACGCAGGTCGCCGATGAGCGCCGGAAGGTCGCGCGCGGTCGGGCATCCTCCGAACATATAGTGGTCGGGGCGTTTCAGCAGGATCGTGCAGCCATACTCGTCCATGAGCTTGCCGTAGCTCCCGTCGCTATCGACCAAGTGCCCGCCGCTCGATTGGTCGATCCGCAGGATGCGCCCGTCGAGCGAGCGCCAGAGAGCGAGATCGTCCGACGAAAGCGCCGCACTCGGGTCGGCCCCGCGCGCGAGAATGAGGAATCCCCGTCCGGCGATGTCGTCGAAGCGTCCCTCGCGCTCCTCGGCGCGCACGCGATATTGCGGAAAAGCATCGCCCGCCGCGGGGGTGCCGCGCCCAGCAATGAAGCCGCCGGTGAAGCCCGGCACGCGAAAGGCGATGAGCTGTTTCTGGCCGCGCGTGTGCTCCTTCTCCGCCTGCATGGCGAGGAGCCGTTCGTCGCGTGCCCGCACCTTCTCGGGATCGCGCTCGTTGACATGCTGGCCGACGCGCATGCTTTCGATGATGGTGGCGTGTGCGTTGGGGCCGCGTTCGGCCATGTAGTTGTCGAGAAGCGCGTCGTCCGCGCGCCCTTTCAATACGAGATCGAGCTTCCAGGCGAGGTTGTGTGCGTCGCGGAAACCCGAGCACATGCCTTGCGCGAGAAAGGGCGGCATCTGGTGCGCCGCGTCGCCGGCGAGAAAGACGCGCCCTTGGCGCCATCGCTGCGCGAAAAGCGACTGGAATTTGTAGGCCGCCACGCGGATCAACTCGAATTCCTCGGGCGTCGCGCCCTCCGGCCGGTCGAGTCGGCGCCACACGCTCTCGGGCCGCATCGCTTCCGCCGCAGATTCGCCCGGAAAGATCATGAACGACCAGCGGCGGTGGTGCGGCCCCATGTGGAGCGTGACGCCGGGCTGCTCCGGCTCGCAGAACTGACGCATGGCGGGAAGGCCGGGGCGGGCGCGCTTTTCCTTGGCATCGATCACGAGCCAGTCCTGATCGAAGCCGAGATTCTCGTAAGGAATGCCGAGCGTCTCGCGCACAAAACTGTTGCCGCCGTCGGCGCCGATGAGATAGCGGCCCTCGATGCGTCGCGATCCGCCGCCCTCGCCCGGCACGGTGACCGTGACGCGATCCGCGCTCTCGGTCAGCGCGGTCGCAGGGGCGCCGCGAAAAATCTCGACCGAAGGCTCCGCCATGGCGGCGCGATCGAGCTCGATCTCGAACGACGGCTGATAGATCGAGATGTATTCGGGCCAGCCATGCGTCGCGAGCGGCGATACCTCGCTCGACAGGAGAACGCGACCGTTCTTCGCCAGCTCATAGACCGGCAAAAAAAGCGTCGCCGGCCAGACCTGGTCGATGCAGCCGATCTCCTGGAACATGCGCAGCACGTCGTCATGCACGATGCCGACGCGCGGCAGGTTGTAAAGCGTCTGGTAGCGTTCGATGACCGCGACGCGATGGCCGGCACGCCCCAGGAGAATGGCGGCGAGCATCCCGGTCGGCCCGTAGCCGATGATGACGACGTCATACATGGCGCTAGAAAAGGTGCTGGCCGCCGGTGACGAAGATCTCGGTGCCGGTGACATAGGCGGAATCGCCGGCGCACAGATAGAAAATGGTGGCGGCCACGTCCTCGGGCTTGCCGAGGCGGTGCATCGGGATGCGCGGGATCAGCACCTCGGTCTCGGGCGACAGCATCGCGGTTTCGATCTCGCCCGGCGCCACCGCGTTGACGCGCACGCCAAGCGCCGCGAACTCGACCGCCATCTCGCGCGTCAAAGCCGAGAGCGCCGCCTTCGAGGTCGAATAAGCCGAGCCCGCGAAGGGGTGGACGGAATGGCCCGCGATCGAGGTGATGTTGACGATTGCCCCCTTGCCTCGTGCGAGCGGTGCCGCGAGCGCGCGCGCCAAGGTGAGCGGCGTGAAGAAATTGAGCTGGAACACCGATCGCCAATCGGCGATGTCGCCGTTGAGGCAGCCGAGCCGCTCACGGAACGGCGTCTTCGGCGAGATGCCGGCATTGTTGACCAGCGCGTCGAGCGCGCCGTCGCCGATGAGCTGCGCCGCCTCCGTGGCGAAGCGCTCGACCTCGGACGGATCGCCGAGGTCAGCCGGGATGTGGTGCGTCCAGTTCGGATCGCGCTTGCATTCGGCCGGCACCTCCTCGCGCGAGGAGGTGATGATGCTCCAGCCTTCGGTGCTGAAGCGCTGCACCGTCGCATGGCCGATGCCGCGGCTTGCGCCGGTGAGGAGCAGGGTCTTGCGTGCGGCTCCGGCCATGGCGAAAGCTTACGGGAAGAGGCGCTCGACCGTCCAGCCCGCGCCCGCGCGGCGATAGCAGACACGGTCGTGCAGCCGGTGCGGGCGTTCCTCCCAGAATTCGATGGTTGACGGCACGATACGATAACCGTGCCAGTTCGGCGGCCGCGGCACTGGGCGCCCGGCGAAGCGGCGCGATTCCTCGGCGAATCGCCGTTCGAGCTCGGCTCTGCTCGCGAGCGGGCGCGATTGCGCCGACGCCCAGGCGCCGATCTGGCTTTCGCGCGCGCGTGTGGCGAAATAGGCATCGGCTTCGGCGTCCGCGGCCGGTTGCACGGCACCTTCGACACGCACCTGGCGCTGCAACGCTTTCCAGTGAAAGCACAGCGCCGCGCGGGGATTGGCCGCAAGCTCGGCGCCCTTGCGGCTATCGACGTTGGTGTAGAAGACGAAACCGCGCGACTCGGTGGCTTTGACGAGCACCAGGCGCAAGGATGGCGCGCCGTCCGCCGCGGACGTGGCAAGACTCGCCGCCTCGGCGAGGGATTCGGCTTTGTTCGCCTCGGCAAACCATTGGGCGAAGCGCTCGAACGGCTCTTCAAGCGATACGGATGTCACGGGCGCCCTCGCGCGAAGCTTGGTCTCTACCATAGCGAATGTTGCAATCCGGTTGCGAGCGGCGTCCTTGCGCGGGCACAATGTGCATGAATGAGAGATCCCTACGCCGTCCTCGGCCTGGGGCGTGACGCATCGGGCGAGGACGTGAAGCGCGCTTTCCGCCGGCTCGCCAAGCGCCTCCATCCTGACGTCAATCCCGGCAACCGCGCGGTCGAGAACCAGTTCCGCGAGCTCAATTCCGCCTACGAGCTCTTGTCCGATCCGGCGAAGCGCAAGCGCTTCGATCGCGGCGAGATCGATGCCGAGGGGAAGGAGCGTGGCTTCGGCTTTGGCGGCACGCGGACGCGCGCCGCCCGCGGCGCGGCGTTTTCCGATTTCTCGCTCGACGAAGTGTTCCAGGAATTTCTGCGCCGCGGCCGCCGCTCGGCGGCAGGCGCGCGCGCGGGTGCCAGCGCCGCGCGGCCGGAGCTTGCAAGCCAGGCGCTGCGCATCGGCTTTCTGGATGCGGCGCTCGGCGCCAAGCGTCAGATCGCGCTCCCCGACGGGCGTACGGTCGAGGTCGCGATCCCGGCCGGCATCGATTCGGGGCAGAAACTGCGGCTCCATGACGCGCAGACGGGCGACATCCATCTCGACGTCACGGTCGATCCGCACCCTCATTTCACGCGCAAGGATCGCGACATCCAGGTCGAGCTGCCGGTGAGCCTCGCCGACGCCGTGCTCGGCGCGACACTCACGGTGCCGACGATTCACGGCGACGTCGCGGTGAAGGTGCCGAAGGGCTCGAACAGCGGCGCGCTGCTGCGTTTGAAGGGCAAGGGCATCGCCACGGCGGGCGGCGCCGGCGACCAGTATGTGCGGCTCCGCGTGATGCTGCCCGACCCGGCCGATCCGGAGCTCATGTCGTTCCTCGAGCGCTGGGCCGAGCGGCAGCGCCTGAAAGTGCGCGGCAGCGCGGGTTGAACGCCGCTCGACGATGAGCTCGCTTGTGTGTCAAAGGGCCGAGGGTGCTTTCCGCGGCATGGGGCCATCGTGTAGGATACGATTCCTTCTATTGGCGCCGCGGCCGCCCGAGGAGTGAGCAAGTTATGGTGGACGGAAAGCCGCTCATGGCCGGCAAGCGAGGCCTGATCATGGGCGTGGCGAACGACCGTTCGATCGCGTGGGGCATCGCCAAGGCGGTCTCCGAGCACGGCGCCGAGCTTGCCTTCACCTATCAGGGCGAAGTGTTCGGTAAGCGCGTGCGGCCGTTGGCGGAAAGCCTCGGCAGCAACATCGTCCTCGATTGCGACGTGATCGACGAGTCGAGCCTCGATACCGCCTTCGCGGCGCTCGCCAATCGCTGGGAGCGCATCGATTTCGTGGTGCATGCGGTCGCATTCTCGGACGCGAGCGAATTGAAGGGCCGCTATGTCGACACCTCGCGCGCGAATTTTTTGAAGAGCATGGAGATTTCCTGCTATTCCTTCACCGACATCTGCCGGCGCGCGGCGCCGCTGATGCCGAAGGGCGGCAGTCTCCTCACCTTGAGCTATCTCGGTGCCGAGCGCGTCATGCCGCATTACAACGTCATGGGCGTGGTGAAAGCGGCGCTCGAATCCTCGGTGCGCTATCTCGCGGCCGATCTGGGCGGGCAGAACGTGCGCGTCAACGCCATCTCGGCCGGGCCGATCAAGACGCTCGCCGCTTCGGGCATCGGCGACTTCCGCTACATCCTGAAGTGGAACCAGTACAACGCGCCATTGAAGCGCAATATCGGGATCGAGGAAGTGGGCGGCGCCGGTGTCTATCTGCTGAGCGATCTCAGCTCCGGCGTCACCGGCGAAGTGCACCATGTCGATTGCGGCTATCACGTTGTCGGCATGAAATCGCCGGACGCGCCCGACATTTCCGTCGTCTAGCGGGGCGCGCGTGGCAGGCAACAGCTTCGGCGAAATGTTCCGCTTCACGAGCTGGGGCGAAAGCCACGGGCCCGCGATCGGCTGCGTCGTCGACGGCTGCCCGCCGCGCCTCGCGCTTGGCGAAGGGGACATCCAGCCCTGGCTCGACCGCAGACGCCCCGGCCAGTCGCGCTTCACGACGCAGCGCCGCGAGAGCGAC
The DNA here is from genome assembly GCA_963729295.1 of uncultured Alphaproteobacteria bacterium. Lineage (GTDB taxonomy): Bacteria > Pseudomonadota > Alphaproteobacteria > ATCC43930 > CGMCC-115725 > DATJLY01. The sequence continues at coordinate 184,794 of CAVSNJ010000029.1, forward strand.
CAGGTAAAGATCCTGTCCGGCGTGTTCGAGGGCCACACCACCGGCACGCCGATCCAGCTTCTCATCGAGAACGAGGACGCGCGCTCGAAAGACTATGACGCGATCAAGGACCGCTTTCGGCCAGGCCATGCCGACTACACCTACTGGAAGAAATACGGCATCCGCGACTATCGCGGCGGCGGCCGCGCCTCGGCGCGCGAGACTGCGTCGCGCGTTGCCGCGGGCGCGATAGCGCGCAAGATCCTCGGGCCCGACATCGGCATCCGCGGCGCGCTCGTGCAAATGGGGCCGCACCGCGTCGATCGCGCACGCTGGGATTGGGATGCGATCGACGACAATCCGTTCTGGTGTCCCGACCGCGACGCGGCGCAGCGCTGGGAAGGGTTTCTCGACGGCGTGCGCAAGGCGGGCTCCTCGACCGGCGCGGTGATCGAAATCGTCGCAAGCGGCGTGCCGGTGGGATTGGGCGAACCGATCTACGGCAAGCTCGACGCCGACCTCGCGAGCGCGATGATGGGAATCAACGCCGTCAAAGGCGTCGAGATCGGCGCGGGCTTCGCCGCAGCATCGCTCTCCGGCGAAGAGAACGCCGACGAGATGCGCATGGCCGAAGGGGGCGTCAGGTTTCTCTCCAACAACGCCGGCGGCATCTTGGGCGGCATCTCGACCGGGCAGGACATCGTCGTGCGTTTCGTCGTGAAGCCGACGAGCTCGATCCCATCGCCGCGGCGGACCGTGGATATGGCAGGAAACGATGTCGAGATCGCAACGAAAGGCCGGCACGATCCCTGCGTCGGCATCCGCGCCGTGCCGGTCGGCGAAGCGATGATGGCGGTGGTGCTCGCCGACCATCTGCTGCGCCACCGCGCGCAGTGCGGCGCATAGGAGACGGGGATGCGCCGCTTCACCGTCGGATTCTTCGCCGTCATCGGTGCGCTCGTCTTCGTCACGATCCTCTTGAGCATCGGCCTTGCGGTGTGGAGCCGGACGCGGACGCCCTCCATCGCCGACAACACGGTGCTCTCGATCGATGTCGGCGCCGGATTTCCCGACGCGCCGCCATCCTCGGCGCTGTCGAAGCTGATCTATCCCAGCCGGCCGCTGCTGCGCGACGTGCTCGACGCGCTCGAACGGGCGAGCGACGATCCGCGCGTCACCGGCCTCATCGCCCGCTTCGGCGACGGCGAGCTCGGCCTCGCCAATGCGCAGGAGCTGCGCGACGCCATCCTGCGCTTCCGCGCCAAGGGCAAGCGCACGGTCGCCTATGCCGACAGCTTCGGCGAATTCTCGTCCGGCACGCGGAGCTATTATCTCGCGAGCGCGTTCGACGACATCTGGGTGCAGCCGCGCGGCGTTCTCGGCTTGGTGGGATTGCGCGCGGAGGAGCCGTTCTTCCGCGGCACGCTCGACCTTCTCGGCATCGTACCGCGCTTCGATCATCGCGAACAGTACAAGTCGGCCGTCGATCCGCTGACGGAAAAGACGATGACCGGTCCCGACCGCGAGCAGATCAGCGCGATGCTCAATTCCGTCTATGGCCAGATCGTCCAAGGCATCGCCGCCGACCGCAAGCTCGACGAAAGCGCCGTGCGCGCGCTCATCGACCACGGCCCGCTTCTGGCACAGGAGGCGCTCGACGCGCACCTCATCACGCATATCGGCTACAGCGACGAGGCGATGGCCTCGCTCGGCCTCGAGCCGAACGGCGCGAAGCGGCCGTTATCGCTCGCGCGTTACCTTGCGGCCGCCGGCCGTCCGCACCGGAGCGGGCCCGAGATCGCGCTCATCTATGCCAACGGCCTGCTGACGCGCGGCAGTGGCGGCGACAGCACTTTCGTGGGCTCGGGCCAGGCCGGCTCCGACGCGATCATTCGCGCCTTCCGCATGGCGGAGCGCGATCCAGAGGTGCGCGCCATCCTGTTCCGCATCGACAGTCCCGGCGGATCCGCGGTCGCATCGGAATCGATCTGGCGCGAGACGCTGCGCGCCAAGGAGGCCGGCAAGAAGCTGATCGTCAGCATGGGCGATGTCGCGGGCTCGGGCGGCTACTACATCGCCGCAGCGGCCGACAAGATCGTGGCCGATCCGGCGACGCTCACCGGCTCGATCGGCGTCGTCTCCGGCAAGGTGCTGCTGAGCGGGCTTCTGGACAAGATCGGCGCCGGGTCGAGCGCCGTCGATGCCGGCGCCAATGCCGGTATCGACAGCGCCTTCCAGGATTTCACGCCGCCGGAATATCAGCGCTTCGAGGCCTTCCTCGACGACGTCTATAATGGCTTCAAGGATCATGTCGCCGAGGGCCGCAAGATGGATGCGGCCGCGGTCGAGGCCGTCGCCAAGGGCCGCATCTGGTCGGGCGAGGACGCCAAGGCGAAGGGGCTGGTCGATGCGCTCGGCGGCTACGACATGGCGATCGCGCTCGCCAAGCAGGAAGCGGGCATCCCACCCACGAGCGACGTCACGATCAAGATTTTCCCGCCGCCTGAAAGCCCGGTGAGCGTGCTTCTTTCCCGCCTCACGGGGCGACCGGCGCCGGGCAGCGAGCAGGCGATGCTCGACCAAGTGCTTGCGGCGCTCGGGCCGCTCTGGATGCAGATTGAATGGATGACCGCGCCGGGCGCCCTCACCATGGCGCCCGTCGAGGTGCATTGAATTGGGCTTGTTGTCTCGGCTGCGAACGGTCTGCGAGGCAAGCCTTTCGAACGGAATTCCGCGGCGTTCGTTCGTCGTGGCGCTGGTGGTCGGAACGATCCTCAATCTGATCAATCAGGGCGACGCCCTGGTGAACGGCGCGCGGCTCGACCTGTGGAAGCTCATCCTGACCTATGCGGTCCCATATTTGGTCGCGACCTACGGCGCCGTATCGGTGCGCATGGCGCAAGATCGTGGCAGTTGACGAAAGCGCGGTCGCCACCCTAGCAATGAAACGGCGCGCGATGGAGACCGTGCATGGCGACCTTGTCCTACGACGGAGCCCCCTATCCCGTTCGCGATGATCTGGCGGATGCGCATCGCCGCGTATGGGAGCGCCTCGGCAGCGCCGGAACCTGGCTCGATGCCGTAACCCGCGTCGCAATCGCCGCGGAAATACGGCACGCGCCGCTCTGCGCGCTGTGCCGGCAGCGCAAGGCCTCTCTCTCGCCCTACGCGGTCGAGGGACGGCACGACAGCCTTGGCCAACTGTCGGGCAACCAGGTCGAAATCGTGCACCGCACCGTGTCCGATCCCGCCCGTCTAACCCGCGCCTGGTATCAGCGGATGCTCGCGGCTGGGGTTTCCGAAGGCGAATATGTCGAGATCGTCAGCATGATCGCGCACACGACGGCACTCGACACGTTCGCGCACGCGCTCGGCATTGCGAAGCCGGCGCTGCCTGAGCCGAAGAGCGGGGCACCGTCGCGCTATCATCCGAAGGAAGCGCGCCAGCATGAGCACTGGGTCCCAACCATCGCGTGGGACGAGCACGGCCCGAGCGAGGCCGACTATTTTGTCGGCAACCCGTCCGGCATCCGCATGGCGATGACGTTGGTGCCGGACGAGACGCGAAGCTTCTTCGATCTTTGCATCCACCAATATCTGCCGGGTCCGGCGATGTTCGATTTCGGCCGGGAATACCGCGCCATCTCGCATGCGCAGATCGAGTTTCTGGCCGGACGGATCTCGGCGATCAACCGGTGTACCTATTGAACCACCCGGCATAGCCAACTGCTCCGTGCGAGCAGCGACTTTACCGGGGCCGGGATCGATCTGAAGGCAGTGACGGGCGGCGCGTCCGCCGGCGACACGCACATTCCGCACGGAAATATTCTCATCGAATTCGCCGAGGCCGCCATCGGCGAGGACGATGCGCGACTCCGGCGCGCGCGAGACGCGGTGGCGGCGTCGATGGGGGCAGCGGCACTGGTCGATGCCGCCGGCATCATCGGCTTTTTCAACGCGATCGATCGAGTGGCCAATTCGACGGGGACGCCACTCGACGCGCAAGTGGCAACCGACACCGAAGGCTTGCGCAAGGAACTTGGGATCGACGCGTTCGCCGCGGCGAAGGCCGGCCTGGAGGCCTGATCGGTTCAGGTGTGGAGCGTGTTCGCCGCGAACAGCTCCTCGACCGAGAAGCGGCGGGGAATGTAGCTCTGCTCGTGCGCATAGCGGACGAACGTCTCGACCATCTTGCGGTTGGCGGCGACGCCTTGCGGCCACGCATTGTCGCCCCAGACGCGGCGCTCGTCCTCGAGGAAGAACACGGCGTCGGGGAAGAGCGTGTGCTTGGCGTTGGCGAAATAGTAGGCGTCGGTCTGGCGCTCGGCCTCGCGGAAGGCGTTGATGAGCGGTTCCGCGACCCACGGCCGCGCGCGCAGCGACGCCTCGCTCATCACCACCGTGTGCGTCACCGGGAAGAAGCCGACCTTGCGCGAGAAATTGGCGCATTCGGCGCGTGCGTCGGGGAAGATGCGGCGGATGCGCGGATCGCCGTTGCGGAACTCGTCGGGCGCTTCGGGGCCGATCACGGCATCGACCTCGCCGTCGATCAGCAACTGGCCGGGCGTGCGGTTCGGCACGATCTCGACCTTGATGCCCTTCGGCATGACGAAGCCGGCATTCTCCGGCGCGCGTGTGACCCAGGTCACGTCCTCGGGCGCGAGTCCGTAATGCTCCTTGAAGATGCCGCGCAGCCACAGATTGACGGTATAGCGGTAGCCGATCGAGGCAATGCGCTTGCCCTTCAATTCGGCGGGGCTGCGATAGGGCGCATCGCTGCGGCAATAGACATAGGCGAGGACCGCCATGCGCAGCGGAAAAATCGGCAGCGCGATCACCGGCTCGCCGCGCCCGCGTGCGGCGACATAGAGCGAGAATGACATCTCGGCGATGTCGAACTCCTCATAGACCGGCCGGTTGCAGAACTCCGCGATCTGCGGGCTCGCCGTCTCGAGCACGATGCCCTCGGGCCGCACCCTGCCGTCGATCAAGGGGCGCGTGCGGTCGTATTCGGCGATCGCGAGGCGCAGTTTCAGCGGCGCGGACGCGCCTGTGGTGGCGGTTTTGCGGGCGGAAATATCGTCGGGTGCCAAGGGGAGCGCTCCTCCAGCAGGGTGGCGAAGGGTAACATCGCTCCGCCGCCCCGGCAATCGCCGCTTCAGCCGCGCTCGAACGATGCGACGAGCTCGAGATGGGGCGACCACACGAAGCTGTCGCAGGGCGCAATGGCGCCGATCCTGAAGCCGCCCTCGACCAGAATTTTGGCGTCGCGCGCGAAGGTTGCATGGTTGCAAGAGACGGCAACGACGCGCCCGACGGACGAGGCGGCGAGGGCGCGGGCCTGCGCCAGGGCGCCGGCGCGCGGCGGATCGAACACGACGCAATCGAATTTTTGCAGCTCGGCTGGAGCGAGCGGCCGCGCCGCAAGGTCGCGCGCCTCGGCGGTGACTCGGCTGCCGAGCCCAGCGCGCGACGCGGCCGACTTGAGCGCGCCAAGCGCGGTTGTTTCGCCCTCGACGGCGTGAACGGTGGCTAACGCTGCGAGCGGAAAGGTGAAGGTGCCGATCCCGGCGAAGAGATCGGCGACGTGGCGCGCGCCCGATGCGGCCTCCGTGACGGCAGCGATGAGCGCCACGTCAGCCTCGGCGCTTGCCTGAAGAAAGGCGTCGTAGGGCAGATCGATCGCAACGCCGCCCAGCGTCACGCGCACCGGGCGATGCTGCGCCACAGGCGTGGGCTCCTCTCCGCGCACGCGCCAGGCGAGCCGCGCCAGATCCTCGGCGCGCGCGAACTCGGCCAGCGCTTCGAGCGCAGGAAGGCCAGGTTTTTGCGCGAGATCGAGCAGCAGGTCGATGCCGGTTTCGGCCAAGGTTATGGTCGCCGCAGCTTCGGAGCCGGGCGCGAGAATTTTCGGCGCGAGACCACGCAGCGGCGCGACGAGTGCGAAGAGCCGCGGATGCAGCACGGCGCAATGCTGCATGTCGATGACGCGGTGGCTTGCGCGCGCCTGGAAGCCGATCTCCGCTTGCGCGCGGGTGGCCCTGAGCGTCAGCCGCGCGCGGCGCCTCGTCCCCGGCGGTAGGAGGCGGATGGGCTTGATCGGCGTATCAGCCAGGCCTTGGCGTTCGAGCGCTGCCTCGAGCCACGCCGTCTTGCTTGCGGCGTAAAGCTCGACCGAAAGATGTTGCAGCGCGCAGCCGCCGCACAAGCCGAAATGCGGACAACGCGGCTCGGCACGCGGCGCGTGCGCTTCGAACGCCACCACTTCGCCCTCGCGCCCGTCGCTGTGCCGGGAACCGAGCCGCGCGCGCACGCGATCGCCCGGCACGGTGAAGGGCAGGAACACGCGCTCGCCATCATGGTGCGCGACGCCGTCGCCGCGCACGCCGATGCTGGCGACGTCCAGCATCACGGCATCGCCGCTCATCGCGCTTCCCGCCGCGCGGCGATCAGGAATTCGACATTGCCCTCAGGCCCGCGGATCGGGCTTTCGATCACGCCCGCGACGCGCCAGCCCGATTGCGCCCCGAGCCACGCCGAGATGCGTTCGCATACTTCGCGATGGAGCGCGGGATCGCGCACCACGCCGCCCTTGCCGACGCGCGCGGCGCCGACCTCGAATTGCGGCTTGATGAGCGCGACGAGGCGTGCGGCTTCCGCCGCAAGCGCGAGCGCGGCCGGCAGCACGGTCTCGAGCCCGATGAAGCTCGCATCGCACACGATGAGGTCCGGCGCCTCGGGCACATGCGATCGCGCGAGGTAGCGCGCGTTGACGCGCTCCAGCACGACGACGCGCGGATCGGTGCGCAACTTCCAGGCAAGCTGCCCGTGGCCGACATCGACTGCATAGACACGCCGCGCGCCGCGCACCAACAGCACATTGCTGAAGCCGCCGGTCGAAGCGCCGATGTCGAGCGCGACATGGCCGGCGGGATCGATCGCGAAATGGTCGAGCGCGTGCGCAAGCTTCACACCGCCGCGCGAGACCCAGGGATGGTCACGGCCGCGCAGCTCGAGCGGAACATCATCCGGGAAGCTCGTGCCGGGCTTGTCGAGGCGGCACTCGCCGCTCCAGACCGCACCGGCAAGCACGAGCGCCTGCGCCTTGGCGCGGCTTTCCGCCAGTTCCCGCTCGACGAGGAGCGTGTCGAGCCGCCGCTTTTGGCTTTTGCCCTTGGCGGGCCGCTCAGGCAATGGCCGAGTTGCGCCGCTCGCGCCCCAAGGCCGAGAGCGCGGTTTCGACGATGTGGCGGGCGTTGAGGCCGGCGAGCTCGTATTGCTGGTGCGGCTGGTCGTGATCGATGAAGCGGTCGGGCAGAACCATCGGCCGCACCTTGAGGCCGCGGTCGAGCATCCCGGCATGCGCCAGGTGATGCAGAACGTGGCTGCCGAACCCGCCGATGGCGCCTTCCTCGATCGTCAGCAATACCTCGTGCTCGCGCGCGAGCCGCTCGACGAGGCTCGTGTCGAGGGGCTTGGCAAAGCGCGCGTCCGCCACGGTTGCCGAAAGGCCGAGCCGGGCGAGTTCGTCCGCCGCCTTGAGGCATTCCTGAAGCCGCGCCCCAAGGCTCAGTATGGCGATCGCCGTCCCCTCGCGCACGATGCGGCCGCGCCCGATCTCGAGCACGCTGCCGCGCTCCGGCAGCTTCAAGCCGATCCCCTCGCCGCGCGGATAGCGCACCGCCGACGGGCCATCGTCGATCGCGGCGCAGGTCGCCACCATGTGCATCAGTTCCGCCTCGTCCGCCGCCGCCATGATAACGAAGCCGGGCAGGCAGCCGAGATAAGCGAGATCGAACGAGCCCGCATGCGTCGCGCCATCGGCACCGACGAGCCCGGCCCGATCGAGCGCGAACCGCACCGGCAGCTTCTGGATCGCCACGTCGTGCACGACCTGGTCGTAGGCGCGTTGCAGGAAGGTCGAGTAGATCGCCGCAAACGGGCGCAAGCCTTCGCACGCGAGTCCCGCCGCGAAGGTCACGCCGTGCTGCTCGGCGATGCCGACATCGAACGCGCGGTTAGGGAACCGCTCGGCGAATTTGTCGAGGCCGGTGCCTGACGGCATCGCCGCAGTCAGCGCCACGATGCGCTCGTCGGCCGCGGCCTCGGCGATCAAGGCCTTGGCGAAGACGCTGGTATAACTCGGCGCCGCCGCCTTGCTCTTCTGCTGCTGTCCGGTCGCCGGGTCGAACTTGACCACGCCGTGATACTTGTCGGCTGCCGCCTCGGCCGGCGCGTAGCCCCGCCCCTTCTGCGTCACCACGTGCACCAGCACCGCGCCGCCTTCCTCGCTCGCCTTGAGGTTGCGCAGCACCGGCAACAGATGGTCGAGATTGTGCCCGTCGATCGGGCCGACATAGTAGAACCCCATTTCCTCGAACAGCGTGCCGCCGGTGACGAGGCCGCGCGCATATTCCTCGGCCTTGCGCGCGAGCGAGGCGAAGCCGCGCGGGAAGCGCCGCGTCATCGCCGCGCCAAGATGCCGCAACGAGCGGTACGGCCGCGACGAGAGGAGCCGCGACAGATAGGCGCTCATCGCGCCCACCGGCGGCGCGATCGACATGTCGTTGTCGTTGAGGATCACGATGAGGCGCGACGGACTCGAGCCCGCGTTATTCATCGCCTCGTACGCCATCCCCGCGCTCATCGCACCGTCGCCGATGACGGCGATCACCTCGCGGCGCTCACCCTTCATGTCGCGCGCCACCGCCATGCCCAGCGCCGACGAGATCGAGGTCGAGCTGTGCGCCGCACCGAACGGGTCGTATTCGCTTTCGACGCGCCGCGTGAAGCCCGACAGGCCGCCGCCCTGGCGCAGCGTACGGATGCGCTCGCGCCGGCCAGTCAGAATCTTGTGCGGATAGGCCTGGTGGCCGACGTCCCAGATGAGGCGATCGTTCGGCGTGTCGAACACGTAATGAAGCGCGACGGTCAGCTCGACCACGCCGAGCCCGGCGCCAAGATGGCCGCCCGTCACGGATACGGCTTCGATCAGCTCGTGGCGAAGCTCGTCTGCGACCTGCCGCAACTGGGATTCGGGCAAAGTGCGCAAATCCGCCGGATAGCGAATCCGGTCGAGCAATGGCGTGGCGCTGGAATTGTCATCAAGGGCTTCGCGACCTTGGTCGGTCATGGACTTTTCCCTCGTTGGCCCCCGGGCACACTAGTCCCTCAGGCGCGGGCTTGGCAAACGGCGAGTTGAACGCCATCTTGCGCCTTGGTTGTGACTTGGCCGGCCGGCGGGACGCCGGGTGGCCCGAACGCGTTTCATGCCTATAATGAGGCGGCACTTGATGCAAACGGGCTGTTCATGCGGGTAGTTCTCGCTCAACCGAGGGGTTTTTGCGCCGGAGTCGAGCGCGCGATCGAGATCGTCGAGCGCGCCATCGAGAAATACGGGCCCCCCATCTATGTGCGCCACGAGATCGTGCACAACCGGCACGTCGTCGAACGACTGAGGGCCAAGGGCGCGCGCTTCGTCGACGACCTCGACGAGATTCCGCCGGGCAGCGTCACGATCTTCAGCGCGCACGGCGTCTCGAGCGGAGTCGAGGCGGACGCCACCGACCGCGAACTGAGCGTGATCGACGCGACCTGCCCGCTCGTCTCCAAGGTCCACAGCGAAGGCCAGCGCTATGCCGGGCAAGGGCGCGAGATCGTCCTCATCGGCCATCACGGGCATCCGGAAATCGAAGGAACGATGGGTCGCATCGACGGCAAGGTGCACCTCATCTCCAAGGCCGAGGAAGTGGCCTCGCTCGCCGTGAGCGATCCGACGAAGCTCGCCTATATCACGCAGACGACGCTGTCGGTCGACGACACGCGGGCGGTGATCGAGGCGCTGCGCCAGCGCTTCCCGACGATCGTCGGGCCCGACACCAAGGACATCTGCTATGCGACGCAGAACCGGCAGCGCGCCGCGCGCGAGCTGGCGCAATCGGTCGATGTCGTGCTGGTGGTGGGCGCCGCCAACAGCTCCAACTCGAATCGGCTGCGCGAGATCGCCGAGGAGCAGGGCGTGCCCGCCTATCTCATCGCCGACGCCGACGCGCTCGATCCAAAATGGCTCGAAAACGCCACGTCGGTCGGCATCACCGCCGGCGCATCGGCGCCCGCCGAGCTGGTTCAGGAGCTGATCGACCGCCTGAGCACGCTCGGCGAAGTCGAGCTTTCGACATTGCCGGGCATCACCGAGAATGTCCGTTTCCGCATGCCGTCCGAGCTCGTCGAGCCCGCGGCGGAGTAACCGAGAGCCCATCCGAAGGGAAGCGATCTTGTCCGTTCCGCTGCACCAGATGATCCGCGTCGGCGCTTATGTGATGAAGCAGCGCCTCATGGGCGTCGAACGCTATCCGCTCGTCCTCATGCTGGAGCCCTTGTTCCGCTGCAATCTCGCCTGCGCCGGCTGCGGCAAGATCGACTATCCCGACGCGATCCTGAATCAGCGGCTTTCGGTCAAGGAATGTCTCGACGCGGTCGACGAATGCGGCGCGCCGGTCGTGTCGATCGCCGGCGGCGAGCCGCTCCTCCACCGCGAGATCGAGCAGATCGCCGAAGGCATCGTCGCGCGGAAAGTGTTCGTCTATCTCTGCACCAACGCGCTGCTCCTGGAAAAGAAGCTCGACCGGTTCCGGCCGAACCCGTATTTCGTGTGGTCGGTTCATCTCGACGGCGACCGCGAGATGCATGACCGCTCGGTGTGCGAAGACGGGATCTATGACCGCGCCGTCGCCGCGATCGGGCGCGCCAAAGCGGCCGGGTTCCGCGTCAATATCAACTGCACCCTCTTCGACGGCGCGGCGCCCGAGCGCGTCGCTTCGTTCTTCGACCGGGTGATGGAGATGGGCGTCGACGGCATGACCGTGTCGCCCGGCTATGCCTATGAGCGCGCGCCCGACCAGGCGCACTTCCTCAACCGGCGCAAGACCAAGGAGCTGTTCCGCGACATCTTCCGCCTGGGCCGCGGGCACAAATGGTCCTTCAGCCAATCCGGCCTCTTCCTCGATTTCCTCGCCGGCAACCAGACCTATCACTGCACGCCGTGGGGCAATCCGACGCGCACGTATTTCGGCTGGCAGCGGCCCTGCTACCTGCTTGGCGAGGGCTATGCCAAGACCTTCAAGGAGCTGATGGAGGAGACCGACTGGGACTCCTACGGCACCGGCAATTACGAGAAATGCGCCGACTGCATGGTGCATAGCGGTTACGAGGCGACCGCCGTCATGGATGCGGTGAAGCATCCGCTGAAGGCGCTCGGCGTCGCGACGAAGGGCGTGCGCACCGAAGGCGACATGGCGCCCGAGCTCTCGCTCGAGCATCAACGCGCCGCCGAATACGTCTTCTCACAGCATGTCGAGCAGGCGATGGAGCGCATCAAGAAGAGCGCGTGAAATCAAAAGGTTATGCCGGACTCGGCCTGAGGGTGCCTGCGGCCCTTCGGGCCTCGGTTCTCAGTGGGTTCTCAGGATGCGGCGGCTGGGGGTGAACATGGCCTACGCGGCCCACGACATGATCGCCGACAGGGGCGCCACAGTGCGCGGGGTTGCCTCGCTCGGATTGGTGTTGCTCGCGTCATTGGTCGGTCCCGCGCGCGCAGATCCCATCGCCTACGCGTCGACGGGCGACGATCAATTCGGGGTCGTTGATCTCACTACTGGCGTTTTCACCGATGCTGGCGACATGGGGCTGCGCCTTACCGGCCTCGGCGTCGGCCCAGGCGCCGTTCTCTATGGGGGCGGCTATCACAGCGGGACGTTGTACAGCGTCGATCCGCTTGATGGCTCGCTGACGGCGATCGGCAGCGCCGCGTCGTTCACCTATTTCGCCATGGGTTCAACCAGCGCCGGCCTTTTTGCGCTCGACGCCAGCGCGGACATGAACCTGTATTCGATCGACCCCGCGACGGGAGCCGTGACCTTAATTGGGCCCACAGGCGTCAGTCCGTTCGCCTCTGCGATCGGCATGTCCACCGGCTCGGATACGCTCTACCTGACTCGCAACTCATCGCTCTATGAGGTTGACACCGCGACCGGCGCCGCGAGCCTCATCGGCGCGTCCAGCTTGGGTTTCTTCGCGCCTATGGTAGTCGAAGATGGAACGATCTTCACCGGCGCGGCCTTCCCATCAGCCATTTGGGAGCTGAACGCGTCGGACGGCGCGGGGACTTTCCTCGCGGACGAAACAGGAGATAGCGGCCCGTTCGGCAATTTCTGGGGCTTGGCGCCGGACCCGCTCCCTCAACCCGTTCCTGAGCCGTCGTCTCTAGCGTTGATGCTCGGCGGGATTGCTGCCATCAGCCTCGCCTGCCCTTTCGCCTCGCGAGGCGCACGCCAGGACCGCCGCCGTTCTCGCGGATGATCTCGACGCCTGCCTTGTGAATCGCGGCTTCTAACGCGGCGATCGTTACCTTGAGAGGCAAGCGTTGGTCTCTGGTCTTCCGTGGGTTTTTTGCCAACCCGCGGGGCACCTCGATTAAGCCCCACCGTCTCCTTCTGCGCCAATCGCAGTTGGTCAAGCCGACGCTCGGCCCGCATCCGTATTTCCGCGCGCCTCTTTCGCGAGGTTCTTGTCCACGCCCTGCTGCGCGAGGGTCGGGCGCTTATCACGCGGGGTTATAAATACCCCGCGTGGGCCGTGTTTTTTGCCGCCAGCGGCGGCACCTCTGTTGAGGCCGACGGTCTTCCCCTGTGCCTGCCGCAGCTCGTGCGGACGCGCGTCGGTGTCGACCTAGTAGGAATTTCCACTAGGTAGCGGCGAGAGCGGCAATGCTTGACGCCGTGAGCGGCTGAGCGCAACATCATCGTGGCCCCTGGAAAGGCCGAGGCAAAGTCACCGATGCTCAAGATCACGTCCCGCGTGCCACGTCGCATGTCCAAGGCTTCGGCCCAAAGGACGTGGCGGGCGTGCTCTGCTCGCCTTTCCAGACGCGGGGCTTCAACCGTCACCTGGAAAGGACGCACATGACTGCCAACAACCCAACGCCTATCGCAACGCTGTTCGCCGAGTTTTCCCAGCTCGAGCACGCACACTTCGACACCGACGCGAAGGCGCGAAGCGATACTTCGCATGTCAATTATCGGGCGCGCGATCTGCTCGCGATCGACCTAAAGCGCATGGCGGGAGCGGCAACATGAGCGCCGAGATCGTGAGCCTCCCCGCTCGAGCGGCCCCGAGACAAGTGCCCAAGAAGCCCCGCCCGCTGGTGGTCCGAGTGGCGGACGCGCTTCACATCCTGCAAATGGCGCGCGATCAACTGAAATCGGCCCGCGTCGATCATCGGCGCGGCGACGTTCGGCAGATCGATTGCTTGTTGTGGGTGGTCGGGGACACGCTGGAGAGGGGCATTGCCGAGCACGTCGCAGAGCATGGCGGCCCAACGCTTCCCCCGGTTGACGCTTCCTAGGCCGCCGAGCATTCCCCCGCCCGGCCAACTGGCCCCGCTTCGGCGGGGCTTTTCTTTTCGTCACGTTGTCGCCAGCACGGCGCGCGGCTTCTCATTGCTGAGATCGACCCTGTGCGTGTTCGTCCGCACGGTGCCGTCGGTTTCGATCACCGCCTCGCCTGATCTATTTTGGAGGGCAAAGTCGCGCGGGCCGCAGGAGCCGGTCCTCTTAATGATTCCGGTCGCTGGATCATACACGGCAAAATGCGTCATCGCCTGAGCTCCGTCGCTGAAAGATCGGTGTATGTCGCGCTTGGCGCGCTAGTCGGCCCCGAGACGTAATTGGCGATGAAGGCGAACAACCCCGTCATGTTGCTCGATTGAAAGGTCGTCTGCTTTGCGATGCCGGTCACACCGCCAGCCGGGATAGTTATCGAGCCGCTGTCCAGCACATTGACGCCCTGATAGGTGACACGCCAAATGATCGTCACCGGATTCACGCTGTCGTTGTTCGTGAAAATGCCGTTGTAGGCGACCTGGACGAAATTCCCGAGCGTCGTGAGCGTGCCGGATACCAGCACCGCATTTGACGGCGTGACCGGAAGCGACGTAGACCCGGCGGCGCTCACTGTGAGCTGTGCTGTCGCCGCCTCGGCGATGATGTTGGGCGTCCCGACGGACGCCGCGCCCATATCTGGATTCTGGATCACTCCCATATTCTTCGCTCCTCAAATGTCCCGCGCGATCGTCTCGACCGTGATTTTCTTGCGCTCGACCGTTGCGAGCACGAGATCGCCGCCGACTGAAATTTCTGGATAGAGTCCGCGAACGTATGCGGCCTGCCGGCGCGCCGCGTCCACGATCTCATCGGGCTTGAAGACGATGTCGTGTCGAGCGTGCGCGCCGCGTTGCCACGGAACAGCGAAGAACCCAGACGGCACTATGTGCGGCGAAAGGCCCTCGTCATTGTACCTGAGATAGACCGCGCGCAGATTGCCGCCGAGCCGGGGTGAGGGGCCGACGATAAACGCCTCGGCGCCGATGCCTTCATACCGTCCGCTGCGCGGCCGTTGGCGATCCACCCTATGCGCTTGTTCTAGGATCAGAGGCGCGGCGTCGATGATCTCGTCCACCGAGCGCAGCCGGGTCGCCTTCTCACCCAGCGCGACCGCAGCCATGTGCGCGCCCCGCACTACGAACACGGTGCCCGCTGCCGAGGCGACGTGAATTTTCGAAGTGTGGCACGGCGGCCCGAATTGGTCCCACGTCATGCTATCAACCGCGACGGCGGCGAAGAGCGACGAAATACACGAGACAAACATCGTCATGCGTCACGCTGCCCTAGCCGTCGACGTGACCCCATGTCATGTCGCGAGGACGATCTAAAGGCCCACAGATCAAGGATAACCGCAGATACCATGCGGTCCTGAGCCGCGCAGGTTCTCACCGGGTTCTCACGACCTAAAGGGTTGCGTCGCGCGATGACGCCCTTCGTTAAACCCCACGACATAGGACGTGGCGATCTTTTCGGCCGCCTCTATGTCGTCGCGGTTGGCACTGAGGCGGGCGAGCGCTGAGTGCAAATCCTTGAACGCTTGCTTTCTGGCTTCCGCGTCCATCGCTACATCCCCCCGCCGACGCGCACCGTCGCCTGGTCGCGCAGCCTGAGCTCCATCGCGTGCGGCCGTTTGTTGGCGATCGAACGTCGATCTCGTACTCGACGCGATCGCCTTCCCGCAGATCGGTGATGCCCGCGGCTGCCAGCGCGTGCGCGTGGACGAAAATGTCGGTGGCGCTACCGCCATCGGGCCGGATGAATCCGAAGCCCTTTTGCGACGTTGAACCACTTGACCGTTCCGACGTTCCTGTCGATTTCCATGTGCCGTACCTCTTTGCTCAAAACAGGCCTGCCGCGCGAGGCCGGACAAGCCCGCCGCAGGCTGTTCGGGTGTTTTCGCGGACACTCGCCGACTTGTCCGGGCGCTCGCGGCACATGCTGGAACCGCCGGATGCGCCAACCGCGCCCGCGCGCGACCTGTGGCGCGCGAGCGATCATCATGGACAGCCCCTTCCGCGCGCTTTACCGCGCCAGCGCACTAGGGCGTTGCCGTTGTCCGATCTCGGAGATTTCGATGGCCGCGCCGGCCACGGGCCGCGAAAGAGAGGAACGAGGCGAGCGGCAAAGGTCAACCGATTTCCCCTCGCCGCCCGCGGCACAACCGCGGTTTCATCCACCTGCGGCGCGCCACCCGCGTATGCCGGCGCCGGCCTCGTGTTCATCATGAAGTCACGTTGTCCGGCACGTTTTGCCGTTCCGCAGCGCCTGCTCATGCCGGTGCAACAGCGTGCCGCCCTTGTCCGTCGTGATGACCTTGCGCCGCGCCACGGCGCGCGACATGCCGGGATTGTCCCGCTGCATCGCGTCGATGTGGTTTTCGAGCGCTTCGCCGTATTTCGTGCTGCGCGATCTGTCCTCCCCGAGCGGCATGGGTATGGGATTGTTGCCCTGAAGCGATTTCGTCATCCCGATCATGTGTTCGGAGCGCATGGTCCGGTATGCCGCTTTGCCTTCCGGTGTCCCCATGACCGCCGCGACGCTATGGCCGCGATGTCTGCCGGGGTTGTCCTTCTGGTGCTGATCGACCAGCGCGTCGAAAATCTGCGTATGCGGCGAGCCGGTCGCCGTGAGGACGCCCGGGTCTGACGGAAATGGGTTGCCGCCCGGAACGGCCGGGTAAGGCGCCTGCCCGTCTTGGCCGGGGACCGCCGAAAACGGCGTCTTGCTGTTGCCGCCGGGGATCGAGGGAAAGGTCGCGTTCCCGTCCTTCTCCGCGCGATACTCCGCCCACGCTTCCTGATCCTCGCGGTCGCGTGAGGTCGCAACCTTGGCGATCAGCACTTCGTCCGATTTTGTGGCGAGGCTCGCGTCCTTCCGGCGCATCTCTTCGATCCGGCCTGTCATCCGCGCGGCTGCCGGGTGCGCGCGCAGGAATTTCAATTCCTCGAGCGTCTTGCGAACCTCGTCGGGCGACGGCGCCTGCTTCACCGCCGCGATGATTTTTTGGACGGCTTCTACGATCTCGCTCATGCGGCCTCGCTTGCGCCATCGTGCTCGCCGCAGATGGTGCGAATGTCTGCCTCGATCGCGTCGGCGTAGGCGCCGATCAGCTCCGCGAGATCGCGGCGCTGCGACGGCGCGACAAGGCTGCGTTGAAGGCCGGCCGGCGTCAACGCCGTATCGAGCGCCAGGGCAACGTTTGCACGGAACATGAGGAAATTCGGTGCCCGCACTCCCAGGCGCCCGGCTTCCGCCATGTCCGACTTCATCCTTGCAAGTGCCGCACTGAGATTGGCAATCGCCTCGGCCGCGCGTTGCCCGTTCTGCCGAAGCTTGGCGGCGAGCGGCAGCGCCGCGCGGGCCTGCTCTCGTTTCTGCTCGATCGCATCCTCGCGCCGGGCCTGGACAAGCTGCGCCTTCGCGCTCGTGATCGCCGCGGCGATGATCCTGCAAGTTCGAGCGTCGATCCGCAAAGCCTTCTCGCGAAGATCGGCGAGCTGCGCCGCGCCTTTGCCCGACGGTGAGGGCGCCGAAGGCCGAGCGCTCCGCGTTCCTCGCTGATCTCGCTCTTTGCGTTGCAGCCGCCTCGCGGTGCTTGCGCTCGAGATCGGCGAGGATGGTTGTCAGCTTGCTCGGTTTTCGTGCTCATGCCGCAAAGCTACGCGCGCGCGGCTCCGACAAAACCTCATTCGTCGGGATTTTTCAGAGCTTGCGGAGAAGCCGCCGCGCCACGCTCGCGAATTTCGCGCTGCCGCCCGACTTGCGGCCGGCGATCTGGCACGCGGTCCATCGGCCAAGGCCCGCCGCGATCATGCGCCGCGCATCCTCGAGCATCGCCGCGTCAGGCTCGGGGCGCCGGCCGCCGACGCGTTCGCCGCGGAGCACGCGGAGGAGGTGCCGGTGCCGCGGCAGACCGGACTCGGCGAGGAGCCGATCGGCGGCGGCGATCGTTTCCTCGAGCGCGAGGGCGAGCGCGGCAGGATGCTCGGTGCTAGGGAGCGGCGACATGCCGCGATCATGGTAAACGCGGTTTAACGAAGTCCTACGGGCGGCCGGCGCGAGCGCTGCGCCGGTTGGGAAATGTTGAGATTGCTGGCGGCGCGCGGCGCTGCCCGCGAGGTCGCCCCGAGCGGCGACGGCTTAACCGAAATCGTGGTTAACGCATTGTTTCCCGTGAAACATCTTCGGCAGGGCCG
Source organism: uncultured Alphaproteobacteria bacterium (assembly GCA_963729295.1). Lineage (GTDB taxonomy): Bacteria > Pseudomonadota > Alphaproteobacteria > ATCC43930 > CGMCC-115725 > DATJLY01. The sequence goes on from CAVSNJ010000029.1 coordinate 202,408, forward strand.
AGCGGCGGCGAGCCGTCAGGCCGCCCGTCAACGGGTGTTTTGCCCCCTGTTGCCGCGGCGCTCGCTCTGGTACTGCGTGAGGCTCCCGGGGGAAAGGAGCCCATCATGGCGCACATTACTTGGCCGGCCGTTTTTGGCGAGATTCAGAAGATCGCGGATTCGAGCGGCGATTTGGAAAAGCGAAAGGCACGCGCGATTGAGAAAGTCGACCTATTCGTCCGCGAAGGTGGCGCCTCGCGAGCGAAGGGCTACAACTATGCAGATGAGCGACGCCATCTCAGCGGCGCCTTGGTCAGCGCGTTCTGGGATGAGAATAGGCAAATCCCGCCCGCGCGCGGAAAGGGAGACCTCTACCACGATGCGAACGACAGATTGATGGGATACGACAAGCCGCCGGGCCACTGATTTCCTTTGATTAAATATCAGCCGGGCCTTTGCTATCCATCACTACTTTAGCGATCGCGCTGCCGGCCGCCGCCACGTTATTCCGCGTTACTTTAACGTGCTCGCGCCGCCGGGCCGAAGCTGTCCGAACCTACTTTAGCTTGCGCCGTCGCACTTCATCGCACTTTGCGATGGCCGTCGGGCGATCAGCGGCGGGTCTATCCGGGTCTACTTTAGATGGCGCGGGCGAGCATCCGACGACGGCGACCCGAAGGTGAAGATTCGTCAACAGGTCAGAGCGGGCCTTTGCAATCGGCTGCTACTTTTTGCGATCAGGCCGGCAGGAGAAGCCGCATCGCCTTGGCCGATTCGATCATCGAGTCCGCTGCCGCATTGAGACCGCGCACGGCGGCGGCCGTGCGACCCGCGCGCATCGTCCGCCTCGGCCGCCTCGACCGCGCCCAGCGCGCGCCGCAGCGCTGCGCGGTAGCTTGCAAACGGGATGCCCGAACCTGGCAGACCCTTGACCGGCACGCGGCGCCCGGGCGTCACCGGCGGGCCATGAGCCGGGCGCGCGTGATCGGCAAGATGAAGTCCGACGCGGCGACCGGCGGCGGCGGCATCTCCTGCCGGCGGCGGCGCAGCTCCGGGCCGAGATCGGGCACGGCGGAGGTATAGACGCGAGCCGGACGCCCGGCCTTCCGGCGTGAGCCGTCGGCGACATCAGGGGTTTTCAGCTTCGGCCGTGCCACTGGGCCGATAGTACCATTTTGGAACGATTACAAAAATGGCGATCAGCGGGCGTCAAACGGTAGTTTTTTCGAGTGCTCGCACCGGCGCGCCTAAGACGGCTTCGCACAGCCGGCAGCAAGCCTCCGCGTAGCTCTGCTCGGCGCTGCGGAGCGCGTCCCGGGCGGCAAAGAGCTTTTTGCGCGCCGCCTCGTGCTCGGCTTCGTAGCCGGCGATAGTGGTCGGTGCCCGGAGTTCCGAGCCGGCCTCTTCGCTGGGCGGAGCAGTTTCCCGAAACGGGAAGACATCCAGGGTTATTTTCACGTTCGTCTCCTCTCGTGGTCAATCGAATCTCGAAACAAGGAAGATCAGCGCCGACGGGAAAGCGCCTGGCCGCCGCGGCATGTGCCGACCGTCAGCGGAGCCGCAGGATCGCGCCGTGCGGCGCGGGCGAGCGCGGCATAGGTCGCGAGGATTTGCCGGCGCCTGAGTGCCGGCAGCGCGTCAAGCTCGGCGAGCGCCGCCGGTGCCGCGTCAGGATCGCGCTCGGCTTCGAGGAGCGCCCGGGCGAGCGGGTGATCATGGCCGCAATAGACGAACACGAGCGCCCGCAGCGCCCGCGTCCGCGCCAGCCGCTCGTCGGGCTCGAGGTTCGCGGCCCAGGGGCCGAAGCCACCCTCGCCGCTCATTTTCGCGCCCGGCGGTTGATAGCCGCCGGGCCCTGTCGGCAGAGCGCAAGCGCGGCAATGACTTGTGCCGGCGCGGCTCGCCCGAGCGAGTGACGGGCAGCCGCCAGGGCTGCTCTTCGCGTCCCGGACGCGCGATGGCGCCCGAATGGGAATAAGCTATTCGGGCACCGCAAGCCCGAATGCTTATCCCTTAAGGCGCCGCCATCAATCGGGACCCGATTATCCCGATTGAACCCGATTGGCAAAATTCCATTCGGGAAACTCATGTCGGGCGCTTCGAGTCGTCGACTTTTAGGCCCTTCACCGCCTCGCCCCGCTCCGCATCCTGATAGTCCACCGTGACGAGCAGGCCGCTCAAAACCCAGGCCCGGATGATGGCGCGCGCCTGCTGTTCGGTTTTGTCGGGCGCGAGCCCCCTGACAACCTTCCAGGCCGCCCGCTTCTGAGCGGCAGGCTGATCGGAATACGGAATGCCGCCCGGCAACCCCGCATCGATGGCCGTCAAAATACCGTTCAGGAGCGTCTGGCTCAGGCCGCCGAAGAGATCGGGCGGCTCCCAGGGCTCGACCGTTTGCACGTTGTCGCCGTTCGGATACAGGCCCGTGCCGTTCCCGAGATTGACCCCGACGATGCGGAACCAAGCGGCCTTGTCGGCCGAGGGAGCGAGATTCACCTTCGCGTTGTCCACCCGCACGAACTGGTGGCGCTCGGCCTCGCTGATGCCGAATGCGTCGCGCTCCTTTTCCGTCATGGGCGTCAGCGTGTAGACGAGCCGCCCTGCATCCTTGAAGGCGGACGCGCCGCGGCTCTTATCGGCGTCGCCCGGTGAGCCGGCGCCTTTCGACATGTGGTGCGGCGCATCAACCGCGCACCCGCACTCTATCGCGATGCCCGCAAGCTGTTTGGCGACGGCGTCGATCGCGGCATTGTCATTCTCGGGGACGCTGTGCGACTTCACGAACGGGTCAATGATGACGAGGTCGATCTTCTCGTGAGAGATCGTGGCGCGCAGCGCAGCGCCAAGTTGCCCGACGCGCACCGAGCCGTCCAAGATGGCGGCGAGCGAAAGCCCCCGCGGGGCGCTCAAAAACAGCCAGCCACGGATTTCGGCTTTATCTACGCGATGATGCAACCGCGCGGCCTGCGCGCGGCGCCGAAGCTCGTCCTTATCATCCTCGAGCGAGACGTAAAGCACTCGCGAGCGCTGGAAAACGTGCTCACCCGTGAGCGAGCGCCCCGTAGCAAGCGACAGCGATTGAGCGAGACGGAGCGCCGTCTTTCCCATGCCGCCGGGCCCGAGGAGCGACGAGAGGAAGCTCCGGCAGAAAGTCGTGCCAAGCAACCATTCGCGTGGCGGGATGGGATCGTCGTCCTCTCCTGCGTCCCATTCGCCGAGGAGATTGCGCGGGCCTGCGCTCGCGCGCGCGTGGTATTTAAGCTGGTCCCCGGCCTCGCCGATGAGATCGGCCGCCACTCCATCAAGGTCAAAATTCCGGGCGTATTCAATGGCGCTTTCGGCAACCCTGATCATCTCGCGGCGATGGAACAGGTCATAGACAGTGCGCGCCAGGTCGGGGGCCAAGAGGATCGTCGCGACCGCCGTCGCGAGCCGCGCGAGATAGGCCGCGCCGCCGATCTCGGCGAGCGCGCCGTCAGCGTCGAACAGGTTTTTGAGCGTTACAGGATTGGCGGTCTCGCCCCGGGCAATGAGTTTCGATATCGCCGCGTAAATTCGCCGATGCACGGCTTCCGCGAAATGCTCGGGCAACAGATATTCCGAGACGCGGTGGAAGACGGCATTGTTGGCAAGGATCGAGCCTAGGAGCTGTTGCTCGGCCTCGATGTTTCGCGGCGGTGGCGGAAGCGGGTCGCGCTCGGCCGCTTCGCGAATTTCAGCCACGGCGCGCATCGCGCACCTCCCGCGCCACGACGAGGGGCGAGCGGTATCCTGCCGTTCGGCCTACATGCGAAGAGTCCGCATCCGGCGGGCGAATCTCGGCGGTCTCGGGCGCGCGGTCCTTGAGGCCCTTCACCGAGTTACGTGCATCCTCTTCGGCGATCGCAAACCCCTTGCCGTCGCGCTGATAGTCGGTCGCGAAATTAGGCGGTACTGGAGACGCGTGCCTTTCGGCGCTTGCGCGCACGGCCACGTCCGCCGCATAATTCCCGCGGTCTTGGTCTTTGGTCATACGGGATTTCCGCCGGCCGCGAGGTTCGCCCCTCGGCGGCCGGCTTCACGTTCGGCCCTAGCGTCGGCCGTCTCTGCGGCACGTTGGCCGCTCCCGTCCGGCGTCGTTGCGCCGTCGATTTGATTGATTGAGAACTCGGTGTGAACCTGGTCCCTCGCTTGCACGCGAGGACAGCAAAATTCCCGCGATTTAACGGGCGATCTGGCACGCGCTCGACGTGGCGGCCTGTCACGTGGGCGACGCGGCCGGCGTCACCAGCGCCTTGAGAGAAGCGAAATCAATAAGCCGCACGCGGCCGTGCTTGATTGAGCGCAGCGTGCCATCCTTGATCCGCTCGCGCAGGAACGTCTCGCCCATATTGGAGAGCGTGACGGCCTGCTCCATCCGCACCGTGAGCGGTTCGACGCCAACGAGCCGCTGGCCGTCGTTCAGCGCCGTGAGGTTCGGTGTGCTGGTGATTTGGGGCCGGACTCTCGGGCTCTCAGGGCGCCTTGTTGCCCGGCTCGTCGGTTTCTTCGTTTTCTTCGGCTTCATGGGGCCTCACGTCTCGGCGCGCCAAACCGCGCCTAAGCACGACGTGTGCATGACCCGCGCTCGGCGGTCTATTGTCCTAGGTGCTATGACCCCCCGTCGTAACGCAGAAAGTGCCTATCGTGGCGCTTTGCGCGCTCGGGCGAGCGCTGCGCGCAGGCCGGAAGGCGCGAGCGGCCGTCCTGTGATCGCTAGGATGGACGGCAGACGTGCGGCCGCCTTGTAGCTGAGCGATGGAGTTGTTGCCTTCTCGGCGTCGAATGCGGCGCGCAGTTGTTCGTCGCGCGGGGCCGTGCTCTTGAGCATCGCGCCTACCATTCCATGCTCGCGAGATTTCACGCTGTCGGCCGCTAGGTTCCACAGATAGCCTTCAGTGGCAGCGCTAAGATGGCGCCAGAACGCGGCTTCGTCCTTGCGCACCGCCGCGACCTCAGCTTTTCGCGCGCTGTTCCATGCCTCGCAAAGTGACCAGACGAGCCGGGAGTCATTGTCGTCGCAGCCGAGCCCGCTTGGCGGCCAGAAAAGGTGCTCGCCATCGTCGAGGGGGACCCGCCGGCAGTCGTGGTGCGTGAGCCACCACTCGGCGAAGGTCTCGAAATAGCGCAGATGATACCGGAGCCCCGCGCGCAGGATTTCTGCGCGGGTCGGGTTCTCAATCCCAGTCCAACGCCGCGCCATTTCCTCAATCACGTCATACTTGAGCGATCCCGTTCCGGGCGCCCGCGTCAACGCCTTGCGCCAATCGTCGAGCGAGCAATGAAGCTGGCCGCCCTCAAATTCGAGCGGGAGCGGATAGTAGGCGCGCGTCGGCATCATGCGCTCGCGCGCAGCACCGTGACGTTATCGCCGCCAGCGTCGCCAACGATCAGCGCAAGCCGATCGGCCCAAGCTTGCAGCGCCGCGGCCTTTTGCTCGCGATAGCTCGCGCGGTTGTAGGTCCGCTCGATCTTCGTCATGGCGTGGTTGAGCACGCGCTCGGCAACTTCGTAGGGCACGTGCAAATCCTCGGCGAGGCGCGAGCGCACCGTGCGCCGGAGATCGTGGAGTATCCAACCCGTGACACCGCTCCTGGCATCGAGATCGGCCTTGAACGGTCCGTGCGCGCTCCAGGGCTTTTCGCCCTTCGCATTGACGGTGAACACGCACGGCCCGAGGCGCGTCAGTTCCTTGAGAAGCGCCACCATCTGCTTTGACAACGGTATCTCGAAATCGCGCCCGCTCTTGTTCCGCTTCGCCGGCAGGAGCCACAGCGCGGCGTCAAGATCGGCCTCGGCCCAGCGCATGCCGCGGGCCTCGTCGCGGCGCACGCCCGTCAGCATGAGCACGCGCACGAATGAACGGCCCGGCTCGGGCATTTCCTCGAGCGCGTGCCAGATCGCTTTCAGCTCGTCGTCCGTGAGGACGCGCGAGCGTTCCGATTCCATCTTTCGGGAGCGCGTGCCCATGACGGGGTTCTCGGCCAGATACTCGCGCTCGACCGCATAACGGAACATGCCCGATAGGCTCGTGCGCGTGCGGTTGACCTGTTGGCGCAGCTTCTTTTCGTGCTCGAGCTCGTCGAGAAGCTCGACAATATCGGCGCGGCGCAGCTCACTCACCATGCGATCGCCGATCTTCGGCAAGACGTGATTCGTCAGGCGCAACTCAGTGTCGCGCGGGCGGCGCAGGTGCGCCTTGCAATGGTTCTCCACGTACTCGGTCACGAGCTGGCGCACGGTGCGCGCCGATGCCGCCGTGAACTCTTGCCGCGGCCTCGGCCCGCGCCCGCTCGTCGTCCTGCCGCTTTTTCTCGGCGGGGAGATCGATGCCGCGCTTTGCGGCGGCGAGAATTTCCAGCGCACGCCTGCGCGCCTCGCTGAGCGCCGTGCGCTCGTCGACGACCTCGAGGGTAACGCTGCGTTGCTTGCGGTTGCCGCCCTTTGCCCCCGGCCGTCGCTTTTTCGTGGTGAGTCCGGTCTCGCCCTTCACGCGGTATCGGATCAGGAAAGAGCGCGCGCCGCTCGGCATGATGCGGAGCGTCAGCCCCTTCACTTGATCGTCGGCGAAAGAGAGACGATGCGATGCGTGCGGCTTCGTTTTGAGCGTGTTGGCGGTGAGGTGCTTTGCCATTTCCGAGACCTCGTGGGTTCTCATTCGGTCCTCAGCGGGTTCTCAAAATCGCGCGATTGTGGGCGCGGCCCGGCGAGGCTTGGCGCAGATAGTACGCTCAGAAGTGCCGATGTACCAAGGGTAATTGCAAGGCTCGGCGATTTTTGGCGCGGCTCGGCGCGGCGACATGCACGTCTTCTCACAGCATGTCGAGCAGGCGATGGAGCGCGTCAAGAATCAGAAGCTCAGCACGGACGCGGCCTAAGATTTCGCACTTGATCGGCGTTGGCAGGATCGCCCGCACCGGCATGCCATGACGACCATCATCAGCTGCGCCGACGGCATCGCCCGCTAAGGACGGCTCTGCGACGAAATCGCGGTGCCGGCGCCCGAACGCCCAGCCTTCAGCCTCGACACTATTCGCCTGCTCGGCCTCGTTGAGCTGCCCGCGCCGCGTCGCGGTTCCGAGCGGTGCGGCATCGCAGGATGCATGTGCGCGATTCTATGCGCGCCGATTATGCCTCCTTGAACGACGCGGGCGACCGTCCGTTTGAATGATCACACCAACGCTTCGGAGTTCCCGTTAGCGCTCGGGTGTGTGGGCGCTGCTCCGGCGACGGTCGGGTAGATGGCTCTGGCAGCGCGCCACTGCTTCAACGATTGATGTCGGAGGGGAAAATGACCACCGAAAGCCGCCAAGACACTTACACCGTTGCCGCAACCCGGATACCCGCGGGCGAGAAACTCTGGCCGGCACTCAACCGTCGCATCTCTTGGGGCGCCGTGTTCGCGGGCGTCGTCATGGTGCTCGCCGTGCAGGTTCTCCTGAGTCTGCTCGGCCTCGGTATCGGCCTCGGCACCGTCGATCTGCAAAGCGGCGGCACGCCGAACGCCGGCAGCCTCGGCATCGGTGCCGGTGCGTGGTGGGGCGTGAGCTATCTCATCGCTCTTGTCATCGGCGGCTATGTCGCCGCCCGCTTGGCTGCAAACCTCGCTGGCTTCGATGGCATGCTACATGGGCTGCTGACCTGGGCCTTCGCTCTTCTCGTCACCGTTTATCTCCTGAGCACGGCGGTGGGGAGCGTGATCGGCGGCGCCTTCAGCGCGATCAGCAGCACGCTGTCGGCAGCCGGGCAGACCGTCAAGGAGGCCGCCCCGCAAGTGGCCCAGGCCACGGGAACCACACCCGGGGCCATACAGCAGAAAGCCAAGGAATTGCTCGGCGCGCAACAGACCAATGCTGATCCGAAGACCATGAATGCAGAACAAGCGCAGCAAGAAATCGCCGCCAACCTGCCAAAGCTCGCGACCGGTGACGATCAAGCCAAACAGGCCGCGCATGACCGGATCATCGCCATTGTTGCGGCTCAGGCGAACATCTCGCCCGAGGAGGCGAACCAGCGCCTCGACAGGCTCCAGACGCAAGCCGCGCAAACGAAGGATCAAGCCGTGAACAAGGCCACGCAGGTCGGCGACCAGGCCGCCAGCGGCCTTTCCCGCGCATCGCTCATGGCCTTCGTGGCACTGCTGCTTGGTGCAGGGGCGGCAGCCGGCGGCGGACACTTGGGCGCGCGGAGCCACGACGATTTGGAACCGGCGTAGGCATCGAGTTCAGTGCGCCGCGCGCTTGGGCGTCTCCGCGGAGCGCACGCTCGTGTCGGCACCGATACTAACACCGACCCGCGGCGGCCACCCCGCGGCGAGCGCCTTGGGCTTGCCAACCGGCACCCCTGACCTTAGCCTTCGCCGCAACCGTCACCTTTGCGGGGGAGTCGCCGCCTATGATCAAGCTCAAGGGCATTGGCCACGTCAATCTGCGGGTCGCCGACGAGGCGGTCTCGAAGCGCTTCTACAGTGACGTTCTGGGCTTCTTCGTCACCGAGGAGGACCCCGAACATGGCGGCGTGTTCATGTCGCTGGGCGACAATTTCCACACGCTCGATATCGGGCAGCACCCAAATCCAGAGGCGGCCCAGCGGCCGCAACGCGGACATATCGGGCTCGTGCACATCGCCTTCCAGGTCGACAGCTACCCGGCGCTGCGCGATGCCTATATCCATCTCTTGAAGCACGGCGTCGAGATCCGCAACGCCACCAACCACATCAACCAGCGCAGTATTTACTTCTCCGATCCCGACGGCAACACGCTCGAGATCTATTACGAGCTGCCCCATGCGCTCGAGCTCTTTCCCGGCGGGCGCACCGACACAGATGAGGATTTGACGGTCGGCGGGCCCGACGACAAGCTGCCGGACTGGCTGCTCGAGGACTGGCCGCCGGCGGAGATGAAGGCGCGGGTCGAGCGCATCCGCCAGCAGAAGGCACAGCGCAAGGAAAGCGCCAAGGTCTGAAGGAGGGAGCGATGGCAATCACCGAACTGGCGCCCGGCCTCGAACCCGCCGCAGCACAAGCCGACGACGCGCTGACGCTCGCCGAGGCACGCGGCTACATCGATCGCGCGCTGGCGAAGGCGAAGGAGCTGAAGCAGTGCGGCAGCTTCGCCGTGGTCGACGCCGCCGGCAACGTGGTGTCGATCTCGAAGATGGACGGCGCGCCTGCCGCGTCGGCCGGAGTCGCCCGCGCCAAAGCCTTCGTCGCCGCCGTCATGCAGCAACGCACGCTGCAATTCACCGAGCGCATGAACCATGCGCCGGAGCGCTTCTCGGCCTATCGCGACATCTTCGCCGGATCGGGCCTGCCCGGCGGCGTGGGATTCCCCGGCGCCGGCGGCGTGCCGGTGATGCGCGATCTCGAGCGCTGCGTCGGCGGCATGGCGAGCGGTCCCGGCATCGCGCCGGTGAAGCAAGTGCAGGGCGTGCATCCGAAGCGCCTCGAAGCGGGGCGCACCCAGGGCAACGCCGAGGACATCATCATCTGCCACGCCCTCGGTATCCCCTATCGCACGCAGCACGGCTGAGCCCATGTCGCTGACGCTCGCCGAGGCTCGCGATTTCTCCGACCGCGCGATCGAGCGCGCGCGCGGCGCGCGGCTCCGCGTCTCGATCGCGGTGCTGAACGCGCTCGGCGAGCTGGTGCAGCTCGACCGCATGGACGGCGCCGCGCCGCTCACGAGCGACGTCGCCGAGGCCAAGGCGCGCACCGCGCTCAACCTCCAGAAGCCGACGAGCGAGGCAGCGCGCGAGTTCGCGCAAAATCCCGGCCGGCTGGAGATGCTGGAGAAGGTTGCGCGCTTCGCCCTGATGCCGCTGCCGGGCGGCTGCCCGATCCTGCGCGACGGGATCGTCGTTGGCGCGATCGGCGTCAGCGGCGCCGAAGGCAAGGACGAGGAAATCGCCACCGCCGCGCTCCGCTGAGCGCCGACAGACGCGCGTCAAAGCGGATCGATGATTCGCGGCGACGTTTCCGTTGACCGCGATCCGAGCTCCGCCCAGGCGGCGCGCGCGCCCTTGTTCTCGATGCGGTTGATGAGGGCCGCAACCACCGCGGAATCGAACTTGCTGCCGATCTCGCCGACCAGGATCCCGATGACGTCGTCCATCGTCCGCCGCGTCGCGTGGTAGGAGCGCGGGCTCAGAAGGCCTACGAACGCGTTGGCGACGGCGAGAACGCGCGCGGTCGGGATGATCTCGCGCCCCTTCAGACGACCGGGGCGCCCGTTGCCGTCCCAATGCTCCTGGCATTGGCGCAACGTCTCGATGACCGGCCCGTCGAACTCGACGCCATCGAGAAAGCGCGTCGCCTCGAGCAGGCTGCCATGGAGCTGGTCGAATTCGTCCGGCGTCAGCGGGCCCGCGCGTGTGAGAATGTTCCTCGGCACGAGAATTTTGCCGAGGTTCATGAGCCGGCCGGCCATTTCCGCGGTTTCGACGAGCACTGGCGCGAGCGCCATTTCCTCGGCCACCGCCCGCGCCACGATCGAGACGAAGGCGGAATGCCCGGCGGCCGCCGGATCGCGCCGGTCGGCGAGCGAGATGAGGCAGTTTGCGAGCCGATCGAGCGTCGCCTGGCGCCGTTCTTGTTCGGCGGTGAGTTGCGAGATGTCTTCCTCGATGACGAGCACGCCGCGCCCATTCGCGGGCGCCATGTCGAGCGGGATGTGCTGCGAGTGCAGCACACTCAGGCTCGCGCCGTCGCCGCTTCTGGCGAGGTCCTCAAGCACGCCGCCATCCTGTACCGCGCGCCGGTTCAGCTCGATGTAGCGGCTGGCCTTGGCGGGACCCATGACCGAGGCGAGCGTCTTGCCGAGCATTTCCTCGGCGGAGATCCCGGCTTGCGCGGCGGCGCGGCGGTTGGCGAAGGTGTAGCGCGCGTCATCGTCCGTGATGAAGATCGAATTCGGCTGGCCATCGGTGACGAGCCGAAGAAGATTCCTCTGCTGCTCGAACCGGGCCGCGAGCTCGCGGTAGCGCGCGGCCGCAAGCGTGGCGCGGCGCGAGGCGCCGTGACGCCACACCGCCACGAGCGTCGCGGCGCCCAAGAGGATCGCCAGAAGGAAAATGCCCAAGAGCCGCGCCGCGCGCTGGTCGCTCGCGGCCAGAGCCTCGGCGCGGTCGATCTTGTATACGAGACTCCATGGCGCGCCGTCGATGCGGCGGCTCGTGTAGAGAACATCGACGCCGCGATAATCGCGCGCGAGGCCGAAGCCACTCGTGGCAAGGAGCGCCGCGCTCTCGGCCAGCCCGGGGGTCGCGGTCGAAAGCTCGAGCGACAAGGGCTTATAGTCCGGGAGCGGCGACAGGTATTCGACGTTGCCGTCCCGCTGCCGCACCAGGAGCGCGTCGGCGGTGCGCGCCGTGTCACCCGGCTGGCGCAAGAGCGGATAGAGCTCGGGCGCGACCTGCTTCACGCCCAGCACCCAACCCACCTGCTCGTCGGGCGTGGCGTCGCCCTGCACCGCGAAGATCGGCATGAGAAAACCCATCGCCGGATTGCCGGCGGCATTGATCGCGAGGTCGCGCAGCGCGTTCCTGGCTTTTGCCGCGCCGGCAAGGAACGGCTCGACCCAGGCTTCGCCCGACGGCACGCCGCGCGTCGCGACGACGAGGCGGCCTGAAAGATCGAAGATCGCGAGGCCGGACGTGGCGGTCCGCGCGATGTTCACCGGCAGGTTGGGGTCGGTGATCTCGGCCGCGAAACGGCTTTGCGTCGCCGTGAACACCAGGAGATTTTCGACATATTGCTCCTGGCTTTGCCCGTCGGTGACGTTCTTCAGATCGCCCGACGCCATCTTCAGCTCGGTCATGAAGAGACGCACCGAGTCGTTGTTGGCGACCCCGTCGAGATCGCTCCATTGCTGCGCCAGCCATGCGTCGATCGCTTCTTTGCGGCTGTCGGCGACGATGCCGAGCCGGACCTGCCAGTTCGTGATGTCGCGGCCGCGCTCCTCACCGACGAAGCGGAACACCGATGCGACGACGAGCCCCGCCACGAGGAGAAATGTCGTCGCCGCAACGAGCACCGCCGGCCTGACGCGGGCCCACCCCTTGTCGGCGCTCGAATCGTCCCGGTCAGTCGCTGCCATCGCGCGCGGCGCTCGCTCTTTCGCGTCCGATAACCATAAATCGATGATGCCGTCGTCGCCGGTTCAAATTATAATCTGAATCAAAATTTAGGAAGCGGCAATTCACGCGATGAATTGGGCACAATTCATACGTCCGTATGCGATCGCGGCGCTTGCGGCGGCGGCGCTTGTCGGCACGTCGCCGGCGCGGACGGCTGGCCAATTGTCGCTTTTCGGCACGGCTGAGATTCGCAACGACAACCTCGCGCCAATGACGCACTGGACCGGCATGATCGAGCGCATGCGCACGACGCCCGAGCCGTTTGCGGATGAGTGCGAAGACCCCGCGGAGCAGGTTTGCCACCTGAAGCAATGGGATGATTTTCTCGACAGCATCAAGGGGCGCGACCAGCGCGCGCAGCTCGACAAGGTCAACGCCTACATGAACCAGTTTGCCTATATCGACGACATCACCAACTGGGGCCGAGCGAATTATTGGGAGGCGCCGCTCGAATTCCTGCACAAGAGCGGCGACTGCAAGGATTACGCGATCGCCAAATACATGTCGCTCCGCTACCTCGGCTGGCCGGTCGACGAGTTGCGCCTCGTCGTCGTGCGCGACATGAACCTCAACGCCGATCACGCGGTCCTCGCGATCTATTTCAACGATCAGATCCTGATCCTCGACAACCAGATCCGCGACGTCGCGAACGCGGACAGCATCCACCACTACCGGCCTTACTATTCGATCAACGAACAGCATTGGTGGTTCCACCATTAGCGCTGAGGCCGCGCGGCCAGATAGCGATCGATCTCCGCCAAGAGCCCGTTTGCCGAGCCGGTCAAAATCGCCATCCGCGCCGCATCGACGGCCTCGCCGCGACGCCAGAGCGCTTCGGCGCCGCCCGCGCTAGAGAAAAGCGCCGATGCTTCGATCTGACCGGCCGTTCCCTTGATGCTGTGCGCGATCTTGAAAGACGCGGTGAGGTCGCCGCGTGCCGCGCTCTCGACGAGGCGTGCGGTGTCGTTGCGAAGCTCGGTCGCGGCGAGCTGCAAGAGGCGATGGGCGAGCGCCGTATTGTCCTTCACCTGTTTCAGGAACCGCGCCACGTCGATGCTCGGCAGCGCATCCTGCATGAGGTGGAAATCGAACTTCGGCGGCGACGGCGGCACGGCGGCAGGCGCGCGGCTCGCCGCAGCATTGCCCGCGCGCTTGTTGAGCCAGTCGAGGAGCATCGCAAACAGGTCCGCGGGCGTCGTCGGCTTGCCAAGATGGTCATTCATCCCAGCCTCGAGGCACGCCGTCCGATCCTCGCCAAAGGCATTCGCCGTCATCGCGATGATCGGAATGCCGCTCCAGCCCGGCAGCGTGCGAATGGCACGCGTGGCCTCGAGCCCATCCATCTCCGGCATTTGCATGTCCATGAGGACGGCGTCGTAGGTCCGCCGCTTCGCCCGTTCGACTGCCTCGGCGCCGTTCAAGGCGACATCCACCTCGAATCCGACGTCGCGCAGAAGCTCGAGCGTCACCTCGCGATTGACCGGATTGTCTTCGGCCAGCAAGAGGCACTTGCCGCGGTGTTCCTGCCGCAGCGCGCGCTCCGCTGCCGATGCCTGGGTCGGCGAGGCGGCTCGCGACAATCCGCCATCGACGATCGCATTCAAGCAATCGTGCAGCGTCGACGCGGTCACCGGCTTCGTCAGCACCGATAAGAAACCGACACGCGCCGCCTGATCCTTGAGATCGGGCTCGTCATATGCCGTGACCATGAAATAGGTCGGCCGCCGCGACAGATTCAGCTGTGCAATGCGCCGCGCCGTTTCCATCCCGTCGAGCACCGGCATACGCCAGTCAATGATGACGAGATCGAACGGATCGTTTTGCCGATCGGCAGCGGCGACCGCATCAACTGCTTCCTCGCCGCCCTCTGCCGTCACAACGCGCAAGCCCAGATTGTCGAGAATATTCGACAAAATCTCGCGTGCGTCTTTCGAATCGTCGGTCACCAGCACCCGCGCTCCTTGCAATTGCGCGTCAATTTTTCGCACCGGGCGATCGGCGCTCTTCCCGAGCCTTGCGGTAAACCAGAACGTGCTGCCGATCCCCGGCTCGCTCGAAGCACCCACCCCACCGCCCATCAGCGCGGCGAGGTGGCGGTTGATCGCGAGGCCGAGGCCGGTGCCGCCATATTTGCGCGTGGTCGAGCTATCCGATTGCTGGAACAATTCGAAGAGGCGCGGAATCTGTTTCGGATCGATGCCCAGCCCGGTATCCTGCACTTCGACCCGGACGAGGACGGATGATCCGCTTGTCTCGACGGCGCGCGCGCGAAAGACGATCGTGCCCTGCTCGGTGAATTTCACGGCGTTGCTAGCGAAATTGAGGATGAGCTGCGAGAACCGCATCGGATCGCCACGCAACGACTGCGGCACGGCGGGATCGATATCGAAGATGATCTCCAATCCCTTTGCCTGGGCGCGGTCGCTGACCAGATTGAATACCCGGTTCATCAAGGTTTCGAGGTCGAAATCAGTCTCTTCGAGCACGAGTTTTCCGGACTCGATCTTCGAAATGTCGAGGATGTCGTTGATGACCGAAAGGAGGTGCTGCGCTGCATCGGAGATCTTGCGGAGTTTCTCCTGCTCGTCGAAATCGCGACTGGAGCGGCGTAAAAGATGGGTCAAGCCGACGATCGCGTTCATCGGCGTCCTGATCTCGTGACTCATGTTCGCGAGAAACGCGCTCTTCGCCTGCGTCGCCGCCTCGGCCGCTTCCTTGGCGGTGGCTAGCTCGCCAGTGCGTTCGATGACCAGCCGTTCGAGATTGTGACGGTGCTGGTGCAACTCGATTTCTACCCGCTTGCGCTCGGTAATGTCGGTGGCGATGCTGCCGACACCGCCAACCCCATCGCGCAGGGGAAAGCTTGCGGCGAGGTAAGTTTTGTCCGGCGCGGTCGCCAGAACCTCCTCGCGAATGACGGGGCCGCTCCGCATTAGCACTTCGCGATCGCCGGTCATGATCTCGGCCGCAACGTCGGCGGGAAAGAGATCAGCGACAGTCTTGCCGACGATCGCCGCCGGCGTCGTGTTCAATGTCTCGGCATATGACTGATTGGCAATGAGATAGCGGCCTTCGCGATCTTTGGCGTAAACGATGGCCGGAGTGTTGTCGATCACCGACTGCAACAGATCGTGGCTCGCGTTGAGCTGACGTTCGCGTTCTTCGATCGTATCCAGCATCCGATTGAAGGAACGCGCCAGCTCGCCGATTTCGTCGTTGGTATCGAGCGCGACGCGCGCCCGCAGCTCGCCGCGCGACGCAATGGTCCGCGCCACCTGCACGAGCGTCAGGATGGGGTCAACGAGCAGCCGCTGCAACACCGCGCGCAACGCGAAGAAACCGAAACCAAGAGCCAGCAGGACGATCGACAGCGCCAATCCGTATTGCGCGAGGCGGCTCGCGAGCGAAGGCGGGGAGGTGGCGATTTCGAGCCAGCCCACGAGAATCCCACGCGACACAATCGGCTGTGTCAGCGACGCTTGCGCGGACGTGACCGCGAATACGGCAGCCTTGGAACTTTCCGTTTCGGGGCACGGATCGGTCCCTGCAATCGCGAAACCGCCGAACAGCTTGCCCGCCGGGTCGTAGGCGCACGCGGACAGCATTCCCGGCAGATCCCGCACGGTCGATAGGATCTCAGTCGCGGCGTCCTTGTCGTCGAACTGCAGCGCCGCGGTCAGATTGAGTGACAGGAGGTCCGCCCGTTGCGAAAGCTCCTGCTCGGCGCGATCGTGGAACGTCCATTGCTCGTAGATAGCGGCCGCGAGAACGGCGAGGACCCAGGCAGCCACGCTCGTCAGAAAGACGGCGACCAACAGCTTGCGGCGGAGCCTGCCGGCCGGGCGCGTCGTGCTTTGCCGGTCGAGATGCTCGCTCATGGCGTTTGCCGAGGTTTGACGTCGAGCGCGACATTGAGGAGCTGCGAGCTGATGACAAGGCCGCCCGTCGCCGCCGCCGCATCGTCGATTTCGAATCGCACGTGATTGTCCTCGATGACGAAATTGATGATGCCGACATCTGCGCCGTCGGCGCCCGCGTCGGTCACGGTCAGGACATCGCTGCCTTTGAGCGTGGCGAGCGCTTGCGGAACGTGAGTTCCGGCGGCGTCGGAGAGAAAGACGATATGGCAGCCGGAATCGCGCGCGATCGTGCTCATGCGGCGAAGCGTCACCGCCCGGTCGCCGATCTTCTGGCCTTTGACGGCGTCGTCCAAGGCCGCTCCAAACGGGTCGTCCCCGACGACGCACAAGTTTATCGGACTATCGTTCGACGGAAATGCCGCACTCGGCCATTCGACGAAGAAGCCGAATTTGAAGAGGAACGCAGCCTTGATCGCGAGATCGCTCGCCTCGAGCGCATGTCCCGGCGCGATCATCAGGGCGATCGCGCAGAACGCCGCGGCCGCCACTCGGCCGACAGTGCTTGAGATCCGGGTCATGGCGGCGAAGGTTGCGGGGGCGGAGGGGATCGCGCGCATTGGCATCTGCGGTCAGAATCTCACCTGGATATTCGCCAAAAAGCTGCGTCCCACCTCGACCGCGCCGGCGCCAGCACCGAACTCAAGATGCTGCGTGTGCAACAGGTTGAAGCCCGAGAACGCCAGGGAAAGGGACGACGATACGGCCCAGCCGACGCGCGAATTGAGTTCGACGTAGCTGGACACGTACGGATTCGGCAACGCGCCTACCTCGCGCAGCTCGGCGTCCCAGGTCACGTTGTGGACGAAGTCCATCGACGAGCGCAGCGAAGCTTGATGCGTGGGATCGTCGCCGGTGTATCCAATGGTCTGATTTACGAGCGACGACACGAACGGCGCTTCGAACGCGGCAAGGATGCCCGGAGTAAGGGGGACGTTGAAGGCAAGATTCTCGTGCTGGATGTTGAATGCGGCGCTCAAGCGCCACCAGTCGGTGACCTTATAGGTTCCCCATACCTCGACGCCGTAAGTATCCCCTTGCGTGAAGTTGGCGAACGCAACTGGGAAAAATGTGGAGGTGAAATCGACGCTCCTGAGCGACTTGTAGTCGTTATAGTTGGTCGAGACCGAAAGCGAGGTGTTCGGGGTCGGTTGGGTGCGGTAGCCGATCTGGTAGGCGACAAGCTTTTCGGATTCGAAATCGGCGCCGCCAATCAGAAGCGGCGGCGGCCCTCCGCCCTGTACGTCCCGATCAAAAGGCGTGGGCGTTCGCACCGCGCGCGATACCGCCGCCCACAGCAGGTTGGCATCGGTGATTTTCCACGTAGCCCGCAGGCTCGGCAGGGGCTCCAAACCCACGTATGCGTCGTCCTCGAGTTTGATTCCTGGAATGAGCTTGACGCGGTCGGTGACCGATATCGTGTCCTCGATGAAAATGTTGGTGTAATTCAGCTTGCCGGCGTTGGGGCTGAATTCAAATCCGGGCGAACCAAAAATTTCAAATTGGTCGACGCGCGCGCCGCCTCCCCAGACGACCTTATTCCGGTCGTTCAACGCAAAGTCGTGCTGGATGTCGAGGTCGAACGTGTTGAGTCCGTCGCCGCCTCCGCCCCCGCCGGAAACATATCTGCGCGTATCGTCAAAATAGGCCTGAACCTGAAGGTTCGATCCGCCGTCGAAGGTGTGATTCCACCGGCTCAGCAGATTGGCCCCGGATATGAATTGTCCATCGGTCGCCAGTTGCTCTTCATTGCCGCCGTACAAGTCGCCTTGCACCGTGACGAGGTTTTCGGCCGGGCTCCAATCGAACCGGAAACCTCCCTGGGATTTGTGCCACTCGTCGTAGGCGCTGGTTCCTGCTTCGGTTTGGTCGTTGGCATCCGACAAACGATCGACATAGACCCGGTAGGTCGTGTCGGCGTTCGCTCTTCCCCCGTACTGGAGATAACCGTTGCCAGCGACATTGCCGGCGCTGATGCTCGCCACCCCGCCCTGGGTATCGCTTGATTTGCGCGTGATGATGTTGATGACGCCGTTGACGGCGTTGGCACCCCACAATGTACCGCCGGGGCCGCTGATCACCTCGATCCGATCGATGTCCTCGGGCGGCACGTATTGCATGTCCCAGTACACGCCGGCGAAGATCGGCGTGTAGACGGAACGGCCGTCGATCAAAACCAGAAGCTTATCTGCGATCTGGCCGTTGAAACCCCGCGCCGAGATCGCATAGGTCGTGGCATTGATCTGCGCCACTTCGAGGTTCGGCGCAAGGCGCAACATCTCCGGGATGGTGGTGGCACCCGAGCGGACGATGTCGTCGCGCGTGATGACATAGATCGCCGCCGGAGCATCGCTCAGCGGCTCGGACGATTTCGACACGGAGGAGACTTCGATCGTCGTCAGGGCTTCGATCGAAAGCCCGCTGAGATCGGCGGGCGAGGCTTCATCCGCCGCACCAATGCCCGCCGCGCGCGCCGCGCCAATGCCCGCCACGTGCGCCGCCAGGACCGCCACGGCAATGGCCGCGCCGCGGCCGGCCCGCGACCGCCGTCTCGCCGCCCTACCGGAGAAGACGGCCAGCGTCACGATGCGCGGTCGCCGTCGAGAGAAGCCCGGACGGCGCGAGCGAGCTCTTCCTGGCGATAGGGCTTGCTCAGCAATGGCCAATCGAGCTTGCGGTTCGCATCGTCGCCGAATCTCGTGTCGGGGAAACCCGACGTCAGCAGCACCTTGAGCGCGGGCCGCCGTGTGAGGGCGAGGCGTGCGAGATCGATGCCGCTTCTGCCGCCGGGCATGATGACGTCGCTGAGCAGGAGATCGATCGGCTCACCGTTCTCGATGATGACCATGGCCGCGGCCGGCCCATCGGCGGTCAGAAGGCGATAGCCGAGACCGCTCAGCTGCTTGACGACGGTCGTGAGCAGCTTCGGATTGTCTTCGACGACGAGGATCGTCTCGCCACCTCCTTCGGTAGGTGCCGCGGCGGTCTGGGCCCGCGCCGCAATCTCGTCCCGCGAATCGCGCGGCAGGTAGAGCCGGAACGTCGTGCCTTCGCCCGGCTCGCTATAGACATTGATATGCCCGCCCGACTGGCGGATGAAGCCGAAGACCATGCTCAGTCCGAGCCCGGTTCCCTTCCCTTGCTCCTTGGTGGTGAAGAACGGCTCGAAGATGCGGCCGACGATCTCGGGCGGTATTCCGGAGCCGGTGTCGCTCACCTCGACCATGACGTAGTCGCCGGGCTTGGTATCGAAATGGTCGTTGGCGTAATCGGTGTCGAGACGGACGTTCCGCGTCGCGATGATGACGCGGCCACCCTTGTGCATGGCGTCGCGCGCGTTGGTCGCGAGATTGGTGATCGCGGATTCGAGCTGCGAGGGATCGACCTGAGTCCACCACAGCTGCGGCAAAAGGTTGAGCTTGATCTCGATCTGCTCGCCGAGCGTCCGCTGCAACAGCTTGGTGATATCCGAGACGAGCTTGTTGACCTCGACCCGCTCGGGACGGAGCGGCTGACGCCGCGCGAAGGCGAGAAGGCGGGCGGTCAACTCGGCGCCGCGCAGGGCTGCGTCGAGCACGTCGGTCGCGAGCTCGCTGAGCTCCCGTTGCCCCTTCAGCCCCTCGCGCAGCAGATCGGTGTTGCCGATGATGACGCCCAGGAGATTGTTGAAATCGTGCGCCATGCCACCGGTGAGATTGCCGATCGCCTCCATCTTTTGCGCTTGGACGAGCTGCCGCTCCGTCGCGCGATGCTCGGTGATGTCGCGCAGCGTGCCGGCGATCCGCGTGAGGTGCCCACTCGTGTCGAGGATCGGCCGCGCCTCGAGGCTGACGATCCGCGTTTCGCCGTCCGGCCGATGGATGCGGCATTCGGTCGGCGCGCGCTCATGGCCGGCCTCGAGCGCGCGGAACCATTCCGCCACCCGCGGCTGATCTTCGGGATCGATATCCTTCTGCAAGGACGCGGCGGCCTGCGGTGACAGATCGTGCGAAAGCCCCCTGATCCGGAACATCTCCTTCGACCAGATCGCCTCGCCCGTTTCGACGTCGGCTTCCCAACTGCCGATCCCGGCGATCTCCTGCGCGCGGTCGAGCCGCTCTTGGCTTGCGAGCAGCGCGGCTTGCGCGGATTTGAGTGGCGTCACATCGACGCCGATAAGCGCCACGCCGCCGTCGGACATGCGCCGTTCGGTGGCGAGCACCCAATGGCCGTCCTTCTGCCGGAATTCGGTGGCGCCCGCCGCCGCGCGATGTATTTCCATGCGCCCGGCGAGCCACGCTTCCTCGTCGCCGATGGCGTCGGGGTAAGTGCCGTCGCGGACGGCGGAGCGCATAAATTCCCCGAATGTGCAGTTGTCGCGGAAGAGCGCGGCGCATTCCGGGAAACGCTCCCGCACGTATTCGTTGGTGAGCGCGATACGATCCGCGGGATCGCAGATGATGATGGCGCCAGGGATGCTCTCGATCGCGTCGCGCAGCATTCTCTCGGCCTGCTCGGCGCGGCGCGTCGCCTCGATCGTCGAGGTCTGGTCCGTGATCGTGCCGCGATATCCCTGGAACTTCCCGTCCGCGCCGAAGACCGGCTTGCCGCTGACGCTGATGTGGAGCGGCGCGCCGGACGGCAACGTGATCGAGATGCGGAAGTTGCGGAACTCGCGATGCGCGTCGAGATCGGCCTTGTGCTGGCGCCAGAATTCGTCGGTTGTCGGATCGCGACCGACGATTTCCCACCGCGTCTTGCCGATCACGTCCTGCCACGGCAGCCCGGGCGGATTTGTCAAGTTGACGAAGCGATGTTCGCTGTCGGAGTCCCAAATCGAGTTGGCGCTGATCTCGGCGATGTCCTGAAAGCGGCGCTCGGAAGCCGAAAGCGCCGCGGTCCGCTCGCGCACACGATCCTCGAGCTCGTGCGCGTAGCGGCGGATCCTGGCGTGCGTCTCGGCGAGCTCTTCCTTGTTTTTCTGAAGTTCGCGGTTGGCTCGGATCGTGTCCTCGAAGGTCGAGATGAGGAGATCGAGGATCTGCTCGCGCTCGGAGTTGATGTTGAATTTCTGGCCGAGGAACGACAACTCCATGCCGAACGACAGGCGTTGCGAGCTGCGGATACGCAAATTCTCCGTGATGCGGCGGATGCGATCGATCAGGTCGTCGGGCTCGTAAGGCTTGCGCAGGAAACTGTCGGCGCCGCATTCGAGGCCGTGGATCACCTCCATCGGATCGTCGAGGCTCGTGACCAGAATGACCGGCACGGTGCGCGCGCCCTTCTCGGCCTTGATGCTGCGGCAGAGCTCGTAGCCCGACATGCCGGGCATCACGACGTCGGAGATCACGACCTCGAACTCGCGCGCGCGGAAGAGCTCGAGCGCCCGCTCGGCATCGGGCGCCACCGTCGCCTCGAAACCTGCGCCTTCCAGCGCGGCCGCCAGCCGCGCAGCCTGGGTCGGGCTGTCTTCAGCAACGAGAATCTGCGTCACTGGCCTCTCCCCGAATCCAAAAATCACGCTCAGTCAAGGCAGAGTGAAGTCGTCGCGTCCTCTCTCGTTTCCCCGATTTCGGGCGGATAGAACTATTAATCAACTCTAGCGAGTAAACAATAAAAGATAGTATGATTATTTTCAATAACAACCTGGACGGGAGGATCGTTGCGAGCGTGAGCCGCCGCGGCGCGGCGGTACCGCCAATTTGGCGCCGAGGTCCGTCGCTCAATCGGGGCACTGGCGACGCGACAAATGTTGCAGGCGGCCCGGTGCCGCGCCGCTGCGTTCGCGGTCGGTCGTCGCCAAGAACTCAGGCGAAGAGCGACGCGCCTGCGAACGTCACCGCCGCCGCATAGAGCTTCACCGACAGGGTCCAGCCGAGCGCCGGGACGGCCGCGGCAAAGACGGTGAAGGCGCACAGAAACAAGATCATTCGTACCATCCGCCAGCGCATAGCTTTTCCCCTCGCCGGTTGGCTCGCGAAGCATTGCGAACGCGCCGGTTGCGTGGTGTGGCAAAAAAAGAAGCGCTTGGGCTTTTGCGGAAACGCCCAGGGCCGCCATCCCTGCACTGCCGTTGCAGGGATCTCGTCATCGGCATCAGTGCGAATTTTGCGCGATTTTTCGTGGCCCGCGTCGACGCGCGGGCCATCCGCTAGCGCCCGCTAACGATGGCTTAACAGCTGTGAGCGAAGCTGGCCAAATCGGGCTCGAACGATGGCGGCGATGGCATACACGGCAGAAGCCGGCGAAGCGGCGAAGCGGCGAGGGCAGCTCCTCTGGAGCGGCGTGCTGCAAACCGCGCGCGGGCCGGTGCAGTGCATCGTCGTCGACATCTCGCCCGGCGGCGCGCGCCTGTCGATCGGCGCCAATGTCGCTTCGGGCGAGGCGGTGACCTTGATGGTCGCCGGCAAGGGTATGTTCCGCGGCACTGTCGCCTGGGCCGAGCCCGGCCTCATCGGCGTCGCGTTCGCCGCCGAGCGGAACGCGAGCGCCAGCGCCGCCTAGCTTAATCGGCGCGGTAGCCGGCCTCGTCGCCAATGACGGGGTTGCGCAGAATCCCCAATCCCTCGATCTCGACTTCGCACATGTCGCCGGGCTTCATGTGGGCGCGGCCGGCATATTGCACGCCGCCCTTCACATGCGCCTCGATCTGTCCGTCGCGGTCGTCGGCATCGGGCTTCAAGGCGCCGGGCGTGCCGGTGACGATCACGTCGCCCGGACGGAGCTTTTGGCCCATCGAGAGATAGTGGATCAGGTCTTCCACCTTGAAGAGGAGATGGCCGATGCTTTCGCGCTGGCGCGTCTTGCCGTTGAGGCGGGTCATCACGAGCTTGTCGTAGGGATTGCCGAACTCGTCCGGCGTCATCAGCCACGGCCCGAATGAGCCCGAGCGTTCGAAATTCTTGCCGAGCCCGAATTGACGGTTGTGGCTCTGATACTCGCGCACCGAGCCTTCGTTGTAGATCGAATATCCGGCAACGTGATCGAACGCCTTTTCGCGCGGGATGAAGCGGCCGGCGCGGCCGATCACGACGGCGAGCTCGCCCTCATAGTCATAGGCGCGCGCGACCGACGGCGGCGGGCAGAGGATGGGCTCGCCGGCACCGACTTGGCTTTGCGCGTGGCGCAGGAAGATCTGCGGATATTCCTTCGAGGTCGTGAGCCCGGTCTCGTCGACGTGCGACTGGAAATTGAGCGCCAAGGCCCAGATCGCATTGGGATCGGTGATGACGGGATCGAGCTTCACGTCGCTGAGGCGCAGATCGGGCTTCCGGCCCTCGACCGCGCGCTTCACGCGCGCCTGCCAGTCGGGCAGCGCGATGATCAGGCGCAAATTCGCCGGCAGGTCCGGCGCCGCCGATCCGAGCGCCACGAACGCCTCGTCGTTCGCCATGACGCCGACGCCGGCGCCGCCTTGATGACGATATGAGATGAGCCTCACCCAATCCTCCCTCGCATGGTCCAAGCCCGGACATTGTCATCGCGGGCCGTCCGACGCAATCTCTCCATCGCGAGGCGGGAGGCGGAAAAATGGCACAGATCACGGGCGCCCAGGTGATGGCGGAGATGCTCGACGCCTATGGCGTCAGCCACATCTTCATGGTGCCGGCGGTGCTGCGCCGGAGCATGGCCGAGCTGGAGCGGCGCACGCAGATCAAGCGCGTCCACGCGCACGGCGAGAAGGCCGCGGTCTACATGGCCGATGGCTATGCCCGCGCCTCGGGGCGGCCCGGCATCTGCATGGCGCAGATCGTCGGGGCCATGAACCTTGCCGCCGGGCTGCGCGATCCGTGGCTCGCCCATTCGCCGGTGATCGGCATGACTGGCGGGCGCGAGGCGCGCACCAAGTTCCGGAAAGTCTATCAGGAGATCGACGACATGCCGGCATTCGAGCCGGTGACCAAGTGGAACGCCACGGTGGACGCGGTCGAGCGCTTCCCCGACATGGTGCGCCAGGCGTTTCGCGTCGCCGTCTCGGGCACGCCGGGGCCCGTCCACCTCCAGTTCCGCGGCAACGAAGGGCAGATCGACGCCGACGAGGCCGAGATGGAGGCGCTCGCCGAGCCGGTGTTCGCGCGCGTGCCGCCGTTCCGGCCGGCGCCGCAGGATGAGGCCGTGCGCGCGGCCTTGGCCGCGCTCGAGACGGCCGAGCGCCCGGTCATCATCGCGGGCGGCGGCGTGCGCGCCTCGGGCGCGGGAGCGGAGCTCGTGGCGCTTGCCGAAAAGCTCGGAATTCCGGTCGCGACATCGCTCAACGGCAAGGACACGATCTGCGGCGATCACCCTTTGAGCGTCGGCGTCGTCGGCTCCTATTGCCGCGAGAGCGCCAACCGCGTCGTCGGCGAGGCCTCGCTCGTCTGCTTCGTCGGCACCGAGACGGGCGGCATGACGACGCATTTCTGGGCCGTGCCGAAGATCGGCACGCCGGCCGTGCAGATCGACATCGCGGCCGAAGCGTTGGGCCGCAACTATCCGCTCAAGGCCGCAGTGCTCGGCGACGCGAAGCTGACGCTCGCGCGCATGGCGGAGCTGGCCGATGCGAAGAGCGCGGCGCGGCGCGAGGCGTGGCGCGGGCGGGCGCGCGCGATGTGCGCAGAGTGGCAGCAGAAATATCGCCCGATGCTGACCTCGGACGCATGGCCGATCCGGCCCGAGCGGCTGTGCCACGAGTTGACGCGGCTCATGCCCGAGGATGCGATCGTGGTCGCCGACACAGGTCATGCGGGCATGTGGATGGGCGGGTTCTTCGATCTGCGCCATCCGCGGCAAAGCTACCTGCGCAGCGCCGGGCATCTCGGCTGGGCCTTCCCGGCCGGGCTCGGCGCCAAGTGCGGCGCGCCCGAGCGCCCGGTCGTCGTCTTCACCGGCGACAGCGGCTTCTGGTATCACATCGGCGAGATCGAGACGGCGGTGCGCTGGAAGCTCAACACCGTCACGGTGGTCAACAATAATGACGGCGGCAACCAGTCGAAGCGCGGCTTCGACCGCGCCTATGGCGGCAATCCGAGCGAGCAGTCGAAGGAGCTCTGGACCTTCACCAAGGTCGATTTCGCAAAGCTCGCCGAGGATATCGGCGCCGCCGGTTTCCGGGTCGAGCGCGCGTCCGAGTTCGAGGGCGCCTTCGCCCGCGCGCTCGCATGCGGACGGCCCGCGATCATCAACGTCAAGACCGACATCAACGTCGCGGCGCCGCTCGCCGGATAGCGCTTACTTGATCGCGAGCGGATTGACCGGAGAGCCCACTGCCCCCGTCACCGGCAGCGCCGGCGCCACGAACATGAACTCGTAGCGCCGATCCGCAGCGCAATCGGCGGCGAGCTCGCCCATGTGAAAAATCTCGCCGACGGTGAGACCCATGATCGGGATCGAGATCCAGTGCCAGGGTTGCGCCGCCTCGTCGGTCTCGTTGGGCCGGACCTCGACGCCCCACGTGTCGGTCGCGATCGCCGCCAGCTCCTTCTTGTGCAGCCAGTCGAGCGTCTCGAAGGCGAGGCCGGGCGCGTCACCGCCGGGATAGCCGTCCCAGTTCTTGGCCTCGAGCTTCGCCTCGATTTGGCCGGTGCGCACGAGCAGGAAGTCGCCGCGCCCAACGGCCGCGCCGAACTCGCGCTCGGCGCGGTCGAGATGCTCGCAGGTGATGGCGAATCCGTCGTCGAGATATTTCCGGCCGAACATCTTCGGCATGTCGAACAGGACGCCGCGGCCGACCATGCGGTCGGCGGTCTTCTCGATGCCGCATTTCTGCGCGCCGAACGAGGTCACGGTGCGGCAGTCATAGCCGTTCCACATGGAGTCGCCATAGAAGATGTGGCCGAGCCCGTCCCACTGCGTGCCGCACTGCATCGGCATGATGATGATGTCGTCGGCGCCGCGGATCTTGCGATGGTCGAGCACGCCGGAATAGGCGTCGGTGCCGGACCGCAGCATGACGTGGATCGGATTGAAGCGGCCGATCGAGCCATAGCCGCTTTTCGCCCCTTGCGGGCCGTTATGGTCGAACGGCAAGGCGAGCGACATGACCTTGCCCTTCTGCACCAACCGGGCGGCGGCGACGATGTCGGCCGGCGTGGTGTAGTTGAGCGTGCCGATCTCGTCCTCGGCGCCGAACCGGCCCCAGTTCTTGAGCCGCTCCGCTGCCGCGCGGATATCGGCCATCGTCAGCTTCCGCGTCCCTTCCGCCATGCCGGCCTCCCCGATTTATGTTGCGCTGCACAAATTGGCTTCGTTCGGCGATTCCGCTGTAACGCTTTGATCCGCCGCGAATTTCCCAAATTGACGCCGGTCCGTCAATCGGCTTCGTGCCGTCAGATTGGGTTCGTTCCGCAAAATTGGGGTCGTTCCGCGAACAGTGAATTGGCTTCGTTCCGCCGGCCGCACCGCATTGCCGCCTGCTCTCATGGTACGCTCCACGCGTACGAGATATGGAGGTTCGCACCCGCGCGCGCAAGGACGCCCGTGTCCGCGGCCGGTTTGGTTAACGGGCTGAAACAGCTTTGGAGTTCAAAACCCCAGTCCTGGCGCCGCCGAACCGGGAAGATGGCCGCAAATGATCGGGGGCGAGGACATGCGGAAGAATGGTTCCGGAGGGCGCGCGTCAGACGAGCGGGAAGCCCAGCCCGGCGAGCGCGGCGCCCGAGAGGAACAGGGCGCTGCCCCAGCGCTCGAGGCGGGGACCCTGGGCCTCCGCGCGCAGCGAGAGGCCGGCCACGGCGATGCCGAAACCGATCACGACCAGGCCAGCCAGGCTCAGCATCAGGGTCTCCAAATTCGTGCGCTCCGGATCAGTCTCGCAAGCGATTGTAAAGATTCCGTTTTCACGATGCAGAAAGAGCCGCTTAGGCTCGAAAATTAAAGTGAATCATTGGTTAAAACCGGTATACTCCCAGTTAAGTTGACTCTTCGGTCGAGCATTGGTTCATGCGACTTTTGGGGGGATGGTTTCGGATCGGACTGGCATTGGCCCTCCTGCCGATGCGAGCCGAGGCGCACGTAAAATGGTTCGCGCCGTACGACGTGCCGGAACAGCCGCAACCCCTCGATACTGTGCTGAACAGCACTTTTGTTGGGCTCTTCCTCGCCGGCATCATCGCCTTTACCGCCGTCTGCCTATTCGACCGCACGCCCATTGGCGCGGCGTTGACGCGCGGCATCGATAGCCTCACCGCCGCCATCCGCGCGCGCAGCGACGACTGGTTCCGGGCCGGCACCGGCGCCTTCTTCGTCGCGCTCTTCACGCTCGGCAACATCATCATGACGCCGGAGCTCAAGACCGACGTCGCGATCATCCCCTGGCTCCAGGCGGCCATAGCGCTCGGCATGTTCTGGCGCAGCACGATGGCGCTTTCGGCGGCCGGCATTGTGGCGCTCTATGCCTACGGAGTCGAGAAATACGGCATTTTCCACATGCTCGACTACCCGATCTTCCTGGGGCTGGCGCTCTATCTCGCCATGGCGGCCCACCACGTGCGGATCGGATCCTTACGGGCGATCGACGTGGCGCGCTGGGCCGCCGCGATCACGCTGATGTGGGCGTCGGTCGAGAAATGGGCCTATCCGCAATGGACTTATCCGCTCCTGGTGGCGCACCCCGATCTCTCGTTCCACTATTCGCCGTCCTTCTACATGACAGCGGCGGGCTTCATGGAGTTCAGCCTCGCCTTCGCGCTGTTGTGGACGCCGCTCGTGCGCAGCCTCGCGGCCGCCGTGCTCACCTTCATGTTCGTCTCGGCTGTGTTCGAGTTCGGCAAGATCGACGCGGTCGGCCACCTGATGATCGTCGTCATCCTCATCACCGTGGGCGCCGATAACGGCCCGGTCGTCCGCCGGGCGGCGCTCGCGCCGATCGTCTATGCCGGGGCTTTGGCGCTCGATTTCGCGGCCTATTACGGCCTCCACGCCGTGATCTACGGCACGCGCATCTGGTGAGGCGCAACGCTTAACGGTGGGTTGATCTGGCGGGCCCGCTTTAATCGGAAATTAGGTTTTATGCCGCGGAATAAAGGCGTGCCTCTTCCGAGGTTTACGCCAGTGTTCCACAGGTTTTTCACGCGCGTTCGACGGGCTGCGGGAGCGCCGGCCATGCGCCTCTGCGGCATGGCTATGACGATCCGTGGCAAAATCCTGCTCGCGTTCTGCGCGCTCGCCGCGATCACCGGGCTTTTGGGCATGAGCGCGGTGCAAAGCGTCGTCGAATCCGGCCGCCTCGTCGTGCAGACCTACGACAAGCCGCTGATGGCGATCAGCTACGCGCGGCTTGCGCTCGCGCATTTCATGGCGATGGAGCTGGCGCTGAAGGAGCGCCAGACGACTGCCGATGGCGAGCAGCGCCAGGCGATCGACGCACGCATCGAGGATTTGGGGCGCGCGCTGCGCGACGATCTCGGCGTTGCCGAGGAGCGCGCGCTGTCGCAGGACGCAAGCGATGCCGCAGGCGAAGCGACGCGCGCCGCCGGCACGTGGGACGCGTTGCGCCTCCGGCTCGAGGCGGGCGGCGCCGACGAATCCTATCGCGCCGCACTCGACCGCCGCGCCACGACAGTGGTGGGCGATCTCGACCGTCTGGTCGAGATCACGGCCGAGGACGGGTTCCGCGATCGCGAGAAGGCGCTGCGCTCGATTGCCTCCTATCGCACGCTCAGCATCGAGGCGACGGGCTTCGCCGTCATCCTCGGCGCCGTCATCGCGATTCTGCTCGCCTCCCGCATGGTGAAGCCGATCGCCGCCGCCTCGCGTGCGGCGCGGCGCATCGCCGCCGGCGAGCTCGACGTCACGATCACGCACGCGAGCGATGACGAATTCGGCGAGCTCCTGGAGAGCATGGCGGTGATGCGCGACAACATCCGCGCCATGATGGAGCGCGAGATCTCGGCGCGGCGCTCGGCGCAGACCCGCCTCGTCAACGCCATCGAAAGCTCCGACGAAGGCGTGATCGTGCTCGACAGCGACAGCCGCACGGTGATCGCCAACTCGCAGATCGCCTCGTTCTTCGCCGGCCTCACCGATGCCTTCACGCCGGGGGCGCTGCTGCCGCAGCCGATCGAGGCGGTGCTGTCGGGGCCGACCGGCGAGATGGCGCTGGCCGACGGGCGCTGGCTGCGCCTGACGCGCAGCCCGACCGCCGACGGCGGCTTCGTCGTCGTCGCGAGCGACATCACCGCCCTGAAGGATCGCGAGCGGAGCTTGCGCGAGGCCAAGGAAGAGGCCGAGCTCGCGAGCCGCAGCAAGACCGAGTTCCTGGCCAATATGAGCCATGAGCTGCGCACGCCCTTGAACGCCATCATCGGCTTCTCGGAGATCATGGCGCACCAGCTTCTCGGGCCGATCGGGCAGCCGAAATACGCGGGCTATGTCCACGACATCCTGCGCAGCGGCAAGCACCTTCTCGACGTCATCAACGACATCCTCGACATCGCCAAGCTGCAATCGGGCAAGGCGGAGATCGAGCTCCTGCCGATGCAGCTCGGCGACGTCGTCGACGACGCGGTGCAGATCATCGCGGCGCAGGCGAAGGCGGCCGAGACCGAGCTCACCTGCGAGATCGACCCGTGCCTGCCGCCCATCGACGGCGACGCGACGCGCATGAAGCAGCTCCTGCTCAATCTGCTCTCGAATGCGGTCAAGTTCACCCCGGCCGGCGGCAAGATCACGGTGAGCGTCGGCCGCATCGACGAAGGCGTCCGCATCGCCGTCAGCGATACCGGCATCGGCATGGCCGCCTCGGACATTCCGAAGGCGCTCGAGCCGTTCTCGCAGGTCGACAGCTCGATCACACGCAAATATGGCGGCACCGGCTTGGGATTGCCGCTGTCGCGCCTCTTCGCCGAGCTGCATGGCGGCCGGCTCGAGATCGAAAGCGCGCCGAGCCGCGGCACCACCGTCACCGTCATCCTGCCGGCGCCGACGCGCGCGCCGCGGACGCAGCCTCTGGCGATCGCCGTCTGAGCCGCCGATGGTCCGCTCGCTCGCACTCGTCCTGCTCGCCTGCGCCCTCGCAGCGCCGGCGATCGCCGGACAACCGGGTGCCGATCCGCGCCGCGCCGAATGGCAGAAGCTCTACGAGCGGCCGGAAGACGTGCCGTTCCCCGCCGAGGACAAATATACCGACGCCAAGGCCTCGCTCGGCCGCATGCTGTTCTTCGACCCGATCCTCTCGGGCGATGGCGCGCGAAGCTGCTCCTCGTGCCACAATCCCGCGCTGTCGTGGGGCGACGGGCTCGCGCGCTCGATCGGCGAAGGCGAAAAGCCGATGCCGACGCGCGCGCCGACCTTGATCGACGTCGCCTGGATCCCGGTCCTCGGCTGGGACGGGCGCTTTCCCGACCTCGAAAGCGTCGCCTTCGAGGGCCCGATCACGTCCCCCACCATCATGAACCGCACCGAGAAGGACCTCGTCGCGGCGCTCGACGCCAATCCCGGCTACCGCCATGCCTTCGCCGAGGCCTTTCCCGAAGGCAGCATCACGCGCGAGACGATCTCCGAGGCGCTGGCGACGTTCGAGCGCGGCATCGTCGCGGAAGAGGCGCCGTTCGACCGCTGGATCGGCGGCGACACGCAGGCGATCTCGGACCAGGCCAAGCACGGCTTCGACCTGTTCAACGGCAAGGCCGGGTGCGCGCAATGCCATGCCGGCTGGAACTTCACCGACGGCGCGTTCTACGACATCGGCACCGGCAAGGACGAGGATATCGGGCGCGGGCGTCTCTTCGCCAACTCGAGCAAGCTGCACTACGCCTTCAAGGTGCCGACCCTGCGCGACGTGGCGCGGCGCGCGCCCTTCATGCATGACGGCTCGGAGGCGACGCTCGCCGACGTGATCGAGCTCTATAACCGCGGCGGCATCGACCGGCCGAGCCGCTCGGAGCTCATCAAGCCGCTCAAGCTCAGCGCCGACGAGAAAGCGGCCCTCATCGCCTTCCTCGACACGCTGACCGGCGCGCCCGCCGCCTTCTCGATGCCGCGGCTGCCGCGCTGAACCCTATTTCACCGTGACGGTGAGGCGCATCGTCGGGTGGATGGCGCAGCGCACCAGAAACGTGCCCCGCTCGTCGAAGCGCAGATCGACGGTCGCGCCGATCGGCTGCTCGCCCGAGTCGAACTTCATTTTCGGCGAGTCGACATAGACGTGATGCGTCACGTCGTCGTCGTTGACGATGTGCACGACGGCGCCAGGCGCGACAGCGAGCGCGCCCGGGGCGAAAGCGCGATTCTTCTGGCTCACCGTCAGCGGGCTGCCGGCCGGCACCGGGCCGGCGTTGAGCGCGACGGCCAGCATCACCGCGAGCGCGACCAGCAGCGGCCGGCCCCCAAGTCGCCAAATTCCTTGAATCTTTACCAGTTCTTAACTCCCATTTGGTGCCATCAAGCGCGAACAAACTATCGCGCTCGCGCGCTCGAGGATAGCGGCCAATGGCAAACGCTTCGGAAACATATCAAGGCACGTTGCCCCGGCCGGCCGAACTGCCGAAAGAGCGCGTGCAACTCGCCACGGCGCTCGCCGGCGCAGCAATCCTCGTCGTCGCCTGCGCCGCGATCGAGCCGCTGCGTCACGCCGCGATGCAGGTTTTCGGCACCGTCTATGTGTTTTCCGCGCTCGTCGCAGGCTAAGTAGTTTCACTCGGCTTTAAGCAAACTCGGGCCAGTCTGGCCGCGGCGCGTTTGGTTCCGCGGAGAGATGGTATGAGAGTCGAACAACGTATCTGGCAGCCCGGGCGGCAATGGCGCATCCTCAACGAGGAAGCGCGGCTCAACGCTTCGCTCGTCCTCTATTTCGCGGCGCCCGGCACGCTCGATGACGGCGCGCGCTTTGCCGAGCTGCGCCAGGCCTATCCCGGCGCCAAGCTGCTCGGCTGCTCGACCGGCGGCGAGATCCTCGGTGACAGCGTCCATGACGGCTCCGTCGTCGCGACCGCGATCGAATTCGCCGCAACGCAGCTGCGCGTGGCCAAGGAGCATACGCGCGACGGCACCAACGCCGTCGAGATCGGCGCGAGCCTTGCGCGCCAGCTCGAGCGCCAGGGCTTGCGTGGCGTGTTCGTGCTCTCCGACGGCACCACCGTCAACGGCACCGAGCTCGTCGCCGGGATGCAGAAGGTCCTCGGCCGCGACATCGGCCTCACCGGCGGGCTCGCCGGCGACGGCGCCAGTTTCCGCACGACGCGGGTCGGGCTCGACACCAACCCCGAGCCCGGCGCGGTCGTGGCGGTGGGCTTCTACGGCAGCCGCATCAGCATCGGCAGCGGCAGCGTCGGCGGCTGGGACGCCGTCGGACCGCGGCGCGTCGTGACGCGCGCCAGCGGCAATACGCTCTACGATCTCGACGGCCTGCCGGCGCTCGATCTCTACAAGCAATATCTCGGCGCCGAAGCCGCGCAGCTGCCGGCCTCGGCGCTGCTGTTCCCGCTGCGCATCCATCCGCCGCGCGATCCCGACGCGGCGCTGGTGCGCACCGTCGTCGGCATCGACGAAGAGAAGAAGGCGATGATCTTCGCCGGCACGATCCCCCAGGGCCACACCGCGCAAGTCATGCTCGGCCATTTCGACAAGCTCATCGCCGGCGCCGGCGACGCCGCGAAAAAGGCGGCGATCCCGGCGGCGCAGCTCGCGATCCTCGTGAGCTGCATCGGCCGCAAGCTGCTTCTCGGGCAGCGCACCGCCGACGAAGTCGAGGCGGTGGCCGAGGTGCTGGGCGCCACGTGCCGCACCGCGGGCTTCTATTCCTATGGCGAGATCGCGCCGATGGAAGCTTCGGCGTTTTCCGACCTGCATAACCAGACGATGACGATCACGACGCTCGCCGAGGCCGCCTGAGCCATGCACAAGCTCCTTCAACGCCAGCTTCGGCAGGCGCGCGAAGGCCAGGCCGAGGGCGCGGTCGATCTTGCAGCGCTGATCGCGCTGGTCGACGCCGCTTATGACGAGGTCGACCGCGAGCGCCGCATCATGGCGCACGCCTACAAGGTGATGCGCGACGAGCATGCCGCGCTCGCCGCCGAGGTTTTGCAAAAGGAGCGGCTCTCGGCGCTGGGACAGCTCACCGCGACGGTCGCGCACGAGCTGCGCAACCCGCTTTCCGCCATTCGCAACAGCCTCCATGCGCTGCGCGAGCTGACCGCGGATGCGGGCCTGCCGCTCGAGCGGGCGATGAAGCGGATCGAGCGCAGCATCGACCGCAGCGACGGCATCATCGCCGATCTCCTCGAATATGCGCGCGTGCGCACGCTGACGCGGCACGACATGGCGCTCGACGCCTGGCTCGGCGAGGTGCTCGACGAGCAGCGGCTCCCGGCCGAGATCAAACTCGAGCGCGAGTTGCGCGCGGGCGCGAGCGTGGTCGCGATCGACGCCGACCGGCTCAGGCGCGTCGTCATCAACCTCGTGGAGAACGCGGCGCAGGCGCTCGTCGCGGGCGGCGCCGAGTGCCCGCAAAAGCGCATCCGCGTCGCCACCTCGGCCGACGACATGGCGGAAATCCGGGTCGAGGACACGGGCCCCGGCATCCCGCCCGAGATCCTGCCGCGCATCTTCGAGCCGCTGTTCAGCACGAAATCGTTCGGAACCGGCCTCGGCCTGCCGACGGCGAAGCAGATCGTCGAGCAGCACAACGGCACGATCGCACTCGTCAACGCGCCCGCGGGCGGCGCCGCCGCGCGCATCCGCCTGCCGCTCACCCGGGCGGCTCAGGCGGCCTAAGCCGGCGCGAGCCGCCGCGCGCGGCGCAGCAGGAGCGCGATGGCGACGAGCGCCGCCGCCATCAAAGCCGCCGCCGCGCTGCCGAGCGCGAAGCCCAAAGCCTGCGGCCCGGTGAAGAACGCGTCCGATATCGCCGCCACGAGAAGCGGCCCCAAGCCCCGGCCCAGAAGCGTGAAGACCAAGAGATAGATCGCCGTCACCTTGCCCATGAGGCGCTGCGGCGTGAGCTCGGCGAGGATGCTCGCGGCCACCGGGTTGTAAGCGCCGGCGACCAGAAGCTGCGCCGCCAAGGCAAAGAACATCTCGCCGACGCCGGGGACGATCGGCGCCGCCACGCCGAACGGAATGAAGATGATCGTGATCCACACGCCGACGATCTGCGCCGCGTCGCGCCGCCCGCGCCGCACCAGCGCGTCGATCATGTGGCCGCCGCACCAGGCGCCGATCGGCGCGCAGATGAGCAGGCAGCCGCCGAAGAAGAGGCCGATCTGGGCCGGCGGCAGGTGCCAAGTGCGGGCGATGATGGTCGGCATCCACGACCCATACGAGATCGCGACCATGTAGAAGCAGGTGACGAAGAGCACGAGCGGGAGATAAGGCCGCCAGTTCGCCTTGATATGCGCCAGCGCCTCGGCAAAGCGCACGCCGGCTTCGTCCGACGCGAGGGCGCGCTCCGGCTCGCGAAAGGTGAGCACGAGTAGCGACAGCGGAATGCCGAACGCGCCGATCGTCACCAGCACCGCTTGCCACGGCCGCAAAGTCCCGACGAACGGCACGCCCACGAGCTTGCCCGAGCCGTAAAGCCCCAGCAGGCCGCCCGTCAGCATTACGGCGGCGGCCGCGCCGATATAAGTGCCGGCGGTGAAGATGCCGAAGGCGCGGCCGCGCTTGTCCGGCGGAAAGGCGTCGCGGATGAGCGAGTACGAGGCCGGCGTGATCGCCGCCTCGCCGAGGCCAATGCCGCAGCGCCCGAGGAACAACTGCCAATACGTCTGCGCCAGGCCGCAGCCCATCGTCATACTCGACCACAGCACGACGCCGATGCCGATGATCGGGCGGCGCGCCATGCGGTCGACGAGATAGCCCGCGGGCAGCCCGAGGACCCCGTAGAACGCCGCGAAGGAGAGGCCGAGCAGCAGGCTCATCTCGGTGTCGCTGACGCCGAGGTCGTGCTTCACCGGCTCGACCATGAGGATGAGCGAGGAGCTGTCGATCTGGGCGTAGATGTAAAGGAGCGTGAGGACGAGGACCATCGCCCACTGGCGCCAGGTGACGCGCTGCGGCGCGCGCCGGCCAAAGGCCGAAAGCGCGGTCTCGGCAAGGCTCATGGCGCTTCCCCTCCCCGCCCCGCTTAAGGTTCCCAAAACCATGCCCCCGACGCAATCCCAGGACGCTTGAGCGCGGCTGCGCCCGGCGGGATAATCGGACGATCGGATCGGAGGAACGATGGATACGGCAAATTTCCGCGATCTTGCGGTCGAGGAATTCGACACGAGGACGCTGCTCGCCCATGCGAGCGCGCAGGCGAAGCAGCGGCGCTACGAGGATTTCTTCATCGCCGATGTCGACGGTCATCATTGGGAAGCGGCGTCATATCCCAAGATCACCGAATACATCGAGGACCCGGTCCTGCGGCAGCAGACGCGCTACCAGGGCGTCGGCGGGCGCGGCATCACCACCGGCAGCGGCAGCTATCAGGAAATGGCCGGCCGCATCACGCGCCAGGACGGGCGCCGCGGCGAGACGATCGCGCCCTCGCAGCATCGCGACATCACGCTGACGCGGCGCTGGATGGACGCGATGGGGATCGACGCGGTCTGCCTCTTCCCGACGCCGATGCTCGGCCTGCCGTTCGCGGTCAGGCCCGAGGTCGAGGTGGCGATGGCGCGGGCCTATAACCGCTGGCTCATCGAGACGGTGCTGGCCGACGAGCCGCGCATCCGCGCTTCGCTCTACCTGCCGCTGTCCGATGCGGCGGCGACGCTCAAGATGGTCGAGGATTTCGGCGACAAGAAAGGCGTCGTCGGCTTCACCATCATCGCCTCGGCGCAGCGCCCGGTGACCGACAATCTTTACTGCAAGGCCTATGCCGCGATCGAGGAGCGCGGGCTGCCGCTCGTCTTCCATGCGGGGCTCATCTGGAACGGGCACACCAGCATGCAGCTCTGCACCCGCTTCATGGCGGTGCACGCGCTGAGCTTCAGCTTCTCGAACATCGTGCACATGACGAACTGGCTGTGCAACGGCATGCCCGAGCGCTTCCCGAAGCTCAAGACCGTGTGGGTCGAAAGTGGGCTCGCCTGGATCCCGTTCGTGATGCAGCGCCTCGACAACGAATACATGATGCGCTCGAACGAGGTGCCGCTTCTGAAGAAGAAGCCGTCGGACTATATGCGCGAGATGTACTACTCGACGCAGCCGATGGAGGCCGTGGACAACCGCGCGGCGCTCGAAGTGACGTTGCAGATGATCAACGCCGAGACGCAGCTCCTCTATTCCTCGGACTATCCGCACTGGGACATGGATCTGCCGAGCACGATCTACGACCTGCCGTTCCTGTCGGAGCAGGCGAAGCGGAACATCCTCGGGGGCAACGCGCAGCGCGCCTTCAACCTCGCGCCGACCCTGTCGGACGCGAAGCTGGCGCGGCAGGCGGAACGGAGAGCTTGACATCGACTGTAGTTAGATATATCTAGATGCAGTCTTGAAAAGGAGAATGAGAATGGGTATCGTCGGCGTTGATTCCGCGGTGTTCGGCGTCGAGGACGTCGAGGCCGCGCGGCGGTTCTGCCGCGACTATGGCTTGCTGGAAGTGGAGCATGGCGCCGCGGGCGCCGCGTTCGAGGCGCTCGACGGCACCAACGTGGTGCTGCGCCGCGCCGAAGACACGTCATTGCCGCCGGCGCCGGTGAAGGGCGCCACGGGCCGCGAGACCGTGTGGGGCGTCTCCGACAAGGCCGCGCTCGAACAGATCGGCGCGGAGCTGGCGAAGGACCGCCAGGTGCGTCGCGACGCCGCCGGCGTGCTGCACACGATGGACGACGAAGGCCTGGCGCTGGGCTTCCAGGTGACGAAGCGGCACGCCTATAAGGCGGAGCCGAAGCCCTTCAACGTGTCGGGCCTGCCACCGCAGCGGCCGATGAACCATCGCGTCGATTTCACCGAGCTCGGCCACGCGCGCTCGTTGGGCCATATCGTGTTCTGGAGCGCCGACCCCGACCGCAGCATGAAGTTCTATCTCGACCGGCTCGGCTTCAAGGTGAGCGACCATGTCAAGAAGGGCGGCGTGTTCGCGCGCGCGCCGGGCTCGCACGACCACCACAACCTCTTCTTCATTCTGAAGCCCGATGCGACGACGAGCTTCCAGCATCTCGAATGTCATTTCGGCGATTTCCAGGAGGTCGTCATCAATGGCGGATATGTCAGCCGCCAGGGCTGGAAGACGGCGCGCGGCCCCGGCCGCCACGTGCTCGGCTCGAACTACTTCTGGTATTTCGTGACGCCGATGGGCGGCGCATTCGAGCTGTCGGCCGATATCGACCAGATCGACGACAACTGGGTCCCCGGCGAATTCGAGAGTCTCGCCGACGTGTCGGGCTGGCTCACCCAGATCCAGGGAGAGCCGGTGCCGAACGCGAAAGGGTTCTGAGCGCCGCGCGCGTCAGAAGACCGAGGCGGATCAACGCCGGGAGCTGCGCCGGCGCGCGCGCGAGCGCGCCCAGCACGGGCAGGAGCGCGGCGTTGCCGTCGCGGTCGAGCCCGATGAGCGCCACGGGCGGAAGATCGAACTCCGCAGGATCGGCCACCGCGCGCAGCGCCGCAAAGGCGACATGGGCGCGCGCGGCGGCGCGCGCGACGGCGTGGCTTTCGAGATCGACGGCGACAGCGCCGGTGCGGCGGAAGAGAGAGGCTTTTTCTGCCGCCGTCGCCGCAATCGCATCGCGCCCCAGGAGATCGCGCGCGTCGAGCGCCAGCCCTTGCGCGGCGAGAGCCTGCGCGATGCGCTCGCGTAGCGCTTCGTCGGCGACATAAGTTTCGCCAGACTCGGTGACGATCCGGCGCGGCAGCAGAATTGTTCCGGGCGCGAGGCCGGGCGCCAACGCGCCGGCGATGCCGAAACTCACGATCGCATCGGCGCCCGCGGCGAGAAAACGCTCGGCGATCGCCGCTGCTCGTGCCGGATCGGCGCCGCTCGCCTCGGCGGCAATGCCGCGCCCATGCAGGATGCGCGCTTCGGCCGCGAGCCCGGCGACCGCCATGAGCGCCATCACATACCGAAGACGGGGAGCGCACCCTCCTCGCGGAGATTGCGGAAGCGCGCGAGCGCCCAGAGCGGAAAATAGGCGCGGTAGCCGTGGTAGCGCAGATAGAAGACGCGCGGGAATCCCACGGCCGTGTACCAGTCTTCGTCCCAAAGCCCGTGCGCACTTTGCGTCGCGAGGAGATAACGCACGCCGCGCGCGACGGCGGGATGTTTCCCCTCGCCCGCCGCCATCAGGCCAAGCAGCGCCCACGCGGTCTGCGACGGCGTGCTCGCCTTCCCCGCGCCGTGCGGCCAATTTGCATGGTAGGACGCGCCGTCCTCGCCCCAGCCGCCGTCGGGCCGCTGCGCGCCCACGAGAAATTCGACCGCGCGGCGGATCATCGGCGACGCCGGATCGACGCCCGCCGCGCGCAGCGCCACCAGTACGGACCAGGTGCCGTAAATGTAGTTGGTGCCCCAGCGGCCGAACCAGGAGCCGTCCCGTTCCTGCTCGCGCCGCAGGAAACCGAGGCCCGCGGCAAGCGCCGCTTTGTCGCCGCGCGCGCCCAGTTGCGCCAACAGTCCGACACAGCGCGCCGACACGTCCGAGGTCGGCGGATCGAGCAGCGCGCCGTGATCGGCGAACGGGATGAAATTCAAGTAGCGATATTCGTTGTCGGCGTCGAACGCGGCCCAGCCGCCGCTTTTCGAGCGCATCCCGACGAGCCATTCGGCGGCGCGCGCAACCCCCTCGCGATAGCGTGCGCCATCGAAGCGGTCCATCGCGATCGCCACCATCGCCGTGTCGTCGAGATCGGGATAATGCGGATTGGCGTATTGAAAGGCCCAGCCGCCGGGCCTGACGCCGGGCCGCCACACCGCCCAGTCGCCCGCGAGCTTCAGCTCCTGCGTGCTGGCGAGCCAATCGAGCCCGCGCCGCACCGCATCGTCCGATCCGCCCGCCTCGATGAGCGCCAACGCGGCCAGCCCCGTATCCCACACCGGCGACAGGCACGGCTGGCAATAGGAGCGGCCGGGCGCGAGCACGAGCAGCTTGCGCATGGCGGCGCGGCAAATGACGGCGTCGGGATGCTCCTTCGCAACGCCGAGACAATGGAACATCATGGCCGCGTTGGCGATCGCGGGATAGATCCCGCCGAGCCCGTCGTCGCCGTTCAAGCGCTCGCGCACGAAGGCCACCGCCCGATCGGTCGCGCGCTGGCGCGTGCGCTGCGGGAACCACGGCTCGACCGCGCGCAGGACATCGTCGACGAAATTGAAAACCGTCGCCCAGATCGAGCCCTTGGCGCGGGGCGGGCGCGCCTCGGTACCGGGAGCGAAAAGCTCGCGGATGGTGACGCCGCGCGGGTTCTTGGCGAGCGGGCGCCGCGCCATCAGCACCAGCAACGGTGCGATCACCGTGCGCGACCAGTACGACACCTTGTTCAGGTGGAACGGGAACCACAGTGGCAGCAGCATGATCTCGACCGGCATGACCGGCACGGCGCGCCACGGGATCTCACCGAAAAGTGCCAGCTGAATCCGCGTGAAGACGTTGGCTTGTGCGGCGCCGCCCGCCGCGAGGATCGCCTCGCGCGCGCGCTTCATGTGCGGCGCGTCCGGCGAATCGCCTGCCGCCTTCAGCGCGAAATAGGCTTTGACGCTCGCCGAAATGTCGAACTCGCCGTCGAAGAAGAGCGGCCAGCCGCCATGCGTGCCCTGGATCTTGCGCAGATAATCCGCGAGCGCCGCCTGCACGGGCTCGTCGATCTCGTCGAGGAAATGGCCGAGCAGGATATATTCCGCCGGGATCGTGGCGTCGGCCTCGAGCTCGAAGGCCCAGTATCCTTCGCCATGCTGCAACGACACAAGCGCGCGCGAGGCGACATCGACCGCGCGCGAGAGCTCGTCGGGCGCGGTGCGGAAATCGGACTGGCGGGAGAGCGCGTCACTCATCGGGAGCGCGACATTAGCTTCTGTGCGCGGCCAGGAGAAGGTCCGCCGCCGCGAAGCCCGAGCGGATCGCCCCTTCGATGGTGGCGGGGAGACCCGTTTGGGTCCAGTCGCCGGCGAGCGCGAGATTGCGCCAGCGCGTCGCCGCTGTCGGGCGGCGCTTGGCTTCGGCGTGTGTCGCGGCGAAGGTGGCGCGGCGTTCCTTCACGATCTGCGCCGGCGGCATGTCGCGGGGGCCAAGATCGTAGGCGCGCGCAACGTCGCGCCAGAGCACCTTGGCAAGCTCGTCGGCCGGTTCGTCGACGAGGTGTTCGGCCGCACTCACCGTGACCGACACAACCTCGCGCTTCCTGAAAACCCATTCCGCCGTGCCGCCGATGAGGCCAACGAAGAACGGCGCGTCGTCCGTCACCGCGATGCGGTAGTGCGCGTTGACGATGGCGCGGAATTCCTGCGGCGCGTCGAGCCCGGGCACGAGGCGCTGCGCCACCGGAGCGTTGACCGCGAGTACGGCGGCCTCGCCGGCGCCGAGCCGCACCGCGCCATCGTCGAACGAAATGGCAGAAAGGCGATCGTCCGCGAATTCGAACGCGCGGGCGCGCGCGGTAAAGCCGATTTGCGCGCCGCGCGATGCGAGGAACGCAAGCGCCGGATCGACCAAAGATTCCGACAATCCCTCGCGCGGCACGAGCGGGTGCGCTGCTGCGCCGCCGCGGCCGAAGCTCTCGGCAATGATGCGGGCCAAGAGCCTTGCCTGCGCTTCCTCGGGCGCCGTGTTGAGCGCGGCAATCGTCAGCGGCCGCCAGAAGCGGCGATAAAGCGCGCCCTGCGCATCGAGCGTCGCCGCCACGGTCGCGTCGGGCCGCGCGCGAAAGAGGCGCACTGCGGAAAGATATTCTCCGAGCCGCGTTCCCGGCACGCGCCGCGCCCGATCGAGAAGCCACCACGGGATACGGCCCCTGGACGGACGCAGCAGCCAGCGCTCGCCGGTCGCAAGATCGAGAAATGGATATTCCGCCGCGGCCGGCCCGACGAGCGTGTGCCGCGCGCCGATCAGGCCGAGATAGCGCATCGCCGCGACGTTCCCTTGCATCAGCAGGTGATTGCCGTTGTCGATGCGGCATTGCAGCGCCGCGTCGAAATAGGAGCGGCAGCGCCCGCCCGCGCCTTGCGCCGATTCATGAAGTGCCACTGCGACGCCCGCCTCGGCGAGCCGCACGGACGCAGCGAGCCCGGCCATTCCGGCGCCGATCACATGGACGCGCGCGAGGCTCACAGCAATCCGTGGCGCAACGCGAGCCAGATCTTCGTGCGGCGCGGCACCGGCGCGGGCTGATCGAGGCGCGACCAGCCGCGCTTCCTCAAACGCGCGAGCGTGGCACGATAGACGCCCGCCATCACCGCGGCGGGGCGCATCGCGCGGCGCTTGCAGAGCGTCATCGCGCGCTTGGCCTGGGCAAAGCGCGCCTCGGCCATCTCGGCGAGATCGGCGCATACTTGCGCCACGCGCGGATCGGCGAGCACGATCGCGGGCTCGTTCGCGGTGATGCCGTGCTGCTGCAACAGCTCGCGCGGCAGATAAAGGCGGCCGCGCTCGGCGTCCTCGACGAGATCGCGCAGGATGTTGGTGAGCTGGAGCGCGCGACCCAAAGCCCATGCGACACGATCCGCGTCGGCGCCGTCGTCGCCGAAAATGCGCACCGAGAGCCGCCCGACCGCGCTCGCGACGCAGTCGCAGTAGAGATCGAGCTGTTCGAGGCTCGGCGCGCGAATGGCGTCCTCCGCGTCCATCTCCATACCGTCGATGAGGCGCAGGAAATCCGAACGGCGGAGCCCGTAGTCCGCGGCGACGCGCGCCAGCACGCGCGCCAAAGGGAGGCGCGGCGTTCCGGCGAAGATGCGGTCGACTTCCGCGCGCCATTCGGCCAATGCCGCGCGCTTCTGCGGCGCCGGGTCGTCGCTGTCGGCGATGTCGTCGATAACGCGGCAGAAGGCATAGACCGCGAACATCGCCTCGCGCCGCGCGAGCGGCAGAAGCCGCATCGCCCAATAGAACGAGGTGCCGGCCGCCCGCACCTGCGCGCGGATTTCTGCGCGGATATCGGCGTCGTCCGCGTCTGCGGGAAGCGCGCTCATGCGCTGCCGCGCAGAAAACCCACGACGAACGCGGCGGCGAAATCGCTGCGCTTCAGCTTCACGCGCGCGGCGAGCGGATCGCCGCGACGAAGGCGGTGCGAGAGGCGCCGGGCGAGCCCGACGATGACGGCGCATTCGCGGCGCAGGCCCAGGGTCTTCACCGCCGGCGGCAGATAACTGGCCTGTTCGATGAGCCGATCGGTGTTGTCGAGAACCCGCACGATCGCGGCACGGAGCTCGAGGCTGGCGCGCGGCTCGGCCAGATCCTCGACGCGCGCGCCGCACACCGCCAAGTCGTGCCCCGGCAGGTAGACGCGGTCGAGCGTGCGATAATCGGCGCCGCAATCCTGCAAGTGATTGAGCACCTGGAGCGCGTTGCACAACGCATCGGACGGCGTCCAGCTCTGGCGCCCCTCGCCGTGAAGATCGAGGAGCTGGCGCCCGACCGGCGCAGCCGAATAGCGGCAGTACTCCATCAGATCGTTCCAGTCGCGATAGCGCAGCTTGGTCGCGTCGAGCCGGAAGGCGGTCAGCACGTCATGGCAATGCTGCGCGGTGACGCCGGTGTCGGCGAGGCTCGCGCGCATCGCGCGCGCGGCCGGCGCATCCGATCCCGCGGCGCCGTCGAGCACCGCGCCCATGCGATCGAGCCGGCGCACCTTGTCGTCGGGGGCAAGCGCGGGATTGTCGGCGACGTCGTCGGCCGCGCGCGCGAAGCGGTAGAAGGTATGGACATGCGGCCGCAGGTCGCGGCGGATGAGCCAGGACCCGACCGGAAAGTTCTCGTCGCCCCTGCCCTTGCCGGACGGCGTCTCGACGGCACCTAGGGTGGGCTCTGCCATTGCACCCTTCCCTTCCACGCGCCGCCCTTGCCGGCGTAATAGCGGCGCGCGGAATTGAGCGTCGCGCCAACATAGACCGCCCCAACGAGCGGCAGGAGTGGCGCGAAGGCGAGCGAGCAGCGATAGAATGTGAGCATCGGCACATAAGCGAACGCCATCAGAAGCCACGCGCCAA
Organism: uncultured Alphaproteobacteria bacterium; assembly: GCA_963729295.1. Taxonomy (GTDB): domain Bacteria; phylum Pseudomonadota; class Alphaproteobacteria; order ATCC43930; family CGMCC-115725; genus DATJLY01. Next base: position 245,473 of record CAVSNJ010000029.1, read on the forward strand.
GACCGAGCGCCGCCGTCCTTTCGCCGGAAAAGAGGAGCAGCGGCGGCGCGATATATGCCGCGGCCAGGAAGAGCACGGTCCCGGCCAGAAGCAGCGGCGAATGGTCGAGCTGGGTATAGGCGGTGCGCGCCACCATCGCCCAGATGTCGGCGACGCGCGGATAAGGCCGGAGGCTTCTGGTGCCGTGCGTCATGGCGAGATGGATCGCGCCGCCTTTTTCCTTCACCGCGCGCGCCAGGGCGCAATCGTCGATCAGCGCGTCGCGGATCGGGCCCAATCCGCCGATGCGATGATAGATCTCGCGCCGCATCAGCACGCAGCCGCCTGCCGCCGCCGCCGTGCGCTTCGTGCGATCGTTGACCCAGGCGAACGGATAGATCATGGCGAAGAAGAACACGAAGGCGGGAACGAGCAGGCGCTCGGCCCAATCCTTGCACCGCAGCTTCACCATGAGCGAGACGAGATCGCGCCGCCTGTCCTCGAGCGCCACGACAAGCGAGGAGAGATTGTCGGGCGCATGCGCGATGTCGGCGTCGGTGAAGAGCAGGAGATCGGGCGCGGCGCCCGCGGCCTCGAGCGCGTGGACGCCTTCGCTGAGCGCCCAGAGCTTCCCGGTCCAGCCGCGCGGCAGCGCGCCGGCCTCGACGATGGCGACACGGTTGGCGGCGCCCGCTTCCTCCGCGGCTTCGCGCGCGAGGCGCGCGGTGCCGTCGCTGCTGTGGTCGTCGACCAGCACGATGCCGAACTCGCCGCGATAATCCTTCGCCAGAAGCGAGCCGATCGCCGCGCCGATCGTCGCCGCCTCGTCGCGCGCCGGAACGATGGCGACGACGCTCGGCCAGGCATCGGGTGCGGCAGCGCGCGGCAATTCCCGCGGCAGCCAGAAGAAACCGCGCAGAAACATGAGGTAGACCCAGGCCGCGAGCGCGGCAGCGGCGATGACGAGCTCGGCCGTCACGGGCACATGCCTTGGGCGCGGAACCAGGCGATCGCCTCGGCGAGCCCTTCGCCCGCGGGGCGCGTTTCGTAGCCCAGCTCCTGCTTCGCCTTGGCCGAGCTGAAGAACATTTTCTTCTTCGCCATGCGCAGCCCGTCGAGCGTGACGAACGGCTCGTTGCCGGTCGCCATGCCCCACGCCTCGGCGGCGAGCGCGACCGGCCACACCGCGGCGATCGGGAGGCGAAACGCGGGCGGCTCGCGGCCGCTCATGCGCGCGATGTCGGTGAGGATGTCGCAGAGCGTCATGTCGTCGCCGCCGAGGATGTAGCGCTCGCCGATCCGGCCGTGGCGCTCGGCCAAAAGATGGCCCGCCGCCACGTCGTCGACATGGACGAGGTTGAGGCCGGTATCGACGAAGGCAGGCATGCGGCCCGAGGCGGCCTCGACGATGATGCGGCCAGTGGGGGTCGGCTTCACGTCGCGCGGGCCGATGGGCGTCGAGGGATTGACGATGACGGCCGGCAGCCCGCGCTCCATCACGAGCCGCTTCACGGTGTCCTCGGCCAGGAACTTCGAGCGCTTGTAGGGTCCGATCATGTCCTGAAGCGTGCTCGGACTGCCCTCGTCGGCGGGCACGCCGGTCGCGTTCGCGCCCAAGGTCGCGACGCTGCTGGTATAGACGACGCGCTCCACGCCCGCCTCGAGCGCCGCCATCATGAGGCGCTGCGTGCCGTCGACATTGGCCGCGAACATCGCCTCGGGGTCGCGCACCCAGAGCCGGTAATCGGCGGCGACGTGATAGAGCACGGCCGCGCCCGCGACGGCGGCGACGAGCGAGGGGAAATTCTCGAGGCTGCCGACGGCTTCCTCGACGTCGAGGCCGGCGAGATTGCGCCGGTCGCTCGCGGGGCGCAGCAGCACGCGCACGCGCCGCCCCTCGGCCAAGAGCGCCCGCACCACCGCCGAGCCGACAAAGCCGGTGGCGCCGGTCACGAGCACGAGGTCCGAAGCAGACGGCATGAGCGTCAGGCCCGGACGCCCAATCCGTTGCCGATGACGCGGCGCGCCGCGGCGCGCGCCTCGCCGTCGAGGGCATAGACGTCGTCGAGGCTCGCGACGCTTGCGTCAGGCAGATCCTCGAGCGTGCGCTCGACCACGCGGACGATGTCGAGGAAGGCGATGCGGCGCTCGAGGAAGGAGGCGACCGCGATCTCGTTCGCCGCGTTGAGCACGACGGGCGCGCCGGTGCCCGCCTCGAGCGCCGCGCGCGCCAGGCGCAGCGCCGGGAAGCGCTTCGGATCGGGCGCCTCGAACGTCAGCTGCGCGAGCTTCGCGAGATCGAGCCGCGGGCTCGGCGCGCCGATCCGCTCGGGCCAGCCGAGCGCGTTGGCGATGGGCGTGCGCATGTCGGGCGAGCCGAGCTGCGCCAGCACCGAGCCGTCCGTATAGCAGACGAGGCCGTGCACGACCGACTGCGGATGGACGACGACGTCGAGCCGGTCGCTCGGCAGTGCGAAGAGGTGGTGCGCCTCGATGATCTCGAGCCCCTTGTTCATCATGGTCGCGGAATCGACCGAGATTTTCGCGCCCATGCGCCAGTTGGGATGCGCCACCGCCTGCTCGGGCGTGGCGTTCGCCATCTCCGCGTCGCTGCGCTTCAGGAACGGCCCGCCGCTCGCGGTGAGGATGATGCGCTCGATCGCCGCGCGCTGCTCGAAGGCGAAGACCTGGAAGATGGCGTTGTGCTCGCTATCGACGGGCAGGAGCCGCGCGCCGCGCCGCTTCGCCTCGTCGGTGACGAGCGCGCCGGCGCAGACGAGCGCCTCCTTGTTGGCGAGCGCCACGAGGACGCCGCGGCGCACCGCCGCCATGGTCGGCTGGAGCCCCGCCGCGCCGACGATCGCCGCCATCACCCAGTCCGACGGGCGCGCCGCCGCTTCGACCACGGCGGCGGCACCGGCTCCGGTTTCGATGCCGCTTCCCGCCAACGCCGCCTTCAGCTCGTCATAGTGCGTATCGTCGGCCACCACGGCAAAGCGCGCGCCGAGGCGCCGCGCCTGCTCGGCGAGAAGACCGGCATTCTTGTGCGCGACCAGCGCCTCGACCGTGTAGGAGCCGGGGTCGGCCGCCAGCAGCTCGACCGTGTTGCGCCCGACCGAGCCGGTCGAGCCCAGAACCGTGACCCGGCGCGGGCGTTCGCGGAATTTGGGCGGCAGCGGCGCGGTCTCCGTCATCGGGGCCTTTTTCCCCCGCTGTGGGGGCCGGGTATTGATAGGGGCAAGCCGGCCGTCCGTAAACGCCCGGCGCGAGTCCTTCGGCACGACGGAAGCGCCGGGCCGGGACCACGCTTGAAATCTCCTCCCGCGTTCCCATTTTGGACTTCACCTAACCGCGAACGGAACCGAGAGATCATGCCGCCGCGCTCGCTCGAAGCCTGGATGTGGGCAGAAGCCTGCGATGCGCTGGCGCGCGCCGAACGCCTCCAGCGCGAATTCTTCCGCCTTGGCCCAAGCTCGGAGCGGCCGAGCTGGGAGCCGCCGGTCGACCTGTTCGAGACCGACGACGAATTGTGGATCGTGGCGGCGCTGCCCGGCGTCGCCGCGGCCGCGGTCGAGATCAGCGTCGCCGACGGCGTCCTGGTCATCGCCGGCGAACGCCGCCCGCCGCGCCGGCAGCGCGAGGCGGCGATCCACCGGCTCGAAGTTCCGCAAGGGCGGTTTCAGCGCCGAATCGCGTTGCCCGGCGGCCGGTACGAGCTCACCCATCGCGACATCCGCGACGGGTTGCTGACGCTCGTGCTGCAAAAGCACAGGTAAGAGCATGGCGAACACCGACCAAGCCAATTCGCGCCAGCCTATCGAGCTGCCGCCCGACACGCTGGCGATCGTGCCGGTGCGCGGCATGGTGCTATTTCCGGGCCTCGTGCTGCCGATGGCGGTGACGCGGCCGAAATCGATCGCCGCGGCGCAGGACGCGGTGCGGCGCGGCGCGCCCCTGGGCTTCATCCTGCAGAAGAACGCCGACATCGAGGATCCGGGCCCCGCCGACCTCTATCAGATCGGCACCGTCGCCGGCGTGCTGCGCTACCTCACGGCGCCCGACGGCGCGCATCATCTCGTGTGCCAGGGCCAGCATCGCTTCCGCGTGGTGCGTTTCCTCGAGGGCTTTCCCTTTCTCGTCGCGCAGATCGAGGAGTTGGGCGAAAGCGAAGTGCGCACGCCCGAGGTCGAGGCGCGCGTCGTCCATCTGCGCCGCCAGGCCGAGGAGGCGATCGCGCTTCTGCCGCAGGCGCCGCCCGAGCTCGCCCACGCCGTGCGCAGCGCGCCCACGGCGGGCGCGCTCGCCGATCTCGTCGCCTCGGTGATGGACCTGACGCCCGACGAAAAGCAGCAGGTGCTGGAGATCGCCGATGCCGGGCAACGGCTGAGGCGCGTCTCCGACCTGATGGCGCATCGGCTCGAGGTACTGCGCCTGACGCGGCAGATCAGCGAGGAGACCAAGGAGAAGGTCGAGGGCCGCAATCGCGAATACCTGCTGCGCGAGCAGCTCAAGACCATCCAGAAGGAATTGGGCGAAAGCGACGACGGGCGCGGCGAGGAGATCGCCGAGCTGAAGCGGCGCATCGCCGAGGCGAAGATGCCCGAGGAGGTCGAGACCCAGGCGAAGCGCGAACTCGCCCGGCTCGAACGCCTGCCCGAAGGTGCGGCCGAATACTCGATGATGCGCAACTATCTCGACTGGCTCGTCGAGCTGCCATGGAGCGTCACCACCGAGCGGACGATCGACCTCGCCGAGGCGCGCGACATCCTCGACCACGACCATTTCGGCCTCACGAAGATCAAGCGCCGCATCCTCGAATATCTGGCGGTGCAAAAGCTGAAGCCGGGCGGCCGGAGCCCGATCCTGTGCTTCGTCGGACCCCCGGGCGTCGGCAAGACCTCGCTCGGCCAGAGCATCGCCCGCGCCACGGGCCGCAAATTCGTGCGCGTGAGCTTGGGCGGCGTCCACGACGAGGCCGAGATCCGCGGCCATCGCCGGACCTATATCGGCGCGCTCCCCGGCACCATCGTGCAGGCGCTGCGCAAGGCCGGCTCGCGCGACTGCGTCATGATGCTCGACGAGATCGACAAGCTCGGCGCCGGCTTCCAGGGCGATCCCGCCTCGGCCCTCCTCGAGGTGCTCGATCCCGAGCAGAACGGCACGTTCCGCGACAACTACCTGGGCGTGCCGTTCGATCTGTCGTCGGTCGTGTTCATCTGCACCGCCAACATGATGGACACGGTGCCGGGCGCCTTGCGCGACCGCATGGAGCTGATCGAGCTTACGGGCTACACCGAGGACGAGAAGCTCGAGATCGCCAAGCGCTATCTCGTGCCGCGCCAGCGCGATGCGAACGGGTTGAAGCCCGAGCAATGCGCGATCGACGACGCGGCCTTGCGCCGGATCATCCGCGATTATACGCGCGAGGCGGGCGTGCGCACGCTCGAGCGCACGGTGGGCGGCGTGTTCCGCCATGCCGCAATGCAGGTGGCCGAGACGGGCGACGCGCATGTCGCGATCGGGCCGGACGATCTTCCCGCCATCCTCGGCGCGCCGCGCTTCGAGAACGAAGTGGCGATGCGGACGAGCGTGCCGGGGGTCGCGACCGGGCTCGCCTGGACGCCCGCGGGCGGCGACATCCTGTTCATCGAGGCGGCGCGCACCGCGGGCGGCGGGCGGCTCATCCTCACCGGGCAACTGGGCGAGGTGATGAAGGAGAGCGCGCAGGCGGCATTGTCGCTCGTGAAATCGCGGGCGCGCGCGCTCGGCATCGACGAGGCCCTGTTCGCCAAGAGCGACATCCACATCCACGTGCCGGCGGGCGCCATCCCGAAAGACGGGCCATCGGCCGGCGTCGCCATGACGATCGCGCTCATCTCGCTCATGACTGGGCGGCCGACGCACAGCGACACGGCGATGACGGGTGAGATCAGCCTGCGCGGTCTCGTGCTGCCGGTGGGCGGCATCAAGGAGAAGGTGACGGCCGCGGCCCGCGCCGGCATCACCACGGTCCTGCTCCCGGCGCGCAACCGGCGCGACCTCGATGACATTCCCGACGAGGTGAAGAAGATCATGCGCTTCGTCTGGTGCGAGCGCATCGACGACGCCCAGGAAGCCGCGCTCGAGGCGGAGAAGGTGGCGGCGGAGTAGCGCTCCCGCACAAACGTCGCGCGGCCTTCGACTATCGGAGATAAACCAAACCCGCGCGCGAGTTGCGCCGCCCGCGCCAGGCCCATCCGGCGAACGGGAACACGCGCGCGACCCTGATGCGTTGGCATGGTGGTGCGCGCGGTGTCCGTGCTCGGCCGCCGGGCCCCACCACGAGAGGAGTTAGGCAATGGCGCAAACCGGATTTGGCGGACCGGAGCCGCGGCGCTGGCAGGATTGGGCCAATTTGGTCCTCGCCGTGTGGCTCTTCATCTCGCCCTGGGTGCTGGGCTTCGCTGCCGGCGCGACCGCCGCCGGCAGCGGCGCACCGGCGACAGGCGCGGGCGGCGCGATCTATCCCGCGGCCTGGAACGCCTGGGTCTTCGGGGTCATCACCGCGATCGTCACACTCTGGGCGATGGCCCAGTCGGCGTCGTGGCAGGAATGGATCAGCGTGTTGATCGGCATCTGGCTGTTCGTGGCGCCCTGGGTCTTGAGATTCTCCGGCATGCAGGCTGCCGCGTGGGATCACTGGATCGTCGGCGCGCTGATTTTCATCGTGTCGCTGTCGGCGCTGTCCTACGCACGGGCGCTCACCGCCAGCTACGGCCACGCCGGCGACAAACCGCGCGACCGCCTCTAGCACTGCCGCGCCCGGCTCCGGCTTGACACCGGGGCGCGGCACCTCGACGCTGATCCGGCCGCGCTCGAAGCGGCCGGATCGGCGGAGGGGCAAATGGCAGGCGCCGCTTCTTTGGTGCGTCGCGAAACCGTGAGCGGCGTCGCACTCCTCAAGCTCGACAACCCGCCGGTCAACGCGATGAGCCACGCGCTGCGCTCGGCGCTGAAGGCGGCGCTCGACACGGCGATCGCCGACAGCGCGGCGAGCGCCATCGTCCTCATCGGCGCGGGCCACACCTTCATCGCCGGCGCCGACATCACCGAATTCGGCAGGCCGCGCGCCGAGCCGCTGACGCCGACCCTGATCGAAACGATCGAGCGCGCCCGGAAGCCCGTCATCGCCGCGATCGGCGGCGTTGCGTTCGGCGGCGGGCTCGAGCTGGCGATGGGCTGCCACTGGCGCATCGCCGCCGCCGACGCGCGCGTGGGCCAACCGGAAGTGAAGCTCGGCCTCATTCCCGGCGCCGGCGGCACACAGCGTCTGCCGCGGCTCGTGGGAATGGCGAAGGCGCTCGACATGATCTGCGGCGGCGATCCCATCGCGGCGACGGAGGCGCGCGAATTGGGCCTCGTCGACGAGATCGCGACGGGACCGCTCGAAGCGGCCGCGGTGGCGATGGCGGAACGGCTCGTGCGCGAGAAGGCGCCGTTGCGGCGCGTACGCGACCTGCCGGCGCCCGCGGGAGACGGCGACACGGTCACGCGCTATCGGACCGGGCTCGACCGGCGGCGGCGCGGCGCCATTGCGCCGCTGCGTTGCGCCGAGGCGGTCGAGGCGGCGGCATCGCTCCCGTTCGACCAGGGCCTCGCGCGGGAGCGCGATATCTTCATCGAGCTTGTGAATAGCGAGCAGGCAAAGGCGCAGCGCTATTTCTTCTTCGCCGAGCGCGCCGCCGCCAAGGTGCCGGACCTGGCCGACGACGCGCCCACTGCGCCCGTCGCGCGCGCGGCGGTGATCGGCGCCGGCACGATGGGCGGCGGCATCGCCATGTGCTTCGCCAATGCCGGCATCCCCGTCACGATCATCGACATGACGCGCGAGGCGATCGAGCGCGGCCTTGCCACGGTGCGGCGCAACTACCAGAGCGCGCGCGGCATGAGCGAAGAGGAGACCGAGCGGCGCATGGCACTGATCGCGTCGTCGACCGATCTTGCCGATGTCGCTGCCGCCGACCTGGTGATCGAGGCGGTGTTCGAGGACCTGCCGCTGAAGCAGGAGGTGTTCCGGAAGCTCGACGACGTGGCGAAGGACGGCGCCGTAATTGCGACCAACACCTCATACCAGGACGTGAACGAGATCGCCGCCGCGACCAAGCATCCCGAGCGCGTGCTGGGCATGCATTTCTTCAGCCCCGCGAACGTGATGCGGCTCGTCGAGGTGGTGCGCGGCGCGAAGACGGTAATGCCGGTGCTGGCGCAAGCGCTGGCGCTGTCGCGCCGCTTGCGCAAAGTGCCGGTCACGGTCGGCGTGTGCTATGGCTTCGTCGGCAACCGCATGTTGTCGCTGCGCAGCCGTGCCGTGGAACGGCTGCTGCTCGAAGGCGCGCTGCCGCAGGAGATCGACGCAGCGCTCGTCGGCTTCGGCTTTCCGATGGGCCCGCTCGCGGCGGCCGATCTCGCGGGGCTCGATGTCGGGTTCCGCGCGAGGAAGGCGCGCGGCACGGTGTTCCCGATCGCCGATGCGATCTGCGAGGCCGGGCGCTACGGCCAGAAGACGAACGCCGGCTACTATCATTATGAGCCTGGGAGCCGTGCGCCCTTGGCCGATCCCGAGGTCGAGCGCATCATCGCCGGAATTTCCGAGCGCCTCGGCGTCGCGCGACGCAAGATCGACGCCGCCGAGATCGTCGCGCGCACCATGCTGCCGATGGTGAACGAGGGCGCGCGCATCCTCGAGGAGAAGATCGCGCAGCGGCCGTCCGACATCGACGTGATCTGGGTCTATGGCTACGGCTGGCCGGTCCATCGCGGCGGGCCGATGTTCTATGCCGACAGCTTGGGCCTCAAGAACGTGGCCGCGCGATTGGCGGAGCAAGCGCGGCTCCTCGACGACGCGGCATTGGCCCCGGCGCCGCTCCTCGCGCGGCTCGCGGACGAAGGAAAGGGATTCGCCGATCTCGGCGGCTGAACTTCAGCCGTGGCGCGGATCGAGCGTCGGCAGATCGAAGACCTCGTAGCCGAGCCCTTCGGGGATGCGGATGCGCGGGCCGGACGGCGTGTCGTACATCTCGGGACAGATCGGTCCCGACGCGGGCGCTGCCGCGGCGGATGCCAGCGCATCCGCCACGGTCCCGCTCGCCGCGAGCCGCATGAGGTTGAGCCGCGTCGCGAACACGACACGGCGGCGCCCGGCCTCAGCCTCGGCGAGCGCCGCGCGCGGCGTGAGCCACAGGATCTCTACTGCCTCGTGCCCGTCCGCGAGAGGCGCCTGGCTCGCGGGCGCGCGCGCCAGGAAGAAGCGCGTGTCGTAGCGCTTCGGCGAGCGCTCGGGCGTCACCCAATGCGAGAACGGCACGAGCAGATCGCTCGCAAGCTCGATCCCGCCGCCGGCGAAGAGGTTTCCGAAATCGCCGCGCGCGAAATCGCCGCCGCCGAGGAGCCGCTCCTCGCCGCGCCGCCGTGCCAGCAGAATTCCCGCTTCCTCGTAGCTCTCGCGGATGGCGGCGACGCGGAACGCCATTGCCGCCGCATCGACGCCCGGCACGGCGCGGCAGCGAGCGAGCGTTGCGGGCGCGCCATCCTCCGCATCGACCTGTCCGCCAGGGAACACCATCGCGCCCGAGAAGAACGCGGCGCGATGGCGCTCGAGCATCAGCACCTCGAGCCCCGCCGGCGCCGTCGCGCAGGAGCAGCAGCGTCGCCGCGGGAAGTGGCAGGACGGGGCTCAAATCTTGAACGCGTCGAAAGTTTCGGGCGCGAACAGCTCTTCCGGCTTGAGGCGGCGCGAGCTCAGCCCCTGCTCGTGGTGATAGCGCAGAAACGTGTCGAGCACGTGGCGGTTCGCCGCAAAGCCATAGGGCCACCAATCGTCGCCCATCTCGCGCTTCGTCTCTTCGACATAGGCTATCTGCCACGGCAGCAGGGTCTTGATCGCGGCGACGACGTCGAGATTCTCCACGGCGCGGCGCTTTGCCTCGGCGAACGCCTTGGCAAGCGATTGCGCGACCCACGGATGCGCGATGTAGAGATCGCGCCGCAGCACGACCGTGTGCATGATCGGGAAGATGCGGGTCTTGCGGAAATAAGCGCGCTCGACCTCGATGTAGTTCTCGAACAGGCGCCGGACCCGGTCGGGCCGCGTGCGAAAAGTTGAAGGCACGCGCGGCGCGGTGATGGCGTCGAGCTCGCCATCGGCCAGCATGGCGGAGAGCGTCTTCCCCGGCGGGATCGGGCGCACGCGGAATTTCGGCGGCAGATCGAGCGCCACCTTTTCCTCGCGGCCTGGATCCTCCTCGCCGCCGGTGAAATATTCGCACGAGGCCGGATCGACGCCGTATTCGTCGGCGAGGATGCCGCGCTGCCAGACCGGCGCCGTCAGCTGGTATTCCGGCGTGCCGATGCGCCTGCCAGCCAGGTCCTTGGGCTCGCGGATGCCGCTCGCGGCGGAGATGAAGATGCCGTTGTGGCGGAAGAGGCGCGACGGGAAGACCGGAATGGCGATGAAATGCTGCTCGCCCTTGGCGAGCGACACGGCGTAGGACGAGAGCGACATCTCGGCCGCGTCGAACTCGCGATGGCGCAGCATGCGGAAGAACGTCTCCTCGACCGGCAGCTCGAGTACGTTGAGCGCGATGCCGTCGGCCACGACGCTGCCGTCGGCCAATGACCGGGCGCGGTCGTAATCCCAGATCGAAAGCGTGAGGTTCAGCTTGGCCATCCCTATCCCCGAGCGCACATGCGCGCCCTATGATAGCGAAGCTCAAGCTTCGGGGAGAAAAAGAGATGGCGGGACTTACCTTGACGCATGCCGCAACGATCGTCGACAAGGCGCTCGAGCACGGACGGACGCGGAATTTCAAGCCGCTCACCGTGGCGGTGCTCGACGCCGGCGGGCACCTCGTCGCGATGAAGCGCGAGGACGGATCGAGCATCCTCAGGCCGCAGATCGCCGAGGGGAAGGCCTGGGGCACGCTCGGCATGGGGTTCGGCGGGCGCGAGTTCGCGCGGCGCGTCTCGTCGGGGCCGCTCTTTCTCAATGCGCTGATGGCCGCCTCGGGCGGCCGCGTCATTCCGGCGCCGGGCGGCGTCCTAATCAAGAGCGGCGGCGAGATCATCGGCGCCGTCGGCATCAGCGGCGACGTCTCAGAGAACGACGAGGCGTGCGCCGTCTTCGGTATCAAGGCGGCGGGCCTTACGCCCGACACGGGCGATCCGGCCTAGGGTCGCAGTCATTCGCGATCCGGCGCTCGAGGCATGAGCAATTCACCTTCGCGCTGACCGACGAGGCGATCGACGCACCCGCCGCGGCGCTGGCGGCCGCGCGCCAAGAGTACGGCATCGCCGCGCCATCTTTTCACATTCCCGCCTTCGGCGAAACCATCGTCACGGCGGCTGGAACGGGCGCGGGCCGGTGACTCACCCCATGGCGGCGATGCCGAGGCGCGCGGCAATGCGGCGTGCGGTCCGCTCGCGCTCTTGCGTCGTCGCGCGATAGGAGTCCTGCACGCGCTTCAGCACGGCCGGCGGCGCCGTCTCGGGCGTGCCGCTGCTGAACGGCGGCTCGGGCGCGTAGGCGATGGCGAGCTGGATCGCCTCAGCAACCTCGTCGCCGCGCAGATCGGCTGCAACCCTCAGCGCGCCATCGATGCTCGCCGTGACGCCGGCGGCAAAGACGAAGGTCCCGTCGCGCACCACGCGCTCGTTCACCGGGACGGCGCCGAAGAGCGGCAGAAGATGCATCGAGGCCCAATGCGTCGTCGCCCTGCGTCCGCGCAAGAGCCCGGCCGCGCCGCAAATCAGCGCGCCGGTGCACACTGACAACAGGCAGCGAACCCTGGCCGCGTGCTCGCGGATCCAGCCGAGGACGAGCGCGTCGTCCATCAGCGCCTCCTGGCCGAAGCCGCCCGGCACAACCAGAAGGTCGAGCTGCGGCGCTTCGGCAAGCGTCGCATCCGCGACCAACTGCAAGCCGCGCAGGTCGCGGACCGGCGCGATGGTCTTGGCGTAGATGCGAAAGGTCGAGTTGGGCAGGCGCGACAGGACCTCGAAAGGACCCGTCAAATCGATCTGGTCCACGCCCTCGAACAGGAGTGATCCGATCTCGAGATGGATGTCGGGCAAAATCATGGCGCGGGCCGCCTTGTCGGAAAGTTGCGATGGACAAGGGAAGCCTAGGCTGGCACGGTGTGGCGGAAATGCCAAAGACCCCTCGTTTTCCGCCAAGCCGGTCGCGCGCGGTCGAGATCCTGACCTATCAAGCGGTGCAGCTCCTCGACGTCGCCGGCCCACTTCAGGTCTTCGCTTCGGCCAACGAGCTGACCGCGCGGCCCGGCGCGCCGCCGCTCTATGCCCCGCGCGTGGTGTCGGCGGGCGCGCCGGTCGTGACCGCCTCGGCCGGGCTCGCGCTCGCGGCCGCGCCGCTGCCGGACGCGCAGGCGGCGCTCGATACGCTCCTCGTCGCTGGCGGCCCTGGCGTCCATGCGGCGGCCGCCGATCCGGCACTTCTCAAATGGGTGCGGGCGCGGGCGAAGCGGGCGCGGCGGGTCGCGTCGGTCTGCACCGGCGCGTTCGTGCTCGCGGCAGCGGGACTGCTCGACGGGCGGCGCGCGGCAACGCACTGGAAGCATTGCGCCGAGCTCGCCCGGCGCTATCCCGCCATCCGCGTGGAGCCCGACCCGATCTTCGTGCGCGACGGCGCGATCTGGAGTTCGGCCGGCGTGACAGCCGCGATCGACCTGGCGCTGGCGCTCGTCGAAGAGGATGTGGGGCGCACGGTGGCGCTGGCCGTGGCGCGCCACCTCGTCATGTTCCTGAAGCGGCCCGGCGGGCAGGCGCAGTTCAGCACCGTGCTCTCGCTGCAGGGCGCGGAGGATCGCTTCGGTGCGCTCAACGGCTGGATGGCCGCGAGCCTGAGCGGGGACCTATCGCTTCCCGCGCTCGCGCAAAAAGCCGGGATGAGCGAGCGCAGCTTCAGCCGGCGCTATGCCGAGGCGACGGGGATCACGCCGGCGCGCGCGGTCGAACGGCTTCGGGTGGAAGCGGCGCGGCGGCTGCTTTCCGATACGCGCCTGCCGGTCAAGCGCATCGCCCAGCGCTGCGGCTTCGGATCGGAGGAAACGCTGCGCCGCAGCTTCGTGCGCCTGCTCGCCGCGGCGCCGCAGGACTACCGCCAGCGCTTCAGCGGCTGAGCCCGGTCACGCTTTCGCCGGCGACCAGTCGTAGATGTGGGTGAGCGTCTCGCCCATCAGCGCGGCGCGATCGCTCGCCGACAGGCGATCGATGACGCGAAACGCCTCGACGCCTTCCCTGTAGGTCAGGAGCGCCACCGCGCGCGTCCAGTCGGTGCCCCACATGCAGCGCTCGAAGCCGAAGGCGTCGAAGATGCGGAAGAGCGGGTCCCAAATATCCTTGTAGGGGAACGGCTGGTGCGAGAGCGTGCACGCGCCGCTGATCTTGATCGCGACGTTGTCGTGGTCGGCAAGCGCCAGCACCTTCGGCAGCTCGGCCCAGGGCTGTGCCGGCGCCGGCGGCTCGAACGGCTGCTGCAGGCCGAGGTGATCGACCACCAGCATCGTATTCGGATTGCTGGCTGCGAGCTGCCGGGCCTGCTCGATGCGGCCCCAGATCAACAGGTTGACCGGGAGCGCGTGCCGCGCGGCGGCGGCAAGAACCCGGTTGAGGCCGGGATCGGCCGCATCCTCGGACGCGCGGTTCAGCATGAGCCGGATCGCGACCGCACCCTCGCACGCCGCCCATTCGGCGATCGTGTCTGCCACTTTGGCATCGTTCGGATCGACCGGTTTGATCAGCCCGAACCGGCCGGGATGCGCGGCGCGGACCTCGAGTGCGTAGCTGGCGTCGTAGCCGTACATGGTGAAGGGCGAGACGAGCAGCGCGCCGTCGACGCCGACGGCGTCCATGGCGGCCACCATCTGGTCACCGGTCACCTCCTTGGGCCCGTGCAGCACGGCGAGCCAGCGCCGGCCAGGATGGTCGCGTTCGTAGGCGTGGACTTGCGCGTCGATCGTCAGCATGGCGGCCTCCCCGCGGGAGCCGCAAAACTATCACGGCGGGCGCTGGCGCCGCCAGAACTGCACGGGCCGCGTCACGCGCCGGCGGTAGAGCAGCGGGAACGGGTTCCGCGTCGCCGCCGGGGCAAACGCGCGCGCGTTCTCAATCACCGCCTCGCCCATCGTTTCGAGCGCGATATAGCCCATGATGTCGTCGACGCGCGGCACGCGCGCGGGCCGCACCACGATCGCCACCTGCCCGCCGCGCCGCGCCACCCGGCCGATCACGTCGAACATCGTGTCGGTCGAGAGCGTCAGCACGAAATCGGTGCGCGCGAGATCGCCGAGCGTCGTCTCGGGCGTGCGCCCGTGCCACAGCTTGAAGCCGGGATCGAGCCGCAGATAGCCTTTGAGTCGGCGCCCGTCTGCCACCATGAGATAGATCGGCCGGCCGGTCTCGCTCAAAGTCGTCACCGTCTCGTCGACAGTCGCGGTCGCCGGCCGTATCGCGAAATCGCGCGACATGACGCTTTCCGCGTGCCGTATACGGAACATGTTGGCCTGGAGCGCGTCCGGTACCTCGTGGCCCTTGGTGGCGAGCTTCAAGGTGTAGATCGACTGGTGCATCAGCTCGCGCCGCACCGCGATCGCCGCCGTGACGCACAGGATCATCGGCACGATCACGTTGTAATCGCGCGTCAGCTCGAACACCATGACGATCGCCGTCATGGCCGCGCCCGTCGTGCCGCCCAAGAGCCCGGCCATGCCGACGATCGCGAAGTCGAGCGTGGTCACGTCGAGATGAGGCCAAAGAAGGAGGCAGACCGAGCCGAACGCGCCGCCCAGGCTCGCGCCGATGACGAGGGAGGCCGAGAACACGCCGCCACTGCCGCCCGAGCCGAGCGTGAGCCCGGTCGCGATCAGCTTCGCCGCGAAGAGCAGCAGGAAGAATTCCGGCGTGGTGATGTCGCCGTGGAGAATGTCCTGGAGCGCCGCGTAGCTTGGCCCCTCGATGTAGTAGTAACCGGTCCCCACCATCATCAGGTAAGCGAGGATGCCGACCGCGAGCATGCCGATGGCGTGGCGGAAATAGGGGCTCGGCGAGATCTTGGCGAATTGCCGCTCGAGCCAGCCGAGCCACCAGATCATGAACCAGGAGACGAAGCCGAGCAGGATGCCGAACGGGATGTAGGGCAGGAGCGACACGATGCCCGAGATGTGCATTCGCGAGGCGGTGATGGTGGTGACGAGGAAGGTCGGCTGGAGCCCATAGAAGAACCGGGCGACGAACGTGCCGGCGCCGGCGGCGATCGTCACCGGGAGCAGCGTGCGCGGGCTGATCTCGGGCATCATCAGCTCGACCGCGAAGATGATCGAGCCCAAGGGCGCGTTAAAGGCCGCAGCAAGGCCGGCGGCGCCGCCCGCGGCCACCAGCGTCATGCGCTGCCACTGGGCGATGCGGGTGAGGCGCGACAGGCGCGAGGCGAGCGCCGCGCCGATCTGCACGATCGCCGCCTCGCGCCCGACCGAGCCGCCCGTGGCGCTCTGCACGCCGGCCGCCAAGGATTTGACGATCGCCGAGACGGCCCGGACCCGGCCCTCGCGGTAATAAATCGCATCGATGATGTCGGAGACGCCCTGGCCGCGCCAGTCCTCGGGCTGCATCCGAAACAAAAATATGACAACGATGCCGCCGATCGCCGGCGAAAACATGACGAGGGGGCCAAGCCAGCTCATCGGCGTGTGCAGGTTCGGATCGTAATAAAACGAGACAATGCCGAGAAAAAAGAGATTGTGAATCCCTGCGACGAAGGCCCGGAACAGGACGGCCGCGCCCCCGGTTACGGTCCCGACCACGAGGGCCAGCGCCGCCAGCTCCGCGAGCGTGACGAATCGTTCGTCGGTGGCCGGCGAACTCTTCCGCAACCTCGAATCTCCCTGCCGGCCGCGCCGCCATTCGGCGGCGAGCCATGAAACCCTCGGTATCTCAACGACGGCGCCGGGAAGTTTAGTCCATCGGGCGCGTTAATGCAGCAGCAGCTTGCGGCGCATCGCACGCATCGGAACCACCCTCGCCTCTCGGTGTTATTGACGCGCACCGGGTTTACTCACAGGAGAACTTTCGTCCGACGGGCCGCACGGATCGGGTCAGCGCTGCTGGTACGGCGCCCCATCCCGGAAGCCCGCTCGTGGCCATTCAATCCGCACGTTCGAGGTGCCGATCGACACGCGTCGCGCGAGCACGGTTTTGACGGACGGGTTCATGTTGCACAGCTACGCCTCGCCGCCCAGTTTCTTGTTGAGCCGCCGGGCTTCGGCACAGCATCCCTACATGGTCCGGCACGACGTGATGGTGGTCGCGGCCGGCACGCTGCGGGCGATCGACGTGGCCCTCATCCCGGTGACCGCGCTCATCGCCTATGTGCTGCGCTTCGGCACGCTCGACATCGACCTCAGCCACCTCGTGGTCGTGCCGTTCGGCATGCTCGTCATCGCGAACGCGATGTCGGTGGTGCAGGCCTACGATCCGCGCGAGCTCGCAAACCTCAAGGCGCAGTTGAGCCGGGTCGCCGCCGGCTGGGCCATGACCTTCGCGCTACTCATCGCCGTGGCGTTTTTCGACAAGGTCAGCAACCAGTTCTCGCGCCTCTGGATCGGCTCGTGGTTCTCGCTCGGCATTTCCGCCTCGCTCGCCGCGAGGTGCGTGCTGTGCGCCTATCTCGGCAAGCGCAAGCGCGACGGCACGCTCACGGTCGATGTCGCGATCGTCGGCACGCCCGCTTTCGTCACGCAAGTGCGCCGGCGCCTTGCCGGCGAGACCGGGCTCGATTTTCGCGTGGTCGGCCAGTTCGAGCCGCGCATCGGCCAGTCGGCCGGCGACGGCGGCCCCGACACGATCGACGCGCTCCTGCGCCTGGCGCGCCGCACGCGCATCCACGAGATCATCGTGCAACTGCCGGAGAAGCGCGAGGCCGGCTTCAACGCCATGATCGAAAAGCTCGGCGAGCTGCCGGTCAATGTCAGCCTGTGTCCGGACCTGTCGGACCTTTCGATCGTGCCGCGCCGGTTCGCGCTGCTGCGCGAGGCGGTGATGATCAACGTGTTCGAGCGTCCGCTCGCCGGCTGGGGCATGATCCTGAAGCGGATCGAGGACGCGGTGCTGAGCGCGCTGATCTTGTTCCTGTTCCTGCCGCTGATGGGCTTGATCGCGCTCCTCGTCAAGCTCGGCAGCCCGGGGCCGATGTTCTTCCGCCAGCAGCGCTTCGGCTTCAACAACAATCCGATCTGGGTCTACAAGTTCCGCACCATGTATCACGGTGCGGGAAACGACCTGGCCGTGCCGCAGGCGCGGCGCAAGGACCCACGCGTGACGCGCATCGGCGCGGTGCTGCGGCATACGAGCCTCGACGAATTGCCGCAGCTCGTCAATGTGCTCAAGGGCGAGATGTCGCTCGTCGGCCCGCGCCCGCACGCGATCGCGCACAACGAATACTATGCCAAGCTCATCGACCGCTATCTCCACCGCCATCGCGTCAAGCCGGGCATCACCGGCTGGGCCCAGGTGAACGGCTTGCGCGGCGAGACTCCGACCATCGAGGCGATGCACCAACGCGTGAAGCACGACCTGTTCTATATCGAGAACTGGTCGATCTGGTTCGATCTGTGGATCCTGATGCGCACCTTCGCGGTCGGCTTCGTCCATCCCAACGCCTACTGACGCCGGAACCGGTTCGGCGGCGCCGCCGTTAGCGGAGGCGCGTCGACGCGCGACAATCAAGCAAAGCCATGAAAGGACTGGAAGAATCGCATAGCGAAGCGACGGTGGCGGCCGATTGGGGCGTGGCGCTTCAGCCGGAGCCTCGCACCGCCGACCGCACGCACGAGGCGGCACCGCGCCAGCATGACGGCGCGGCGCCGGCCGACGGCGCGACGGCGATCGCCTTCGTGTGGGAGAGTTTCGCCCCGCACCATCTCGAGCGCTGCCATGCCTGCGCCGAGCGCTTGGCGCCGCGCTTTTCCGTGCACGGCATCGAGATCGCGACCTACAGCGCCGGCTATCACCCCTGGCGCAAGGGCAGCGACAGCGAGGGCGTGCGCAAGATCACGCTCTTTCCCGAGGCCGTGCGCGAGGAGATCGGGACGCTCCGCTGCGCCTTCCGCATCGTCAAGACTTGCCTCGGCATCGGCGCGCGCCACGTCTTCCTGTGCAACTACGAATCGCCCGCGATCTTCCTGTCGGCGGTCGCGCTGCGGCTCCTCGGGCGGCACATCATCGTCATGCAGGATTCGAAATTCGACGACAAGCAGCGTCACCTCCTGCTCGAGCTCCTGAAAAGCGTGTTTTACCGGCCCTATCACGCGGCGCTCGCGGCCGGCGAACGCACGAAATCTTATCTCCGCTTCCTCGGATTTCCCGAGGACCGCATCTATCTCGGCTACGACACGATCTCGGTGGCGCGGGTGCAGCGCCTCGCCGGGACCCCGCCCGCGCCCGGCGGCGTGCCGCATGGCGAGCGCCATTTCACCGTGATCGCCCGCTTCATCGCCAAGAAGAACATCGCGCTCGCGCTCGAAGCCTATGCGCTTTATTGCGCGCAGGTTGCGCCGCATCGCACGCCGCGCGCGCTCAGGCTGTGCGGCTCGGGCGAGCTCGAGTCGGAGCTGCGGCGCCAGGCGGCGGAGCTCGGCCTCGAGCGTGTGGCGTTCCTCGGCTATGTCGGCGAGGAGGCCGTGGCGCGCACCCTCGGCTCAAGCCTCGCGCTCGTGCTGCCGAGCATCGAGGAGCAGCACGGGCTCGTCGTCAACGAAGCGCTCGCGATGGGCGTGCCGGTGCTCCTTTCGGACAATTGCGGCGCGCGCGATCTGCTCGTCCGCAACGGCATCAACGGCTATGTGTTCGAGGCCGACAATGCCCAGGGACTGGCCTATTTCCTGGGCCTCGTGGACCGGGACGAAACCGAATGGGCACGGCTTGCGCGCGGCACGCGGCGGTTCCTCGGCGCGGCCGACGCCGGCTTCTTCGTCACCGCCGTGGAACGCGCGCTCGATCAGTTCGTCTGACGCGGAGGTTTCGGAGCTCTGCAACCTTCCTCCCCGTTTTTCGTTAGCGGCCTGGCGGAGGTTGAGCGTGGCAACCGATCGCGGCGTATTGGCGCTGAATTCCGGCAAGATGGGCGGCGGATTGCGTGTGACCGAGGCGCCCGAGGGCGCACCGGCGCTGCGCGCCCCGCGCGTCGCCTATTTCGGTCCCGATCTCGACGATCCCGCAGTGCGGCGGCGCGTCGCGCAATGGCGCCATGCCGGCTTCGACGTGCTGGCCGCCGCCTTCGCCCGCCGCGGCCGCGAGGAGGACCGGTTCGCGATCAATCTCGGCCGGATCAGCGCGCGCTCGCGCCTGCGGCGCATTGTGCCGCTGCTGTGCGCCGCCGCGCGCCTCTTCCGCATGAGGAAGCGCCTTGCCGACATCGACCTCTATATCGCGCGCAACGTCGACAATGCGTTTCTGGCGCTGTTCGCGCGCCGCATCACGCGCACCCGCGCGCCACTCGTCTACGAGGTGCTCGACGTCAACAGTTCCTGCACCGGGGCGGGGCTCCAGGCCTGGCTCCTGCTCAAGCTCGAGAACCTCGTCCTCGCGCGCATCTGCCTCCTCGTCGTGAGCTCGCCCTATTTCATCCGCGACTATTACGAAAAGCACCTGACGTTCCGCACCAACTGGCTGCTGTTCGAAAACAAGGTGCCGCGCCACGCGCGCCTGCCGCGCCGCCGGCTGCTGCCGCCGGCGCACCTGCCCGGCGAAGGCGAAAGGCCGTGGCGGATCGGCTGGTTCGGCTATCTCGACGACGAGCGGAGCTGGCACATCTTGCGCCGCCTCGCGATGGAGCTGCCGAACCGCGTTTCGCTCTCTATCCGCGGCATGCCGTACGACAATTTCGACATGAAGAATTTCCTGCACGACATCGAGACGCTCGACAATGCGGTCTATGGCGGACCGTTCCGCAATCCCGACGATCTTGCCGAGATCTATGGCGCGGTCGACATCGTGTGGTCGGCCGACTGCAACGCGCCGTCGGCCAATTCGAAGTGGCTCCTGACCAACGGCATCTACGAGGCGGGTTTCTTCGGCAAGCCGGTCATCGGCCTCGCCGGCACGGCAATCGGCGAATTCCTGGAGCGGCACCGGTCCGGCTGGTCGCTCGAGGGGCCGCCCGCCGAGGCGCTCATTTCGCTCATCGCGCGGCTCACGCCCGATGCCTATCGCGAGAAGCAGACGGCGATCTTCGCGCTGGGCCAGGAGCGCTTCGTCGAGACCGACGAGGTGAGCGCCATCTGGCGCATGGTGCAAAGCCAGGAAATGCGCCAGCTCCGGCCGCTCGCCGTGGCCGAGGGCACCGACGGTTCGCCCGACGAAGCGCTCGGAACCTAGTGTTGGATCACGCGGTCGCGGCGGCGGCGACGTTCGCCGTGAACCAGCGATAAGCGTCGGCCAACCCTTCGCGCAGCTCGATGCGCGGCGTCCAGCCGAACGCCTGAAGCTTCGCGGTATCGAGCAGCTTTTGCGGCATGCCGTCCGGCATCGCCGTGTTGTAGGCAAGCCGCCCGGCATAGCCCACGGTGTCGGCCACGAGCCGCGACAGCTCGGCTATGCTGACATCTTTACCCCAGCCGATATTGACGTGGCTCTCGCCCGAGTAGCGCTCCAGCAGGAAGACGAGCGCGTCGGCGAGATCGTCGACATGCAGGAATTCGCGGCGCGGGCGGCCGCTGCCCCAGATCTCGACCTCGGGCGCGCGCGCGAGCTTGGCGCGGTGCATTTTGAGGATGAGCGCCGGAATGACGTGGCTTGCCGCCGCGTCGTAGGTGTCGCCCGGCCCGTAGAGATTGGTCGGCTGCGCCGAGATGAAATCGGCGCCGCCCTGGCGGCGATATGCGGCGCACAGTTTGAGGCCGGCGATCTTCGCCACCGCGTACCACTCATTCGTCGGCTCGAGCGGGCCGGCAAGCAGTTCGTCCTCGGCCATCGGCTGCTTGGCGAGCCGCGGATAGATGCAGGACGAGCCGAGATAGAGCAACTTCTTCACACCCGACTGGCGCGCCGCCTCGATCGTGTTGGCGGCGATCATCAGATTGTCGTAGAGGAATTCCCGCGGCCGCGGTCGAATTGGCGAGGATACCGCCCACGGTCGCGGCGGCGACGATGACGGCGTCGGGACGGTGCGCGGCAAACCACGCCTCGGTCTCGCTCTGCCGCTTCAGGTCGAGCTCGGCATGGCTCGCAACCACGATCTCGCAGTTCTCGCGCGCGAGGCGCCGCAGGAGCGCGCTTCCCACCATGCCGCGGGAACCCGCGACGAAGAGCTTTCGTCCGGCCAGCGGGAAGAGCACCGGCGCTTCGCTCATCGCGATCTCCTCAGCTTCCGTTGGTGGCGGCGCCGCGCGCCGGCTCGACATAACCCGCACTCTTGAGCGTGCGCTCGCGCTGCGCGAGGTCGAGATCGTGCGCCACCATCATCTTGACGAGCGCGAGGAACGGCACGCGCGGCCGCCAGTCGAGCTGGCTCCGAATCTTCTGCGCGTCGCCTTCGAGCGCATCGACCTCGGTCGGGCGCAGATAGCGCGGATCGACCTCGACATGGGCGCGCCAGTCGAGCCCGAGCTCGGCGAAAGCCGCTTCGCACAGCTCGCGCACGGTATGCGAATCGCCGGTCGCGACGACATAGTCGTCGGGCGCATCTTGCTGCAGCATGAGCCACATCGCCTCGACATAATCGCCGGCGAAACCCCAGTCGCGCCGCGCGTCGAGATTGCCGAGATAAAGCTTGTCCTGGAGCCCTTCCTTGATGCGGCCGACGGCGCGCGTCACCTTGCGCGTGACGAAGGTCTCGCCGCGGCGCGGACTTTCGTGATTGAAGAGGATGCCGTTGCAGACGAAGAGGCCGTAAGCCTCGCGATAGTTGACGGCGTACCAGTGCGCCGCGACCTTGCTCACGGCATAGGGGCTGCGCGGCCGGAACGGCGTCGTCTCGGATTGCGGCGGCGGCGAGGAGCCGAACATCTCGCTCGATCCCGCCTGGTAATAGCGCAGCTTACGGCCGCGCTTGCCCGCATGGTCGCGCACCGCCTCGAGCAGCCGCAGCGCGCCGAGCGCCACGACGTCGGCGGTATATTCCGGCACCTCGAACGAGACCTTCACATGGCTCTGCGCGCCGAGATTGTAGATCTCGTCCGGCTCCACGATCTCGAGCACGCGGCGGAGCGCGCTGCCATCGGCGAGATCGCCGTAATGGAGGGTGAGCTTTTCGCCGGCGACATGCGGGTCGTGATAGAGGTGGTCGATGCGATCGGTGTTGAAGAGGCTCGCGCGCCGCATCAGGCCGTGCACCTCGTAGCCCTTCTGCAACAAGAGCTCGCTCAGATATGCGCCGTCCTGGCCGGTGATGCCGGTAATCAATGCGCGTTTGGCCATGTCACCTCGCGAGCAACCCTGCCGCCTCGGGCAATGCTACGACAACGCCCCCGCGGCCGGGAGCGGGAACACCTAGGGCTTGGAAACGTCGCAGAAATTTCGGACGACGAACGGCGCGCCTTGGGACCGGCCGGGGCGCCCGATCGTCACTGCATCCGGCCGTTGCGCAGGACGTAGCGGTCGCCGGCGAGGCCCGCGAACATGGAGTCGATCATCGGATGGCTCACCGGCCCGTTCTCGGCATCGATCATGAGATTCTGCTCGGAGACATAAGCCTCGTACGGGCCGCCGGTCGCGTTCTGGGCATAGAGGTGATAGAACGGCTGATCCTTCGATGGGCGCCGCTCGGCCGGAATCGCCTGATACCATTCCTCGGAATTGCTGAACACCGGGTCGACGTCGAAGATCACGCCACGAAAGTTAAAGAGGCGGTGGCGGACGATCTGTCCGACGGCAAACTTCGCCTGCCGCAACAGCCCCCGATTGCCTACGTTCCGCCCGATCCCGACCATGACGCGAATTAATATCTAGTATTCCATACCCTGCTCAAGCACTTTGCGGAAGCGCCGGAGGAAAACGCCGGGAAAACCGCGGCAGCTCAGATTTTCATATAAAGCCGGGCAAAGCGCAGCAGCTCGAGATCGCAGGTCTGCTTCGCCAGGAGCTCCAGATCCTCGAAATAGCCTTGGAGCGCCCCCGGCGTGAGCCGCGCGGCGAGCCAATCGATGAACTGATCCGGGGTCTTGACCCAGGTGGGCGGCTGATCGACGCCGCGGCCTCGCGGCAGCGCCGCCCGCAGCACCCGCCAGCGGCGCCGACGAAGTTGCTCGTCGACGGGATCGAGGTCGGGTTCGAGCGCCCATCCCGGCCGCATTTGCGCGCCGCTCCGTCCAGCCATTATGGCTCCCCTCTCTCGCACGACGCGGACACGCCGGCGACTGCTGGTTGCAAAGACGTTACCGCATTTCGCGGAACGCGCAAACCCGAAAGAGGTTAACGAGACGGAGGGGGCGCTGGCGTACATGGAGCACGAAATCTAATCCGGCGCGGCCGCGGCGCTTGTGAGCTTGGTCACAAAGGCCGTGGAATTTTGACTCGGCTTTTCCCTAATCGTCATGCCCGCGCAGCGGGAGCGACGTCGAGATCGAACTAAACGTCGACGACGTCGAGCACGCCCGGCAGCGCCCGCACCGCATGCAGGATGTTGGGGCCGATCTTGAAGCCGCCCGGCAGCGCGATCTCGACCTCGCGCGCGGGATCCACCGGCACGACGATGCTGACGCGGCCCTTGCCGCCGCTTTCGCGCGCCATCAGATCCCTGAGCAGCGCCAGCGCCTCGCCCTCGCCGAGCACGATCCTCAAGCCCGCAGCCGCATCGCGCGCGAGCTTGTCGAGCCGCTCGAAACGCTGCGCCGAAAGCCTGAGGCTCTCGTCGTCGGCGCGCACCTCGACCGTGACGACGAGCGGCGCGCCCGCATCCAGAAGCTCGCGGCTTTGCGCCAGGGTCTCGGCGAACACCACGACTTCGTAGATGCCGCTCGTGTCGGACAATTGCACGAAGGCGAAGCGGCTGCCGCGCACCGAATTGCGCTCGCGCCGCGCCATCGGCACGCCGGCGAGACGGAAGCGCGTCGGCCCGCCCGCCGCAAGCCGCCCCGGCAGATCGGCGAAGCGCACCACGCCGAGCCGCGCGAGGCTCTTCTGGTAAGCATCGAGCGGATGGCTAGAGAGATAAAAGCCGATGGCGTCGAACTCGTGCTGCAAGCGCTCGACCGGCTGCCAATCGTTGGCGGCAGGCAGCGGCGGCCGGTGCGCGGCGCCGGTGCCGAAAAGACTCTCCTGCTGGCTCGCGCGATCGTTGGCGGCGGCCGCGGCCTGACGCAGCAGCAGGTCGATTGCGGCGAAAGTCTGGGCGCGGTTGCGGTTCAATGCATCGAACGCGCCGGCCTTGACGAGGCCCTCGAACTGGCGGCGGTTGAAGGCCTTCGGATCGAGCCGGCGGGCGAAGTCGAAGAGATCGGCGAAGGGACCGCGCGCGGCGCGCTCCTCGACGAGCTGGCGCATGGCGCTGGCACCGACGCCTTTCACCGCGGCGAGCGCATAGCGGATGGCGCTTCTGCCGCCCGCGGCTTCGACCGAGAAGGCATCCTTCGAACGGTTGATGTCGGGCGGCAGGATGCGGATGCCGAGCCGGCTGCACTCCTGGCGGAAGAGATTGAGCTTGTCGGTGTCGCCGATATCGAGGCTCATCAAGGCCGCCATGAATTCGACCGGATGGTTCGCCTTCAAGTACGCGGTCTGGTAGGCGACGAGCGCGTAGGCCGCGGCGTGCGACTTGTTGAAGCCGTAGCCCGCGAATTTCTCGACCTGCTCGAAAATGTGCTCGGCGACATCTTCGGAAACGCCGCGCGATGTGGCGCCGTCGATGAAAGCGCGCCGCTGCGCCTCCATCTCCGAGCGGATCTTCTTGCCCATGGCGCGGCGCAGGAGATCGGCGCCGCCGAGCGAAAAACCGCTCAGCACCTGCGCGATCTGCATCACCTGTTCCTGGTAGATCATGATGCCGTGCGTCTCGGCCAGGATCGGCTCGAGCGAGGGATGGAGATAATCCGCCTTCTCGCGGCGATGCTTCACCTCGATATAGCGCGGGATGTTCTCCATCGGCCCGGGCCGGTAAAGCGCCACGACGGCGATGATGTCTTCGAACCGGTCGGGCCGCAGCTTCTTCAGCATGTCGCGCATGCCGGCGCCTTCCAGTTGGAACACGCCGACCGTCTCGCCGCTGCCCAGAAGCTCGTAGCTCGCTGGGTCGTCGAGCGGCAGATTCGCGAGATCGAGGTTCACACCCTTGGCATTCAGAAGATCGAGCGCGCGCGCCAGCACGGTGAGCGTCTTCAATCCGAGGAAATCGAACTTCACGAGGCCCGCCAGCTCGACATATTTCATGCTGAACTGAGTCGCCGGCATGTCGGAGCGCGGATCGCGGTAGAGCGGCACGAGCTCGTCGAGCGGCCGGTCGGCGATCACGACGCCAGCGGCATGGGTCGAGGCATGCCGGTAAAGCCCTTCGAGGCTTTGCGCGATGACGATGAGGCGCGCGACGCCCTCGTCGGTATCGCGCATGTTTTGCAGCATCGGCTCACCGTCGATCGCCTGCTGCAATGTCACCGGGTTCGCCGGGTTGTTGGGCACGAGCTTGCAGATGCGATCGACCTGACCGTAGGGCATCTCGAGCACGCGTCCCACGTCGCGCAGCGCCGCGCGCGCCTGAAGCTTGCCGAAGGTTATGATCTGCGCCACCCGGTCGCGGCCATAGCGCTCTTGCACGTGGCGGATCACCTCGTCGCGCCGGTCCTGGCAGAAATCGATGTCGAAGTCGGGCATCGACACGCGCTCGGGATTGAGGAAGCGCTCGAACAAGAGGCCGAAGCGCAGCGGGTCGAGATCGGTGATGGTGAGCGACCAGGCGACGACCGAGCCCGCGCCCGAGCCGCGCCCGGGCCCCACTGGAATCCCCTCCGCCTTGGCCCAGCGGATGAACTCGGCGACGATCAGGAAATATCCGGCGAAGCCCATCGCGACGATGGTGTCGAGCTCGAACGCGAGGCGCTCGCGATAAGGCGCGGCGAGCGCCGCGCGCTCGGCCTCGCTCATTTCGGCGCGATAGAGATGGTCGAGGCGAAGCTCGAGCCCGGCCGCGGCCTCGGCGCGCAGCTCGGCCTCTTCGCCCTGCCCGAGCGCCGAGGCATAAGGCGGCAGGATCGGCTGATGCGGCTCCGGCATGAAGGCCGAGCGCTGCGCCACGACGAGCGTGTTGTCGCACGCCTCGGGAATGTCGGCGAAGAGCGCGCGCATCTCTGCGGGCGACTTGAAATAGTGTTCCTCGGTGAGGCGGCGGCGGTTCGGATTGCCGAGCACCGTGCCTTCCGCGATGCAGAGAAGCGCGTCGTGCGCCTCATAGACATCGCGGGTCGCGAAATGCACGTCGTTGGTCGCGACGAGCGGCAGACCGTGGCGATATGCCAAATCGACGAGCGGTCCCTCGATCCGGTCTTCGAGCGGCAAATGATGCCGCATCAGCTCGATGTAAAACCGGCCGGGGAAAAGCGTTGCCAGCCGCACCAGCATCGCCTCGGCTGCGTCCGCCTGGCCCTCGGCCAGAAGCCGCCCGACTGGCCCGCGCGGGCCACCGGCGAGGCAGATGAGGCCCTCGGTCTTGCCGTCGAGCGCGGCGAGCGGGAGCTGCGGCTCCTCGCCGCCCTCGGTGTCGAGGAAGGAGCGGCTCGAAAGATGGAGCAGGTTGCGATAACCCGCCTCGCTCTGCACCAGCAGGACGACCACGTCCGGCTGCGCCACGGGCCCGATTCTTCCCGCGAGTCGTGCCTCGGCATCGAAGCGGCGCAGCGCCAGCTCGCAGCCGACGATCGGCTGCACGCCGGCCTCGCGCGCGGCCTGCGCGAACTCCAAGGCGCCGAACAGATTGCCGGCGTCCGTCATCGCCACGGCCGGCATGGCATGGGCTTTGGCGAGCGCCACCAGCTCCTTCACCTTGATCGCGCCCGAGGACAGCGAATAGGCGGAATGCGTGCGCAGATGGATGAAGTCGGAATGCGGCATGGCGCGGGCTCGGTCTCCTGCTTCAGCATCCCACGGCGGCGGCGGACGCCAAGCCTAAATTTGCGAGCGGCCGGGTCTGCGCTAGACCGCGGCGCGGGCGCGCTCGACCACGATGCCGTTTTCGAGCGCGAGAACCCGGTCCATCTGGCGCGCGAGATCGAGATTGTGCGTGGCGACGAGGGCGGCGAGGCCGCTTTTGCGGACGATGTCGAGCAGGAGCGCGGTCACCTCGCGCGCGGTGTCCTGATCGAGATTACCGGTCGGCTCGTCGCCGAGCAGCAGGCGCGGGGCGTTGGCGAGCGCGCGGACGATGGCGACGCGCTGCTGCTCGCCGCCCGAAAGCCGCGCCGGGCGATGATCCACGCGCTTGTCGAGCCCGACCTGGCGCAGCAGATCGAGCGCGCGGGCGCGCGCCGCTTGCTTCGCCTGCCCCGCGATCATCTGCGGCAGCATGACGTTCTCAAGCGCCGAGAATTCCGGCAGCAGATGATGGAACTGGTAGACGACTCCGAGGCCGGAGCGGCGGACGCGCGTGCGTTCGAGATCGGACATGGCGCCGCATTGCCGCCCGCCGAGCAGCACTTCGCCGCCATCCGGCCGCTCCAAGAGCCCGGCGACATGGAGCAGCGTCGATTTACCGGCGCCCGAGGGACCCAAGAGCGCCACGATCTCGCCCGGTGCCAGGGAGAGCGAGACGCCGCGCAACACCGGCAGCGGCGCGCCCGCCTGGCGGTATGTGCGCACGACCTCGCGCAGCTCGAGCGTCAGCTCACTCATATCGCAGCGCCTCGACCGGATCGAGCCGCGCCGCGCGCCAGGAGGGATAGATCGTGGCGAGGAACGAGAGGCCGAACGCCATCGCCAGCACGGTCGCCACCTCGTCCGGATCGACGCGCGCCGGAATCTGCGTCAGGAAATAGATTTCGGCGGAAAAAAGCTGCGTGCCGATGATGCTTTGCACGAACTGGCGGATCGCTTCGATGTTGTCCGCGAATGCCACGCCGAGGACGAAGCCCGCGATCGTGCCGACGATGCCGACCGAGGCGCCCGACAACATGAAGATGCGCAGAATCATGCCTTGCGTCGCGCCCATGGTGCGTAGGATTGCGATGTCGCGGCCCTTGTCCTTTACCAGCATGATCATGCTCGAGATGATGTTGAAGGCGGCGACGACAATGATAAGCGTCAGGATCAGGAACATGACGTTGCGCTCGACCTCGACGGCATTGAAGAACGAGAGATTGCTCTGCTGCCAGTCAAAGACCCTGACGCGGCCGCCCAAGGCCTGCGCGATCTCGCTGTCGTAACGCTGCACGTCGTCGGGATTCTGCACCATGACCTCGAGGCTCGAGACGCCTTGCCCGAGGTTGAAGAAAATCTGCGCCGCATCGAGCGGCATGAAGATGACGCCGTTGTCGAACTCGTACATGCCGACGTCGAACGTGCCGGCGACCGTATAGGTCTTGATGCGCGGCACCGTGCCGAAGGCGGTGGCGGTGCCTTGCGGCGAGATGAGCGTGATCGGGTCGCCGATCTTGAGGCCGAGGCGGAAGGCCAAGCGGCTGCCGAGCAGCACGCCGTCATCCTTGAAGTTTTGCAGCGCGCCTGGGGCGATATGCCGCATCAAGAGCGGCTGGGACGCGATGTCGCCTTCGGCGATGCCGCGCACGAGTGCGCCGGTGGCGCCAGATTTCGCCGTCGCCATCACCTGCTCCTCGACCATCGGCCGCGCCGCGGTGATGCCCGGCAGCTTCATCACCTGCGCGGCGAGCGGGCCGTAATCGGTCAAGGGCCCCTGCGCCGCATAGACGTTGATGTGGCCGTTGAAGCCCAGGATGCGGCCCAAAAGCTCGGCGCGGAATCCGTTCATCACCGCCATGGTGATGATGAGCGTGGCGACACCCAGCGCGATGCCGAGGAGCGAGAAGACGGCGATGACCGAGATGAAGCGCTCCGCGCGCCGCGCGCGCAGATAGCGGAACGCGACCATGCGCTCGAACGTGCCGAAGATCACTGCTTGGCTCCAAGTCGCGCGAGGGCGGATTCGGAAGAAAGCTCTTGGCGCTGACCGGTGCGGCGCTCCTTCAATTCGACGGTGCCGGACGCGAGCCCGCGCGGGCCCACCACGATCTGCCACGGCAATCCGATGAGGTCCATCGCCGCGAACTTGGCGCCCGGGGAGTCCTCGCGGTCGTCGTAGAGCGCGGATATCCCCGCCTCGGCGAGCGCGCCATAGAGCGCGTCAGCAGCCGCGCGGCACTTGGCGTCGGCGGCGCGCAGATTGATGAGGCCGACGCGGAACGGCGTCACGCTTTCCGGCCAGATGATGCCGTCATTGTCGTGGCTCGCTTCGATGATGGCGCCGACGAGGCGCGACACGCCGATGCCGTAGGACCCCATCTCGACCGGCACTTGCGCGCCGTCGGGACCAGCAACCGTGGCGCCCATGGGGCTCGAGTATTTCGTGCCGAAATAAAACACCTGTCCCACCTCGATGCCGCGGGCGCGGCGGCGGCGTTCGGCCGGCACGCGCGCCTCGAACTCGGCGGCATCGTGCTTCTCGTCGGTCGCGGCGTACCAGCGGCGGACATAATCTTCGACCGTGGGCGAGGCCGGATCGATGCTGTTCTCGTCGAGCTGCGCGATGTCGCTATCGTAGAACAGCTCGCTTTCGCCGGTGTCCGCCTCGATGTGGAATTCGTGGCTCAAGTCGCCGCCGATCGGCCCCGTGTCGGCGCGCACCGGAACGGGCGTCACTCCCATGCGCCGGAACGTCTTCATATAGGCCACGAACATCGCAAAATAGGAGCGGATCGCGCCCGCCTTGTCGATGTCGAAGGAATAATTGTCCTTCATCAGGAACTCGCGCCCGCGCATCACCCCGAAGCGCGGCCGCACCTCGTCGCGGAATTTCCATTGGATGTGATAGAGGTTCTTCGGCAGGTCGCGATAGGACTTGATGGCGCTGCGGAAAATGTCGGTGATGAGCTCTTCGTTGGTGGGCCCATAAAGCATGTCGCGCTCGTGCCGGTCCTTTATGCGCAGCATCTCCTTGCCGTAATCGTCGTAGCGGCCGCTTTCGCGCCACAGCTCGGCCGGCTGCAGGGTCGGCATCAAAAGCTCCTGCGCGCCGGCGCGGTCCTGCTCCTCGCGCACGATCTGCTCGAGGTTCTTGAGCACGCGAAAGCCCAGCGGCAGCCACGTATAGATCCCGGCGCTCGCCTGGCGGATCATGCCGGCGCGCAGCATGAGCCGGTGCGACGCAATCTGCGCCTCGCTCGGCGTTTCCTTGAGGAGCGGCAGAAAATACTGTGACAGACGCATCAGGCCCTCGCTTCGCGCGGAGCCAAATCTAGGGCATGGCCGGAGGGAGGGGAATCAGCGCTTCTGGGCGCAGGCGGATCGGAGCGCCGCGCTCGCGTCGGGCGCAAGCGGCTTGCCGTTGAAATAGGCCTGCCCGTCCTTCACCGTGACATAGCCGACGATGGCCTTGCCGGCATAGGCGCCGCCCGCCTGCGGCACTTCGAAGCGGCCGGCGAGGCTCGAGCTCAGCTCGATCGTGGTGGTCTCGGCCTTGACCGGCGAAGGCTCCTGCGGCAGGTCGGCGGGCGCCACGGCGCTGCCGTCGGCGGCGACGCCCGGCACGTATTCGGCTCCGGCAAGGGCCGAGCACGGCGCTCCCGCGACCTCGAGCCTGCCGCCCGGCGCGACGCTGACAGCGGCGGGCGCCGGCGCGGGGTCGGGCATGGACGTGTCGGCGAGCGCCGGGCCCGCGCCCAGCGCGACGATAAGGAGAAGCGCGATCCGCATGGGGATAAATCGTAGGCGCGCCGGATTAAAAATTGTTCAGAGCGGACTTTACACGCAGAATCTGCGTGACGAGTTGAGGGGAGTTTCGTACACTCCGCTCCGCCCGCAAAGATCGCGCGTCAGATGCGACAGGGCCCAAGTTTAGGGAGGATTTGCCGTGGGCAACGGTACGGGGAGGCGACCCTAAACTAAAGAATGCGGTGTTACATCGCACGACGCTTCGGCAAGATCAGTTTCTGGTCTTGCCTTATTTTTTTGTGTTTACTGTAGTCTTCCGAGTTTTCTTTACCGTATTCTTCGCCTTTGCTTGGGACGCACGGTGCCAGGGCGGACCCAATCGCAGGATTTGCGCCTGAACCGGACAGCTCGCGACATGCGCCCCCGGCAGGTAGCCGAGGCTCATCAGGAACTCGCCGACGATCTCGCCGCCGGTGAAGCGGAACGTGTCGCGGAAGAGCTTCACCCAGCGATCTTTCGCAAGCGGATGATGGCGATCGATCCACGCCGCGAACGAGCCCTCGCGCGCGGCGATGTCGAGCACCGTGCGCGCGTTCGAGACGATCGCTTCGATCTTGAGCCGGTTGCGGATGATGCCGGCATCGGCGAGGAGGCGGCGCTTGTCGGCCGCGCCGAAGCGCGCGATGCGCTCGAGGTCGTAATTCGCGAACGCCGCGGCGAAGGCCGCGCGCTTCTTGAGCACGGTGAGCCACGAAAGCCCGGCCTGGTTGATCTCGAGCACGAGGCGCTCGAACAGCACGCGGTCATCGCGCGACGGGAAACCGTATTCGCCGTTGTGATAGGGGCCGTGGATCGGATGGCTTGGCGCCATCGCGCAATATTCGGCGCTCATCAAGGTCCCCGGAAGCTTATGAGGTTGGAATTGACGAGCCAGTAGAGCGCCAGCCAGAGCACGCACGCAACGACCGTCGTCACCGCCGCCTTGAGCTTGAGGCGCGGATTGACCGGCGCGCCGGCGTCGTGGCCAGGCTCGGGAGTCTCCGCGCGCCGCACGCCGAACGGCAGGATGGTGAAGATCACGAGCCACCAGATGACGACATAAGCGGCGCCGCCGATGAACCAGTTCATCGCGCTTCCTCGAGCTCGATGAGCGTGCCGCAGAAATCGCGCGGGCTGAGGAAGAGGACGGGCTTGCCGTGCGCGCCGATCCGGGGCTCGCCGTCGCCGAGGACGCGCGCGCCCGTCGCCTCGAGCCGATCGCGCGCCGCGAGCAGATCTTCGACCTCGAAGCAGAGATGGTGGACCCCGCCCGCGGGATGGCGCGCCAGGAATTGCGCGATCGGCGAGTTCTCGCCCAAGGGCGAGATCAGCTCGATCTTGGCGTTGGGGAGCGTCACGAACACGGTGGTGACGCCGTGCTCGGGGAGCGGCACGGGCGCCGAGACCTCGGCGCCGAGCGTGCCGCGATATATTTCTGCTGCCGTTTTCACGTCGGCGACCGCTATGGCGACATGATTGAGGCGGCCGATCATGGGTCCCTCCCCTCCCCGTCAGCCGAGCCGGACGACATGGATCTCGGTGACCGGGCGCTTGCCGTGGCGGGCGCGGATGAAGCGGCGCACGGCGATTCGCGCGGCCTCGTGCACGACGGCATCATCGCGCCGCCCGCGCGGCGGCAGCCCGCGGAGCGCGGCCGCGACCGCATCGGACAGCTCTTGCGCCAGATCGTCGTCGCCGGCGAGGCCCTGCACGCTGACGCGCGGGGGCGCCACGCTATTTCCGTCGCGATCGAGCACTATCGTCGCCAGCGCCGTGCCATTGAAGGTCATGCGCTGGCGGTTCTTGAGCGTCTCGCCGGCGGCGTCGAGGAGCGCGTTGCCGTCGGCGGCCAGGCGCCCCGTCGGCACATGGCCGACGACGCCCGCGGGGCCGGGCGCCAGACGCACGACCTCGCCGTTCCGCGTTACGATCGTTTGCCGCACGCCGCAGGCTTCGGCGAGCTTCGCCTGCGCCAGAAGATGGCGCGCCTCGCCATGGACCGGCACGGCGATGGCCGGCCGCACGGCGCGGTACATCTGCACGAGCTCGTCCTGCGCCGGATGGCCCGAGACATGGACGAAATGGTCGTGCTCGGTGACGATCTCGACGCCCGCTCGCACGAGCGCGTTCTGCAAGCGCCCGATCGCGCGCTCGTTGCCCGGGATGACGCGCGAGGAAAAGATCACCGTGTCGCCCGCCTCGAGCACGATATGCGCGTGCTCGTCCTCGGCGATGCGCGCCAGCGCCGAGCGCGGCTCGCCCTGGCTTCCGGTGCAGAGCAGCAGCACTTTGTCGCGCGGCAGATATGCTGCTTCCTCCTCGGTGAGGAAGGGGGCGACATCGGCGAGGTAGCCCGTCTCGCGCGCGGCGCGCTCGATGCGCCAGAGCGAGCGCCCGACCAGCGCCGCCTGCCGGCCATGCGCGGCGGCAGCGGCAGCGGCCGATTGCAGACGCGCGACGTTCGAGGCGAAGCACGCGATCGCGACGCGGTTTTCGCAGCGCCCGACGAGATCGATCAGCGCGTCGCGGACTTGCGCCTCCGAGCCCGAATTCCCCGGCCGCATCGCATTCGTCGAATCGCAGATCATGGCGAGGACGCCCGAATGCCCCAAGCGTTCCAATGCCGCCATGTCGTAGGGCAGCCCGAGCGTCGGCTCAGGATCGAATTTCCAGTCGCCCGTGTGCAGCACCGCGCCCAGTTTCGTGCGCAGCACGACGGCGTTGGGCTCGGGGATCGAATGGGTGAGCGTCAACAGCTCGAGCTCGAACGGGCCGACGCTGAACTTGCCCGAAAGCGGCACCTCGATGATCGGCACCTCGGTCTCGAGCCCGGCCTCGGCGAGCTTCAGGCGCAGCACCGCGGCCGTGAAGGGCGTGGCATAGACCGGGCATTTGAGGCGCGGCCAAAGATAGGGGATGGCGCCGATGTGATCCTCGTGCGCGTGCGTCGCGACGAGCCCCGCGAGCGACCCGCGCCGTTCCTCGATGAAGGCGGGATCGGCCATCAGCACCTCGATGCCGGGCATGGTGCCGTCGGCGAAGGTGATGCCGCAATCGATCATCAGCCATTGCCCGGCGAAGCCGTAGAGCGACATGTTCATGCCGATCTCGCCGACGCCGCCGAGCGCGAGGAAGGTGAGCTCGTCGGGCCGGATGTCGGGCGCGGAGGCAGGCGCGGGCGCGGACTCGGTCATCGTTTCTTGTTGCGCTCGTAGATGAGTTTCAGGCCCCAGAGCGTGAGATCGGGGTCGGTCGCCTCGACCGCCGGGATCGAGCCGTCGAAAAGCGGCGCGAGGCCGCCCGTGGCGATGGCGCGCATGGGTGCGCCGAATTCGCGCTTGATGCGGGCGACGATGCCTTCGACGAGGCCGACATAGCCCCAGAAGATGCCGGACTGCATGCAGGCGACGGTGCTCGTGCCGATCACCTTCTCGGTGCGCGCGACCTGTACGGACGGCAATTTCGCCGCCGCCATGGCGAGCGCCTGGAGCGACAGGTTGATGCCGGGCGCGATTGCGCCGCCGCAATAGTTGCCGTCGCGGTCGACCACGTCGAAGGTCGTGGCCGTGCCGAAATCGACGATGACGAGCGGCCCCTTGTAGCGCTCGTGCGCCGCTACCGTGTTGACGAGGCGGTCGGCGCCCACTTCCTCGGGCCGGTCGACGCGCGCCTCGATCCCGATCGCGACATCGGGCGCGCCGACGATCAGCGGATCGCTGTTGCAATAGGCGCGGCACAGGCGGCGCAGGTTGAAATTCGCGTCCGGCACGACGCTCGAGATGATGGCGCCGTCGATGTCGTCGCGCGAGAGATGCTCGAGCGCCAACAGGTGATCGAGCCACACGACATGCTCGTCGGCGGTGCGGCGCGCATCGGTGCCGGCGCGCCACGCGCCCTTCAATTCGGCGCCGTCCCACACGGCGAACACCGTGTTGGTGTTGTTGGCGCTGATCGCAAGCAGCATCGATCCTCTCCTTGCCCTCACGAAGCGGGAAAGACTTCGCCCGCCGCGATCGCCCGCGTGCCGCCCGGCATCACCAGCAGAAGCCGTCCCGCCTCGTCGAGCCCATCGAACCGTCCCTCGATCTCACCGTCCGGCAGGCGGACGCGGATCGCCTCGCCCAAGCGTGTCGCGCGCGCGAGCCAGGCCGCGCGCAGCGGCGCAAAACCCCTCTGCCAGATCTCGTACCAGGCGAGAAGCCGCGCGCCCAATATGGGAAGTACGGCGTCCGGCGTCACCTCCACGCACGCTGCCGCGAGCGAGGTCGCGGGATAGGGCTGATCGGCGGGATGGGACGCGAGGTTCATGCCGATGCCGATCACCAGATATTCGAGCCGATCGCCTGCCGAACGGGATTCGAGCAGGATGCCGGCGAGCTTCGCCCCGCCCAGAAGCACGTCGTTCGGCCATTTGAGAGTGATTTCGGCGGCATGTGAGCCGGATTGCTCTAAACCGTCGTTCCCGCGCAAGCGGGCTTCGCGCCTGCCGAGCGTCCACTGGACGCTCGGCGGCGGCGAAGGGGCGAGCGACGTGCCGTTGTCCTGGGCCCCCGCTTTCGCGGGGGCGACGGGCGGATACTCCCCGCTTTCGCGGGGATGACGGCCACGTAAGAAATGCTCCGCCGTTTCGGCGGCGGCGAGCGCGGCGGCAAATCCCAACTGCGCCGCCTCGGCGGCGGAGCGGGATGGACGCAGCAGCAGCGAGCAATGGAGATTGCCGGCCGGCGACGTCCAGGCGTTGCCGCGCCGGCCGCGGCCCGCGCTCTGCTCGCGCGCGAGGATCAGCGTGAACTCGGGCGCGCCGGCGGCGGCCCTGCGCCGCGCCTCGTCATTCGTGCTGTCGATCCGCTCGAAAGTGTGGAGGCGGAATGGACCGGGAAGCATCATCCGGCGAAGAGCGCCGCCGCGACCTGATCCGCGCCGTCCACCACGGGGCCGGGATAGACGAAGAAGAACAGGATCACCACCGCGGTGATGACGAGGACGGCCTGCATCTCGCGCCCGATCGGCCGGTCGAAGCCGGCGGCCGCGGGCTCGTCGAAATACATGAGCTTGACGATACGAATGTAATAGTAGGCGCCCACCACGCTCGCCAAGACGCCGATCACGGCGAGCCCATAGAGCCCGGCGTCGATCGCGGCGAGGAAGACATAGATCTTGGCGAAGAAGCCAGCGAGCGGCGGGATGCCCGCCATCGAGAACATGAAGATGGCGAGC
Organism: uncultured Alphaproteobacteria bacterium; assembly: GCA_963729295.1. Taxonomy (GTDB): domain Bacteria; phylum Pseudomonadota; class Alphaproteobacteria; order ATCC43930; family CGMCC-115725; genus DATJLY01. The sequence continues at coordinate 281,557 of CAVSNJ010000029.1, forward strand.
GCCAAGGCAAGCGCCGGCTGCGTCTTCGACAAGCCGGCGAGATCGCCGATCTCCTCGACCATGCGGCCGTCGCGCTTCATGCACAAGATGACGGCGAACGTGCCGATGTTCATGAAGAGATAGATCGCCATGTAGACGAGGACGCCGCGCACGCCCGCGGGGCTTGCGGCGGCAAGGCCGATCAGCGCGTAGCCGACATGGCCGATCGAGCTGTAGGCCATGAGGCGCTTGATGTTGCGCTGGTTGATGGCGGCGAAAGCGCCCAGGACCATCGAGGCGACGGCGATGAACCAGATCACCTGGCGCCATTCGGTGACGAGCCCGCCGAACGGCCCGACCATGACGCGCACGAAGAGGACGAGGGCCGCGGTCTTGGGCGCGACCGAGAAGAACGCCGTCACCGGCGTCGGCGCGCCTTGGTAGACGTCGGGCGTCCACATGTGGAACGGCACGGCCGAGCATTTGAAGGCCAATCCCACGGCGATGAAGACGATGCCGACGACGAGGCCCACCGACGCCGTGCCGGCATCGGCGAAAAGCTGCGCCAGCGTGTCGAAATTGGTGCTGCCGGCGAAACCGTAGACGAGCGAGGCGCCGTAAAGCAGCATGCCCGAGGCGAGCGCGCCGAGGACGAAATACTTCAAGCCCGCCTCGGTCGAAAGATCGCTGTCGCGGGCGAAGCTCGCCAGCACGTAGAGCGACAGGCTTTGCAGTTCGAGCGCGAGATAGAGCGCGATGAGATCGTTCGCCGAGATCATCATCATCATGCCGGCGGTGCCGAGCAGCACCAGCACCGGATATTCCGGCCGCGCGAGGCCGTGCGTGTCGTTATAGGCGAGCGCGATGACGAGCGAGAAGGCGGCGCCCAAAAGCACGATCACCTTGGCATAGGCGCCGAACCCGTCGGTCACGAACATGCCGAACATGCTGACGGTGCGGACGGGGCCATGCAGCGCCAAGGGCGCCAGCACGAGCGCCAGCGCGATGGCAAGCGCGCCCACCGAGAGCCAAAGGATCTCGCGCGCGGCGCGGTCGCCCTGGTGCACGCCGAGGAGCAGGAGCGCCATCGCCGCGCAGCCGAGGAAGATCTCGGGCAGAGCCGGGGTGAAATCGGGCGCGGCGAGGAGCGGGATCATGGCGTCGCCGCGAGCTTCGTGGTGGCGGGATGCGCGCGCTCGGCCGCCTGGACGCGCTCGATCAAGTTCGCGATCGAGGGCTGCATCGGGCGCAGGAACGAGCTCGGATAAACCCCCATCCACAAGACGACGGCAATCATCGGCGCGAAGATCGCGACCTCGCGCAAGCTAGAGATCGGGCATGGCGAGGACATCGCGCTTCGTCGCCGTGCCGAAGATGACGCGGCGGTAGAGATAGAGCATGTAGGCCGCGGCGAGGATCATGCCCGTGGTGGCGAGGAACGCGGTCCAGGTGTTGACCTGGAACGTGCCGATGAGGGAGAGGAACTCGCCGATGAAGCCCGACGTGCCGGGAAGTCCCATCGAGGCGAGCATGAACACCATGAAGACGGCGGCGTATTTCGGCATCACGTCGGCGACGCCGCCATAGCGCGCGATCTCGCGCGTGTGCATGCGGTCATAGACGACGCCGACGACGAGGAAGAGCGCGGCCGAGACGACGCCGTGGCTCAGCATCTGGATCATCGCGCCCTGGAGCCCCTCGGACGTGACCGAGAAGATGCCCATGGTGACGAAGCCCATATGCGCCACCGACGAATAGGCGATGAGCTTCTTCATGTCGTCTTGCGCCAACGCAACGAGCGAGGTGTAGATGATCGCCATGACCGAGAGCGCGAAGATGAGCGGCGCCAGGTGCTGCGAGGCGAGCGGGAACATCGGCAGCGAGAAGCGGACGAAGCCGTAGCCGCCCATCTTCAAGAGCACGCCGGCGAGGATGACCGAGCCCGCGGTCGGCGCCTCGACATGCGCATCGGGGAGCCAAGTGTGGACCGGCCACATCGGCATCTTGACCGCGAAGGACGCGAGGAACGCGAGCCACAGCCAGGTCTGAAGCCCGGCCGGGAAATCGAACGCCAAGGCCTCGCGGATGTCCGACGAGCCGGTCTCGTAATAGATCGTGATGATGGCGAGCAGCATCAGCACCGAGCCCGTGAGCGTGTAGAGGAAGAACTTGAAGGCGGAATAGACGCGCCGCGGCCCGCCCCAGACGCCGATGATGAGGAACATCGGGATCAGCACGCCCTCGAAGAACATGTAGAAGAGGAAGAGATCGAGCGCGCAGAACGTGCCGATCATCAAGGTCTCGAGCACCAGGAACGCGATCATGTATTCGCGCACGCGCGTCTTCACGGCAAGCCACGCCGAGACGATGCAGATCGGGATGAGGAAGCTCGACAGCAGCACGAAGAAGAGCGAGAGCCCGTCGACGCCCATGCGGTAGGTGATGTTGAAGTCGGGGAGCCAGGCGCTTTCCTCGAGGAGCTGAAAATCGGCGCGGGAGGGATCGAAATTGGCCCACACGGCGATCGCGAGGCCGAGATCGACGAGCGCGGTCCAGAGCGCGATCCAGCGCGCGTTCCGCGCCACATCGTCCTCGGCGCCGCGCAGCACGAGGATGCCGAGGACGCCGACGAGCGGCACGAACGTCACGAGCGTGAGGAGCGGCCAGTTCGCCATCGCTCAGCCCGCCTGCCGCAGGAGATACCAGGTGACGAGGCCCACGACGCCCACCAGCATCACGAAGGCATAGTGATAGAGGTAGCCGGTCTGAAGCCGGCTCGTCAGAACCGACATGTCGAGCGTGCGCGCGGAAATGCCGTCGGGGCCGAGCCCGTCGATCACCGCGCCGTCGCCCTTCTTCCACAGGCCGAAGCCCAGCGCCATCACCGGCCGCACGATGACGAGATCGTAGAGCTCGTCGAAATACCACTTGTTGAGGAGGAAGAGATAGAGCCAGCGGACGCGCCGGGCGACGAGGCCGGGGAACTCCGGGCGGCGGATATAGGCGTAATACGCGGTGAGGATGCCGAGCAGACCCGCGACGAGCGGCGCGACCCCGATCAGGAACGGCACATGGTGCGCGCCCTCGATCGCATCGTGGCCGGGCAGCACGAGGATCGCATCGCGCCAGAATTGCGCGCGGCCCTCGCCGACGAAGAGCTCGTAGCCGAGCTTGCCCGCGACGAGCGCGCCCGCGCCCAGCACCAGGAGCGGCCCGATCATCACCCACGGCGATTCATGCACATGGTGCATGACCTCGGGCGACGCGCGCGGCGTGCCGTGGAAGGTGAGGAAGATGAGGCGCCAGGAATAGAAGGCGGTGAGGAACGCCGCCAGCACGCCGATGACGTAGGCGTAGAGACCGACGCCGGTGCCCGCGGCCCAGGCGGCCTCGACGATCGTGTCCTTGGAATAATATCCCGCGAACGGCCAGATGCCGGCGAGCGAGAGGCTGCCCACCCACATCAGCGCATAGGTCCACGGGATGCGGCGCCAGAGGCCGCCCATCTTGCGCATGTCCTGCTCGCCCGAGAGCGCGTGGATGACCGAGCCCGCGGCGAGGAACAAAAGCGCCTTGAAGAAGGCGTGCGTCATCAGGTGGAAGATGCCGGCGCTATAGGCCGAGACGCCGGTGGCGAAGAACATGTAGCCGAGCTGCGAGCAGGTCGAGTAGGCGATGACTTTCTTGATGTCGTTCTGCGCCATGCCGACCGAGGCGGCGAAGATCGCGGTCGTCGCGCCGATGACGCAGACGAGGCCCAAAGCCACCGGCGCGTATTCGAACAGCGGCGAGAACCGCGCCACCATGAAGACGCCCGCCGTCACCATGGTCGCGGCATGGATCAAGGCCGAGACCGGCGTCGGCCCTTCCATCGCGTCCGGCAGCCAGGTGTGGAGGCCGATCTGCGCCGATTTCCCCATGGCGCCGATGAAGAGCAGGATGCAGCTCAAGGTGAGCGCGTCGACCTCGTGCCCGAGGAACGGGATCGTGTTGTGCGCGACATCGGGCGCGGCCGCGAACACGGTGTCGAACTGCAACGAGCCGAAGATCTCGTAGACGGCGAAGATGCCGAGCGCGAAGCCGAAATCGCCGATGCGGTTGACGACGAACGCCTTGATCGCCGCGGCGTTGGCCGCAGGGCGGTCGTACCAGAACCCGACGAGGAGATAGGAGCAGAGGCCGACGCCCTCCCACCCGAAGAAGAGCTGCACGAAATTGTCGGCCGTCACCAGCATGAGCATGAAGAAGGTGAAGAGCGAGAGATACGACATGAAGCGCGGGATGCCGGCGTCGTGCGCCATGTAGCCGACGGAATAGATGTGGATCACGGCGGAGACGACGGTCACGACCGCGACCATGACGGCCGACAGCGTGTCCAAGCGCAGCGCCCAATCGACCTGAAGATCGCCCGCGTCGATCCAGGTCCAAAGCCGCACGCTCTGATCGTGGCCGCCGAGCGCGACGCTCGCGAACAGGATGACGCCGAGGACGGCCGAGACGACGAGCGCGGTGCAGGTGACGAGCTGCGCTCCCCGGTCGCCGATCATGCGGCCGAAGAAGCCGGCGATGAAGGCGCCCAGAAGCGGCAGGAAGATCGCGGCGACCGACACGGCTCAGCCCTTCATCAGGTGGATGTCTTCGACCGCGATCGTGCCGCGGTTGCGGAAATAGACGACGAGGATGGCGAGCCCGATCGCGGCCTCGGCCGCCGCCACGGTCAGGACGAACATGGCGAAGATCTGGCCCACGAGATCGTGCAGGAACGAGGAAAATGCCACGAAATTGATGTTGACCGCGAGCAGCATCAGCTCGATCGACATGAGGATGATGATGACGTTCTTGCGGTTGAGGAAAATGCCGAAGATGCCGAGCGTGAAGAGGATCGCCGCGACGGTGAGGTAATGGGCAAGGCCGATCTCGAGCATGTCAGGACACCCCCTCGCGCGAGCGCACCTTCACCACCTCGACGCTGTCTTCGCGCCTGCGGCCGATCTGCTGCAGGATGCGCTGGCGCCGCACGCCCTCGCGCGCGCGGTGCGTCAGCACGATCGCGCCGATCATGGCGATGAGCAAAATGACGCCCGCCGCCTGGAAGGCATAGACGTAGCGGGTATAGAGGAGCTCGCCGAGCGCAGCGGTGTTGGAAAGCTCGGCCGGCGGCGGCGTCGGCGCCGCGACGGTCAAAGCGATGTGCGGCGCCACGGCCCAGGCGCCGAACACCAGGAAGAGCTCGAGGAACAGCACGAAGCCGATCATCGCGCCGATCGGCAGATAGCGCTGAAATCCCTGGCGCAGCTCGACGAAATTGATGTCGAGCATCATCACGACGAAGAGGAAGAGGACCGCGACCGCGCCGACATAGACGATCACCAGGATCATCGCCAGGAACTCGGCGCCCATCAGCACGAAGAGCCCGGCCGAATTGAAGAAGGCCAAGATCAGGAACAGCACGGAATGGACGGGATTGCGCGCGAGGATGACCAATCCGCCCGCGGCCACGGTGACGGCGGCGAAGAGCCAGAAGCAGATTGCTTGCACGATCATGGCGTCGCCCCAGCCGCTACCCCCTCTCCGCCCTCGGGGGCGGAGAGGATCGACCGCATGCGGTCGATGGTGAGGTGGGGGATTTCGGCGCACGCGTTAACGCCCACCTCACCTTCCCGTCGCTGCGCGACGGGCCCCTTCCTCTCCGCCCTAAAGGGTGGAGAGGGGTTGAGAAAAGGGCGGCCCGCCATCTGCCACATCACCGATAGGGCGCGTCGAGCGCGAGGTTCTTCGCGATCTCCGCCTCCCAGCGGTCGCCGTTCGCCAGCAGCTTGTCCTTGTTGTAGAAGAGCTCCTCGCGCGTCTCGGCGGCGAATTCGAAATTCGGGCCCTCGACGATGGCATCGACCGGGCACGATTCCTGGCACAGGCCGCAATAGATGCATTTCGTCATGTCGATGTCGTAGCGCGTCGTGCGCCGGCTGCCGTCGGCGCGCGGCTCGGCCTCGATCGTGATGGCGAGCGCGGGACAGATCGCCTCGCACAGCTTGCAGGCGATGCAGCGCTCCTCGCCGTTGGGATAGCGGCGGAGCACATGCTCGCCCCGGAAGCGCGGCGACAACGGCCCCTTCTCGTAGGGGTAGTTGACCGTCACCGGCTCCTTGAACATGTAGCGCAAGGTGAGCCACAGCCCCTGCACCACCTCGGCGAGGAGCACCATGCGCGCGCTGCGGTCGAGTATCGCCATCAGACCCTCCTAGCGCGGGATCCAGCCCGTCAACTCCAGCACGCCCGCGGTGAGCACGAGCCAGCCGAGCGACAGCGGCAGAAACACCTTCCAGCCGAGCCGCATGAGCTGGTCGTAGCGGAAGCGGGGCAAGGTCGCCCGCACCCACAGGAAGCAGAACAGCATGAACGCGATCTTGCCGGCGAACCATGCGAACGACCAGGCATGGGCGAAGAATTGCGAGACCTCACCCGCGCCTGAGAACGGCTGGATGTTGAAGGGCGCAAGCCACCCGCCGAGGAACAGGATCGTGGTCATCGCGCTCATCAGGATCATGTTGGCGTATTCGCCGAGATAGAAGAGCGCGAAGGTCATCGACGAATATTCGACGAAGAAGCCCGCGACCAGTTCCGATTCCCCCTCGACCAGATCGAACGGCGAGCGGTTGCACTCGGCCAATCCCGAGACGAAGAACACGATGAACATCGGGAAGAGCGGAATGCAGTACCACACGTGGCGCTGCGCCTCGACGATGGCGCTGAGATTGAGGGATCCCGCGCACAGCAGAACGCTGACGATGATGAAGCCGATCGAGACCTCGTAGGACACCATCTGCGCCGCCGAACGAAGCGCGCCCAGGAACGCGTATTTCGAGTTCGACGACCAGCCCGCCATGATGATGCCGTAAACGCCCAAGGAGCTGATCGCGTAGAGATAGAGGACGCCGACGTTGATGTCGGCGATCACGACGCCGGCGCCGAACGGGATCACGGCCCAGGCGACGAGCGAGAGGACGAAGGTCAGGATCGGCGCCAGCACGAAGACGACGCGGTTGGCGCCGCTCGGGATCACCGTCTCCTTCAGAAAGAGCTTCAGGCCATCGGCGATCGGCTGCAACAGCCCGAACCAGCCGACGACGTTCGGGCCCATGCGGAGCTGCGCCGCCGCCAGCACCTTGCGCTCGGCATAAGTGAGATAGGCCACCGCGAGCAGCAGCGGCACGATGATCGCCACGATCTCGATGATCAGGATGAGGGTCGGAAGACCGTATGCGGTCCAGAACTCAGCCATGCGTGCCCGTCTTCGCCGCGCCCTTGACGCTGCCCAATGTCGCGGCGCATTCCGCCATGGTCGGCGAGGCGCGGCCGATCGCATCGGTGCGGTAGAAATCGCGGATCGGAGAGACGAACGGCGCGCGCTCGATGGCGCCCTTGCGCCCGAACGCGCCCCAGGGGCCCCGTGTCACCTGGTCGGGATGGGCGAAGATGGCGTTGGCCTCGGCCATGCGCGAGCGGAGCGCGGGAAGCGAGTCATAAGGCAGCGGCCGGCCCAACACCGCCGAGAGCGCGCGCAGGATCTTCCAGTCCTCGCGCGCGTCGCCCGGCGGGAAGACGGCGCGGTTGGCGCGCTGCACGCGGCCCTCGGTGTTGACGTAGGTCGCGTCCTTCTCGGTATAGGCCGCGCCCGGCAGCACGACATCGGCGCGGCGCGCGCCGCGGTCGCCGTGATGGCCCTGGTAAATGACGAAGGCGGAGCCGAGCGCGTCCGTGTCGATCTCGTCGGCGCCGAGGAGATAAAGCGCGGCGATCGCGCCCGAGGCGCAGCCCGCGACGATGCCGGCGACATCGCGCCCGCCCGGCCCCGGCACGAACCCCAGATCGAGCCCGCCGACGCGCGATGCGGCGCGATGCAGCACGTTGAAGCCGTTCCAATCCTCGCGCACCATGCCCGTCGCTTCGGCAAGCGTGCGCGCGAGATCGAGCACCGCGGCGCCATCGGGCCGCGCCAGCGCGCCCTGGCCCAAAATCAGCATCGGGTGCTTTGCCGATTTCAGGATCTCGAACCATTCGCCGCGGCCGGCGGCCAGCTCGGCCAGGCTTTCGGGGCCGGCGCCGAGCGATGCGACGGGATATGTGAGGTCGAGCGCCGGGCCGATCGATGCGACGCGGAAGCCGCCCTGGAGCCAGCGCTTCCTGAGCCGCGCGTTGAGCACGGCCGCTTCCATGCGCGGATTGGTGCCGACGAGGAGACAGCGGTCCGCCTGCTCGATGCCGGCGATGGCGCTGTTGAAGATGTAGCCGGCGCGGCAGGACGGATCGAGCGCGGCGCCATCCTGGCGGCAGTCGAGATTGGGCGAACCCAGCGCGCCCATCAGGTCTTTCAAGGCACACATCGCCTCGGCATCGGCGAGATCGCCGGCAATGCGCCGCGATCTGCGGCCCCTGCAAGCTGCGCCAGGCGCTCCGCAATGGCGTGGAACGCATCCTGCCACGAACATTCCTCGAGCCGGCCGGCGCGCTTCAGATAGGGCCGGTCGAGGCGGCGCCGCGCGAGCCCATCATGCGCGTGGCGGGTCTTGTCGGAGATCCATTCCTCGTTCACGTCCTCGTTCAAGCGCGGCAGCACACGCAGCACGCGGCCGCCGCGCGAATCGACGCGGATGTTGCTGCCGAGCGCATCGAGCACGTCGACCGATTCCGTCTTCGCCAATTCCCACGGCCGCGCGATATAGGCGTAGGGCTTCGCCGTGAGCGCGCCCACGGGACAGAGATCGACGATGTTGGCGGAGAGCTCCGAGGTGAGCGCGCGCTCGATATATGTTCCGATCTCCATGTCCTCGCCGCGGCTCGTGGCGCCCAATTCGGAGACGCCCGCCACGTCGTCGAGGAAGCGGATGCAGCGCGTGCAATGGATGCAGCGGTTCATGCTGGTCTTGACCAGCGGCCCGAGCTCCTTGTCGCGCACCGCGCGCTTGTTCTCCTTGAAGCGGCTGCGGTCGAAGCCATAGGCCATCGCCTCGTCCTGCAAGTCGCACTCGCCGCCCTGATCGCAGATCGGGCAGTCGAGCGGGTGATTGATGAGCAGGAACTCCATCACCCCCTTGCGCGCCTTCTGCGCCTTGGCGCTGTCGGTGTGGATCACCATGCCGTCGGCCGCGGGCATGGCGCAGCTTGCGATCGGCTTCGGCGCCTTCTCCTGCTCGACGAGGCACATGCGGCAATTGCCGGCGATCGCGAGGCGCTGGTGATAGCAGAAATACGGCACCTCGACGCCGGCGCGCTGACACGCCTGCAGCACCGTCGTGCCCGGCGGCACCTCGACCTCGATCCCGTTGACGGTGAGCTTCGGCATGGGACTACTCCGCCGCTTTCGCGGGCGCGGGCGCGCGGTGCGCGGCGATGCGGCGCTCCATCTCGGGGCGGAAATGGCGGACGAGGCCCTGGATCGGCCAGGCCGCGGCATCGCCCAGCGCGCAGATCGTGTGGCCCTCGACCTCGTAGGTCACGTCGAGCAGCGCGTCGATCTCCTCGACCGCCGCGTCGCCCGTCACCATGCGCTCCATCACGCGCCACATCCAGCCGCAGCCCTCGCGGCACGGCGTGCACTGGCCGCAGCTCTCGTGCTTGTAGAATTTCGAGAGCCGCGCGATCGCCTTGACGATGTCGGTCGATTTGTCCATGACGATGATCGCGGCGGTGCCGAGGCCGCTCTTCACCTTCACCAGCGAATCGAAATCCATCAGCACGTCGTCGCAGATCGATTTCGGAAGGACCGGCACCGACGAGCCGCCGGGGATGACCGCGAGGAGATTGTCCCAGCCGCCGCGCACGCCGCCGGCATGGCGCTCGATCAGCTCGCGCAGCGGCGTGCCCATCGCGTCCTCGACATTGCAGGGCCGCTCGACATGGCCCGAGATGCAGAACACCTTCGTGCCCTCGTTCTTGGGATTGCCGATGCCGGCGAACCATTTCGCCCCGCGCCGCAGGATCGTCGGCACGACCGCGACAGTCTCGACATTGTTGACGGTCGAGGGACAGCCATAGAGCCCGACCGCGGCCGGGAAGGGCGGCTTCAAACGCGGCTGCCCCTTCTGGCCCTCGAGGCTTTGCAGGAGCGCCGTCTCCTCGCCGCAGATATAGGCGCCGGCGCCGCGATGGAGATAGATCTCGCAATCGTAGCCCGAGCCGCACGCGTTCTTGCCGACGAGCCCGGCTTCATAAGCCTCGTCGATCGCAACCTGGAGGCGCTGCGCCTCGTTATAGAACTCGCCGCGGATATAGATGTAGCAGGCGCCCGCGCCCATGCCGACGCAGGCGAGGAGGCACCCCTCGACGAGCTTGTGCGGATCGTTGCGGATGATGTCGCGGTCCTTGCAGGTGCCGGGCTCGCTCTCGTCGGCGTTGAGGACGAGATAGCACGGCCGCTCGCTCGTCTTCGGCATGAACGACCATTTGAGGCCCGTGGGGAACCCGGCGCCGCCGCGCCCGCGCAGGCCCGACGCCTTCACCTCGTTGACGATCCAGTCGCGCCCCTTCTCGATCAGCTCCTTGGTGCCGTCCCAATCGCCGCGCTTCCGGGCGCCGGCGAGGCGCCAGTCGAACTGGCCGTAGAGGTTGGTGAAGATGCGGTCCTTGTCGCTCAGCATGCTCAATCCTTGAAGGCGAGATCGGTGAGCGTGGTGGCGCCGCCCTCGGGCATCGAGCCGTGCCGGCCCTTGACCGATCCCGCGGGCGGCGTCTTGCCGCTCTTCAAGGCGTCGATCAGCGCCTCGGTCGCGGGCCCGTCGAGATCCTCGTAGAAATCGTCGTTGATCTGGATGATCGGCGCGTTGACGCAGCCGCCGAGGCACTCCACCTCGCGCAGCGAGAAGAGCCCGTCCGCCGTCATCTCGCCGATGCCGATGCCGAGTTTGCGGTGGCACGCGGCGACGACCTCGTCGGAGCCCCGGAGCCAGCAGGGCGTGGTGGTGCAGATCTGGAAGAAGTGCTTCCCCACGGGGCGCAGGTTGAACATGGTGTAGAAGGTCGCGACCTCGTAGACGCGAATGGGCGCCATCTCGAGCATCTCCGCGACATGATCCATCGCCGCGCGCGGCAGCCAGTTGCCGTGCTGGCGCTGCGCCAGGTCGAGCAGCGGCAGCACCGCGCTCGCCTGGCGGCCGGGCGGATACTTGGCGATATGCGCCTTCGCCTTCGCCAGATTCTCGGGCGTGAAGGCGAAGCTCGCCGGCTGCGCGACGGGGGCGAGGTCGTGTTCTTCGCTCATCGGTCGATGCTGCCGAAGACGATGTCCATGGAGCCGATGATCGCCACCACATCGGCGAGCATGTGCCCCTTCGCCATGAAGTCGAGCCCCTGGAGGAAGAGAAAATCGGGCGAACGCAGCTTGCAGCGATAGGGCCGATTGGTGCCGTCCGAAATGAGATAGACGCCGGTCTCGCCCTTGGGCGCCTCGACCGCCGTATAGGTTTCGCCGGCCGGCACGTGATAGCCCTCGGTGTAGAGCTTGAAGTGATGGATGAGCGCCTCCATCGAGCGCTTCATTTCGGCGCGCGGCGGCGGCATGATCTTGCGGTCGTCGACCGCGATCGGGCCGCCCGGCATCTTGTCGAGCGCCTGGCGCATGATGCGGAGCGATTGCCGCATCTCCTCCATGCGCACGAGATAGCGGTCCCAGCAATCGCCGTTCTTGCCGATCGGCACGTCGAAATCCATCTCCTCGTAGACGTCGTAAGGCTGCGCCTTGCGCAGGTCCCACGGGATGCCCGAGCCGCGCAGCATGGGGCCGGCGAAGGCCCAGTCGAGCGCCTCCTCGGCGCTGACGACGCCGATATCGACGGTGCGCTGCTTGAAGATGCGGTTCTCGGTCAGCAATTCCTCGAGATCGTCGACGCGCTTGGGAAATGCCTCGGCAAAGGCGTAGATGTCGTCGGCGAGCCCCGCCGGCATGTCCTGGTGGACGCCGCCTGGGCGGAAATACGCGGCATGAAGCCGCGCGCCGGAGACGCGCTCGTAGAATTCCATCAGCTTCTCGCGCTCCTCGAAGCCCCAGAGGAGCGGCGTGATCGCGCCGACGTCGAGCGCGAAGGTGGTGAGGTTGAGCAGGTGATTGAGGATGCGCGTGATCTCGGCGAAGAGGACGCGGATATATTTGGCGCGTGGCGGCGGATCGATGCCGAGAAGCTTTTCCACGGCGAGCGCGAAGGTGTGCTCGTTGCACATCGGCGAGACGTAGTCGAGCCGGTCGAAATACGGCACCGCCTGGAGATAGGTCTTGTACTCGATGAGTTTCTCGGTGCCGCGATGCAGGAGGCCGATATGCGGATCGGCGCGCTCCACCACCTCGCCGTCCATCTCAAGGACGAGGCGCAGCACGCCATGCGCGGCCGGATGCTGCGGCCCGAAATTCATGGTGAAGCTTTTGAGCTGCGCCTGAGGATCGCCGTTCACGGCTTTTCCTCCTTCGCCTTCTCGTCGCCGGGGAGCACGGTGCTCATGCCTTCCCACGGCGACAGGAAATCGAAGCTGCGGAATTCCTGCTTCAGCTTCACGGGCTCGTAGACGACGCGCTTCTGATCCTCGTCGTAGCGCAGCTCGACATAGCCGGTGAGCGGAAAATCCTTCCGCATCGGATGACCCTCGAAGCCGTAATCGGTGAGGATGCGGCGCAAATCCGGGTGGTCGGAGAAATAGATCCCGAACAGATCCCACGCCTCGCGCTCGAACCAGCCGGCGGCGCTGTAGACGCCGACGCAGGACGGCACCGGGCTTTCCTCGTCGGCCGTCACCTTGAGGCGGATGCGGCGGTTGTGGCGCAGAGAGAGGAGATTGTAGACGATGTCGAAGCGCTCGGGCCGCTCGGGATAATCGACGCCGCAGAGATCGGCCAGCACCGTGAAGAGGCAGTTGGGATCGTCGCGCAGATAAGCGAGCACGCGGGCGATCGCGTCGCGCCGCACGTCGAGCATGAGCTCGCCATGGCCGATGCGCGGCTCCCGCACGTCGTCCGGGAAAGCCGCCGCCACGTAGTCGCCAAGCTCGCGGAGCGTTGCCGTCATACCCCTCTCACGCCGTCAGCGCGCGAATGTGCGCTGACGATGGATTTTCTTCTGTAGCTGCAAGATGCCGTAAAGCAGCGCCTCGGCGGTGGGGGGACAGCCCGGAACGTAGACGTCGACCGGCACGATGCGGTCGCAGCCGCGCACCACCGAGTAGGAATAATGGTAATAGCCGCCGCCATTGGCGCACGAGCCCATCGAGATGACCCAGCGCGGCTCGGCCATCTGGTCGTAGACCTTGCGCAAGGCGGGCGCCATCTTGTTGCACAGCGTGCCGGCGACGATCATCACGTCGGACTGGCGCGGGCTCGGGCGGAAGACGACGCCGAAGCGGTCGAGATCGTAGCGGCTCGCCGCGGTGTGCATCATTTCGACGGCGCAGCAGGCAAGGCCGAAGGTCATCGGCCAGAGCGAGCCGCTGCGCGCCCAGTTGACCACGGAATCGACCGTCGTCAGCAGAAACCCTTTGTCGCGCACTTCCTCGCCGAGCCTGGCGAGCAGCTCTTCGCGGGGCGGCGCCTCTACTCCCATTCGAGCGCTCCCTTTTGCCATTCGTAGATGAAGCCGACGGTCAGGACGCCCAAAAACACGATCATCGACCAGAAGCCGAACACGCCGATCTTGCCGAGCGTCACCGCCCACGGGAACAGGAACGCCACCTCGAGATCGAAGATGATGAACAGGATGGCGACGAGATAGAAGCGCACATCGAACTTGTTGCGCGCGTCGCCGAACGGCTCGAAGCCGCATTCATAGGGCGAAAGCTTTTCGGAATTGGGGGCCTGGCGCGCGACGACGAAGGACGCGAGCACGATGGCGACGGCGAGCGCCCCGGCGATGCCGATGAAGATCAAAATCGGAAGATAGGCCCCCACCAGGCTGTCCATCGCCCATCCCCGCTCGGGTTCTGCGGCGGATCGTCACCCGCTTGTGGCGGGAGCGACGGGACTTGAACCCGCGGCCTCCGGCGTGACAGGCCGGCGCTCTAACCAACTGAGCTACGCCCCCGCGGAAGCTTCACCGCGTGCCGCGCCTCTTAGCCCGCCCCCGAAGCATGTGTCAAGAAAAGGCCCGGCGATTTCATTGTTCTGCAATGGGTTCCGTCGGACGGGATCAGGCCGGCGGGATCAGTCGAAGCCCTCGCCGCGCAAAATCGCCGCGGTGGCTTCGGCGATGCTGTGCCAGCGCCGCATCGACGCCGCCGCGCCGCGCTGGCGCGCCTTCAACGCCTGGTGCTCGGCGAACGAGGTGGCGCGGATGCCGTGCTTCTGCACCAGCATCTCGGCGATGCTCCAAACCGTCTGCCCGTCTTCGGCGGACGCGCGCGCTCCTTCAGCCATGCGCGAGCCTCGCACGATACCTTGGCGAATTTGCGGCAAAACGCGCGGCCGCTCGCTCGCTTTCGCGCGGGGGTTGGTGGGCGATGAAGGTTTCGAACCTCCGACCCCCTCGGTGTAAACGAGGTGCTCTACCGCTGAGCTAATCGCCCGACCCGAGAACCGATCAGCGGATCGCGTCCTTCAATCCCTTGCCGGCGCGAAACTTGGGCTGCTTCGAGGGCGCGATCATCATCTTCTCGCCGGTGCGCGGGTTGCGGCCTTCGCTCGCCGCGCGTGCGCTGACGCTAAACGTGCCGAACCCGACGATGCGCACCTCGTCGCCGCCGCGAAGCGCGGAGGTGATGGTGTCGAACACGGCGTCCACCGTCTTCTCCGCCTCGTTCTTCTTAAGTCCCGAGCGTTCAGCGACCGTATCGACGAGTTCGTTCTTGTTCACCGTCGGCCCCCTGATGATGGCGGAGAATCGCGCCTTCGCGCACGGAGGCGAGTGTAAATCCCGGATTTCGAGCGCGTCAATCGCGCGATCCGCGATATCCACCGGCCTGCGAAAAACCGCGCCGTCACCCTTAGGGGTGACGGCGCGTGCAACTAATATCGAAGCGCCGGTCAGTGCGTGACGATGCCGGTGCGGCCGTCGCCTTCGACCTTGGGTATGATCGCCGGCGGAGCGTCCTCGTTCCACTCGATCGGGATCAACTCGCGCACGAGCGCGTGCTTCAAGAGCTCGTCCATCGTCGCGACCGGGACGATGGTGAGGCCGCGCTTCACGTTGTCGGGAATCTCGGCAAGATCCTTCTCGTTCTCTTTCGGGATGAGCACGGTCTTGAGGCCGCCGCGCAGCGCCGCCAGGAGCTTCTCCTTCAAGCCCCCGATCGGCAGCACGCGGCCGCGGAGCGTAATCTCGCCGGTCATGGCGATATCCTTCCGCACCGGTATTCCCGTCAGCACCGAGACGATCGACGTCATCATCGCGACGCCGGCCGAGGGGCCGTCCTTGGGCGTCGAGCCCTCGGGCACGTGGACGTGGATGTCCTTCTTGTCGAACATGGTGGGTGCGATGCCGAAGGCGATCGAGCGCGCCTTCACATAGCTTTCGGCCGCCTGCACCAATTCGCGCATCACGTCGCCGAGCTTGCCGGTCGCCGTCACCTTGCCCTTGCCGGGCAGCGAGACCGCCTCGATCGACAGAAGCTCGCCGCCGACCTCGGTCCAGGCGAGGCCGGTCGTGACGCCGACGAGATCCGTCTCCTCCACCTCGCCGAAGCGGAAGCGGCGGACGCCCGCGTACTTGTCGAGATTGCGGCGCGTGATCGTCACCTTCTTCAGGTGGCGCATCGAGATGTCCTTCAAGGACTTGCGCTGCAAGTTCGCGAGCTCGCGCTCGAGATTGCGCACGCCCGCCTCGCGCGTGTAGTAGCGGCACAGGTCGCGCATCGCGTCGTCCGTGATCGACCACTCGGTCTTCTTCAGGCCGTGCGCCTTCATCTGTTTCGGGATGAGGTGGCGCTTGGCGATCTCGACCTTTTCGTCCTCGGTGTAGCCCGGGAGCCGGATCAGCTCCATGCGGTCGAGGAGCGGCTGCGGCATGCGCAGCGTGTTCGCCGTCGTGATGAACATCACGTCCGAGAGATCGTAATCGACCTCGAGGTAGTGATCCTGGAAGGCCGAATTCTGCTCCGGGTCCAAGACCTCGAGCAGCGCCGAGCTCGGATCGCCGCGCCAGTCCTGGCCGAGCTTGTCGACCTCGTCGAGGAGGAACAGCGGGTTCGACGACTTCGCCTTCTTCATGCCCTGGATGACCTTGCCAGGGAGCGAGCCGATATAGGTCCGGCGGTGGCCGCGGATCTCGGCTTCGTCGCGCACGCCGCCCAGCGACATGCGCACGAAATTGCGGCCCGTCGCGCGCGCGACCGACTTGCCGAGCGAGGTCTTGCCGACGCCGGGAGGCCCCACGAGGCACAGGATCGGCCCTTTCACCTTGCGCATGCGCTGCTGCACGGCGAGGTATTCGAGGATGCGCTCCTTCACCTTCTCGAGCCCGTAATGGTCGTCGTTCAGCACCTTCTCGGCGACTCTGATGTCGCGCTTCACCTTGGTGCGGAGCTGCCACGGGATCGACAAGAGCCAGTCGAGATAGTTGCGCACGACCGTCGCCTCGGCCGACATCGGGCTCATGGTGCGGAGCTTGCGCAATTCGGCCTGCGCCTTTTCGCGCGCTTCCTTCGTGAACTTGGTCTTGTTGATGCGTTCCTCGAGCTCGGCGAGCTCGTCCTTGCCGTCCTCGCCTTCGCCCAGCTCCTTCTGGATCGCCTTCAACTGTTCGTTCAGGTAATACTCGCGCTGCGTCTTCTCCATCTGGCGCTTGACGCGCGAGCGGATGCGCTTTTCGACCTGGAGGACGCCGATCTCGCTTTCCATGTAGCCGAACACTTTTTCGAGCCGCTCGGACACGGTCTCGGCCTCGAGCAGCTCCTGCTTCTCGGGGATCTTGAGCGCCAGGTGCGAGGCGAGCGTGTCGGCGAGCTTCGAGGGATCCTCGATCTGGTTGATCGAGACGAGCACCTCGGGCGGGATCTTCTTGTTGAGCTTGATGTACTGCTCGAATTGCGTGACCGCCGTGCGGGCGAGCGCCTCGAGCTCCTGCTGGTCGCCGGCCTTGTCGGGGACCGCCTCGGCATAGGCCTGGAAGAACGCGTCGTTGTCGGTGAAGCGGACAATGCGCGCGCGCTGGCCGCCCTCGACCAGCACCTTCACCGTGCCGTCGGGCAGTTTCAGAAGCTGGAGCACCGTGCCGATGGTGCCGACGCTGTAGATGTCGGCCGGACCCGGATCGTCCTGCGCCGCGTTCTTCTGCGTGACGAGGAGAATCTGCTTGTCGTCCTTCATCACATCTTCCAAGGCGCGCACCGACTTCTCGCGGCCGACGAAGAGCGGCACGATCATGTGCGGGAACACGACGATGTCCCGAAGTGGCAGAACCGGATGAACCGTACCGCCGGAAATCTCGAACATGGCGCCCCTTTCTTAACGGGCCGGACGAGCGGCTAACCTCGTCTGGCAGTGCGGCGGCCGCCACGGGCCGCCGCGTGTTCGACATGTATTAGGTGGACCGCATTGCAGTTGCGTCAAGGGGAACGACGCGAGGGGCGTGCCTTCGTTAACGGCGGCTGCGACAAAATGTGCCGGAATCAGGCTCCGGCGCCCTCGCCGCGGCGTTCCAGATAGTCCTGGCGCCGTTCGGAGTAGATGTAGAGCGGCTTGGAGCGGCCCTCCACCACCTCCTTGCTGATGACCATGCTGGTCACCCCGTCGAGTCCCGGCAACTCGAACATGGGCTCCAAGAGTATGGATTCCATGATCGAGCGCAGGCCGCGCGCGCCGGTCTTGCGATTGATCGCCTTGTGCGAGATCGCGTGCAGCGCCTCTTCCTGGAACTCGAGCTTCACGTCCTCCATCTCGAACAGCCGCTGGTACTGCTTCACCAGCGCGTTCTTCGGTTTGACGAGGATGTCGACGAGCGCGCCCTCGTCGAGATCGTCGAGCGTCGCCACGACCGGCAAGCGACCGACGAATTCGGGAATGAGGCCGAACTTCAGAAGATCCTCGGGCTCAAGGTCCTTCAGGATCTCGCCGGTCTTGCGCTCGTCGGGGCCGCGCACCTCGGCACCGAAGCCGATCGACGTGCCCTGGCGGCGCTGCGCAATCAATTTTTCGAGACCCGCGAAGGCGCCGCCGCAGATGAACAGGATGTTGGTCGTGTCGACCTGCAGGAATTCCTGCTGCGGATGCTTGCGCCCGCCCTGGGGCGGCACCGAGGCGACGGTGCCTTCCATGATCTTCAAGAGCGCCTGCTGCACGCCCTCGCCCGACACGTCGCGCGTGATCGAGGGGTTGTCGGACTTGCGGCTGATCTTGTCGACCTCGTCGATATAGACGATGCCGCGCTGCGCGCGCTCGACATTGTAGTCGGCGGCCTGCAACAGTTTCAGGATGATGTTCTCAACGTCCTCGCCGACATAGCCCGCCTCGGTGAGCGTCGTCGCGTCCGCCATGGTGAAGGGGACGTCGATGATGCGCGCCAGGGTCTGCGCCAGGAGCGTCTTGCCCGAGCCCGTCGGGCCCACGAGCAGGATGTTGGATTTCGCGAGCTCGACGTCGTTGTTCTTGGCGCCGTGCGCCAGGCGCTTGTAGTGGTTGTGCACCGCGACCGAGAGCACGCGCTTTGCGTGATCCTGGCCGATGACATAGTCGTCGAGCACCTTGCAGATGTCGCGCGGGGTCGGCACGCCGTCGCGCGACTTGACGAGCGTGGTCTTGTGCTCCTCACGGATGATGTCCATGCAGAGCTCGACGCACTCGTCGCAGATGAACACGGTCGGCCCGGCGATGAGCTTCCGCACCTCGTGCTGGCTCTTGCCGCAAAAGGAGCAGTAGAGCGTGTTCTTTAAATCGCCGCCGCTGGACTTCGTCATGGGCTCTCCGTCACCGTCAGCCAGTGACCCCTGATACCACGCTCGCCTGCGCCGCCGCCCCCAGGTCGCCCCTTCCCCGGCCGCTCCAACGCAGACCTTTCTAATTGAACAATATCTACCGCCCGAGGATCAATGACCAGTTAAATGTGGGGATTTAACCGTCGCCGTACAGGGGCGGAACCGGAACGCGCCGTCGCGGAAAGGGACGATCCTCGCCGCTCAGGCGCGCGCCGCGGCGCGCACTTCGTCCGCCCGTTGCGGGCGCGAGGCCACCACGTCGTCGATGATGCCGAACTCCTTGGCCTCGGCCGGCGACAGGAACTTGTCGCGCTCGACCGCCGCCTGGATGACCTCGACCGTTTGCCCGGTGTGGCGTACGTAAATATCGTTCAGCCGCGAGCGCAGATACAGGATCTCGCGCGCCTGGATCTCGATGTCGGTGGCCTGGCCCTGGGCGCCGCCCGAGGGCTGATGGATCATGATGCGCGAATTGGGGAGCGAGACGCGCTTGCCCTTGGCGCCGGCGGCCAGGAGCAGCGAGCCCATCGACATCGCCATGCCGATGCAAACGGTGGCCACGTCGCAGCGGACATATTGCATCGTGTCGTAGATCGCGAGGCCCGAGCTGACCGCGCCGCCCGGCGAATTGATGTAGAACGAGATGTCCTTCCCCGGATTCTCCAATTCGAGGAACAGAAGCTGGGCGCAGACGAGGCTTGCGACCGCGTCGTTGACCGGACCCACGAGGAAGATGATCCGCTCCTTCAAGAGCCGGGAAAAGATGTCGTAGGCGCGCTCGCCCCGATTGGTCTGCTCGACCACCATCGGCACGAGATTGTTCATCTGGAACTCGTAGGGATTCATGCTGGCCGTCTCCTGCCGCCCGTCACGAAGCTGGGCTTTCCTCTGATTTGGGCGTTGCGTCATCTTCCTCCAAGGCCTCGGTGATGGCGACGAGCTCCTTGGGAGCGATCGCGCGCTCGCTGACCTGGGCGAGCTCGAGGATGAAATCGACCACCTTGTCCTCGTAGATGGGGGCGCGCAGCCCATCGAGCAACGCCGGGTTGTTGCGATAATACTCGACCACCTGCCGCTCCTGGCCGGGAAAGCGCCGCGCCGTCTCCAGGAGCGCGCGGTTCAGCTCGTCCTGAGTCACGGTGATGTTGTTGCCGCGCCCGACCTCGGACAGGAGCAGCCCAAGCCGCACCCGGCGCTCGGCGATGGTGTGGTACTCGGCCTTGAGTTTGGCGTCCTCTTCCGCGCTGACCTTCTCGCCCTCGGCCGCGCTCTCGGCGGCGGCTGAGCCCTCGGCGGCGGCTGAGCCTTCGACGGCGGCGGCGCTCGTGGCGGCGGCGGCGCTCGTGGCGGCGGCGCCTTCCTTCTGGCGCTTGCGCTCGTCCTCGACCTGCTTCCAGATCGTGTCGAACTCGATCTGCACCATGCCGTCCGGCACCGGGAAATGGTGCCGCTCGGCGAGCCGGTCGAGCAGGTCGCGCTTCAGCTTCTGGCGCGCGAGGCGGAGATAGTCGCGCTCGATCTGCTCGCGCACCGTCTTCTTCAGCTCGTCGAGATTCTCCATGCCCAGCGCGGTCGCGAGCCCCTCGTCCACCGCCTGCTCGGCAAGCCCGCGGACCTCCTTCACCTTGACCGTGAAGCTCGCCGCCTTGCCGGCGAGATCGGCGCTGCCATAATCGGCGGGAAAGGTGATGTCGAAGGTGCGCTCATCGCCGGCCGAGGATCCGACGAGCTGATCCTCGAAGCCGGGAATGAAGCCGCCCGAGCCCAGTTCGAGCGCGTAGTCGGTGGCGGCGGCGCCGGGGATCGGCTTACCCTCGCTCGAGCCGGTGAAGTCCATGACGACAACGTCGCCCTTTGCCGCCGCGCGCTCGGCCTTCTCCTGCTTCCTCTGGCCCTTGGCGATGCGTTCCAAGGCTTGGGTCACGTCCTCGTCGGGAATGGCGGGCTTCAGCCGCTCGAGCGCGAGCTCGGCGAAATTCATCGGCTGGATTTCCGGCAGGATCTCGACCGCCATCTTGTATTCGAGATTGGCGCCCTCGTTGAAATGGACGATCTCGACCTTGGGCTGAAGTGCTGGGCGCAGATTGCGCTCGCGCATCGCCTCGGCCGTGCTGTCGTTGACGGTGCGCTCCAAGACCTCGCCCATGACCGAGCGGCCATAGCGCTGGCGCAGCAGCGTGAGCGGCACCTTGCCCGGCCGGAAGCCCGGAAGCCTGAGCGACAGGCGCAGCTCCTCGAGCTTCGCCGTGACCTGCTTCTCGATATCCGCGGCCTCGACGGTGACGGTGAATTCGCGCTTCAGGCCTTCGGTGTTGGTCTCGGTGATCTGCATGGGACTTTGGGCTCGTTCCTCGGGGCCTCTCAGATGGTGCGGCGCTGCTGGTGCGCCCGGAGGGATTTGAACCCCCACGCCTCTCGGCAGCGGCTTCTAAGGCCGCCGCGTCTACCGATTCCGCCACGGGCGCGGCAGGTTGCGGCGCCGCCCGCCGCCAGCGAAGCCGGGTTCATAGCATAGCCCCTCAGGCGCGCAAACCATCGACCGCCTCTCCCCGAGGGGGTAACGGGAACACGCGGCGATTGAGCAGCGACCAATCGAAGCGTTATGATTCCCCGGTTTGGAGGGGGACATTGCCCAACGCTCTTCATTACGGCGACAATCTCGCCGTCCTGCGCGAGAGCATCGCCAGCGAGGGCGTCGATCTCGTCTATCTCGACCCGCCGTTCAATAGCCAGGCGAGCTACAACCTTCTGTTCAAAGGCCCGTCGGGCAAGGGCGCGGATGCGCAGATCGAGGCGTTCGAGGATACGTGGCATTGGGGCGAGGAAGCCGAACGCGCGTTTGCCGAAGTTCTCGACTTACCACATACGCAAGCGGCGGAGTTGCTTCGGGCGCTGCGCTCGTTCCTCGGTGAGAACGACATGATGGCCTATCTCGCCATGATGGCCGTGCGGCTCATCGAGTTGCATCGAGTGCTGAAGCAGACGGGCAGCCTGTATCTGCACTGCGATCCGACCGCGAGCCATCATCTGAAAGTTGTCATGGATGCTATTTTCGGTGCGGAGCAATTTGTAGCGGAGATCGTCTGGCGAAGGACCAACGCGCGGGGTACGACGGGACGCTGGCCGCGATTGCACGATATCATTTTCCAGTATGCTCGTTCCGACCAGTTTCTTTTCAGGCCAATGAAAGCGAAGGCGGAAAAGTCGAAGCTGCCGCACACACTTATTACCGGCGAAGACGGACTGAAATATCAGACGTATGAATTGACGGCACCCGGTGCGACGAAAGAAGGGGAGAGCGGAAAGCCATGGCGGGGGTACGACCCCAACAAATATGGACGACACTGGGCTAACTCGCACACACAGATGAACGAGTGGGATGAAGGTAGCCTAATTCATTGGCCGAAGGACGGTGGCTTTCCTCGCCGCCTCGACGACGCACCGTTCGATCCCGAAGGCCGGATGGTGACGATCGGTGACGTGTGGACTGACATTGACCGCCTAAATCAGACCGCGAAAGAACGCCTGGGATATCCGACACAAAAGCCGCTTGCGTTGCTTGAGCGAATACTGCTCGCCTCCTCGAACGAAGGCGACGTTGTGCTCGATCCCTTCTGTGGCTGCGGGACCACGATTTACGCCGCGCAAAAGCTGAGGCGTAGCTGGATCGGCATCGACATCACGCATCTCGCGATCTCGCTGATCGAGCGGCGGCTCAAGGATGCGTTTCCCGGCATCGCGTTCGAGGTGCATGGCACGCCAAAAGACCTCGCGAGCGCGCAGGACCTTGCCCGGCGCGACAAGTATCAATTCCAGTGGTGGGCCGTGTCGGTCGTCGATGCGCGCCCCTATGGCGGCAAGAAGAAGGGCGCCGACACCGGCATCGACGGCATCCTGTTCTTCCGCGGCGACAAGGACAAGACGGAAAAGGCGCTGGTGTCGGTCAAGGGCGGCGACAATGTCGGCGTCAACATGGTGCGCGAGCTCATCGCCGTGGTCGAGCGCGAGAAGGCGGCGATCGGCGTTCTCATCACGGCGGGGCTGCCGACGCGGGCAATGGAGCGCGAGGCCTCGGCCGCAGGGCTTTTCGAATCGCCGTTCGAGAAAGTGCCAAAGATTCAGATCATCACGCTGGCCGAACTGTTCCAGGACAAGCGCCCGCGCATTCCGCGCATCGACACCGCCGCAACCTTCAAGGCTGCGCCGCGCGAAAAATCCAGCACGCAGGGCCGGCTGCTCTAACCCGCGCACGCCCCGCGCGCCGGCCCCGTCTGGAGCGGCACGCTCACGCCGCGATTGTCTTGACATCTGTACGTAATTATGATATTTCTACGTACGAGAAAAGTGCGCCTTCGGGGTGAGCGCGGACGTTGCGAGACCGGTCAATTTCCCGGCCCCGCGCGCGCAAAAAGTAATCGGGAGAGGCGGAAGGGCGATTTTGGGCCAGGTAGGAGAAGCTGCAAAATGTCCAAAAATGAACGTATTTTGCAGTCGACTCAACCGCTTACGCCGAAAACGACCGGCTCGCGGACGCGCCGGGATGGGCATGGATGGGCATTTGCCGCAAAACCCAAGCTCCGCAGCGGGGAAAGGGAGATCAGGGCTCAGCCCTTGGCGAGCTTCTGCAAGGTCGAGGAGGCGGCGACCTTGCCCTCGCCGCTATAGGCCTCGTGGTTGGCCTCGATCGCGTCGAGCCGGTAGAGATAGTTGATCATCATCCCGTACGACTGCTGCAACCCCTTGGGCGACAGATCGGCGCGCCAGTCGAGCCGCTCGACGCGCGCGCCGTTGCTGAGATGGAAATGCGCGACCGGATCGAGCGCGCGGCCGGCCGGCGTCTTCTCGGTGAGGACATAGCGCGCGGCAAGGCGCAGCAGCGGCGCGCGCGCGGCTTGCGATTGCGCCTCGTCGCGGTGCCAGCCGTTCTTCGCGAGCAGGCGCTTCAGGCCATGCGGCGCGCCGTCGCCCGGCAGCGCGTCGAGCGCCTTGCGCTCGGCCGGCGTGAGGATGGTGTCGGCCTCGCCGGCGAGACGCTTTTCGAGCCAGGGGCGAAATCCCGGAATGGGCGAGAGCGTCGCATAGGTCGTGAGATGCGGCAGCTCGGCCGCGAGCTGATCGACCACGCGCTTGATGAGGAAGTCGCCGAAGCTGATGCCGGTAAGCCCGCGCTGGCAGTTCGAGATCGAATAGAAGATCGCGGTATCGGCCTCGGCCGGATCGTCGAGCGGCGCCTTCTCGTCGAGCAGGATCTGCACGTCGTCGGACATGCCTTGCGTCAGCGCGACCTCGACGAAGATGAGCGGCTCGTCCGGCATGCGCGGATGGAAATAGGCAAAGCAGCGGCGGTCGGCCTCGAGCCGGTTCTTCAGGTCCTGCCAGCTTCGGATCGCATGCACGGCCTCGTAGCCGGTGAGCTTCTCGAGGAGCGAGGCGGGCGAATCCCAGGTGATGCGGCGCACCTCCAGAAAGCCGATGTCGAACCAGCTCGTGAGCAGATCCTTCAGATCGAGCTCGAGCGAGGCGAGCGCCGCATCGGTCTTGCCGAGCGTCATCAACTCGGCACGCATGTCGACCAGGAACTTCACGCCCTCGGGCAGCGCGTTGAATTGCGTGAGCAGTTTGATGCGCGGCGCCTCGAGCGAATGGTGCATGGTGCGCTCGAGCCGGCGTTGCTCGTCCTCGCTCTTGGCGCGCTTCAGGCGCTCCCAATTCGCCTGGACCGCCGCGCGATCGATGTCGAACTCGGTCGCGAGCATGCGCAAGAAACGCTCGCGGCCGGCCTCGTTCAAGGCGAGATATGTGCGCCCGAGCGATGCCGCGCGCGCGCGCGCGGACACCTCGCCGCCCTTGCCTTCGAGGCATTCGCGCAGCTGCGTGCGGACCCGGTCCTCGTCCTCGCCGGAGAGGTCGGGCCGGGGCGCGCTCGACAGCACGCCGCGCGCCGAGGCGGCAATGTCGCGCCAGACATGGCGCAGATTGCCGATCGTGCGGTCGAGAACCGAATCGAGGAAGCCGGAGCCGGCGCGGTCGCTCATGCGCCGAGATTATACCGTTTTCGTGACGAACTGGCGTTGCGAAAGCGTCAGGGCCGCGATGCGGCGCGGAGCCGGCGCAGCACGCGCGGCAGGGTGTCGATGAGGTCCTCGGCGACGAGGCCGGGCCCGAACTCGGATGCCGCGGCACCGTGCATCCAGGCGGCGCAGGATGCGGCGCGGAACGGGTCGAGCCCCTGCGCCAGGAGCCCGGCGATCATGCCCGCGAGCACGTCGCCGCTTCCCGCCGTGGCGAGCTCGGGCGGGCCATTAACATTAATGACCGCGCGCCCATCGGGCGCCGCGATCACGGTGTCGGCGCCCTTCAGCACCACCACGGCGCCGCTCCGCGCTGCGGCGGCGCGGGCGCGGGCGAGCTTGTCGCCGGGGAGCGCGCCGAACAGTTTCGCGAACTCGCCTTCGTGCGGCGTCAGCACGGCGGGACCGGCGATCGCCGTGAAGAGCGCCCCGGGATCGCCGGCGAAGATCGTGAGCGCGTCGGCGTCGAGCACAACCGCGCGACCGGCCGCAAGCGCCGCGAGCACCGCCGCGCGCGTCGCATCGTCCGCGCCGGCGCCGGGGCCGATCAGCACCGCGTTGCGGCGCGGGTCGGCGAGAAGACCTGCGAAATCCGCGGGCCCCGCAACCGGCTGCACGATGACGCCGGTCAGCGCGGCGGCATAGACCGGCCACGCGGCCGCGGGCGCCGCGACGGTGACGAGCCCCGCCCCCACCCGCGCCGCCGCGCGCGCGCCAAGCCGCGCCGCACCCGTCATCACCGCGCCGCCGCGCACGAGCAGATGGCCGCGTGCGTATTTATGGCCATCGAGCGCGGGCCACGGAAACGCATCGAGCCACAGCGCCGGCCCGTTCTCGTGCGTCTTCGGGCCGATCGCGGCGAGCACGCCTCCCGGGATGCCGATCTCCGCGAGCATCACCGTGCCGCAGAGCGCGCGCCCGGGGAGCAGAAGATGGCCCGGCTTCTTGCGGAAGAAGGTGACGGTCAGCGCGGCCTTGGGTGCTGCGCCCAGCACCGCGCCCGAGGCGCCGTCGAGCCCGCTCGGCACATCGACCGCGACGATCGGGATCGCACGGATGCCGAGTGCGTCCACCATCGCGTTGGCCGCGCCCTCGAGCGGGCGCGCGAGGCCGGCGCCGAACATCGCATCGATCGCGACGCCGGCGCCATCGAGCAGCGCCGGCGCGAGCGGCTCGACCGGCCCGGTCCACGAGCGCCGCATGATGCGCCGCATCGCCTGTGAGCGCCGCGCGCGGGCCCAGCAGGCCGAGCCGCACCGGCCAGCCCGCCGCTGCGAGATGCCGCGCCGCGACGAACCCGTCGCCGCCATTGTTGCCGGGCCCGCACAGCACCGCGACCGGGCGCTGCGACCAGCGCCGCATCAGCGCGTCCGCGACCGCGCGTCCCGCCGCTTCCATGAGCTCGACGCCGGGCACGCCCGACGCGATTGCGGCACGGTCGGCCGCGGCCATTTCCTCAGGCGTCAGCAGCGCCAGTTCGTCCGCGCGCATCGGCGGAATCTATCGCTTGCATCGGGGCGAAGATAGCCGCCGGAACTTGACGATTCGCGCCGCGCGCGCTACGCGCTATCCCCGGCGGCGGGTGTAGCTCAGTTGGTTAGAGCGCCAGATTGTGGATCTGGATGTCGCCGGTTCAATTCCGGTCACTCGCCCCATTTTCAATATCTTGATCTTAGTCTTGGCCGCCGCCGCTTCCGTCCGCGCGCATTGGCGGGCTCGGCCAGGCCAGCAAATCATTTATAGGGCATGGGACCCAGGTCCCCTAAATGTCCGATTGCAGACACGCGTGAAAATGTTAAGGTTGTTTAATCGCTGGCACTGATTCCATCCGGAGCCAGCGGCTGAGGAGACGGAGACAATCATGCCTCCGCCGCAACGAGAGGCTGTGCGCGCTCCCGTCCGAAATGGAACGGAGACTTCGTTGTCACTCAAACATATCCTTATCGTCGAGAACGACTACATGGTCCTCGAGACGCTGGGGGAGCTTCTGAAGGGGCTTGGCTATAGGGCCTCGATCGCTGGCGAAGGCAATGAAGCCCGTGCCATCCTGAACCGCGAGAACGTGGACCTGCTTCTCGCCGATGAGCTTCTCACCGGCGAGAGAGGGCACGAGCTGACGGAATATGCCCGATCGATCGGGGTTCCGACCTTGCTGATGTCGGCGGATGAGGAAATCAAGCGAACGATGGAGAAAGCGCAGGAGAACTTCATCGGAGAACGTCACAGGAGAGTGTGTACGGCAAACCGTTTCACATGGAATCGCTCGATCAGCAGATAACGGACATTCTCGCAAGGCAGCCCGCGCAGCTGCGCTGAGGTCATGGTCGAGGTCTGACGCGCGCCCCAATCTTCCCGCCTAAACAAAAAGCCCCGTCGCGAGGACGGGGCTTTGTGCAGTACCCGGCGAACCTGCGAGATCATCACTTCCGGGCGGACCGATGATCGCGCGCGCCGGGTAAAGAAATCGTTACCTACTCCGCCGCCACCGAGAACACCGAGGCGTCGTAATCGCCCGAACCCATACCACCTTCGGGGAAGATCTGGCGCTCGGCGATCCAGCGGAACAATTCCTCGAACACTTCGCGCGTATAAGGCTCGAATACGATGCGCTCGCCCGGGCCCCAGCGCCGCGTATCCATCATCGCGTGGAAGCGCGCCGGGAATTCCTTCTTGTAGTAGTGCGTGTAGAGCTCGGGCCGGAGATCGATGTCGCGCTGCGCGCGGCGCAAGGCCGCGAAATATTTGCGCACGTCCTCGGCATCGGGCTCGCCGGTGATCATCGACGCCATCATGAAGGTGCAGTCGATCACCTTGCGGTAGCCGAGCTGCTCGAGGAAGAAGTAGGGGCCGCTGAAAACCGCCGCCGCTGGCACCTTGCGGTCGAACAAGAGTTCCATCCGGCTGAAGAGAAGCCCGTCGTTGAACGAGAGCTTGATCTGCTCGAGCGGCAGATATTGCTCGAGCGCCTGGATGGTCGAATAGTGGCTGCCCGACTGGTAGCCGACCGAGATCGGCACGCCCTTCAGATCGGCGGGCTCCTTCACCGGCGATTCCGGCGGCACGAACACGCCCGCGGGCGAGACCGAATAGGCGTCGCGATAGAGCTTGCCGTGGCCCGAGGAGGCCGCGACGTTGACGGTCCAGTGGCAGGCGCCGCTGACATCGCAGGTGCGGCCCTGCTCGAAGGTCTGGTAGGCGCCGACCTGGTTGCCGAGATGATGCGCGCTGCCGGACTGCGAACCCATGGTCTCGCGGAACTCGTAATCGAGCCCTTCGGCGGCGAAATAGCCCTTTTCCTCGGCGACCCATTCCTGCAAGCGGAAATGCGGCGCAATGACGAATTTGCCCATTCCATCCTCCTGGGCAACGAGCTTACGGGAGAGCGGCGGACGCGGAAAGCGGCTTCTCGTAATATTCGAGCCGGACGCCGCGAAACTCACCCTGATGGACGAGCGCGTAGCCGCATTTGCGGTAGAACGGGCCGGCGCCGACGGGCCCGCGATAGGCGTCGAGCCGAAGCGCGCCGAACCCATCGCGGCGCGCGATCTCCTCGGCGAGCGCCATCGCGCGGCGCCCGATGGCGCGGCGCTGATGGCGCGGATCGATCGCCATGTCCATGAGATAGGCCGCGGCGGCGCCGGGATCGGCGAACCAGTCGGTGCGATAGAAGCCGATCTTGCGGTTGGTGAGCTTCAGCGTGCCGACGGCGTCGCCTTCGACCTCGACGAGATAGAGGACGCCATCGTCGGCGTATTTGCGCAAGGTGCGGAGCGTCCGTACCGTCGACCAGGCGCCGTGGCCGAACCGCGCCGTGAGCCGATGTGCGGCGGCGGCCAGGACCGTCCGCACCTGCTGCACGTCGCTGCTCGCCGCCTGGCGCAGGGTCACCATGCGCTCTTCCCTCTGGACGCGTGCGCCGGCGCCGCCTATGCCGCGACGGATGAGCGGCACACGCGTCCGGCTCTGCGCCGCCGCCGAGGTGAGCGAGGATAGTCCGCGCCAGGTCGAGCGCGAAGGCTTCGTCTATGCCGTTTTCCAGAGCGGCCAGGATTATTTCGTCACCGCCGACCACTGCACGCACGGGCCGGGCTTCCTGTCCGAGGGCGCGGTGATCGGCTTCGAGATCGAATGTCCGTTCCACCAGGGGCGCTTCGATCTCCGCACCGGCGCCTGCACCGCGCCGCCCTGCTATGAGCCGGTGCGCGTCTGGACCGCCCATCTCATCGAGGGGGAGATTTGCATCGACCCGGAGGAGGCGCGATGAATCCGCGCCGCACGCTCTTCGTCGCCGGGCTCGCGCATGCGCTCCATGACGGCTTCACCGACACGATCTATGTGCTGCTGCCGGTGTGGCAGGCGGAGTTCGCGCTTTCCTACGGCATGCTGGCGCTGATGCGCGGGCTCTATTCGGGCACGATGGCGGCGCTCCAGGTGCCGGCCGGTGCGCTCGCCGCGCGGCTCGGCGGCCGCGCCGTGCTGGCGCTCGGCACCGCGCTCGCCGCGGTGGGCTATCTCTTGGCGGGGCTGTCTGGCGGCATCATCGGCCTCGGCGCGGCGCTCGTGATCGGCGGCGCCGGCTCGAGCACGCAGCATCCGGTGTCATCGTCCGCGGTCGCGCGCGCCTATGGCGGCACCGCGCGCGGGCCGCTGGGCGTCTATAATTTCGCCGGCGATCTCGGCAAGGCGGCGGTGCCGGCCGCCGTGGCCTTTCTGGTGACGATGATCGCGTGGCGCCACGCGCTCGGCGTTCTCGCCGCCGTCGGATTTCTGGTTGCGGCGGCGATCGCGCTCCTGATGCCCGAGACGGGCCGCGCGCCCGCGCAAGCCGACGCGGCGGCGCAACCGCAAGCGGCGCCATCCCGCGGCGGCTTCTGGCTCCTGTTCGCGATCGGCGTGCTCGACACCGCCGTGCGCATGGGTTTCCTGACCTTCCTGCCGTTCCTGCTCGAGCGGAAGGGCGCCACCTTGCCGATGGTCGGCATGGCATTGGCGCTCGTTTTCCTCGGCGGTGCCGCGGGAAAATTCACCTGCGGCTGGCTCGGCGCGCGGCTCGGCGTGCTGCGCACGGTGATCGCGACCGAGGGCGGCACCGCGGCGGCGATCGTGCTCGCGCTGATCCTGCCGCTCGCGCCGGCATTCGTGGTGCTGCCGATCCTCGGCGTCATGCTCAACGGCACGTCGTCCGTGCTCTATGGCACCGTGCCGGAGCTTGCCGAGCCCGGCCGCACCGAGCGCGCCTTCGCGCTCTTCTATACCGGCACGATCGGCTCGGGCGCGCTGGCGCCGGTGCTCTATGGCGTCCTCGGCGACGCGGCCGGCATCTCGTGGGCGACGCTCGCTTCGGCCGCGACCGCGCTCGCCACCATCCCGCTGGCGCTATGGCTCGCGCCGCTCATCGCCCCGACACACATTGTCGAACTGCGCCCGACTGGCTAAATTCGCGCACGAAAGCAGAAGGCGAGGACGCGATGGCGGACGAAACCAAGGACGCGATGGCCAACCCGATCGGCGGCGACGGGCGCAAGCCCGGCGAGGGCTCGAACATCGAGCCGCGCATCCCCTATCGCGATCTGCGCGAATGGCTCGAGGAGGCCCAGAAGCTCGGCGAGGTGCGCGTGGCCAAGGGCCTCACTTGGCAGGACGAGATCGGCATGGCGTCCGAAGTCATCCTGCACGACGAGAAGGCGCCGGCGGTGCTGTTCGAGGACGTGCCGGGCACGCTGCCGGGGAGCCGGGTGCTGGTCAATTTCTTCGGCGGCAAGCGCCAGAACATGACGCTCGGCTTCCCGACCGATCTCGGCAAGCTCGAGCTCACCGAAGAGTTCCGCAAACACTACATGGCGGACCTGAAGCAGATCCCGCCGAAATACGTGACGCAAGCGCCGATCCTCGAGAACATCATGGAAGGCGACGCGATCGACGTGACGAAGTTCCCGACGCCCAAATGGCACGAGGAGGATGGCGGCCGCTATATCGGCACCGGCAGCTTCAACGTGACGCGCGATCCGGACGAGGGCTGGATCAATTGCGGCACGTACCGCGTCATGATCCACGACGAGAAGCGCGTCGGCTTCTACATCTCGCCGGGCAAGCACGGCCGCATCCAGCGCGACAAGTACATGGCGCGCGGCGAGCCGATGCCGGTCTGCATCGTCGCCGGCGGTGATCCGATGGCGTTCCTCATGGGCTGCAGCGAAGTGCCCTATGGCGTCTCCGAGTTCGACATCGTCGGCGGCATCCGCGGCGAACCGGTCGAAGTGGTGAAGGGCAAGTACACGGGCCTGCCCTTCCCGGCGCGCGCCGAACTCGTGATCGAGGGCTTCGTCCAGCCCGGCAACGTCAAGCCCGAGGGCCCGTTCGGCGAATGGACCGGGTACTACGCGAGCGACGTGCGCGACGAGCCCGTGCTCGACATCAAGGCGATCTATTACCGCAACAACCCGATCATGCTCGGCTGCCCGCCGCAGCGGCCGCCGGACGAGCTCGCGCGCTATCGCGCGGTGACGCGCTCGGCGCTCCTGCGCGAGAACATCACCAAGGCGGGCGTGCCCGACGTCGTGGCCGCCTGGGCGCACGAGACCGGAACGGCGCGGCTCCTTCTCGGCATCTCGATCAAACAGCGCTATCCCGGTCATGCGACGCAGGCGGGCCACATCGCCGCGATGTGCCACGTGGGGGCCTATACCGGGCGCTATGTCATCGTCGTCGACGACGACATCGACCCGTCGAACCTCGACGAGCTGATCTGGGCGATGCTGACGCGCTCCGACCCCGCGACCTCAATCGACATCATCCATAATGCCTGGTCGACGCCGCTCGATCCGCGCATCGAGCCCGAACGCAAGGAAAAAGGCGACTTCACCAACAGCCGCGCCATCATCGACGCCTGCAAGCCCTGGTACTGGCGCGACAAGTTCCCCAAGGTGAACATGCCGTCGCCCGAGCTCAGGCGCCTGTCGCGCCAGAAATTCGGCTATTTGGCGAAATAGGGGATGTCCTGCACCTTCCGTTCACCGTCATGCGCGGGCTTATCCCGCGCATCCACGGATTTTCCTTCGCGGACGTAAATCGTGGATGGCCGGGACAAGCCCGGCCATGACGAGCGGAATGGACGGTGCCTTGGAGCGAGGTCGGTCATGGCCCTTTCGCGAGAAGACAACGAGAACCTGACGCGGACCGGCGCCGGCACGCTCATGGGCGATTTCCTGCGCCGGTTCTGGGTCCCGGCGCTGATGCCGGAAGAGCTGCCGGGGCCGGACTGCACGCCCGTCCGAGTGAAGCTCATGGGCGAGCCGCTCATCGCCTTCCGCGACAGCATGAACCGCATCGGCCTCATCGCCGAGTTCTGCGCCCATCGCGGCGTGTCGTTGTGGTTCGGGCGGAACGAGGAGTGCGGCATCCGCTGCGCCTATCACGGCTGGAAATACGACGTGACGGGCCAGTGCGTCGATCTACCCTCGGAGCCCGAGGAAAGCGGGATGCGGGGCCGCATCAAGCTCAAATCCTACCCTTGCGTCGAGCATGGCGGCGTGATCTGGGCCTATCTCGGTGCGCCCGAGCAGAAACCCGAGCTGCCGGCGCTCGAATGGACGCTCGTCGCGCCCGAGCGGCGCTACCTCTCGAAGCGGCTGCAGGACTGCAACTTCCTCCAAGCGATGGAGGGCGGCATCGATTCGAGCCACGTGCCCTTCCTTCATGCCGCCGATCTCAACCGCGACCCGATGTTCAAGGGCGCCAAGGGCAACGAATACACCGAGCGCGACCGCATGCCGTACTTCGACGTCAAGGAGTTCGACGGCGGGCTCCTGATCGGGGCGCGGCGCAATGCCGACGAGAAGCGCTATTACTGGCGCATCACGCCGTGGATCGTGCCGTGGTACACGCTCATCCCGCCGCGCGCGGGCCATCCGCTCGGCGGGCACGCCTGGGTCCCGATCGACGACGAGCATTGCTGGGCGTGGAGCATCAACTACCATCCGCACAAGGCGCTCGCGCGCGAGCAGCGCCAGGCGATGATGGGCGGGCGCGGCATCCACGCGCGCGCCATCCCCGGCACTTATCTCCCGCTTGCCAACAAGTCGAATGATTACCTGATCGACCGCGAAGCGCAGGCCGCCGGCCTCACCTTCAGCGGCGTCGACGGCTTCGCCATGCAGGACGCGGCGATCCAGGAGAGCATGGGGCCGATCCAGGACCGCACGCGCGAGAACCTGGTGACGACCGACAACGGCATCATCTTCGCGCGCCGATTGCTGCTGCGCCTCGCGAAGGCGAGCCGCGAGGGCAAGCCGATCGCCGCGCTCAAGCCGGAATCGCAGCGCGTGCGCTCGTGCTCGATCGAGCTCGACAAGTCGGTGCCGTTCGTCGACGGCGCGCGCCACGGGCTCTACCGGCCGATCGACACCGAGCCCGTCACGGTATGAGCGCAGCGCCCCGGCGCCGGATCGCGATCGCGCTCGGCGATCCGGCCGGCATCGGGCCCGAGGTCGCGTTGAAAGCCGCACTCGATCCGCGCGTGACATCCGTCTGCCGCCCGCTTCTTGTCGGCAATCCCGCCGCACTCGCGCTGCACGCGAAATCGTGCGGGCTCGAACCGTCGGACGCGGAGATGTTGCCGATCCCCGGCGCCGCGCCCGAGCTGGGCAAGGTGCGTGCGGCGCATGGCGCGCAGGCGATCGATGCTGCGCGCGCCGCCATCGCGGCGGCGCTCGCGGGCGAGGTCGAGGCGGTGGTCGCAGCACCCCACACCGAGCGCGCGGTCAAGGACGCGGGCATCGATTTCGACGGCTATCCGGGCCTCGTCGCCGCATGTGCCGGCGTGCCGAAGGATGACGTCTATCTCATGCTGTGCTTCGGGCGCATGCGGATTGCGCATCTGAGCTTGCACATGGCGCTGGCGCGCGCGGT
Source organism: uncultured Alphaproteobacteria bacterium (assembly GCA_963729295.1). Lineage (GTDB taxonomy): Bacteria > Pseudomonadota > Alphaproteobacteria > ATCC43930 > CGMCC-115725 > DATJLY01. The sequence goes on from CAVSNJ010000029.1 coordinate 315,393, forward strand.
GACGCTGGCGACTCGCGAGCGCGTGCTGCGCGTCATCGAGACGACGAACGACGCGCTCCATCGCATCGGCATCGCCGCGCCCCGCATCGCCGTCGCGGGCCTCAACCCGCATGCCGGCGAGGACGGCATGTTCGGCGACGAAGAGACGCTCGCGATCGCTCCGGCGATCGCGGCGGCGCGGGCGCGCGGCATCGCCGTCGAGGGCCCGTTCGGCGCCGACACGATGTTCCGCCGCGCGGGCTATGATGCGTTCGTCGTCATGTATCACGATCAGGGCCACATCGCGGCGAAGCTTCTGGCGCCCGACCGCGCCGCCGCCGTCACGATCGGAACGAAGGTGCTGTTCGCGTCGGTGGCGCACGGCAGCGCACTCGACATCGCAGGGCAAAACCGCGCCAACCCCGAAGCGATGATCGAAGCCGTGCGTCTTCTCGCCGGCGTGCGGCAGCAGCAGGACGCGTGAGCTTCCGCGACCTTCACGCGGGCCCGCGCCTCGCCGTCGCCATCGTCATTGGGTTGCTTGCGCTTGCGCTGCCCACGGGTTTCGGCGCGGCGCTCAGCGGCATGCTGGCGTGGGTCGTGGGCGTTCTCGTCTTTCTCGCGCTGACGCTCATCGCCATCGGCGATGGGTCGCCCGAAAGCATCCGCGCCCGCGCCCGCACGCTCGACGAGCGCACCTGGATCCTCTCATTGCTGATCGTCGCCGCGGGTTTGGTGAGCCTCGTCGCACTCGCTTTCGTCGTGAGCGGGCGGAACGGGCCGCCCGCGCCGCGCATCACCCTTGCCTGCGTCGCGGTGGCCTTGTCCTGGCTCCTCGTGCATACGATGTTCGCGCTGCACTACGCGCACGCCTATTACGGCGATCTCGACCCCGGCCCCGACTACAAGATGCGCGGCGGTCTCGACTTTCCCGGCCGCCATTCGCCCGATTTTTGGGATTTCCTCTACTACGCCGCCGTCGTCGGCATGACGTGCCAGGTCTCCGACGTGCAAGTCACCTCGCGCGCGATGCGCCGGATCACGCTCGCGCATGGCGTGCTGTCGTTCTTCTTCAATACCGGCGTGCTGGCGCTCGCGGTCAACATCATTGCGGCGGCAATCTGATCGGGTAGATTTGCAACGGGAGAAAACCATGCGCTCGCTTTTGGAACGCTCGGCATTCGTCGCCGGCACGATCGCCGCCGCGCTCGCGTTCGGTGCGCATGACGCCGCCGCCGAGCACATCAAGCTCGGCCTCGTCCGGGTCGCCAATTCGGGACCGACCTACATCGCCATCGACAAGGGATATTTCGCGGCCGAAGGGCTCGACCCCGAGATCGTGTTCTTCGAAGGGGGCGGCGTGCCGATCGCGGTCGCGGTCGTCTCGGGCGACGTCGATATCGGCGAGACCGCGACCTCGGGCAGCCTCTTCTCGCTCGGCGGCCAGGGCGCCATCAAGATCGTCGGCGGCGAGACGCGCGAGGCCAAGACGTTCCACAATTTCGCGCTCGCGGCCTCGAACCGCGGCTGGGACGCAGGGCTCAGATCCTACACCGACCTGCCCGGCCATTCGCTCGCCATCCCGCAGATCGGCTCGTCCTCGCACTATCGCCTGGCGCTGATCGCGCAAAAATTCGGGTTCGACATCAACAAAGTGCAGTTGAAAGCGGTGCAGTCGATCCCGAACGTGATCTCGGCGGTGAAGGGCGGACAGGCCGACGGTACGATCAACGCCGCGACCCAGCTCGTGCCGATGATCGACGCCGGCGAGGTGCACCTGATCGGCTGGCTCAGCGACGAGGTCCGCTTCCAGTCGGCCGTGACCTTCGTCTCGACCAAGACCGCTGACGAGCGCGGCGACATGGTGAAGCGGTTTCAGCGCGCCTTCAGGAAAGGTCTGACCTTCTACCACGACGCCTTCACCGGCCCCGGCGAGACCCGCGCCGACGGGCCGTACGCGGGCGAGGCGCTCGCCATCATCAGCAAATACACCGGCGAGACGGTGGAAAAGACCAGGCTCTCGATCGCCTACGCCCCGGCCAATGGCGGCCTCGCCACCCAGGACATCGCCCACCAGATCGCCTGGTATACATCCGTCGGGCTGCTCAAGGGGCCGATCGACCCTGAGAAGGTCATGGACCGGCGCTACGTGATCGACCTGCCGATCCAGTAATCTGCCCAAAATATCAGCAGCGTGCTTGTGCTTTGGCCCGGAGGCAGGGTATTTCTGCCCCCAACTCGGCCCCAGCTTCGCTCCAGCGAGGCCGCCAGACTGGCACGGGTCATGCTTACGGAGTTCTGTGGCAGCCGGAATCAGGGAGCCGGCGGCCTGGCATTTGCCAAGAAGGCACGTCAGATGAAAAAAGTCGAAGCGATCATAAAGCCGTTCAAGCTCGACGAGGTGAAGGAAGCGCTGCACGAAGTCGGTATCCAGGGCATCACCGTCACCGAGGCCAAGGGGTTCGGGCGCCAGAAAGGCCACACGGAGCTCTATCGCGGGGCCGAGTACGTGGTCGACTTCCTGCCCAAGGTGAAGATCGAGGTGGTGATGGAAGACAATCTGGTCGAGCGCGCCGTCGAGGCGATCCAGCATGCCGCCCATACCGGCCGCATCGGCGACGGCAAGATCTTCATCAGCAACATCGACGAGGCGATCCGCATCCGCACCGGCGAGAAAGGCAAGGACGCGATCTAGGACCGCGGCAGCGAGGCCGTCCGCGGGAGGCCGGCCTGTATTTTCAACCACCAGGACACAGGACAGGGGACCATGGCGAACGAACAAAAAGTGATGGACATGATCAAGGAGCACGATGCCAAGTTCATCGACTTCCGCTTCACCGATCCGCGTGGCAAGTGGCAGCACCTGGCATATCACATCAAGGCGATCTCGGCCGACGTGCTTGCCGAGGGCGTGATGTTCGACGGCTCCTCGATCGCCGGCTGGAAGGTCATCAACGAGAGCGACATGCTCTTGAAGCCGGATTGCGATACCGCCGTGCTCGATCCCTTCGCGGCGCAGACCTCGATCATCCTCTTCTGCGACTGCCTCGAGCCGCAGACCGGCCAGCCCTATGGCCGCGATCCGCGCTCGATCGCCAAGAAGGCGGAGAAATACCTGTCCTCGACCGGCATCGCCGACAAGGCATTCTTCGGACCCGAGGCCGAGTTCTTCGTGTTCGACGACGTGCGCTTCAAGTCGGGCATGCAGTCCGCCTCTTATGCGATCGACGACATCGAGAGCCCGGATTCGTCCGACAAGGCGTTCCCGGACGGCAATACCGGCCACCGCCCGCCGATCAAGGGCGGCTATTTCCCGGTGCCGCCGGAAGACACGACCTCCGACCTCCGCGCCGAGATGCTGTCGACCATGGCCGAGATGGGCATCAATCCCGAAAAGCACCACCACGAGGTGGCGCCCTCGCAGCACGAGCTCGGCTACGTCTTCAACACGCTCGTCAAGGGCGGCGACCAGATGCAAATCTATAAGTACGTGGTGCACCAGGTCGCGGCGCAGTACGGCAAGACCGCGACCTTCATGCCGAAGCCGATCAAGGGCGACAACGGCTCGGGCATGCACACGCACCAGTCGATCTGGAAGGCCGACAAGCCGCTCTTCGCGGGCTCGGGCTATGCCGATCTCTCGGACCTGGCGCTCTACTATATCGGCGGCATCATCAAGCACGCGAAGGCGATCAACGCCTTCACCAACCCGACGACGAACAGCTACAAGCGCCTCATCCCGGGCTTCGAGGCGCCGGTGCTGCTCGCATACTCGGCGCGCAACCGCTCCGCCGCATGCCGCATCCCGATCGTCTCGAGCCCCAAGGGCAAGCGCGTCGAGGTCCGTTTCCCGGATCCGGCCTGCAATCCCTATCTCGGTTTCGCGGCGATGCTCATGGCCGGGATCGACGGCATCCAGAACCGCATCCAGCCGGGCGATCCGATCGACAAGAACCTCTACGACCTGCCGCCCGAAGAGCTCAAGGACATCCCGACCGTGTGCGGGTCCTTGCGCGAGGCGCTCGAGAATTTGCGCGCCGACCACGCCTTCCTCACCAAGGGCGACGTGTTCACCAAGGATTTCATCGAGAGCTACATCGACTTGCGCTACGAGGAAGTCCACGCCTTCGAGCACACGCCGCACCCGATCGAATTCCAGATGTATTACAGCGTGTGACGGATCGGCGTTCGCGTTCTGTGCGATCAGCCCCTGGGAGTCCGCGGATTTCCCAGGGGCTTTTCGTTTTTTAGCCTGTGATCCAAGTCACACGGGCCTCCGTAAAACATGGTTAAGCCCGATCCTTAACAACAGGGCTTGGCGCCTTTAGGGAGGCCGAAAGTGCCGCAGTTTCGCATATTCCTGCTGAATCAGGCAGGACGGATCGAGATGCGCGAGGAGATCGAGGCCGAGACCGACGAGGCGGCCATCGCCTTCGCGCGCGACCTCTTCAAGCGCCATCCGGTCTGCGCCGGCTTCGAGATTTGGCAGCGCGCGCGCGTCGTGCACAAGGAACAGCGCTAGGTGCCGACGGCTTTCGCTGCGCCGTCCGCTCCGCTTCGGTCGCAGCGTTACTGCGCCATCAGCTCGATCGTGAGCGGCTTGAGGCGGAAATTGTTGCAGGCGTTGAACAGGATCGGGCAGTTCGAGATGGCCACGATCTGCGGCATGAGCGCGCGCAGGATCATGTGGTCGCCGGGTCTGCCTTTTGGCGGACGGATTTCCCACCTCCCGTCCGCGTCGTAGGCTACGGTCATGAAGACGTTGAAGCACGCATCGATGTTGAAATTCCAGCGGTCCATGCCGTAGCCGCGGATCGCCGCCTCGAGGTTCGCCTGGCAATTGGGCTGGCCGCGGGCCTTCTCGCCATAGCGCACGATGTTGAGGTGCTCGCTGCAATAGCCGCCGCCGCAATAATTCTCGGCGGTCATGTCTTCCTCGATCCGCCACATCGGCCGCGTGCGATTGGTATAGAGCACGTGCGGTGCGGTGAGCTTCCAGCACAGATTGACCGCGCGGCTCGCCAGCATCGACAGGAGCTCGCGCTGGTCGTCGCGGTTGAACGACACGAGGTCCGCGACCTGCTCGCCCTCGGGCTGCGCCAGGCGCAGCGCCTCACCCGTCTCGATCTCGAAGCTGATATTGCCGGCGGGCGGCAACGTTACCTTGCGGCCAGGCGCGAGAACGGCGGTAGCGCCGCTCATGGCGATGAGGCGCCCCTCACCACCGCTTCGGCAGCGGCTTCGCCTTGGCGTCTTCGAGCGAGCTGACGCGGTTCCACTGCTCGGGCGGACGCGACAGGCCGCGCTCGTCGATCTGGTCCATGTCGCAGTAGAGCTCGAACTCGTAGCCGTCCGGATCGAGGCAGTGGAAGCCGGGATTGCCGCCCGGCCCGCGCCGTCCTTCCCAGGTCACCGGCACGCCGTGCGCCGTGAGGAAATCGCGCGCGGCCATCAGCTCTTCCATGGTCGCGACCTCGAGGGCCAGGTGATCGACGCGCAGGCCCTTGTCCTCGCGCGCCTTGGCCTTCTCCTTGCTCGGCGCCACCGCGATCGTGTGATGGTCGGAATTGGTGCGCAGGAACACCATGCCGAACTCGTTCTTGTCCGAGACCTTGAAGCCCAGCATCTCGGTCCAGAATTTCACCGTGCGGGCGACATCGGCGACCTCATAGACCAGATGGCCGATCTTCTTGACCTTGATCGGCGATTTCGCCGCTTGTTTTGTGGCGACGGCGGTCTCGGCGCTCATGCCAGTTCTCCTTGGGCTCAGCCTTGCCCTGCAAATTGAGTCGGGCGCGGGCGCATGTCAATATCGCGCCTCGATGAAGCGGTCTTTCCTCAGCGCGGCACTCCTTTTCGGGACCATCGCAGCGGCAGCGCCGGCCGCGGCCGACAACCCGCCGTGGCTCGATCCCGCCCTTCTCGCCGCCGCCAAGGGCGAGGGCGCGCCGGTGATCTACAGCTCGGTCAACGAGGAAGAGGAGATGCCGCAGCTCGCGCGCTTCGAGGCCGCGACCGGCATCCATGTCGAGTACGTGCGCAATTCCGACACCGCCATCATGGCGCGGATCGAGATCGAGGCGCGCGCCGGCAAGGAATCCTGGGACGTCGTCGAGATCCAGGCGGCCGAGAGCATCCCGAAGGAGCTGCGTCTCGCCTACGAGCCGCCGGAAGCGAAGAACCTCTTTCCCGGCGCCAAGGACCCGGAGCAGCGCTGGATCGGCGGCTACACCGTGTTCCACGCGCCGGGCTACAACACGCAGAAGGTCGCGCGCGCGAGCCTGCCGCAAAGCTATGCCGATTTCGCCAAGCACCCGGATTGGGCCGACCATGTCGCGATCGATTTCACCGACCGCGACTGGCTTGCCGGCCTCGCGCAGTTCTACGGCGAGGACAAGGCGAAGAGCCTGATCGAGAGCATCGTCGCGACGCTCCATCCCGCGCTCTACAAGGGGCACCTGGCGCTCGCCCGCGCGGTCGGATCGGGCGAGTACTGGGTGAGCCTCAACAATTTCGTCAACCTCACCTTGAACGTGAAGCTCGCCGGCGGGCCGATCGATTACTGGGTGCTCGAGCCCGTGGTCGTGACCTATGGCGAGGCCGCGATCAACGCGAAGGCGCCACACCCGAATGCGGCAAAGCTGCTGCTCAACTATCTCATCAGCGCCGAGGCCGAGACGATGCGCACCAAGTGGGGCCGCATCCCGACCCGGCCCGATGTCAAGACCAACCCGCCCGGCATTTTCCAGACCTTCGCGGCAAAGCACACCGAGCGCGTGTCGCTTTCGCCAGCCGAAAACGAGCGCTGGCAGAAGATTTTCGACGCGCTCTTCAAGCCGTGAGCGCCGCGCGGCAGCGCGGGCGCGGGCTTTGACAAGCGTTCGGGCGCTCGATTAGCCTTGGCGCCAAACCGGAGGAGATCAACGATGGCGACCGTCCGCGAAAGCAAGACCGAGGCTCCGTCCTTCGAATTCGTGGGCTTGATGCACGAGGGCGTGCCATGCACGCGCAGCAATCTCGACGCCTGCATCAAATTCTATCTCGACGTGCTCGGGCTGAAATTGCTGCCGCGGCCGAAGGCGCTCGACGACCTCGTGCCGGGCGCGTGGATCGGCGATGCCGAGAACCGCGTGCAGTTCCACCTCATCGCCAAGGACGACGAATACTCGCCCGGACCCGGCGCGGCGGCGACGCCCGCCGGCCGTCACACCGCCTGGCGGGTGAAGGACATCGATGCGTTCTGTGCGCGCATGACGGCGCTTGGCATCAAGTACGAATCGAACAGCGGCCTCATCGGCGCGCCGCAAGTGTTCGTGCTGGATCCGGCCGGCCACACCTGGGAATTCCAGGGGCCGATGCCGAAGCGCTGAGCGGCGCGGCTACTGCCAGGCGCGGTTGTCGACCGTGTTCTCGTAGGTGGCGCCGGGCGGCACGAGGCCCCAGCCGACGGTCCAGTTATAGGTGTGGTCGAAGCGCTCTCGCGTGTAGGGCGTGGGCGGCGCGTTGACGAGGCGCGCCACCTTGAAATCGCGCGTCTCCAGGAGACCACCCGCCTCCTCGACGAGATAATGCACATAGCGGCCGGGATCGCGGTCGATCGCATCGGCGGCGGCGGCCTCGGCGCGGAACATTTTCGCCAGCGTCGGCCCGTCGAGCTCGTCGCCCGCCGCCTCGCTGCGCGTCGAGTGCAATTCCATGATGACGCGCAGCCCCATCTTCTCGGCGACGCTGATCCACGGCTCCATCACGCTCGCCGCGACGACGTCGCCGCGCTTTACCGCCTCGATGCGCTCGCGCATCGTACCGGCGAACGTGGTCTTGATCTGGTCGCGCGTCAAAAATCCGTCGAGCAGCTTCAAGGTGGTGAAGTGCGAGCCGTTGAAGGGCGAGACGGCGATCGGCCGGTCCTTCAGCTGTTCCGGCTCGAAGATGTGCGCGGCGGGATCGGCGACGAGCGCGAAGGACGACATGGCCGAGCCCAGCGCCACGATCTTTGCCGGGCGATGGCCCTCTTCGTGGATCAATTCGACGGCACGCTTCATCACGCCCCATTCGCACATGCGGAACTGGTCGCATTGGCCCTGGTCGTAGAGCTGCTCCATCGTGCGGTCGAAGATGTTGGCGCGGAGTGCCTGGTGGTCGGAGGAGAACTGGCCCGAGCCCGGCGTCTTCAGGATGGTGACGTCGAGCCCCTCGTCGCGGAAATATCCATCATCACGCGCGACGAGCAGCGGCAGATCGTGCACCGCATTCATCATCGACACCGTGACTTTCTTGAGCGCTTCGGCCATGGCGATCCTCCTCGGGCGAGATTTGCCGACGCAATGCCGCTCTGTCAATCGGCCCGCGGGATGAGATAGCGGCCCTGCGCGTCGCGCGTGAGACCCTTCGCGCGGCGCAGATCCTCGATCCCGCGCACGAGCTCGCGCCCGTCGCGCGAATTGGTCGCCGCCATCAATTCCTCGAACCGCTTCGGCCCGTCGCCCAGCGCCGCCTCGAGCGAAGGAAAGCGCTGACCCTCGTAGTGCGGCGGCTCGGGCACCGACCATTCGAACTTGCCGGTCTGGCCATAGGGCACGGTCAGGTCGAAGCCGCATTTGGCGCCCTGGTGCGCGCCGCCGGTCGAAGGATCGAGCGGGATGGCGTTGACGCGCTCGGCGACGATGAGGTCGCGATCGGCCTGAAAGCGCGTCGCCAGCGCCCAGTCCATCTGCTCGTCGGAGAAGATGTCGATGTCGGGATCGACGATCTTCACGACCTTGACGTTGGTGCCGCCGAGGATCGCCATGATGGCGGACCTGGCCTCGCCGGCCGCGCGCTGGCGCAGCGCGACCCGCGCCGACAGCATGCCGCCCGTCGCGACCGGCGCATAGACCGCGACCGGCTCGCGTACCACGCCTTCGAGCACGCGCCAGACATTCACCTCGCAGCGCACCGTCTCGAGCGTCGCGGTATCGGTGTTGGCCATGTGGCGGCCGCTGATCGTCGCGGTCTCGAAGAGCGCGTCCTTCCTCCGCGTGATCGCGGTCGCGTGGAAGACGGGATTGCGTTTCAGCGCGCCGTAATAGCCCAGGAACTCGCCGAACGGGCCTTCCGGCTCGATGTGGCCTTCCTCGCCGAGATAGCCCTCGATCACGTACTCGGCGTCGGCCGGGACGCGGATGTCGTTGGTCACGCACTTCACGACCGGCAACGGTGCGCCGCGCATGGATGCGACGAGGCCCAGCTCGTCGACCGGCACACGCATCGTCGCGGCGACGAGATCGGTCGGCCACGAACCCACGACGAAGCTCACCGGGAATTTTTTGCCCTGCGCGACCGAACGCTCGTAGAGCGCCTTCAGGTCGGAGGGCGCGGTGACGTCGGCGCCGGTCTCGGCGCGGCCGCGCAGCATCAGGCGGCGGAAGCCGACATTGGTCCAGCCCGTATGGTCGTCGATCGAGAAGTCGATCGAGGCCGAGATATAGAGGCCACCGTCGCCGCCGTGATGGAGATGGATCGGGAGCCGCGTCAGGTCGATGTCGGCGCCGGTCACAACGACCTGCTGCACCGGCGCGCGCTCGTGCGGGACCTCGACGATCTGCGGCTCGAGTTTCAATCGGCGCAGCAGTTCCTGCAGCAGACCTTCCGGCTTCACGCCGAAGGCGCGGGCGATCCGGGCGCGGCTGGCGCCGACCGAGCCGACGAGCTCCGCGCCCTCGGGCCCCAAATTCTTGAACCACACCGCCTTGGGATTGCCGTCGAGGAGTGCGGCCACCTCGGCAAGGTCGCGATGCTCGGAATGCGTGTCGAGCTCGTCGGGCCCAAGCTCTGCGAGGAAGCGGCGCAGGCGATAGCGGTCGAGATCGAGATCGGCGGCGGCAAGCGTGTCCATTCGTGTCTCCCTGGCGCTCGCCCCGACTTTAAGGTTTGCCGAAGCATGGCGGAAGCGGGGTTGTCAACAGCCGCCCGTCATGGCCCAATCCCGAAAACCAGGGAGGGGACGATGCGGCGTCAAATGACGGCACTGGCGGGCGCCCTCGTGGCGAGCGCGTGGAGTTATGGCGCTTCGGCGGAAAGCGTGACGCTTGGCGTGAGCCGGCTGCCGAGCTGCGCGCCGATCGCGGTGGCGATCGCCAAGGGCTATTTCGCGGCCGAGGGGATCGAGCCGCAACTAAGCTTCTTCGACTCGCAGCAGCCGATCGCCGTGGGCGTGACGTCGGGCGATCTGGAGTTCGGCGTCGCGGCGCAGACCGCGGCGCTCTACAGCCTCGCCGGCGACGGCAACCTGCACATCATCGCCGGCGGCGCGGGCGAAGCGCCGACCTACCATTACCTCTCGATCCTCGCCTCGAACCAAGCCTACGCGGCGGGCCTCAAATCGCCCAAGGACCTCGCCGGGCACAGCTTCGCGCTGACGCAAATCGGCACGGGCCTGCAATACAGCCTCGGCCTCCTCGCCGAGAAATACCATTTCGACATCAAGTCGGTGCGGATCATGCCGCTGCAAGGGAACGGTATGATCTCCGCGGCCTTGGCGGGGGGCCGCGCCGATTCCGCCATCTTCAACTCGACGGGCGCGCTGCCCTTGATCGAGAAGGGCGAGGTGAAGCTCCTGGGCTGGATCGGCGACGAGACCGGCTTCGACCAGGCCTATCTCTTCCTGACGCAAGCGAAGATCGCCGACACGAAGCACGACACGGTCGAGCGCGTGCTGCGCGCCTTCAGGAAAGGCGCGCGCGACTATCACGACGCCTTCACCGACGCGCATGGCCATTTCCACGACCAAGCGACCTCGCCCGAGATCCTCGACATCCTCGCGAAATATATCGGCCAGCCGGCCGAGCGCGTGCACCAAGGCCTCCCTTATTTCGACCGCGAGGCGCGCATCGACGCCAAGGACGTGCAGCACCAGATCGACTGGTACCGCGCGCAGGGGTTGTTGAAGGGCAACGTCAGCGCCGCCGCCATCATCGACAAGAGATATGCGGTCGAGATGGCGGGCAAGTGAGCGCCGCGGCTACGGCCTCAGATACTTGGCAAAGAAGGCGAGCGTGCGCGGCCAGGCATCGGCGGCCGCGGCGGCGTCTTGCGGCGAGCTGGAGCGATCGAACCTGTGCCCGGTGCGGTCGTACAGATGGATTTCGACCGGGCTGCCGCCCGATTGGACGATCGAGCCGAGGTTTCGCGCGGCCGTGACCGGCACCGTTCCGTCGTCGGTCCCGTGCAGGATCAGCACGGGTGAGCTCGCCTTCGTGAAGACGCCCTTGAAGCGCGACAGCGCCTTGTCCGTTCCTGCGCCGCTCAAGGCGCCGTAATAGGAGACGCCGGCCCGAACCTTGCCCGTCGCCGCGAGCCACATCGCGAAATAGCCGCCGTTCGAGAACCCGACCGCGCCGAGCTTCTGGCCCGCGACGTGCGGATCGTGCGCGAGCATGTCGAGCGCGGCGGCAAGATCGGCGTAGATCGGCTCGGCATCGGTGGTGAAGGTTTCGCGCCGCATCGTCGCGTTGATGTTGTAAGCGAGCATGAAGGCGGGCACGAGCGTCACGTATCCCTCCTTGGTGAGAGCCTGGGCAAAGGTCGTGTCGCCCTGCTCCAGGCCGCCGCTCGTGTGCAGCACCAGGATGGCAGGAAAGGGGCCGGGACCGTCCGGCGTCATCAAGGTCGCCTGCATGTTGTTCTTGACGCCGACCGTCACGGTCTTGGTGTCGGCACGCGCGGCGCCGGTCGCCAGCAGCGCGAATGAAGCCACAAGCGCGAGCATGCGGTAATTCGTCAGCCTCGCCATCGGATCACGCTCCCCAAAAATTCGTCGCGTTCTATACCAGCTTCGCGCCGTTTCGTTCGTTCACATCCGCGCCAGGGCGCCGGCGGCCGCGCCCGGGGCTGGCGATTGACCCTCGCTGAGTCCTGCGGTCAAATGAACGCCACGCAACGAGGAGCCCTAGTCATGGCGACCATGGTCTATGCCGGCGCCGGCATGTGGCGCGGCGGGAAGAAGACGGGCGTGTTTCGCTTTTCCGCCGATGGCGGGCCGGCCGAAGAGCTGAGGAGCGGGCTGCCCGAGCCGTGCAGCGTCCACACCATCGTGGTGCATCCGCACGATCCGAACATCGTCTATATCGGCACGCAGCACGGGCCCTATATCAGCCACGACCGCGGCGCGCACTGGATGCGGCCCGATTTCCCGGAGCATGTGCAGGTCTGGTCGATCCTCGTCCACCCGGCGGCGCCGCGCACGATCCTGGCCGGCGCGTCGCCGGTCGCGGTCTATCGCAGCGATGACGGCGGCGAGCGATGGCGGCTTCTGGCAAAGCCCGCAATCGAGGAGCGCGTCAAGATGAGCTTCCCGTGCCGCGTCATGCGCCTCGCGCTCGACCCGAAACGGCCGGACGACATCTTCGCCACGGTCGAGGTGAACGGCGTCATGCGAAGCCGCGACGGCGGCGCCACGTGGAGCGATTGCTCCAAGGGTCTCATCAAATTCACCGAGAGCGCGCGCTACAAGAGCGACCTCGGCAGCGGCACCGATAAAGAGGGTATGCTCGACGGGCATGCCGTGGCGGTGAGCCAGGCCGATCCGGGCGCGGTGTGGCTCGCCAACCGCATGGGCCTCTTCCGCAGCGCCGATGGCGGCGACACGTGGCAGGATGTCGAAGTCGGGCGCTATTCGAAGCTCACTTATGCGCGCGACATAAGGCCGGCGCCAAGCGATCCCGCGACCCTCTATGCCGCGCTCTCGGTCCATTCGACCGGGCCAACCGGCTCGCTCGCCAGGAGCCGCGATCTCGGCAAGAGCTGGGAACGGATCGATCACGGCGTCGAGGCCAAGGGCACGATGATGTACCTGGCGCTCGACGCGCGCGACCCGAACCAGGTGTGGGGCGTGACGCGCCCCGGCCAGGTGATCGGCACCAGCGACGGCGGCAAGAGCTGGCGCGAGATGCGGCTCCCCGAGGGCTGCGGCGACTGCTACACGGTCGCGTGCGGCTGAGGGATTCGCGGGCGCATTCTTTTTCGATGCGGGAGCTGTGGCGCCGCGCGCTCCGCGGGCGGCGATTCGTGCGCGCGCCCGCGGGCACGGCGCTCGTCGCGATCGGCGACAGCCATTGCCGCTTCTGGTCGGGCAACGACGGCGTGTTCGAAGCGGACCGCATCCCCGGCATCGTCACCTGCCACATCGGCCCGGCGCTCGCCTGGAACCTGATCGAGCGGACTTCGCGCACGCGCTCGGGGCTCGCCGTGCGCCGCGCGCTCCGCGATCTTGCCGCGCAAAATTATGACGGCTGGGTGCTTTTGTGCTTCGGCGAGATCGACCTGCGCGCGCACGTGCTGAAGCACGAGGGCGAGCTCCGCGCCAATCTCGCGCGGCTGGTCGAGCGCTACGTCGAATTCGTCGCCGGCGCCAAGCGCATCCACCGGAAAATCGCCCTGTGGGGACCGGGCGCCTCCCCGCCCGAGGGCAGCGCCGAGAACCCCGAATTCCCCGCAATCGGCAGCGAGGCGGAGCGCAACACCGCCACGGCGATCTTCACGGCCCTCCTCACCGAGCGCGCGCGCGACGTTGGGGCGCCGGTCCTGTCGCTGCTGCCGCTGCTCGTCGACGAGCACGGCCGCAGCCGGCGCGAGCTTCTCTATGACGGCTGCCATGTGAGCCAAAAGCTCATGCCGGCGGCGCGGCGGCTCTTAACCGAGACTCTCGGCCATTCTTTGCTCCCTGCCGATTGACCGTCCCCGTCCCCATATTGTCAAATGGGCGTGCTCAGGAGGACCAAATGGCGCGAATCGTTCTTGGACTTGCGACCTCGCACGGGCCGATGCTGACCACGCCGCCCGAGAACTGGGACCAGCGCGTCAATTTCGACCGCCGCTATACCGAGCATGCCTTCAAGGGCAAGACCTACAATTTCGAGCAGCTCGTGAAGCTGCGCGCGGGCGAAGGGCTGGAGAAGCAGATCACCAAGGAGAAATGGGCGGAGCGCCACGCCCTCTGCATGAGCGCGATCGGGCGCTTGGCCGACGTGTTCGCCGCCGCCAAGCCCGACGTCGCCGTCATCTTCGGCAACGACCAGAAGGAGCTCTTCAGCGACGCCGCGATCCCGGCGCTCGCCGTCTATTGGGGCGAGACGATCGAGAACCGCATGGGCGCCGAAGAGCTGAAGCACAATGAGGCGCCCGGCGTCGCCGTAGCGCAGGCGGGCCGCATCCCGCCCGAGGGCGCCACTTATCCGGGCCTGCCGGGTTTGGGCCGCGCCATCATCGAGCGACTGATGGGCACGGGGCACGACGTAACGTCAGTGAAGCAGTATCGCCCCGGGCGCGGCGCCATCCCGCACGCCTATGGCTTCGTATATCGCAAGATCATGCGCGACCAGGTCGTGCCGAACGTGCCGGTGATCCTCAACACCTTCTATCCGCCGAACCAGCCAGACGTGCGGCGCTGCTGGGACATCGGCCGGACCGCGCTCGAGGCAGTATCGGCGTGGCCGTCCGATTTGCGCGTGGCGCTCATCGCCTCGGGCGGGCTCACCCATTTCGTGATCGACGAGGATGTCGACAACACCGTGCTCGACGCGATCCGCGGCGGCAAGGTGGACAAGCTCGAAGCCTTGGGCGAGCCGATTTTCCAGGAAGGCACGTCCGAGATCAAAAATTGGATCGCGCTGATGGGCGCGATGGCAGACCTCAAGATGAAGCCGACGATCGAGGATTACGTGCCGTGCTACCGCTCGCTCGCGGGCACCGGCAACGCCATGGGCTTCGTGCACTGGCATTGACGATGAGCCACGAGCGCCGCTGGCCCAATATCGGCCCGAGCCGCGTGCCCTATTGGGTCTATAGCGATCCCGATCTCTACGCGCTCGAGCAGGAGCGGATCTTCCAAGGTCCGAACTGGAGCTATGTTGCGCTCGAGGCCGAGATCGCAAATCCCGGCGACTTCAAGCGCACGTTCATCGGCGACAAATCGGTGGTCGTCATCCGCGCGAAGGACGGCGGCGTCACCGTCGTCGAAAACCGCTGCGCACATCGCGGGTTGCAATTCTGCCAGACGCATCTCGGGCACGCCGACGAGATCATGTGCCCCTATCACCAATGGACCTACGATCTCGACGGCAACTGCACCGCCGTCCCGTTCCGCCACGGCGTCAAGCGCCAGGGCGGCATGCCGGCGGATTTCGATCTCGCCGATCATGGGCTGCGGCGCCTGTCCGTCGCGCGGCGGCACGGCGCCGTCTTCGCTTCGTTCTCGGACAAGGTCGAGAATTTCGAGGATTATCTCTCGCCGCCGATCCTCGAGCTCTACGACCGCGTGTTCGACGGGCGGCCGCTCAAGATCCTCGGCTATTCGCGCCAGCTCATTCCGGCCAACTGGAAATTGATGTTCGAGAACATCAAGGACCCGTACCACGCCAGCATCCTGCATGTGTTCCTGCTGAGCTTCGGCCTCAACCGGGTCGATCAGCCGAACCGCATCGTCATCGACCCGCATGGGCGCCACGCCTCGACCATGACGTCGCGCGGCGAGCAGAAGCACACCGAGGCGACCGCCGACATGCGCTCGCTCATCGAGGATCTGAAGCTCAACGATCCCGCGATGCTCGACCCGGTGCGCGAGTATCCGCAATACACCGTGTGCATGACGACGCTTTGGCCCAATCTCATCCTGCAGCAGCAGTCGAACACGATCGCGACGCGGCAGATCGTGCCGAAAGGGCCCGGCGCGTTCGAGCTCGCCTGGACCTTTTTCGGCTATGCGGGCGATGACGAGGCGATGACGCGGCGGCGCTTGCGCCAGGCGAATCTGATGGGGCCATCGGGCTTCGTCTCGATCGACGACAGCGAGGCGATGGCGATGGCGCAGCAGGGCATCGCGGCCGCGCCCGAGAGCGCCGCCGTGGTCGAGCTCGACGGCCGCTCGTGGCGCGAGGAAGAGTCGCACGGCGTCACCGAATCGCAGATCCGCGCCTTCTACGACTACTATCGCCGGGTGATGGAGCTGTGAGTGCGCGCCTGCGCGCGCTGCCGCCGCGCGATCTGCGGGCGGAGCTCGATGCGCTTTACGCCGAATACGCCGCCTGCCTCGACGAGGAGCGCTTCGAGGACTGGCCGGAATTCTTCCCGGAAGACTGTCTTTACAAGATCGTGCCGCGCGAGAATTTCGAGCGCGGCCTGCCGCTGGCGACATGGCTTTGCGAGAGCAAGGGGTATCTGAAGGACCGCGTCGTCGCGATCCGCAAGACCTTGCTGTTCACGCCTCGGCGCGTCCGCCGCATGGTCTCGGGAGTGCGCATCATCGGCTGGAACGGCGATGCGCTCGAGACGCGCGCGAGCTACGCCGCGTTCGAGACTTTGACCGACGAGACGACCCGCGTCTTCAACGTCGGCGTCTATCGCGACAAGATCGTGGAAGAGGGGGGCACCTTGAAATTCCGCGAGAAGGTCTGCGTCTTCGACAGCCTTCTGGTGCCGAACAGCCTCATTTATCCGCTGTAGACGCGCCCGGCAGGAATTTCTCCGTCAGAACCTTCGTGAGATCGGGCGGCTGATCGAGCAGGTGCAGCTCGACGAACGAGCGGCGCAGCACGTCGAGCGCGGCGGGATCGAATTTGCCGTCGCCCGAGAACATCGGCATGACGATGTCGTATTCCTTATCCTCGAGCTCGGGCGGATAGCCGGTGACGGGGGAAGCGAGGCGCACCGTCTCCGCCTTGTTGGCGCGCATGAAGGCGATCGTCTCGAACCACGCCTTTAGAAAGCCGCGCACCGCGTCGGGATTGTCCTTCACGATCTTGTTCGAGGCATAGATCGCGTGGATCATGAAGACCTTGGCCACGTCGGAGGCGGGGAAAAGGTCGCGCCCCCGTTTTTCCGTCTCGAGCCGCAGGCCCAGCGCCGTCGCGCTGACGAGCGCGTCGATCTCGCCGGTGACGAGCGCCGCCACCTGCGGCGCGGGCTCGGCGCCGACCGTGACGTAGATCAATCCGTCGGGGCCCCAGCCTTTCTGGCGCGCCAGCTCAAGCGCCAGCCACTGCGTCAGCGAATTCACGGTCGAGATGCCGATGCGCTTGCCCTTCAGATCGTCCGCGCTCTTTACCGGCGAATTCCACGGCACGATGAAGCTCATCAGGAGCGGCGGCCCCGCCATGTCGGCGACGGCGATCTCGGGCGCGCCCTTCACCGGAAAGACGAGGTCCGAGCCCGCGCCGAGGCCGATATCGAGATTGCCGGCCGTCATCGCCTGATGCAGCTTGGCGCTGCCGGAAAATCCGAGCGACTGAATCTCGATCCCGGCTCGCGCGAAGAAGCCCTTGGCGACGCCGATATCGAGCGGCACGAACGAGAAGGCGTTGGGCGCGGCTTTGCCTACGACGAGCGATTCGGCCGCGGCGGGAAGCGCCGCCAGGAGTGCGAGCGCCGCGGCGGCGGCGAGCGCGCGGATCACGGCGAGGACCAGAGGATTTCCGGCTCCGCCCCCGCGCGGCCGACGGCGATGAGGGCCGAGGCGAGCGCATCGCCGGTGCCGGCGCGCAACACGTACGTGCCGCCCTCTTCGAGCGCGGCGTCGCCCAGCAGACTTTCCTCCTCGAGCGAGAGGCCGATTGCGGAGCCGGCGGCGGCGCCGAGATAGGGGTTCGGCGCCAATGATCCGAGCTCTGCTGCGCCCGCGCGCTGCAGCGCCGCGGCAGACGCGCCAGGCCGCGCCGCGCGCAGCATCGCCTGAAGCGCCGCGCGCGTCCGCGCCAAGCCGTCGCCCGGACGCGCCGCGCACGTTACGAGCCCTTCGGCCCAATAGCCGGCATATTGCACGGCGAGCGCGGCGAGGAGCGGATCGAGCACGCGGTCCTCGGGCCCGTCGATCGGCAAGGGCGGACCGCCCGGATGGCCGCTCGCCAAGGCGCGCGCATCCTGCGCGCCCGCCGCCACGGCTTCGCGCTCGAACGCCAAGGACGCGGTGCGCGCACCGGCCCCGCTTCGCGCGGCGGATATGAAAGACCCTGCCGCGCGGCCGAGGACGCGCCCGGCTTCGCGCATCAAGCCGAGCTCGCACGGGGATTTGCGGCGGCGGATCGCGTCGAGCGCGTCATCGAGCGCAAGGGGTTCCCGCCCGAGCGCCGCCACGATGCCGCGGCGGAGCCCGTGCGCCATCGTGCGCGCGCCCCACAACGCAAGCCGCGTGGCATTGCGCTCGGCGAACCAGCCGGCGACGAGCTTCGGCACGTCCGCGGCCGGGCGCAGATCGTCGACCCAGGTGAGAAGCTTCGCCTGGGTCAGCATCAGCGCGGTGCCCGAGACGATGAGGCGGATCTCGCCGTCCTTCGGCACGAGCGCCACGGCAAGGCCGAGCTTCGGCACGAAATTGGTGAGATAGGCGAGCGCGCCGTAATCGCCCGGAATGCCGTGGACGAGGAGACCATCGGCACCGGCAGATGCCATCGCCGCGCGCACGCGGGCGAGCCGCGCCTCGAACTCGCTCTTCGGCAGAAGATCGCGATCCCAGTCGTAAGGGCCGGTCAGAAGCGTCGTTTGCAGAACTTGCATCGCGCCCTCTCAGGCGTCGATCGCGCCGAGCGCCGCCCAGCGTCGCGTCAGCGCCTCGCCGCCCGTCGCCGTGACGCGCACAGGCTCGCCGCACAGCATGTAGCCCGTCTCGGGCAGATACTGGTTCGGGTGGACGACGAACACCATGTCGGGCTCGACGATCGTGTGGTTGTCGTAGGCGATGTCGCCCGGCGCGATCGAACCCGAGCCCATGCCGTGACCACGCCGCTTCATGTGCGGCGGGCGGCAATATTCGCGATAGCCGGCATCGCTCAGCACGGCATCGATCGCATCGGCGATCTCGGAGACCTTGATGCCGGGCCGTACCGCCTTGATGCCGGCCTCCATCGCGCGCACGACGAGCGCGTATTTCTCGGCCAGGACGTTCGACGGCGCGCCGATCGAAACGGTGCGGCAGACTTGCGCGAACTGACCCTCGTAGGAGGGCGTGAATTCCGCCACCAGCACGTCGCCCTTCGTCAGCGGCCGGTTGCTTGAGGCGGCGACGCCATAGCCGTGCGGCAGCGCGCTCAGCATCAGGAAATTGTCGTCGGCGCCCAAGGATTTTGTGAAGAGGTTGCACTGCACGGCGAGATCGCATTCGCGCATGCCGGGCCGCGCGATCTCGAGGAGATGCGCGAAGCCGGCCTCGCCGATCGATGCCGCTTTCCGCGCGCGCTCGATCTCGGCGTCGGTCTTGGGCGCGGTCGCTTCGTTCACCGCCTCGTCGAGCGGCACGCTCTCCTTGCCGATGATGTCGATGAGGCGCGCTGCGATCCCATGCGGCATGGCGCCGAGGCCGGTGGTGGCGATCTTGACGCGGGTTCGGCCGGCAAGCACGCTCGCCACCCCCGCGGCGAGATCGTCGGATGCGACGACGGGCACACGCGGCGAGCGCAGCGATGCCCGCTCGGCATCGAGCGCCGGGGTCGCGACGAGGCGGGCCTCGCCATCGGCGAACAGCACGAGCGCACTCTCGCCGAGCGAGCGAAAGCCCGAGAGGTGTGTGGCGAGATCGGTGCGCGACATCGAATGCCGCGCCGGCGAAAGCGCCAGCAGCACATCGACATGCGCGTCGCCCATGCGGCGGCGAACCCGGTCGAGCCTTGCAGCCAGGTCCATCTTGGGCTTCTCCTCTAAAGGTCGTCGGGCCTCAGGCCCGTGTGCTTGGCGATGCGCGCCAGCATGGCCGGCCCCAACTCGTCGCTATCGTGAAACGCAAACACATAGTCGCTCCATCCTGGACGCGACATCACCCGGTGCGATCCGGTCTGTCGCTTGACCGTCCATCCGATACGTTCGAGTGCCCGTCGAACCCGCCCTGCGCGCGTTGCCGGCCAATCGCTCACGCAGCAAACAATCGCTCGGCTTCGGCCGGAACTGGCTCGCCATGCTCGATACGGTCGGCAATCACGCGGAAGGCGAGCGCGGTGGCCTTGAGGCGCGCCTCGGCCTCGGTCTGGCCATAGGCCAAGACGCCCGGGAGCACCGGCACCTCGGCAACCCAGCGGCCGTCCGCCTCGCGCTCGATTTCCATCCTGAGCATGGGCGTCATCCTCCGCGCACAGAGCAAATTCCGCCGCAGAATGGGCGGTTTTGCCGATCGGCGCAACTCTCCGCCTATTCCAGCACCTCGGCTATGAGAGCGCGGTATTCATCGACCGACGGATGATGCGGCGCGGTCATGTTGAACCAGCTCTTGTGCGAATCCTCCGCGAGCTCGGCGGGATCGCCGCCCTTGTAGCCGAGCTTGCGCATGCTCGGCGGAATGCCGAGGCGCCAGTTCATCTCCGTCACCGCTTGCGCCGGCGTATGCTGGCCGAAGCCGAGCGCGTCGGCGAGTTTCTGCATCTTCTCCGGATAGCGCGCCTCGTAGCTGCGCAGCACCACGGGCATGGCGATCGTGACCATCGCGCCGTGATGGAGCCCCTGGTCGCCGAACGTGTTGGCGAGCGCGTGGACGGGCCCGAGCCCCTTGCCGCACATCATCGCCTGGAGCGCCGCCATCATCATGTGCCAGCGCGCCTCGCGATCCTGGCCGTTGGTGGTCGCGCGCTCGATATATTGAAAGACGCGCGTGCAGGCGTCGAGCGCGATGGCGTCGCCGACGGGATTGCCGCTTTTGGCGAAAAAATTCTCGACCGCGTGGCCGAGCGCGTCCATGCCCGTTCCCGCGGTCAGCCGCGTCGGCAGCGAAAAGGTCAGCTCCGGATCGCAGATCGCAACGCGCGGCACGATATAGGGCGAATTGATGCCGTGGCCACGGCTCCTCGCATCGCGATGGATGCCGGCGCCGCGCGAGGCCTCGCTGCCGGTGCCGGCGGTGGTCGGCACGGCGACGAGCGGTGCGGTGTCAGGTCGGATCTTTTCGGGCCGGCCGAAATAATCGGTGATGGCGCCCTCGTGCGTCGCCAGCACGGCGACGGCCTTGGCCGTGTCGATCACCGAGCCGCCGCCGACGGCGACAATGCCGTCGCATTTTCCCGCCTTGTAGGCGGCCGCCGCGTGCTCGACGCCGGCGACGGTCGGGTTCTCGGGCGTCTCGTCGAAGACGGCGAGATCGTTGCTGTTCCCCATGGCGCGGCGTACGGCGGCGAAGACGCCCGCCTGCACGATACCCTTGTCGGTGATGAAGAGCGGCCGCTTCACGCCGAGCGCCGCCAGCTCTTGCGGCAGAAGCTTGATCGCGCCGAAATCGAACTGCACCCGCGGATAGACGAGCGTGAGCGCCATCGACGCTACTCCGCCGCCTTGCGCGAGGCGCGCAACGCCCGCGTCGCCCCCTCATCGACCGCGCGCGTCGTCGCATCGAGCACGACGCCGTAATCGTCGTGCGCGGCCTTCAGGCTGACGAAGCCCTCGATCACGTCCCAGCGCACGGCATCGGGGTCGCGCTCCAGCGGATCGCCCCAGCCGCCGCCGCCGCCGGTGCGCACGATCACCTGGCTGTCCTCGGGCACGGGATGGCGATAGGCATTCTTCTCTGTGAACGTGTTTTCGCCGGGCGTCTGCAGGAGATAGCACGCGGTGTCGCCTTCTTTGCCGCCCAGGATGCCCCAGGGCGGCGTCGTGGCACGGCTCTTGCCGCCAAGGTTCCAGCGCCCCTCGACGAGGTTGCGCACCTTCAAGTCGATGCCGAGCCCGCCGCGATGCTTGCCCGCCCCGCCCGAATCCTGGCGCAGTACGCGCTCCTCGATCAGCACGGGAGTTTTCAATTCGATCCCCTCGAGCGTGCCGTTCCTCACATCGCCCTGGCAGATCGAGACGGAGCCGGACTCGCCATCCTCGTGCGGCCGTCCGCCCCAGCCTCCGCCCTCGAGGCTCTGCACGACGAAGCGCTTGCCGGTCTTGGGGTCGTTGCCGAAGAACACGACCGAGCCGCCCAAGAGCCCGTGATGCGCCGCCGGAATGCGGTCGGGGATGGCGCGCGCCAAAGCGGTGATGATGGTGTCGACCACGGTCGGGATCATGCCGCTCCAATTCGCCATGCCGGCCGGATAGCGCGCCATCATGATGTTGCCTTCCGGGATGACGACCGTGCAGGCCGCGAACGAGCCTTCGTTCACCGGCTCGAGCGGCGCCGTCAGGTTCTTGTAGGCGACGAGCGCACCCGCGTGCGTCCGCGCGTTGATCGACAGCTTCTGCTCCTTGGCGCAGCCGGAAAGGTCGATCGTCATGTGCCCGCGATCGACCGTGACCTTGGCGTGGATCGGCAGATGCAGGTCCGCGCTCGGCACGTCATAGACCGCGCTTGCCTCGTAAACGCCGTCCGGAATCGTGGCGACGATGTTGCGGCAGCGCCGCTCGGTTTCGCGGAACACCTGACGGATCGACCCGAGCATGGTATCGCGGCCGAATTTCAGGAACAGCTCGTCGAGCCGGCGGAGCGCCAGGCGGCAGGCCGCGATCTGCGAGCGCATGTCGCCCAATGAGGAATCCGGGAAGCGGATATTGTCGCGCAGGATCTTGAGCAGCGTCGTGTTGGGCTTGCCGGCCTCGTAGACCTTGAGCTGATCGAGCTGCAAGCCTTCGAGCCACGGGTCCGGCACGCCCGAGCCGCCGCCGAACCCCGTGCTCATGCCACCCACGTCGATCCAGTGCGCGCGCACGACCGAGAACATCAACAACTCGCCCGCGAAGAAATAGGGCATGTAGATGACGACGTTGTTGAGGTGCTGGCCGGCGACGCGCTGATGATTGGTGATGAGCACGTCCTCGGGTACGAAGCCGTCGCGCCCGTATTGCGCCATGCCGTCCTTGATGATAACGCCGAGATCGGCCACGAAATGCGATACGCCGCCGACGTTCTGCGACACGAGGTCGCCGTCGGGCAGGACGAGCGCGGTGCAGAAATCGCGCACCTCGTAGATCATCATGTTATAGGAGGTGCGGTGCAGGTCGGCCGCCATCTCGTTGGCGATGGCCGGAAGCGCGTTGCGAACGACCTCGAGCGTGACCGGATCGATCTTGTCCGCCATCAGGGCTTCTCCACCGAAATAATGAGTTCGCCGGTCTCGGCCACGCTCAACCGGTCGCCCGGAAAGAGCACGGTGGTCGAGCCGTATTCGCTGATGAGCGCGGGGCCCGCGAGCTTCGCGCCGGCCGGCATGCCGTCGCGGCGATAAACCGGGCACTCGACCGGCCCGCCGTCGAACCAGACTTTTCGCTGCTCCACCGCATCGGCGAGGCGTCCGTGCGGCAAAGGCGGCATCGCGAGCTTCGCCCGCGCCCCGCGCGCGATGAGGCGCAGATTGATGATCTCGGCCGGCTCGTCCTTCGAATGGTGCGCGTAGCGCTGCTCGTGCAGCGCGTCGTACGCGGTGCGGATCGCGCCGCGGTCGGCAGCGCGAAGCTGCGCCCACGAGACCGGCACCGATAGCGCGAATTCCTGGCCGACATAGCGCAGGTCGAACAGGAGCTGGAGCACCACGCCGTCCTCGCGCGAGAGAATGCGCTTTCCTTCCTCTGCCATCTCGCCGGCAATTTGCGCGAGCTTTTGGAAATCGGCCTCATTGAGCTCGGCATAATATGTCCGGCTGAAATCGTGCCGCTCGTCGGCCATGAGCATGCCGAGAGCGGAGAAGTGCGAAGGAAAACGCGGGATGATGACGGTCGGAATGTGCAGCTCGCGCGCGATGGCGAGAGCGTGCGGGGGCCCGGCGCCGCCCGACGCCACGAGCGCGAAATCGCGCGGGTCATAGCCCTTCGCCACCGACACCTCGCGCACGGCCAAGGACATTTTCGCGACCGCAATGGCGATGATGGCGCGCGCCGCTTCGGCGTCGTTCATGCCGAGCCGTTCGCCGACACGCGCGGATATCCCCTTCCGCGCGGCCTCGGCGTCGAGCCGCATCTCGCCGCCCAGAAAATCGCCGGCGCCGATGCGGCCCAAGACGACGTTGGCATCGGTGATGGTGGGCTCGGTGCCGCCGTTCCGGTAGCAGATCGGGCCCGGATCGGCGCCCGAGCTTTGCGGGCCGACCTTGAGCGCGCCGACATCGTCGATCCACGCGATGCTGCCGCCGCCCGCGCCCACTTCGACCACGTCGACGACCGGCACCATCACGGGATGGCCGCTCGCATAGCCGCCGACGTAATAGCCCTCGGCGGTCGTGGGCTCGCCGTCGCGCACGAGCGCGGCCTTGGCCGTGGTGCCGCCCATGTCGAACGAGATGATGTTGCGCTGGCCCAAGGCCTTGCCGATCTCGGCCGACGCGATGATGCCGCCCACGGGCCCCGATTCCATCATCATCACCGGCCGCTTCGTCGCGGCCGCAGGCGCCATCACGCCGCCGTTCGACTGCATGATCGCGAGATCGCCCTTGAAGCCCGCGGATTTGAGCCGCGTCTCGAGGTTGCGCACATAGCCGCCGACGATTGGGCCGATATAGGCGTTCACCACCGTCGTCGAGATGCGCTCGTACTCGCGGTATTCGCGCAGGATTTCGTGCGACAGCGAGATGAAGGCGTTGGGCAGCGCGCTTGCGGCGACCTCGCCGGCGATCGCCTCGTGCTCGATGTTGGCATAGGAATGGAGGAAGCACACCGCGACCGCTTCGACGCCTTCGGCTTGCAGCGCGGCGCACGCGGCGCGCACGTTCTCGCGATTGAGGCGCTCGCGCACCTCGCCCGTGGCGTAAAGCCGCTCGCCGATCTCCATCGTCAGGTGCCGCGGCACGAGCGGCCGCGCACGGTGGAAGAACAGGTTGTAGGCTTCGGGCCGGTTGCCGCGCCCGATCATGTAGACGTCGCGCGTGCCGCGCGTGACCAGAAGACCGACCTTCGCGCCCTTGCGCTCGATGAGCGTGTTGATGGCGATGGTCGAGCCATGGATCAGGGTTTCGAGATGGCGCGCATCGAGCCCGGCCTTGCGCACGGATTCGATGACGCCGTCCACCGGATCGCGCGGCGTCGTGAGCGTCTTGGCGTGATGGATTTGTCCGGCACCCGCATCGAACGCGATGAGATCGGTGAAGGTGCCGCCGATATCGACGGCGACGAAGGTCAAGGTATCTCCTTTTTGGCGCTCGAAATCATGCCGATTTGCGGCCGCAGCGCAAGGGGCCGGGCGTTTGCTATGGTTGGCGCCAGGGAGGACCGACGATGAGGAAGTCCAAGAGCCTGTTCGTTCTGTGCGCGGCGCTGGCGATGCTGGCGCTGCCGGCCTCGGCGCAGCAGACGCTCCGGGTCGGCAAGGCAGTCACCAACGCCTTCACCTTCACGCCGCTCGACGTTGGCATGAAGGCCGGCATCTTCAAAGAACACGGGCTCACCATCGACGAATACAATTTCGGCGGCAGCGCCAAGCTGCAACAGGGCCTCGCGTCGAACAGCATCGATATCGGCATCGGCTCGGGACCGGAGCTGTCGTTCGTGGCGAAGGGCGCGCCGGTACTTGGCGTGGCCGCCATGGCGGGCAAGCCCGCGCTGCTCTGCCTCGTCGTCTCCGACAAGGGCGGGATCAAGACCGTGGCCGACCTGAAGGGCAAGACGGTCAGCAGCTCAACCGTCGGCTCGCTCACCACCTGGCTCGTGCGCGAGCTGTCGCGCCAGCAGGGCTGGGGACCGGACGGCATCAAGCTCGCTTATCTCGGCGAGGAGCCGGAGCAGCTCTCCGCCCTCCTCACCGGCCAGACGCAAGGCGCCACCGTGCAGATCGCCGCCGGCTACCGGCTCGAGGAAGAAAACCGGGGCCGGATCCTCTACCGCTTCGGCGACATCGCGCCGCATTTCATCATTCACGTGATCTACGCGCGCAAGGCGCTCATCGCCAGCGATCCCGACGCGATCCGCAAATTCTTGGCGGCCTGGTTCGAGACCATCAAATACATGGAGACGCATAAAGATCAGGTGGTCGACGTCGCCGCGCCGATCATGGGCGTCTCGCCGGCGCTTGCGGGCCGCGCCTATGACGAGCTGATGCCGACCTTCTCGCGCGACGGGAAATTCGATCCCGAGGCGCTGAAAGTGCTGGCGCGCTCTTATGTCGAAATGGACCTCCTGCCGAAGGAGCCGGACATGTCGACGCTCATCACCGAGAAATTCCTGCCGGGCGCACCGGCCACGAACTAGGCCCTATTCCGCGGGCGTTTCCTCGAGCGCGCTTGCGCTGGGCGCGGGGCGGTGGCCGGTCACGTCGGCCCCGGCCGCGGGCGGCAGGCGGCGGAAGGACGGGATCGAAAACACCGAAAACACCGCGAACACGACGAAGGCGACGCGGAAGTCGGTGGCGGCGAGCGGCGCATCGGCGGCGACGCGCGAGATGTGGGTGAGGTGGACGGCGATCGCGGCGAGCGCGATCCCCATGCCGTTGGTCAATTGCTGCACCATGCTCGAGAAGCTTGTGGCCGCGCTCATCTTGTCCGAGGGAATGTCGGCGAAGGCCAGCGAATTGAGCGCGGTGAATTGCAGCGAGCGGAAGAAGCCGCCGACCGCCAGCAGCGCGAACATGAGCAGCACCGGGGTCGATTCGGTGAAGAGCGCGCAGACGGCGAAGAAGCTCGCCGAGATCAGGCAGTTTACGATGAAGGTGGTGCGGTAGCCGAAGCGGCGCAGGATCGGCCCGGTCGACATCTTGTTGAAGAAGCTGCCGAGCCCGCCCGCGAACGTGATGAGACCGGAATTGAAGGCGCTCATGCCGAATCCCACTTGCAGCATCATCGGCATGAGAAATGGCATCGCGCCCACGGTCACGCGGAAGATGCTGCCGCCCCAGATGTTGGCACGGAAGGTCGCGATCTTCATGAGCGAAATGTCGATGAGCGGCGCCGTGTGCCGGCGCGCATGGAGGAAGGCGGCAACGCCCGTCAGCGATCCGACGACGAAAATGGCAAGCACGACCGCAGCGCCGACGGACGGGTGCGCGATGAGATTGCAGCCCGACATAAGGCAGGTGAGCGTCACGCCGGTGAGCACAAAGCCGCGCCAGTCGAGCGGCGGGACGTGGTCGGGCCGCGTGTCCTCGATGAGGAGCGTGACCAGCACGATGCCCAGAATGCCGAACGGCACGTTCAGGAAGAACACCCAGCGCCACGAAAGATATGTCGTGATGAGGCCGCCCACGGGCGGGCCCATGATCGGGCCCAGGATCGCCGGCGTCGTGAGATAGGAGATGGCGCGCACGAGCTCGGTGCGGTCGATGCTGCGCAAAAGCACGAGCCGCCCGACCGGCACCATCATCGCGCCGCCCACGCCCTGAAGGATGCGCGCCGCCGTCAGCTCGACGATGTTGTTGCAGAGGCCGCACGCCATCGACGCGACCGTGAAGACGATGATCGCCGCGCGGAACACGGTCGATGCACCGTACCGGTCGGCGATCCAGCCGCTCACCGGGATGAAGACGGCGAGGCTCAGCATGTAGGCCGTGACCGCGAGCGAGAGCCGCACCGGGCTGTCGCCGAACGAGAGCGCGATGCTGGGGAGCGCCGTGTTGATGATCGAGGTGTCGAGATTCTGCATGAAGAGGGAGCACGCCACGATGAGCGGCACCATCATCGAGTTTGCCGGCAACCTCTTCACCATCGCGTCTTGTTTAGCGCATCAGGGCGCCAAGGCGAAGGACGGAGACAGGCAACGCAACGCAGCCATGCGCCGGCCCTAATGCGTCGCGTTCATGCGGTTTTCCCACTCCTCGCTGGTCTCGAACACGATTTGGCCAGGATTCTTGGGCGGAAAGCCGCCGCGCACCGCGCCCGGCGTGCGGTCTTTATAAATGCGGCCCAAAAGCGGCGAGAGCGGTCGGCTGTTCGGCACCGAAAGCCACATGCGCAGGAGATGGCGCCGGCGCTCGGGCTCGGGATGATCCTCGAACGCGGTGCGCGCATGCATGACGACGTGGTTGTTGCAGAATTGCAGGTCGCCCGGCTGGAAGTCGGTGAGGAAGTGGAATTCGGGGTCGGCCGCCACCGCATCGAGCGCGTCGAGCGCCGCCACTTGCTCCGCCGTGAGACGCGGCGCATCGGCAAAGCGTTGCCCGTTCTTGATCTGGCCGCGGATATAGCGGCACGAGAAATGCCCCTCGTGCTGCGTGAAGATCGGCTGCGGATAGAACGGCGCCTCGCCCGCCCGCTCCTGGCCCTGCATGCTCCAGTAGAACGGCCGATAGAGCACCTCGAGAAGATCGGGCTTGGTGCGCAGCAGCTCGTTGTGGATCGCGACCGAGCTCGCCACCAGGGATCTGCCGCCGCGCTTGGCCGCGCGCACGACGAAGAGGCCGGCGACATCGCAGCTATCGGTGTGGAACGCCGCGATGCCGCTCGTCTTGTAGGCGCGGAAGCGCGGGCTGTCGGGCGGCAGGCGCAAATCGCGCACGTCGCCGATCACGTCGCCCTCGTCGCTCTGCGAGACCGCGGTGCCGATGTATTTGCCGAGGCACCAATAGAGCGAGCGCGCACCTTCGAGCCCATAGCGCTCGAGCGGGAAGCCGCGGATCATGAACATGCCCGGGCCGCGTTCGAGCGCGGCGAGCGTGCGCTCGGCGATGCGTTGAAAGCGCGGCGCCGGGAAATCCTCGCGCGCCACGCGCTCGAGCGGCAGGCGCGCGGCCGTGAAGCGGCGGTAAGCCTGGTCGATCTCGGCGATGTCGTCCTGGTCGAGCGTATAGAGCCAGTCGCCGCGCGCGCCGAGCGCGGCGCTCGTCCACTCGGCCGGCGAGACGATCGGCGCTCGCGTCATTTCTGCGCCAGCGGGCAGCCGCCCTCCGCGAGCGTCAGGAAAAGCTGGTCGCCCGGAATCTTGCGCACGAATTTCAAGTCGTCCCAAGGTCCCTTCGATTCGGCGGGCGACTTGACCTGATAGAGATTGACGCTGTCGATGAGGCGTCCGTCCTCGCGCAAGGTCACGCTCTCGCCGAATTTCTTCATCGGATGCGCATGCATTTGCGCCACGACCTTGACCGGATCGTCGGTGCCCGCCTCCTTGATCGCGGTGAAATAGGCCATGAGGCCGGAATAATTCGCGGCCTGGGTGGCATTCGGCATCTTGTTGCGAATGGCGAAGAATTTCTTCGCGAACGCGCGCGTCTCGTCGTTGTCATCCCAATAGAAATCGTCCTCGGTGTAGACGCCCTGCGTGGTCTTGAGCCCGACCGCCTCGATGTCGGAGAGCTGCATCAGGAAGACCGCGATCTTCTGCTTCGAGCCGACGATACCGAACTCGGTCGCCTGCTTCAGCAGCGTCGAGAGATCGAGGCCGATCGAGCCGATGCCGATCGCGTCCGCGCCCGATTGCTGCGCCTGAAGCAGGTATTGCGCGTAATCGGTGCTGTTGGTCGGATGAAAGACGGTGCCGAGGAGCTTGCCGCCGCTCCGCTTCACCATCTCCGTGCCGACCGCGGCGAGCGACTTGCCGACGAAGAAATCCGGCATGATGAAGAACCAGGTCTTGGCGCCCTCCTGCGCCAGCGCGTTGATCGGCGCGCGCAACTCGGCGGCAGTGTCCATGCCCCATTGCACGCCGGTGGGCTGACAGCTCTTGCCGGTGAGCTCGGTCGTCGCCGCCACGGTGGCGAGGAACAATTTGTGCTTCTCATACGCCATGCGCTGGATCGTGATCGCGGCGGCCGAGGCCGGCACGTCGACGATCACGTCGACGCCGCCATTGTCGTACCATTCCGTCGCGATTTGCGTCGCGAGATCGGGCTTCGACTGCATGTCGGCCGAGATCACCTCGATCTTCTTGCCGATCACCTCGCCGCCGAAATCCTGAGCCGCGATCTGCGAGGCGACGACAGAGCCTTCGCCCATCGAGGTCGAGGCGAAGCTCGTCAAGTCCGTAAGGACCCCCACCCGCACGGTCTTGTCGCCGGCCAGCGCCGGCAGCGCCGCAAGCGTCAGCGCCGCGCACAGGATTGCCGCAGCCTTCATTTCCCCCTCCCCTCGTCCTTCGTCTCGCCCTCGCGCTCGAACGTTACGCGATGGCCCCACGTCTTGTCATAGTCGCGCTGCGCCGATTTCGGCAGGTAGCGCGCCTCGATCTCGGGAATCTTGTCGGCGTCGATGAGCTTCTTCGGATCGATCAGGCCCCATTTGCTCTTCTTCATCGCCGCCGAGGATTCAGCGAGCGCATTCGGGCCCTTCTCGCGGAACTCGTTCAGGATCTGCCACACCGCCTGGATGCCGTAAGTCGAGCAGAACGTCGGATAGAGCGCGATGCGCGCGCCCAATTCCTCGTATTCCTTGGGCTGCGGCGCGGGCTCGCTCCCGCCGCCCCAGATGACGAGAAGCGGCGCCGGAATCTCAGCCGCCGCGCGGCGGATCTGCTCGCGCAATTCGACCGAATTGAGCCACACGAGATCGGCGCCGCCCTTTTCCACGTACGCCACCGACCGGCGCAGCGCATCGTCGAACGTCTCGCCCTCGGCACCGATCGAATCGCAGCGCGCGCACAGGACGAAGCTCGGATCGATCTCGTTGCGCGCCGCGACCGCAGCCTGGATCTTGCCGACCGCTTCCTCGAGCGGGATGCAGCGCCGCCCCGCCGCCGTGCCGGATTTTTTCGGCGCCTCCTGATCCTCAATCTGCATGGCGGCGACGCCCGAGCGCACGATCTCCTTGACCGCCCAATGGACATTGACGGCATTGCCGAAGCCGGTGTCGGCATCGACCAGGATGGGAATGTCGGCATGCGCCGCCATGTGGCGCGCGTGATCGACGAGATCGCGCAGGCCCATGATGCCATTGTCCGGCACGCCCAAGAGCACGCTCGACAATTGCGAGCCGGGCAGGAAGAACGATTCGAACCCCGCCTCTTGCGCCATGCGCGCATAGAGCGGGCCAAACCCGCCCGGCATCAGCATGAGCTTCTTGCGGGCGAGGAGCGCGCGGAATTTGTGGCGCTTGGCTTCGGCCTCGCTCGCCATGTCAGGCGGCCCAGTAGGCGAACGCCATGGCGGTGCCGGTGCCCGCCTCGGAGCGATAGCACGGCACGTAGTCGACGAGCGTCATCTTCATGCCAAGCTCGGCCATGGCGGCGGCGAGCGGCAGCCAGTTCTTGATCTCGCCCGTACCCGGCGAGCGGAACATCTTCTCGGGTATGGCCGAGAGCCGGTCGAAATCGCATGCGGCCATCGCGTCGAGCACGAGGCGGTCGAACTCCTCGTCGATCACGAAATGGGTGAGCCCGCCCGAGGCGATCAACGCCACGCGCTCATCGCCGGGGAACGACTTGACGGCGCGCGCGACCGCGCGGCCGAAGGCGAGGCAGCGCTTCACCGTGGGCTTGTTAGGCTCGTAGTAATTGTTGATGAAGAGCGGCACCGACGGCACCGGATCGTCGTGCATGATCCGGCGATAGACGAAGCCGAAGGCGTGCGGGATCGAATTATGGCCGCGCGGGCCCTTTGGGACGCGGCTCATCTGCGCCACGTCGAACTCGGCCTCGATCAGCTCGCGGATGATATGGTCGGCAAGCTCGGGGGCGCCCGGGTAATGGGCCGCTACGGGCGGGCAATAGCCGAGCTCGGCGGCGCCGACGCCGGGCGGGAGCTCGGCGCGCTGCTCGGCGCTCTTCGGGATGTTACCGATCGTCTCGCCGCGATAGACGGCGAAGGCGGGAATGTCGTCGTCGCAGAAAATCTCGGACTGGTCGTTGCCGAAGATGACGGCGAGGCTCGGCCGCGCCGCGCGCAGGCGATCGGCAAGCGCCTCGATCCTGCCCTGGCACACGCCGTGTTTCCGGCGCCACTCCGCCTCGGTGATCTGCGGCGCCCAGTCGGTGGCGCGGCGCATGGTCACGAGCTCATCGAACGCATACTCGGTGCCGTGGTGGAAATGCCGGTTGCGCCGGTCGGCGATGACCCGCTGCGGCCAGTCGCGCGGATCGGTAACGAGTTGCGGCCCATGCGAGGT
Organism: uncultured Alphaproteobacteria bacterium; assembly: GCA_963729295.1. Taxonomy (GTDB): domain Bacteria; phylum Pseudomonadota; class Alphaproteobacteria; order ATCC43930; family CGMCC-115725; genus DATJLY01. The sequence goes on from CAVSNJ010000029.1 coordinate 347,240, forward strand.
GCCGATGCCGATAACCGGACGCGCCACGATTCCTTCCTCCGCAAACGAACGAAGGATGGTGGGGCCGCCGAGGACGAGGTGTCAAGCCGCGCCCTGGCCGCTATATACTTGCGCAACGCCACGACTTGAGACGGAAAGTATCATGGCCGACGACACGAGAACCGAGGGCGCAAGCCGCTGGGACGGATTGAGTCAGACCGGCACCGGGACCCGCATGGGCAACCTGCTGCGGCGCTATTGGTGGCCGATCGCCGGCGCCAGCGAAATGGACAACGCCGCGACGAAGCCGGTGCGGCTCCTTGGCGAGGATCTGGTCCTCTACAAGGACCTGAGCGGCGGCTTTGGCCTCCTCGACCGGCATTGCCGCCATCGCCGCGCGGACTTGACCTACGGCTATGTCGAGCAGTGCGGGCTCAGGTGCAATTACCACGGCTGGCTCTATGGCGCCGACGGGCGCTGCCTCGAGCAGCCCTACGAGGACATGGCGCACCCCGAGACGCGCTTCAAGGACGAGGTCCGCATCAAGGCCTACCCGGTCGAAGAGCGCGGCGGGATGCTGTGGGCCTATTTGGGCCCCGAGCCGCGGCCGCTCGTGCCGAACTGGGAGTTCTTCACCTGGAAAAACGGCTTCCACCAAATCGTGCTAGCCGACATCCCGTGCAACTGGTTCCAGTGCCAGGAGAACTCGATCGATCCGGTGCATTTCGAGTGGACCCACTCGAACTGGAGCGTGCGTTTGAAAGGCGACACCGGCCCCTATTCGCCGAAGCACCTCAAGGTCGATTTCTCGGAGTTCGAGTACGGCTTCCAATATAAGCGCATCCGCCAGGACACCAGCGACCAGGACCGGCTGTGGACGGTCGGGCGCGTCTGTCTCTGGCCGAACGCGCTCTTCACCGGCAATCATTGCGAGTTCCGCGTGCCGATCGACGACGAGAACACGCTCTCGATCACCTGGCATTTCACGCGCGTGCCGCGCGAGCGCGAGCCTTATGTCCAGGGCCGGGTTCCGACCTGGCGCGGGCCCATCTCCGACCCCGCGACCGGGCGCTGGATCACGAGCCACGTCATGAACCAGGATTTCGTCACCTGGACCGGCCAGGGCACGATTGCCGACCGGGGCAAGGAGCTGCTCGCGCCGAGCGACCGCGGCGTCCTCATGCTGCGCCGGCGCTTCCTCGCCGACATGGACGCGATCGAGGAAGGCAAGGACCCGAAGGCGATCGTGCGCGATCCCAAGGTGAACGAGTGCATCGATCTGCCGGTGGCGGAGCGCCACGCCCTCGTCGAAGGCGCGACGCGCGCCGAATACATGAAGGATCCGTTCGCGCGGCGCGGGCTTCAGGGCTATCTCTTCCAGACCGGGCAGCCGCGCGAGGTGCGCCAGGCCTTCCTCGCGGCGATGGGGGTCAACGACAGCGAGATCGGCGAGGGTCTCGAACAGATCGATCCGCTGGCGCCCAACACGCGCGGCGGCTGACGAACGAAGACGAAGCAAGGACGAAAGGGAGGGGACATGTCAGGGAAGATGTTGCGCGCGCTCGCCGCGCTTGCGTTGCTTGGCGCCGCGGCGGGACTCGCACGCGCGGACGAGGAGCCGCTCAAGATCGGTCTCGTCGGCTCGTTCTCGGGCGGAGCCGCGCAATGGGGCATTTCGGTCGATGCCGCCTTCGCCGCCTATCAGAAGCAGCACGGCGACACCGCCGGCGGCCGCAAGATCGAGTTCCTGCGCCGCGACACGACGGGGCCCAATCCCGATATCGTGCGCCGGCTCGTCCAGGAGCTGATTTCGCGCGACAAGGTCGAGCTCATCGCCGGCATCGAGTTCACGCCCAACGCGCTGGCCGCCGCTGGGCTCTCGACGCAGGCGAAGGTCCCGCTCCTCATCGTCAACGCCGCCACGACCGAGATCCTGACCAACGCGCCCTATACCTCGCGCTTCGGCTTCACCACGGCGCAGATCGTGACGCCGTTTGCGAAATGGGCGGCGCAGAACGGCTACCACGACGTCTATGCGATCTACACCGATTACGGGCCCGGCATCGAGGCCGGCAACTCCTTCAAGAAGGCCTTCACCGAGGCCGGCGGCAACGTCGTCGGCGAAGTGAAGCCGCCGCTCATCAGCCCCGACTATTCGGCCTATATCCAGCGCGTCAAGGACGCCAAGCCCCAGGCGATCTTCATCTTCGCACCCGCGGCCGACCATCCGCAGATTTTCCTGAAGGCCTATCGCGACGCGGGCCTCGGCGAAATGGGCGTCAAGATTCTGGCGACGGGCGACCTCACGAACGAATCCGTGCTCAACAATCTCGGCGACCCCGCGCTCGGCATGATCACCACCTTCGATTATTCCGAAGCGCACGATTCCGCCTTGAACAAAGAGTTCGTGAAGGCGTTCTATGCCGCCGCGCGCGAGGGGACGCGCCCCGACTTCACCGCCGCCGCGGCCTATGACGTCATCAACGCGATCTACAAGATCGCAGATGCGCAGCACGGCAAGATCGATCCCGACCGCACCATGGCCCTCATCAAGGGCATGAACTTCGAAAGCCCGCGCGGGCCGATCGCGATCGACCAGAACCGCGACATCGTGCAGAACGTCTATTTCCGCAAGGTCGAGAAAGTCGACGGCAAGCTCGAGAACGTCGAGTTCCAGTCGACGCCGATGGTCGACGATCACGGTCAGCCGACCAAGTGACGTAAGCGTGATGCTGGTCAGCCTGATCAACGTCCTCGTCAACGGGGCCGCCTACGGCATGCTGCTGTTTTTGATGGCGGGCGGCCTCTCGGTGACGATGGGCCTCATGGGTTTCGCCAATCTCGCGCACGGCTCGCTCGCGATGCTGGGCGCCTATGTGCTGGCGGTGCTGATGAATTCCTATGGCTGGCCGTTCCTGCCGGCGCTCCTGGCCGCGACCTTGGCGACGGCGGCGGCGGGCGCGGTGGTCGAGCGCACCGTGTTCCGCCGGCTTTATGGCAAGGCCGAGCTCGACCAGGTGTTGCTGACGATCGGCGTCGTGTCGATGACGGTGGCGGCGGCGACGTATGTCTGGGGCGCCAACCCGGTCTCGGTGAGGATTCCTGCGTGGCTCGACGGCAGGCTCGAGCTCGGCAGTTTCGATTTCGGCATCTACCGGCTCTTCCTTCTCATCGTCGGCGGCGCGTTGACGGGTGGGCTTTTTCTCGGCATCGACCGCACCAATTTCGGCGCCAAGATCCGCGCCGCCGTCGACAACCGGCGCATGACGGTGAGCTGCGGCATCGACGTCAACCGCCTCTTTTCGCTGGCCTTCGCCATCGGCAGCGCGCTCGCGGGATTCGGCGGCGGGCTTGCCGTTGCGCTCATCGGGGTCGATCCCACCTTCGGCGTCAAATATCTCGTCTTCCTGCTGATGGTCGTGGTCGTAGGCGGCCTGGGCTCGATCCGCGGCACGCTCGTCGCCGCGATCGCGCTCGGCATCTGCGACGTCACCGGCAAATACTACGTGCCGGACGCCGGCGCCTTCATTCTCTATGCGGTGACGGTCGTCATGCTGCTGTGGCGGCCGCGCGGCCTGTTCGGGCGCTGAGGTGGCCGTCCTCGCCGCGGAAGACGCAACCCAACTCTTCGTCGTAAGGAGCCGCTGGCGCTGGGAGGAGACCGCGTTCTGGCTCATCGCCGCGTCGAGCTATTTCCTCTTTCCCGGCCATCTCGTCCTCATAACGCAGGCGCTCATCGCCGGATTGTTCGTCGTCTCGCTCGACATTCTGCTGGGTTATGCCGGCATCGCCTCGATGGGCCACGCCGCGTTCTTCGGGCTCGGCGCCTATACCGCGGGAATTCTCGCCAAGCACGGGCTGGGCGACCCGATCCTCGGCCTCGTCGCGGCGGCGATTTTGGCGGGCGCGTTCGGCGCCGTGTGCAGCCTCTTGGTCGCGCGGCTCCACGGCGTCGGCATGCTCATGGTGACGCTCGGCATCGGGCTCTCGTGCTACGAGCTCGCGAATCGCTGGCGCGACGTGACCGGCGGCGACGACGGGCTCCAAGGCATGGTCGTGCAGCCGATCTTCGGCGTCTTCGCCTTCGATTTCGACGGGCATGTCGCCTTCATCTATGCCTTCATCGTCATCTTCACGCTTTATCTGTTCGCGCGGCGGATCGTGAATTCGCCGTTCGGCCTCACGCTCCTCGGCATACGCGAGAATTTGCGCCGCGTGCCGGCGCTCGGCATCGGCGTGCGCGCCGAGCTCATGCTCGCCTTCACCATCGCTGCGTCGATGGCGGGCATCGCCGGCGCGCTGCTCGCCGAGACGACGCAGTTCATCGCGCTCGAAGTGCTGGGCTTCGACCGCTCGATCTCGGTGCTCATCATGCTGGTGCTGGGCGGGATCGGGAATCTGGTCGGCGGCATGATCGGCGCCATGGTCTTCACCGTGGCGCGCGACGAGTTGGCGGCGCTCGACCCGGTCTATTGGAATTTCTGGATGGGCCTCATCCTGTGCGCGATCGTGCTGTCGGGCTCGGGTGGCATCATCGGCCTGTTGCGCCGGATCGAGCGGCGCTTCTCCGGGCCGCCGCGATGAACGAGGCGCTCGCACTCGAGACGCGCGGCCTCAACCGCAGCTTCGGCGCGCTCCGCGTGGCGCAGGACATCGCCTTCCGCCTGCCGCGCGGCGCGCGCCATGCCTTGATCGGACCCAACGGCGCCGGCAAGACGACGCTCATCAATCTTCTGACCGGCGTGCTGCCGCCCTCGAGCGGCACCGTGCTGCTCGAGGGCGCGGACATCACCACCGTTCCCGCGGCCGAGCGCGTGCGGCGCGGGCTCGTCCGCACGTTCCAGGTCAACACGCTCTTCCCGCATCTCTCGCCGCTCGAGGCGACGGCGCTCGCGATCGCGCGCCGGCACGGGCTCTGCCTCAATCCGCTGCGCGCCTTGAAACATTGCAGCACCGTGATTGCCGAGGCGCGCGACCTCCTGGGCCGGTTCGATTTCGGCGCCGACGCGGCGCGCCCGACGCGCGAGCTGCCGTACGGCCGCCAGCGCCTTCTCGAAATCGCGTTGGCACTTGCGGCCGAGCCGAAAGTGCTGCTGCTCGACGAGCCGGCGGCGGGCGTGCCAGCGGGCGAGAGCGACGAGATTTTCGCGGCGTTGAGCCTCCTGCCGCGTGACATCGCCGTCCTTTTCATCGAGCACGACATGGACGTCGTATTCCGCTTCGCCGAGCGCATCACTGTCATGAACGCGGGGCAGATCCTGCGCGAGGGCACGCCCGACGAGATCGCCGACGATGCCGAAGTACGCGAGGTCTATCTCGGCGAGGACGGCGATGTCTGAGCCGCTCGTCGCGACCGAGGGGCTCTGCGCCGGCTATGGCGACGGCCAGGTGCTGAGCGACATCTCGCTCACGCTCGCGCGCGGCAGCTCGCTCGCCGTGCTCGGCCGCAACGGCGTCGGCAAATCCACGCTCATGCTGACGCTCATGGGCCATTTGCGGCCGAGCCGCGGGCGCGTCTTGTGGCAGGGCCACGACATGGCGCATGTTCCCGCCGACGAGCGCGTGCGCGCCGGGCTCGCGTGGGTGCCGCAGGGGCGCGAGGTGTTCCCCTCGCTCACGGTGGATGAGCACCTCGCCATCGTCGCGCGGCCGGGCAAATGGACGCGCGAGCGCATCTATCAGCAATTTCCGAAGCTCGCCGATCGGCGCCGCAATCTCGGCCGCGAGCTCTCGGGTGGCGAGCAGCAGATGCTGGCGATCGGCCGCGCACTTATGGCCAATCCCGAGCTCCTGCTGCTCGACGAGCCGCTCGAAGGCCTGGCGCCGATCGTCGTCAAGGAGGTCGCAAGCCGCATCCGCGCGCTCATGGCGGAGGAGAAGATCGCCATCATGCTGGCCGAGCAGCACGTGCGCTTCGCGCTCGAATTGACGGAGCGCGCGATTGTGCTTGAACGCGGCCGCGTGGTGTATTCGGGATCGAGTGCCGCGCTTGCCGCCGATCAGGCGACGCTCGACCGGCTCATCGGCATGAAGCGGCTGCGCGCCCGCGCCGCAGAGGTTTGAGGAAAGGGGACATCATGGCCAGCGACAAGGAACCGTGGGGCAAGAATGTGCTTGTCGAGTTCGAGGACAAGATCGCGTGGGTGAAGCTGAACCGCCCGGAAAAGCGAAACGCCATGAGCCCGCCCTTGAACGACGAGATGGTGAAGGTGATGGAGGCGCTCGAAGTGGACGAGCGCTGCGGCGTCTTCGTGCTCACGGGCGCCGGGGATTCCTTTTCGGCCGGGATGGATCTGCGCGAGTATTTCCGGGCGCTCGATGGGCTTCCCTACGAGCAGCAGCTTGCCGGCCGGCGCTCGGCCTGGATGTGGCAGTGGCGGCACATGATGGCATTCTGCAAGCCCACCATCGCCATGGTGAACGGCTGGTGCTTTGGCGGCGCGTTCACGCCGCTCGTCGCGTGCGACCTCGCCATCGCTGCCGAGGAGGCGCAGTTCGGCGTCAGCGAGATCAACTGGGGCATCATCCCCGGCGGCAACGTGACGCGCGCGCTCGTCAACACGCTCAGCTTGCGCGACGCGATGTATTACGTCATGACCGGCGAGACGTTCGACGGCAAGAAGGCGGCCGAGATGCGCATCGTCAACGAGGCCGTGCCGCGCGCGAAACTGCGCGAGCGCACGCGCGCACTCGCCAAGACGCTTGCTCGGCAAGAACCCGACCGTGCTGCGCGCGGCCAAGCAGGCGGTGCGCCACGTGCAGGACATCTGCCGTGGGAGTTGTCGGACGAGTACCTGATGGCGAAGGGCCACCAGGCGCGCTACCTCGATCCCGAGCAGGGGCGCTCGAAGGGCCTGACGCAATTCCTCGACGAGAAATCGTTTCGCCCCGGGCTCCAGCCCTATCGGCGGGACAAGTAGCTCGCACGGTGCGGTCTAGCCGCGTGAATTCGTGATTATTCGGGCCTGGCTTGTCGTTCAGCTATCTCGATTACGAGATACCTGTAAAGCGCCCCCACGAGGCCGAACGCACCGAAGAGCAATACAATGTAGCCGGCAAAAAGGAGTGCAAACCGCCACACGACGCCATGGGCGGCGAATGACTGCGGACGTTGAATATACATGGCCAAAATGATGAAGGGCTCGAAGAAGATCCCAATCAACTGCCACCGAAGGTAGACCCACCAACAGGCTCGCAACTTTTGTCGGAAAGATGGGGCATAATGAGGAAGCGCCCTATATGGCGCATCCTTGGCTGAGGGCGGGACAAAGGGTGCCATCGCCACCAGATTAGCACACGTCCTTCTGAGATGTTAACCCGCGCGGTCGCCGATTGACGAACGGCCCGAAGCGGCCGAGGATTCGCCCGACCTGCCAAGGAGGCATCGATGAGCCTGCCGAAATCGATCCATATCAGCGAGGAAGGCCCGCGCGAGGGATTCCAATTCGAGAAAGGGCCGATCACGACCCAGCGCAAGATCGAGTTCATCGATGCGCTCGCCGAAACCGGGCTCGACCACATCCAGATCGTCTCGTTCGTCAATCCGAAGGCTGTGCCGGGGATGGCGGACGCCGAGGAGGTGGTGGCCGGCATCCATCCGAAGGAGGGCGTCGCCTATACCGGGCTCTGGTTCAACGAGAAGGGACTCGAGCGCGCGGTCGCGACGGGGCGGCTCGAAATCACTGGTTCCCTCTTCCTGTCGGCGTCGGAACCATTCCTGAAGCGCAACAACAATCGCACCAACGAGCAGGTCGAAGCCGAGGCGCACCGCATGATCGAGCTCTACAAGCTGCACGGCATTCCGGTCGAGCGCTGCGGGGTGATGGCGGCGTTCGGCTGCAACTTCGCGGGCGACGTGCCGGTCGAGCGCGTGACTTCGCTTATCGCGCGCGAGGTCGCGATCGCGCAGGAGCATGAAATCAAGCTGAAGCGCGTCATGCTGGCCGACACGATGGCGTGGGGCACGCCCTACTCGGTGAAGTGCCTCGTCGGCGCGGTGCAGGATCGCTTCCCCGAGATCGACATCTCGCTTCATCTGCACGACACGCGCGGCATGGGCATTGCCAACGCCTATGCCGGGCTCGAGATGGGCGTGCGCTTGTTCGATGCGTCGGTCGCGGGATTGGGCGGCTGTCCCTTCGCTGGCCATAAGGGCGCCGCCGGCAATGTCTGCACCGAGGACCTCGTCTTCATGTGCGACGAGATGGGGATCGAGACCGGCATCAACCTCGAAGCGATCTCGGAATGCGCGCACATGGCCGAAGACGTGGTGGGGCACGACCTGCCCGGCTCGGTGATGAAGGGCGGGAGCTTGAAGCGCCTGCGCGAGAGGCTGCAGGCGGGCTGACATGCCGGATACGCAGGACGCGCCCGACACATCCGACCTGCCGCTCGGTCCGAGCGACCTGCGCGACAAGATCCCGGTCCTGGGCCTCAGGGAATACTGGTATCCGGGGGTGAAGGACCGCGATGTCGGCTGGAAGAAGCCGGTCTACATAAAAATGCTGGGCCAGGATCTCTGCCTCTTTCGCGGCAAGAGCGGGCATGTCGTGGCGCTCGACAATGCGTGCCCGCACCGCGGCGCGATGCTCGCCCGCGGCAAGTGCGAATTCCGCGGCCACGTGACCTGCTTCTACCACGGCTTCGTGTTCGACGAGCGCGGCGAGTGCGTCGCGGCCTTGGGCGAAGGGCCGGACTCGCCCATGCCGGGCAAGGTGCGCGCGCGCGTTTATCCGACCGAGACGAAGAAGGGCATCGTCTTCGTCTGGATGGGGCTGGGCGCGCCCGTTTCGCTCGAGGAAAGCATCCCCGAGGAATTCTTCGACGACGACAAGCAGGTGCTCGCCTGGGTCACGTCGTGGAACGCCAACTGGCGGCCGTGCTTCGAGAACTCATTCGACAGCCACGTGCGCTATCTCCATCGCAACTCGGCGATGCTGATGATGAAGCCGATGCATCCTCCGGCCTATCCGCCGGGCCGGCCGAGGCGCGTCGGCGCGCATCGCCTGACGCCGACCATGGGCGTCCACGCGCGCGGCTCGCTCGTCCCGGATTTCTTCCCCGGCCTCGACACACGCTGGCCGAAGAAGGGCGTCCGGCGCTACTGGACCTGGCTGTTCGACCTGCTGCGCAAACCGTTCGACAAGCTGCCGCCCTATCGCGGCAGCGAGGATTGGGGCATGGGGCAGCATCTCCCCTGCATGGTGCGCATCCATTACGGCAGCTACATGTGGACGCGCTGGGCCGTGCCGATCGACGCGGCGACGACGCGCATGTTCTATTTCCATACCGCGATCCGCACGACATGGCTCGGCCGCGCCTACGAGTGGGCCTCATATCACCTCTTCCATCACTGGGTGATGGACCGGAATTTCTCGGCGCAGGATGCGCCCGCCGCGATCAACGCCTATTACGACCGGCCGGAATATCTGGCGCCGACGGACGCGCAGCTCGTCAGCTGGCGCCGTTTTCTCCTCAGCGCGCGCGGCGTCGAGCGGCAGGACTAGGGTATGCCCGGACCGATACGGCTCAATGTCGGCTGCGGGCGCAACAGCATCCCTGGCTGGGTCAATCTCGATTCGGCCGATCTTCCGGGCGTGCAGGTCCGTGCCGACCTCGATCAATGCGCGACGGTCCCTCTGCCGATCCAGAATGATACCGTCGACGAATTCTTGCTGTCGCACGTCATCGAGCACATCCGCAGCCCTTTGCCCTTGATGCAGGAGCTGCACCGGATCGCGAAGCCCGGGGCCGTGATGCGGATCGACACACCGCATGGCGCATCGGACGATGCGTGGGAAGACCCGACGCATGTCAAAGCCTATTTCCCCTACAGCTTCGGATATTTCGCGCAGCCCTATTATCACCGCGCCGACTATGGCTATCGCGGCGACTGGCAGCCGGAGCAGATCGTGCTGGTGGTGGATCGCGCGACCTATGGCGCCATGCCGCCCGCCGAGATCTACGAGCGCGCGCAGAAATATCGCAACGTCGTGAAGGCGATGGTCGCGACGTTACGCGCCATCAAGCCGATCCGCGAACCGCGCGGCGAGCTGATCGTCAACCCGAAGATCGATCTAAACTTGCAGCCTTGAGCGCGGCGGCCCGCTATTTCTGATACACCGCCAAAAGCGCGCTGAGCTGATTGCCGCAGCCGACCTCGCGCATGTAGCCGGCGCGCATCGCGTCGTTGTTGACCGATTTCGGCAAGAGCCGCACCGTCACCGGCGCCGCCCTCCCGCCCACCTCGACGACATAGTCCCAATCGTCCTTCAAGGGCATGTTGGCGGGAAGCGTGATGCGGTCGGCATTGGCGGGCCAGGTGCCGGAGACGTTCCAGCTCCGGTCCTTCGGCGCGAACGCCACCGTCGCCACGGTGAGCGGCGGGCCACGCCACAGCACGACGGCCTCGCCGTCGCGCACGCAGCTCGTGCCCGGGTGGGTGATATCGACGACCCAGGGATCGGGCAGCCGCACCTCGCCCTGGCCGCGCACGACCCCGACCTCGCTCGTGCGCGCGTGGCTCTCGGTGATGAGCGCTTCCATCGCAGTCGGCACATCGGTGCTGCCGCCTTTCGCCAGGCTGTCCGGCGCGGCGCTGCTCGGCCCGTCGATGTGGATGGTCTGGCCGTCCTGGCTCAAAAGGGTGACGGCCTGCCCGTCCTCGAGCTTGAGCGGCTGGGCGCCGTTGACAGACTGGCCCGTGGGGAGGCGGATGCCATCGGCCTCGACCACCACGAAATCGGCGGCAGCGGCGGCGTGGCCGACGAAGGCCAAAGCGGCGACGGTTAACAGACCCCGAATCCTGGCCATGGCAACCCCCAAAGCGCGTTCGTCCGCTATTTATACGACAACACGGCTCCGGCGATCAGCGCATTTTAGCGAATTGGGGCCGCGAGCCCGGCGACCTGGACCGGCGCGCGCGGTAGTATGAAGGAAGGGCGGAGCGCTGAGCGCGGAGGGGCGGCAATGAAGCTCGACCGGATTCTCGACGGCGACGGCCATGTCATCGAGCGCGATGCCGAACTCTACGAATATCTCGAGCCACCTTATGCCGGGAACACGACGCTCCTGGGCTATCCGTTCTTCCCGGCGCTCGATGGCTACAACCGCGGCGCGGTGATGGCACGGCTCGGCATCCACCAATCCTACGAGATCACGCCGCAGCTCTGGCTCGACACGCTCGATCGTGTCGGGCTCGAATCGACTGTGCTCTACCCGACCGCCGGCCTCGCCTTCGCCATGATCCAGGATCCGGAATGGGCGACGGCCTTGGCGCGCGCCTACAACAACTGGTTTTCGCACCGCTATTTCGGGCGCAGCAAGCGACTTCGCGGCATGGCGCTCGTGCCGCTGCAATCGGTGCCGGAGGCGGTGCAGGAACTGCGCCGAGCGGTCACCGAGCTCGGCATGCTCGGCGCCGTGTTGCCGGCGAACGACGCCGATATCGGCCTGCGCCGCGGCCTCGGCCATCCGGATTTCTGGCCGATCTACGAGGAGGCCGAACGATTGGGCGTGCCGGTCGCGACGCACGGCGCGCCGTCGATGAATCTCGGCATCAACTCGTTCGGCAAGTTCGCCATGACCATCGCGCTCGAGCATCCGATCGCACAGATGATCCAGGTGACGAGTTTCGTGATGGAGGGCGTGCTCGACCGCTTCCCGCGCCTGCGCGTGGGGTTTCTCGAGGCCGGCACGGGCTGGGTTTCCTACATGATGGACCGGCTCGACCGTTCCTACGAAGTGTTCAACCGCGGCGGCAGGCGCGAATTCTCGGAGCATCTGAAGCGCCGACCGAGCGAGCATTTCGCCTCGGGCCGGATGTATTTCAGCTGCGAGGGCGGCGAGCCGACGATGCGCGAGCTGGTGCAGCGCATCGGCCACAAGACGCTGCTGTTCGCCTCCGACTTTCCGCACGAGGCGAATGTCGAACACGCCATGCGCGAGCTCGAAGAACTGATGGAGCGCGACGACCTGTCCGACGCGGCCAAGCGCGGCATTTTCTGCGACAATATCGAGGCGTTCTACGGAAGCTGAGCGGGGCGCAGGAAGAGCGGCACCGCGCCGCACAGCACCGTGAGCACGGCGGCAAATGCGGCGACCTCGATCATCGGCACGGGCGTGCCGTCGGCCAGAAGCCCGTAGAGCTCGGCGAAGACGCCGCTCGCGAGCGTCTGGCAGAAGACGCCGATCCCGGCCGCGGTACCGGCAAGCTCGGGCTTCGTCTGCATCGCGCCGGCCTGTGCGTTGGGAAGGGCGAGGCCTTGCGAGAAGGTGATGAAGAGGCCGGGCACGAAGATCGACGCCGCGGAGAGATGGCCCGCGAGGATGATCGCGGCCTGGATCGCCACCGCGGCCGCATTGACGAGCGATCCCAGCATCACCATGCGCTCGATCGCGACGCGGCCCGCAAGGTGGCTCGAGACGAAATTGCCGACGCAGTATCCGGCCGGGAACGCGAAGAAGAAGAAGCCGTATTCCGTCGCCGAGCGGTGCAGCACCTCTTCCATCATGAACGGTGAGGCGGCGGCGATGGTGAAGAAGCTGCCCGAGCAAAAGCCCGATTGCAGCACGAAGGCCGAGAAGCGCGGATCGGCGAAGAGCGTGCGATAGTCGCGCGCGAGCGAGCGGCCGCTTGGTCCCATGCCGCGCCGCGTCTCGCCCAGCACCACGAAGGCCACAAGCGAGATCGCGCCGCCGGCCAATAGTGCGAACCAGAACACGGCGCGCCAACCGACATGGTCGGCCAGGAGCCCGCCCATCGCCGGCGCGATCATCGGCCCGAGCGTGTAGGCCATGGTGAGATAGGCGATCGCCTTGACCAAGCGCTCGGGCCCATAGGCATCGCGCGCCATCGCGCGGGTGATGGTGAGGCTCGACCCCGCCCCCACCGCCTGCACGAGCCGCCCCGCGATCAGCACCGCGATCGATCCCGCGACCGCCGACAGCGCGCTTCCGACAAGAAAGAGGCCCAACCCCCAGAGCAGCATCGGCCTTCGCCCGAACCGATCCGACAGGCTGCCATAGACGAGCGTCGCCACCGCCATGGTCGCGAGCGTGATCGAGAAGCTCAATTCCGCGAGCCAAGGGGCGACGCCGAACGCTTCCTGGATGTCGGGCACCACCGGCAGATAGAGGTGGATCGCGAGCGGCCCGATCAGGCTCACCGCGGCGAGCGCCACGGCAAAGCTCGTCGCCGGAGCCCTGATCGCCGCTATCGCCACGCGTCGATCGAGAGCGTCTTCACGAAGCGGGCGCCGATCATCTTCCAGGCGCCCTGCGTCCCGCCGCCCACGACCACGACGTTGATGTCCTTCGGCTCGAACATCTGCACGATCTCGTCGGGCTTGGCCTTGAGATGGCTGGCGAACGGCTCGACACCTGCGACCGCAAGCGGCAGGGTGCGCGTCTGTACCCACATGTCGTCCCAGTACTCGCGCGCGGGAAGGCGCGCATTCGCGGCGCACCAGTCGATGAGCTGCTGCTTCGTCGTGATGCCGCGCTCGGCGAAGAGCCGTGCCACGATCGGGTCCAGCACGAGAAGCGGCGGGAAATGCGCGCCCGCGGCGAGGCACAGACGCATCTTCTCCTGCCATGTGTCGCGCGGTCCGTAGCCTTCCTGCATGTAGCGCAGGCCAAAGAACACGCTGACCGTGCTGTCCCCCGGCTTGAAGCCCTTCTGCACGTGCAGCGGCTGCCACGGGCTCTGTTCCTCGTTCTCGGCGAAGCAGAAGCTGTAGGCGAGCGGATTGCCGAGCGTGCCCATGTAGGTCTCGTCCGGCACCGATCCGCCTTGCAGATTCTGGGACAGCAGGCTGTAGGCGCGGCCGATCGTGACGTTGGCGTGGTTATAGGGGCCCATCGCGCCAATGCCGGAATTCATGCCGATCTCGGCGCGGATCGGGCCATTGACGACGGCGAGATTGGTGATGGACGTGGTGCTGCTCGAGCGCGCCGAATGTCCCGTCGCGGCGAGCGCCAGGATCACCGGGAAATATTCCGGCTTCGCGCCCGCCATCACCGCGTTCACCGCGACTTTCTCGACGGTGTATTCCCAGTACTCGCGGAACTCGGTCGGGCGCATGCGGCCCACCACCTCATCGGGCTTGCGGCGCGTGCCCTTGAGCATCGCCGCGACGCGCTCCTCGGTCGGCAGCACGATCGGCAGGAAATCGGTCCAGTGGTTCTCGATGAAGAGTTGGCGCAGGTTCTCTTCCGTGTCGGGCGCCAAAAGGCGCGGCGTCGAGCGCTCGAACGACATGCCCTTCATGTCGTCGGCGTCGAGCGGCCGTGTCAGGCCCTCGATGATCTCCTGCATGAAGGGCCGGCCCGACACCGGATCCTTGCCCTCGATGTAAGCGCGCAGATCGGCGGCGGATTTATCCACGACCGGCTGCGGCACATAGGCCTGGCGCGTCTTCGGCATGCCGTTTGCGAGCGCCGTTGCCCGCGCGAGGCGCGCGAACACGTTCGTGTGCACGGCCACGCTCGGCACGCCTGCTTCTTCCAGCGCCATCGTCAACCCGACGACCGTCGGGCTACAGGTGCTTCACAAGCCGACGCCGAGGATGGCGGCGTTGCCTTCGGCCGCGACCTTGGCGCGCATCTCGGCATCGTCGACCCAGCTCTCGCGCGGTTTGATCAGGCGCGTCTCGACCGCGGGCAGGTGCCGGGCGAACCAGTCCCGCAGCTCGCTCATGAAAGTTTCGGAATTGTCGAACAGGCAATCGACGAGATAGACGCGCTTGCCGTCGAGGCTCGGCGGCCGCTGCGCCAGGTGCTTGCCCGTGACCTTGGGCGGATACCCCCTCGGGTCGTGAACGACAATTCCGCTACTCATGCCACGTACCGTCCCTCAGAAAGCGATCGATCGCAAGCGCCGCGTTAGCGCCGTCGCCGGCCGACGCGATCGCGCGGCCCGGCCATTCCGATCGCGCCGCGCCAGCCGCGGCAAGGCCCCGCTGCGAACTCCGCATCGCCGTGTCCACCACCACCGCGCCCATCACATCGATCGCGGCGATGCCGCCAAGCACGGCGCTGTTGGGCGCGAGGCCGATATAAACGAATACCGCCGCCACCTCTATCACGCCAGCATCGCTGAGGCGTACCCCCGTGACTTTGTCCGCGCCGCAAATCTCGGTAACGACGGTGTTGCGGCGCACTTCGATGTTTTCGTGTGCCAACAGTTTTTCGCGATAGACGGCCTGCGCCGAAAAATCCGCGCCGCGCAAAAACATCACGACGCGCGCGTCGTATTCGGCCAAGGTCAGCGCCTCCTGCGCCGCCGAATCGCCGCCGCCCACGACCGCGACGGTGCGCCCGCGCAACAGCGGCCCGTCGCAGGTCGCGCAATGGCTGACGCCCTTGCCGAACAATTCCGCCTCGCCGGGAACGCCGAGCTTCTTGAGGTGCGCGCCCGTGGCGATCACCACGCCGCGCGCCGAAATCCCGTCCCCCGCTTCGGTCGCGATACGGAAACCGTCGTTCGTTGGCGCGAGGCGCGCGAGCTCCGCCGCTTCGATCTCCGCGCCCGCCGCCACCGCCATTTCCTGCGCCATCGGGCAGAGATCGTAGCCGGGCACGCCCTCGGGAAATCCGGGATATCCCTCGACCTTGGCGATGCTCAGCAATTGTCCGCCAAGAATGTCGCCGGTGAGGATGAGCGTGCGGCGCCCAAGCCGGGCCGCGGTCAAGCCCGCGCTCAACCCGGCAATGCCGCCGCCCGCCACCACCACGTCGTACGCGTCGTTCATGGCCGGGCACCATGATCGCTCAGGCCCTTGCCGGCAAGGCCGATCCATGCCAAAGCCATGTCATGGAGGACTACGACTACATCATCGTCGGCGCCGGGTCGGCCGGGTGCGTCCTCGCCAACCGGCTCAGCGAGGACGGATCGAGCGTGCTGCTACTCGAGGCAGGCGGGCGCGACTGGCACCCCTATATCCACATGCCGCTGGCGATGCGGAAGCTCGCGCCCAATCCGAGCATTAATTGGGATCTCACGACCGAGCCGGAACCGCACTGCAACAACCGCCGCATCTTCATCCCGCGCGGCAAGGTGCTGGGCGGGACCTCGTCGATCAACGCCATGCTTTACGCGCGCGGCCATCCGCTCGATTACGAGCAATGGCGCCAATCGGGCTTGAAAGGCTGGGGCTATGACGACGTGCTCCCTTATTTCAAGCGCTCGGAAGCGAATTGGCGCGGCGACAGCCGGTTCCACGGTGGCACGGGGCCGCTCCGTGTGTCGCCGGGCCCGCGCCGGAGCCCGCTGCATTCGCTCTTCACCGAAGCAGCGCAGGCGGCGGGCTTTCCGCTGAGCGACGACTATAACGGCGCGGCACCCGAGGGCGTGTCGTCGCCCGACTTCACGATCGGCCGCGGGCGGCGCAATTCGACCGCGCGCGCTTTTTTGCGGCCCGCTCTGAAGCGGCAGAATCTTCGCGTCGAGACGCGCGCGCTTGCGCACCGCGTCCTCGTCGAGCGCGAGCGCGCCGTCGGCGTCAGCTACGAGCGCGGCGGCGCGATCCACAGCGCGCGCGCGGGGCGCGAGGTCATTCTTTCGGGCGGGACCTACAATTCGCCGCAGCTTCTGCTGCTGTCGGGCATCGGCCCGGCCGACGAGCTGAAGGCGCTCGGCATCGCGCCATTGCTCGACCGCAAGGATGTCGGCCGCAATTTGCAAGAGCACGCCAACGCGGTCATCACCTTCGAGATCAACGAGCCGCTCTCGATCGTCGACGAGTTGCGCTGGGACCGGCTCACCCTCTCGACCTTGCGCTGGGCGGCAACCGGCACCGGCATCGTCAGCTCCATGCCGACGCAATGCGTGTGCTTCCTCAAGATACGCGGGGAAAGCGAGCGGCCCGACATCGAGCTGCTGCTGAGCCCGGTGCTGCCCGAGGCGGGACCGTGGTTTCCCGGCGTGCGCGAGGCAGCGCCGCATTGCTTCTCGAGCCGCGTGGCGCTCCTTCATCCGCGCTCGCGCGGCCGCGTGTTCCTCGCCTCGGGCGATCCGAGAATGCCGCCGCGCATCTCGTGGAACCTGTTCGCCGACCCACTCGATCTCGAAACTCTGCGCGGCGGCGTCAAGGCGGTGCGCGCGATCTTCGCCAAAGCGCCGTTGCAGCGCCTCGTCGCGCGCGAAAGGAGCCCCGGCCCGGGCGCCGCGAGCGATGCTGACCTCGACGCCTGGATCCGCAACAATGGCCAGACCGCGCATCACCCGGCCGGCACCTGCCGCATGGGCGCCGACGACAATGCCGTCGTCGACGAGGAGCTGCGCGTGCGCGGCATCGCGGGCTTGCGCGTCGCCGACTGCTCGGTCATGCCGTGGGTGGTGGGCTCCAACACCAACGCGCCGACCATCATGATCGCGGAAAAGGCGGCCGACTATATCCGCGGTGCTAATCGACGAGCCGCGTGAGGCCCGCCGCCACGACCTTGTCGGGGGCGACGTCGCTGCCGGTGTCGCCCAAGGCCTGCATCGATTTCTCGAGGCTCTCGATCTGCGCTCGCGAGATCGCGTTGCTCGGCGCAAAATAGTCGATCTTGCGCATGTAGTCATAAGCACGCGTGGCCGCGGCGCTGTCGGACGATTTCATCGCTTTCACGAGAATGTCGATCGCCTCGTCGCGATGGGAGGTGTCGTCGAACCAGGCGATGCTGTGGTCGAGCACGGCCATGAGCCGGACCAGCGTGTCGTGGTGCTTCAACGCATAATCGTCCGACACGACCGTCGCCGCGAACGGCAGGTCCTTGGCGTAGTCGAGGATCAAGCCGACGCTGTGGAAGCCCGCATCCTCGGCGATGAAATTGTAGGGCGGCGCGATCATCGACGCATCGACCGTGCCCGACTTCAAGGCGGCGAAGCGCGCCGCCGTGTTGCCGGCGACGGTGATGTCATAGTCGCCGTCTTTGAGGCCGTTCGCCTGCATGATGCGCTCGAGATAGACGCGGTTGATATCGATGAGGCCGCCGATGCAGATCGTCTTGCCGCGCAAATCCTTGACCGAGGCGATCCCCGGCTTGGCGACGAGCTCGTAGGGCGAATACTGGCCGATAAGGCGCAGGATCGCGACATGCGCGCCCTTGGCCACGGCGTGGATCGGCTCGACCACGCCGACATCAGCGACGAGATCGAGCGAGCCGGCCGTCAACTCCTGCACGAGGCCCGACGCGGTCGGCGCATAGGAGATGTCGAGCTTGATGCCGGCCGCGTCGAAATAGCCCTTGGCCGCGGCGACATACCACGGCCAGCCCGGCGCGTTGGGCGAGCCGATCATGCCGGTCTCGATCGTCTCGGCGGCGAAGGCGGGCAGCGCCGCGAGCATCGCCAGCGCCGCGAGCAGAAACTTCACGGCAGCTTCACCAAGAGCTTGCCGAAATTCTCGCCCTTCAGGAGCCCGATAAACGCGCGCGGCGCGTTGGCGAGACCCTCGACCACATCCTCCTGATACTTGATCCGGCCGTCGCGATACCAGGCCGAGACGTCGCGCTGGAAGTCCGCGAATTTCGCCTGGAAATCGCTGACGATGAAGCCGCGCACGGTGAGGCGGCGGCGCAGGATGGAGCGGAAATCGGGGCCGGGGCGCAACGTCTCGTCGCTATATTGCGAGATGAGACCACAGAGCGGCACGCGCGCGAAATCGTTCAAAAGCGGCCACACCGCGTCCTGGACATCGCCGCCGACATTCTCGAAATAGACGTCGATGCCTTTCGGGCACGCCGCCGCGAGTTGTTGCGGAAAATCGGCGGCGCGATAATCGACGCACTCGTCGAAGCCCAAAGTTCGCTTCACGTGCTCGACCTTTTTCGCGCCGCCGGCGATGCCGACCGCGCGCGCGCCTTTCAGTTTCGCGATCTGCCCCACGACCGAGCCGACCGCGCCCGAGGCGGCCGAAACGGCGACGGTCTCGCCCGCCTTCGGCTGGCCGATCTCGAGAAGTCCGCAATAGGCCGTCATGCCCGGCATGCCGAGGATGCCGAGCGCCGATTGGATCGGCGCCGCTGCCGGATCGATCTTGCGCGCGCCGGCGCCGCTCGAGAGCGCATAGTCCTGCCAGCCGCCATAGAGCTGCACCGTGTCGCCCTCGCGAAAATTCGGGTTCCTCGAGCGCACCACTTCGCCCACCGTGCCGGCCTGCATCACCTCGCCGATGCCCACCGGCCGCGCATAGGATTTCGCATCGCTCATCCGCCCGCGCATGTAGGGATCGAGCGACATGAAGCGATGGCGCACGAGGAACTGGCCCTCGCCCGGCTCCGGCTCGGGCCGTTCCACGAGCTCGAAATTGTCCGGTCCCGGCGCGCCCTGGGGCCGCGACTTCAGCAGGATCTGGCGGTTCATCGGCACCTCCACTGCTTGGCATCGGCACGGTGCGTCCTTCGACTTCGCGCTCCGCTCAGGATGAGGAGTTGGGGTGGATGGCAGTAAGAAAGATCCTCATCCTGAGCGCAGTCGAAGGACGCACGGCGATTGCTCCCATCCATCGTGAGGCGGGCACGGCGTTTGCGCAACATTGTCCCTCGGCCCGCCATCGGGCACACTGGCGGCGGAGGCCTGATCCCATGACCGAGTATCGCACGCTGCGCGCCGGCGTTTTCCTGCCGCCGTTCCATCCCAACGACGAAGACCCGCTCCTCTGCATGGAGCGCGATTTCCAGCTCATGCAATGGCTCGACGAATTGGGCTTCGACGAGGCGTGGATCGGCGAGCACCATTCCGGCGGCTACGAGATCTACGGCCAGCCCGAGCTCTTCATCGCCACTGCCGCCGAGCGCACGCGCCGCATCCGGCTCGGTACCGGCGTCATCTCGCTGCCTTATCACCATCCGTTCATGATCGCCGACCGGATCGTGCAGCTCGACTATCAGACGCGCGGGCGCGCCATGTTCGGCTTCGGCCCCGGGCTTCTCACGTCCGACGCGATGATGCTCGGCATCGATCCCGAGACGCAGCGCGACCGCATGGCCGATGCGATCGACGTGATCACGCGGCTTTTGGCCGGCGAGACCGTCACGCGCGACACCGACTGGTATCGCCTGCGCGACGGGCGCCTGCAACTGCGCCCCTATTCGAAGCCGCGCCCGCATCTCGCCATCACCAGCACGGTCACGCCCTATGGCGGCATGCTGGCGGGACGGCACGATCTCGGCATGCTG
The DNA here is from genome assembly GCA_963729295.1 of uncultured Alphaproteobacteria bacterium. Taxonomy (GTDB): domain Bacteria; phylum Pseudomonadota; class Alphaproteobacteria; order ATCC43930; family CGMCC-115725; genus DATJLY01. The sequence continues at coordinate 367,382 of CAVSNJ010000029.1, forward strand.
TGCGTCGCCGCCGGCAGCCCGCACGGCTACGACGCGCTCGAGTACAACTGGAACCTCGCGGGGAAGGAAGCGGCGGCCAAGGGCCGCACCATGGACAAGCGCAACTACCGCCTCATGGCGCCCTTCCACCTCGCCGAGACGCGCGAGAAGGCGCTTGCCAACGTGCGCGAGGGCTTCGCGAAGTGGGAACGCTATGCCTACTCGGTCAATCCCGAAGGAGGTGCCGCGATCGGGCTGCCGAGCGTCGAGGCGATCAACGAGGGCGGGCGCGGCGCCATCGGCACGCCCGACGATGCGCTGCGCGTGCTCGAGAATTACTGGGCCAAGACCGGCGGCTTCGGCGCGATCCTGCTGCTCGCCAACGACTGGGCCGACTGGGAAGCGACGAAGCGCTCCTACGAGCTGTTCGCGCGCTATGTGCTGCCGCGCTTCGAGGAGCGGAACGCCTGGCGCGAAGAGTCGATGCAATGGCTGCACAGCAACCGCGAGGGCTTCAGCGGCAAGCGCAAGAGCGCGCAGCTCCACGCGATCGAGCGCCATGTGCCGCAAGCACGAAAGGGTTCGGCGTGAACGACACCGCGATGGGCCTCGCCGGCGGCATCGGCCAGGCGGTTCCGCGCAAGGAGGATGCGCGCCTGCTCACGGGGCGCGGGCGCTATCTGCCGGACATCGTGCTGCCAAATATGGCGTTCGCGGCGATCGTGCGCTCGCCACACGCGCACGCGCGCATCCGCGCGATCGACAAGAGCCGCGCCCTGAAATCGCCGGGCGTGATCGCGGTCCTGACCGGCGCCGACTTCAAGGCGGACGGACGCAATCCGATCCCGCATGCCGTCTCGATCGAAGGCATGCCCGACGTGACGCTTCGCCTCTTTCCCGGCACGAAGCTCTTCACCGCGTCGATCGCGACATTGCCCGCCGACAAGGCGCGCTTCGTCGGCGAGCCGGTGGCGATGGTGATCGCGGACGGGCACATGGCGGCGAAGGATGCGGCCGAGCTGGTCGAGGTCGATTACGAGCCGCTCCCGTCCGTGGTGCGCGCGGTGGATGCGGTGAAGCCCGGCGCGCCGCGCGTCTGGGACGAATGCGCCGGCAATCTGAGCGCCGACGGCGAGGTCGGCGACAAGGCGGCGGCCGATGCCGCCTTCGCCAAGGCGGCGCATGTGGCGAAGCTCGACACCTGGGTCCAGCGCGTCACCGGCGCGCCGATGGAGCCGCGCACCGCGATCGGCGATTTCGATCGGAAGACGCAGCGCTACACGATCTATGCCGGCACCGGCGGCGGCGTCGTGCGCGAGCGCGAGACGCTGGCGAAGGTTCTGGGCGTGCCGACAGAAGAATGCCGCGCGCTGTGCGGCGACATGGGCGGCAATTTCGGCACGCGCAACACCTTCTTCCCGGAATACGCGCTCTTGCCGTGGGCCGCGCGCAAGGTCGGCCGCCCGGTCAAATGGTATGGCGATCGCACCGAGTGCTTCATCAGCGATTATCAGGGCCGCGACCTTACTGTTTCGGCCGAGCTGGCGCTCGACAAGGACGGGAATTTCCTGGGATTGCGCGGCACCAACATGAGCAATGTCGGGGCCTATACCGCGCACTTCACGCCGCTTGCGCAAGGGCCTGTCGCAGATGTCGGGGGTCTATCGCATCCCGGCCGTGCATTTCCGCGGCTCGGCCGTCCTCACCAACACCATCTGCACGACGCCCTATCGCAGCGCTGGACGGCCCGAGGCGATCTACGTCATCGAGCGCCTCGTCGACATCGCCGCCCAGGAATTCGGGTTCGACCGGATCGAACTGCGCCGCCGTAACATGGTGCCGGCCGATGCCTTCCCCTACACGAACGGCGTCGGCATCACCTACGACAACGGCGAGTACGAGAAGGGCATGGACGCGGCACTCGCGCTTGCGGGCTGGCCCGCCATCGCCGCGCGCAAGGCGGAAGCGAAAAAGCGCGGCAAGCTCTATGGCATTGGGCTGGCGAACTATATCGAGGTGACAGGGGGATTTCCGCGCGAGCGCGCGGAAGTTCTGGTCGAGCCCGCGGGCCGCGTCGAGCTGGTGCTCGGCACCATGAACAGCGGCCAGGGCCACGAGACGAGCTTCGCGCAGCTGCTGACCGAATGGCTCGGCGTGCCGTTCGAGAGCGTCGATTTCGTGGCGCACGACACCGACCGCGTGACGGCGGGCGGCGGTTCCCATTCCGGCCGCTCGATGCGGATCGCGAGCCTTGCCGTCGGCACGGCGGCCGAGATCATCGTCGACAAGGGCCGCAAGATCGCAGCGCATGTGCTCGAGGTGAGCCCGCTCGATGTCGAGTTCGCGCGCGGCGTCTTCACGGTGAAGGGCACCGACCGTCGCGTCGGCATCTTCGAGGCGGCAAAGGCGGCGGCGAGCCGGCGCGATCTGCCGGAGGAGTTGCAGGGGAAGCTCGACGGCATCGGCGACGAGACCGTGAAGGTGGGCGGATTTCCCTCGGGCACGCATATCTGCGAGGTCGAGATCGATCCCGACACGGGCGACGTGCGGCTCTTGCGCTGGATCGGGGTCGACGATGTCGGGCTCGCGGTCAATCCCATGATCCTGCACGGCCAGACGCATGGCGCGGCGGCGCAGGGGATCGGCCAGGCGCTGATCGAGCAGGCGTTCTACGATCCCGTGAGCGGGCAGATGCTGACCGCGTCCTTCATGGACTATGCCATGCCGCGCGCGGATTTCATGCCGCCGTTCGAGTGCAAGCTTGTCGAGATTCCAGCGACGAGCCACCGCTACGGCATCAGGCCGGGCGGCGAAGGCGGCACGACGCCCGCGCTCGGCGCCGTCATCAATGCCGTGGTCGATGCGCTGGCGCCGCTCGGCGTCAGCCATGTCGAGATGCCGGCCACGCCCGAAGCGATCTGGCGCGCCATCGCCGCGGCAAAACGCTAGCGCGCCAGGCTCGGCATCAGCGCCAAGGCATTGTCGCGCTCGATGCGGCGCAGTTCGCCGGCATCGAATCCCATCTGCGCCAGCTCGCCGACCGTGCTTTCGGTGCGCACATAGGGCGTGTCGCTGCCGAACAGGAGCTTTTGCGCGGTCGTGAGCTTGAGGAGCGCCGCCATGGCCGGCGGATTGGTGACGCTGACCACATCGAAATTGAGTTTCTGCAGCGCGGGCAGGATGCCGTCCGGGAATTTCTGCGCCAGGTCCTTGCGCCCGCGGATGAGCCCACCGATGCGGTGCGCGAGCATCGGCATGGTGCCGCCGCCATGGGCGAAGATGAATTTGACGTCGGGGCAGCGCTGGAACGTGCCGCTGAACAGAAGGCTCGCGATCGCGCGCGTCGTGTCGAACGGATACTCCATCAGCGGCGGATTGATCCCCGGAAGCAGACCCATGCAGCACGACGCCACGGTCGGATGGAAGAAGACCGCGGCCTTGCGCCGGTTCAATTCGTCGAAGACGGGTGCGAACGCTGGATCGCCCGGCCACTTGTCCTCGTAATTGGTCTGGAGCTTGAACCCGTCGGCGTGGAGCGCGCGGGCAGCATGGTCGATCTCCTGCAAACACAGATCGACATGCGGCAGCGGCAGCAGCGCGAACATGCCGAAGCGGCCGGGATGAGCCGCGACGAGCTTGGCCGCGAATTCGTTGCACTCGCGCGCGAGCGAATGCGCGCGGTCCGGCTCATTGGGGCGCACGATCACGGTCGAGATCGACGTGATGGCCGTCCCGACCCCGTTCTTGTCCATCACCTCGAGCGACATGTCAGGCGTCCACCGCGCCACCATCTCGAAATTCATCGCATTGCCCGACATGCGCTCGCGCTCCTCGGCGAGCCAACGCGGCGGGATGATGTGGTGGTGCACGTCGATTCGGTGCGCTTCCGCCATGAATGCCTCCCCTTCGGCCGATGACCGTTCTAGCATGGAGAAAGAAGAGGGAGGACTCGCATGGCGAAAGGGCATCAGGGCAAGGTCGCGGTCATCACCGGCGGCGCCGCGGGGATCGGCCAAGCCTATTCGAAACGGCTCGCCGAAGAGGGCGTGCGCATCGCCATCGCCGACGTGGCCGATGGCGAGGAAACGGTTGGCTTGGTGCGCGCGGCAGGTAGCGAGGCGCTCGCCTTCCGCTGCGATGTATCGTCGCCCGACGACGTGGCGAAGCTCGGCGCCGCGGTCAGGAGCCGCTTCGGCCGGTGCGACATCCTCGTCAACAATGCCGGCATCTATCCGATGTGCCCGTTCGACGAGATGACGCTCGCCGAATGGCGCCACGTCTTCGCCGTCAACCTCGATTCGATGTTCCTCGTGACGAAGGAATTCCTGCCGGCCATGAAGGAACGCAAATGGGGCCGCATCGTCAACATCTCGTCGAACACGTTTGCGACCGGGCCCTTGCACATCGTCCACTACGTTGCGAGCAAGGGCGGCGTCGTCGGCTTCACCCGCGCGCTCGCGGGCGAGGTCGCGCCCTTCGGCATCACCGTCAACGCGATCGCGCCGAGCCTGACCAAGAGCCAGGGCACGATGGTGACGAGCCCGCGCTCGGACGAGCGTTGGGCGCTCGTCGCCAACAACCAGGCGATCAAGCGGCCCGAGCTGCCCGAGGACCTGGTCGGCACGATGGCGTTCCTGACGAGCGACGATAGCGCCTTCATGACCGGCCAGACGCTTTATGTCGATGGCGGCTGGGTCCGCATCTGATTTTCCTTCAGGGAGGCGACGATGAGGGGATTGCGCTCGCTCGTTCTCGTTCTCGCGGCGGCGCTGACGGCACTTCCGGCGCGCGCGGCCGAGCCGATCAAGGTCGGCTTCAGCATGGCCCTGACCGGGGGCACGGCGGCGATCGGCAAGCAGATCCTGCTGACGCTTCAGCTATGGCGCGACGACATCAACGCCAAGGGCGGGCTTCTGGGCCGCCCGATCGAGCTCGTCTATTACGACGACCAGACCGATCCCTCGGTCGTGCCCGGCATCTATGCGAAGCTCATCAATGTCGACAAGGTCGATCTCCTGATCGGACCTTATGCGACCAACATGACGACGGCGGCGCTGCCGATCATCATCCAGTATCACAAGACCACGATCGGCCTCCTCGCCAACGCGGCCAACAGCCATTTCCATTATCCCAACTATTTCTCGATGATCCCGTCGGGGCCGGAACCGAAGCTTTCCTTCTCCACCGGATATTTCACGCTCGCCGCGGCGCAGACGCCGCGCCCCAAGACGGTGGCGATCGTGGGCGCCGACGCCGAATACGGACGCAACGCCACCGACGGCGCGCGCGAGAACGCGCCGAAATTCGGGTTCGACATCGTCTACGACAAAAGCTATCCGCCCACCACGGCCGACTACACGCCGATCGTGCGCGCGATCCAGGCGACGCATCCCGACCTCGTCTATATCGCGTCATATCCGCCGGATTCGGTTGGCATGATCCACGCCGCCAACGAGGTCGGGCTCGAGGCGAAGATGTTCGGCGGCGCGATGGTGGGGCTGCAGATCACCGCGACGGCGATGCAGCTCGGGCCGCTCCTCAACGGCATCATCAACAACGCTGCCTTCAGCGTGCCCGAAATGATGAAGAACCCGCAAGCCGCGGCGATCCTCAACGAATACCAGAAGCGCGCGCCGGCGCTCGGCATCGATCCCTTGGGCTATACCTTCGTGCCCTACACGATCTCGGCCTGCGCCATCCTTACCGAGGCCGTGACGGCGACGCAAAGCCTCGACCAACAGAAGATCGCGGATTACATCCGCTCGCACGAGTTCCACACCGCCTCGGGCGACATCAAGTTCGGCGCGGACGGCGAGTGGACCGAGACGCGAGTCCTCTTCGGCCAGTTCCAACACATCACCGGCAACGGCCTCGACCAGTTCCGCGGCTGGCCGCACCAGCCGATCGTGTGGCCCAGCAAGTTCAAGACGGGCGACCTGATCTATCCCTACACGGCGGCGCGGAAGTAGCCAGGCCGGCGCTAGCGCGCGTGCTCCTTGAACCAGCGCTCGGCGCCGGGATGGAGCGGCACGTCGATCGGCGTCTCCTCGGTGTCGCGGCCGATCTGGGCGATGCCCTTGTAGGCGCCCTCCTCCCACGGCATCTCGAAGTCGCGCGCGGCGATGGCGCCGCACACGTCATAGACCAGCTTCTCATCGAGCGCGGCGCTGCAATAGATGGGCCAGCCGCCGAAATCGATCGACTGATGGTCGCGCTTCAGGCCCGGATAGCGCGCCTTCGTCAGCGGCATCTTGCGCCAGCCGAGCGCGCCAAGCTTCTCGAACTCCTCGGGCGTCGGATCGATCGGCTGCAGGCCCGCGGCGAGCGCCTCGTTGAGCCAGACCTTGATGCCCTCGTCGAACACGGCGTCGATCTCGCCGCGACCCAGAGGCTCGATCCGGCGCGGCCGGTCCATCGGCGAGCCGCACACCTGGATCTTGCCGCCCCAGCCCTCGAAATCCTTGAGCGTGAAGCCGTTCAAGGCGAAATGCTGGTCGATGAGGACGCGGGTCGAGTGCGTGATGTCCTCGCGGATCGAGAGGCGCAGCGGATAGCGCGACTTCTTGATGTCGGCGAGGGAGTTGATGCCGGTGCGCGGATGGACCGCCATGACGTAGCGGTCCCAGCTCGGATATGAGGCGACCACGCGGACCGGCAGCTTCTCCTTGAACAATCCGACGCCGCGATAGGCCTGCGTCAGTAGCGCCGAGGGATTGACGAACGCCATCTCGAGGCCGCCCTTCGCCACTTCCTCGGCGAGGATCGCAGAGCCGGTCGAAAGCCGGAGCCACGGCTTGAACGCCGCGCCCGAGCCCGAGCCCACGGTGATGCACATGTCGCGGTTGCCGCCGTAATGCGTCGCCGGATTGCCGGCGATGTGGAGGCCGATCTCCCACAACATCTTCGAGCGGACGAAATTGGCGCCGCGCGGCAGCGGTTCCATCTGGTGTCTCCCTCTATCTGAGGCCGAACAGGCGTTCGGCGTTGGCGTGACAGATTCTTTGGCGCGTCTCTTCCGGCAGCGGCAGCGCCGCAATCGCGTCGATCGTCTCGCGAATGTAGAGGACGCCGCCCTCAGCGTCGAACGGGCAGTCGGACGCAAACAGCACTTTTTCGGCGCCGAAGAAATCGAGGCCGCAGGCGATCCCGGCTTTCGATCCCGCGAGCGCCGTGTCAGCGTAGAAATCGCGGAAATAATCCAGGACGGGCTTGGTGAGTTTCTGCGGCACGACATCGGGATCACCGCCTGACGTGCGCGTGCCGAGCTCGGCCCATCCGTGCCGGATGCGAGATTCGAAGAACGGCACCATCGCACCCATGTGATGGACGAGCAGCTTCAGGCCCGGCAGCCGGTCGAGGAACCCCGAGAACACCATGTGCGTCATGATGACCGTCGTCTCGTAGGGCCAGCCGAAGATCGCCCAGATCTCGTAGCGCGACATGCGCTCGCCCGGGAGATCGGGCATGGAGGGCCGCCGCGCCGGATGGAGCAGGACCGGCTTGTCGTATGTGCGCGCCACCTCGAACACGCCGTAAAAGCGCGGATCGGCGAGCGAGACGCCATCGACGTTGGTGTGGAGCTGCAAGCCATGGGCGCCGTCCTTGAACGCGCGTTCGGCTTCCCTCGCGGCAGCGTCGGGCGCGTTCATGGGAAGCGCCGCCAGATATCCGGCGAAGCGATCGGGATATCGGGCGCACAGCTCCGCAAGCCCGTCATTGCCGAGCCGCGCATATTCGGGCGCTTCCTCGGGCCCGGCGAGAATGTCCAAGGGCGGCAATCCGAGCGATAGAATCTGCTGGTAGTCGGCAAAGCGCTCGACCACCTTCATGCGCACGTCGATGTCCCACACCGACGGCACGCCGCGCATGCGCTTGCCGATGTCCTGGGCGAAGCCGGGCGAAGCCATCATCCGGTCGAACAGGCGCTTGGGGAAAAAATGCGTGACGGCATCGATGGTGCGCATGGCTCACCCGATATTGACGAGCGCGCCGCCATCGACGGGAAGCGCGACGCCGGTGATGAAGTTCGCCTCGTCCGACGCGAGGAAGAGCGCGGCGTTCGCCACGTCCCATGCGGTCCCCATGCGCCGGCGCAGCGGCACGCGCGCGTCGCGCATCGCCGCCACCTCGGCGCGGGTCTTGTTGGTCGCCCGCGCGCGCGTGTCGACCGCCATCGGCGTGTCCATCAGGCCCGGCAGGATGACGTTGGCCCGCACGCCATATTCGGCGTTTTGGATCGCGAGCTGCTGCGTATAGGCGACGAGCGCGGCCTTCGTCGCCTTGTAGGTGACATAAGGGTAGTTCTCCCATGCCGCGACCGACGAGATGTTGACGATCGATCCCGCACGCTGCTGCCGCATCAGCGGCAACGCGTGCTTGCACGCCATGATCGTGCCGCGGAGATTGATGGCGGCGATGCGGTCGAACGCGGCCTCGGTAATCTCGAGCGGGCCGGCGTCGCCGCCGGCGATGCTGACGCCGACGTTGTTGTGAAGGATGTCGACGCGGCCAAACCGTTCGCGCGCGAACGCGATGAGCTTCGCCAGCGACGCCTCGACCGTGACGTCGGCGGCAAAGGCGAGGCACGTGCCGCCCTCCTTCGCCGCCATCGCGGCCGTCTCTTCCGCGGATTCGAACCGATTGTCGGCCGCCACGACGCGCGCGCCCTCCTGCGCGAAACGCAGCGCCGTGGCGCGGCCGTTGCCGAGCCCCTCGCCCGGCCCCTGCCCTGCGCCGACAACGATCGCGACCTTGCCGGCAAGCCGATCCGCCATGACGCCGCCTCCCGCCCTTCTCGCGACGGTTAGCACCGCCGGGCGGCCGCTTCCAGTGATCCGATGGGGACCTTGCCTCGGGCTCCGCGCCGCCGCACACTCGGCACCCGCGGGAGGATGGGGATGGCCAAGTTCAAAGTGGTGACGCCCAAGGGGACGAGCTACGCCGTCGGCGCCAACAACAGCTACGAATACGAGAACGAGGCGCTCACCCCGCTCGATGCCGAGATCGTCGAGATCGACGGCTCATCCGAGAACGCCTTCATCGCCGCGGCGCACGATGCCGAGGCCGTCTATGCCAAGGGCGTCAAGTTCACGAAGCGCATGATCGACGGGCTCGAGCGTTGCCGCATCATCTCGCTGGGCTCGGTGGGCGTCGATTCCGTCGATGTCGCGGCGGCCACCGCGCGCGGCATCCCGGTCACGAACGTGCCCGACACCTTCATCGAGGAAGTGGCCGACCACGCGATGATGCTGCTTCTCTCCTCGTTCCGCCGCCTCCTGCAGCAGGACCGCATGGTGCGCGAGGGACGCTGGCGCGAAGGCCGGCCCGCGCTCAGTCAGCCGCGCCTCATCGGCCAGACTCTGGGCTTCATCGCCTTCGGCCATGTCGCGCGCCAGGTGGCGGTGCGGGCGCGGCCCTTCGGCCTGCGCCTCCTCGCCTACGATCCTTATGTCGAAGAGCTGACGATGAGTCCCTACGGCGTCGAGCCGGTGACGCTCGACGAGTTGCTGCAAACGTCGGACTTCGTGTCGATGCACGCGCCCGCGACCGAGGATGCGCGGCGCATGCTGACCGAGCGCCACTTCCGGCTGATGAAGAAGACCGCCATCTTCATCAACACCGGGCGCGGGCCGACGGTAGACGAAGCGTCCCTCATCAAGGCCTTGCAGCAGGGATGGATCGCCGGCGCCGGTCTCGACGTGCTCGAGACCGAGCCGCCCAATGCCGACAACCCGCTCCTCAAGATGGACAATGTCACGCTGACGCCGCATGTGGCGTCGGCCTCGGGGCGGTTCGATCCGATGCGGCGGCGCCGCGTTGGCCAGGAGATCGCGCTCGCCTTGAAGGGCATGTGGCCGCGCTCCTGCGTCAATCCCTCGGTGCTCGAGAAATCCGATTTGCGGCGCTGGCAGCCTTATTCGATGGAACGGGGCCCGGCGAACTAGAGGAGAGACAAGATGAAGGTCGGTGCGGCGATCGCGGAGATCATGAAGCGCGAAGGGATCGAGATCCTGTGCGCCTATCCGGTCAACCACCTGATCGAGTATGCGGCGGCGGCCGACATCAGGCCGATCATCGTGCGCCAGGAGCGCATCGGCCTCCACATGGCGGACGCGATCTCGCGCGTGACGCAGGGGCGCAAGATCGGCGCCTTCTGCATGCAGCACGGGCCCGGCACCGAGAACGCCTATGGCGGGATCGCGCAGGCGTTCAGCGAATCGATCCCGATCCTGGTCATTCCCGGCGGCTATCCGCGCCGCATCGCCCAGGTCGGCGCCAACTACAGCGCCACGCGCGAGATGCGCGGCATCGCGAAGTCGGCGGAATCGCTGACCTCGCCGGCCGAAGTGTCGAACGTGATGCGCCGCGCCTTCTCGAAATTGAGGAACGGGCGCGGTGGCCCCGCGATCGTCGAGGTGCCGGCCGATCTGTGGCACGAGGAGATGGCGGGCGAGCTCCGCTACACGCCGGTCGTGCCGAGCCGCTATGCGCCCGAGCCCGCGGCCTTGAAGGAGGCGGCGCGCCTCCTCGCCAAGGCCGAGCGGCCGGTGATCTATGCCGGCCAGGGCGTGCACTGGGCGCGCGCGTGGGGCGAGCTCAGGGCGTTTGCCGAGCATCTCGGCGCCCCGGTGGTGACGAGCCTCGAGGGCAAGAGCGCATTCCCGGAAAATCACCGCCTGTCGCTCGGCTCGGGCGGCGTCAGCATGGGCAAGCACGCGCGCCATTTCCTCGACCGCGCCGACATCATCTTCGGCATCGGCTGCAGCTTCACCGAGAGCAATTTCGCGATCGCCATGCCCAAGGGCAAGGTGATGATCCACGCGACGCTCGACCCCGATCACCTCAACAAGGACATCGCCTGCGCCGTGGGGCTGGTCGGCGACGCGGCGCTGACGCTCGAAGGATTGCAGCGCGCGCTCCAGGAGTTCGTGCCGCAAAAACGCGACGACAGCGCGGTCGCGCGCGAGATCGCCGAGGTGCGCGACGGGTGGCTCGCCGAATGGCGGGCGCGGCTCACCGACAACGCAGCACCGCTGACGCCCTATCGCGTCATCTGGGACATGCTCAACACGGTCGATGTCGAGAATACGATCGTGACGCACGACGCGGGTAGCCCACGCGACCAGATCACGCCGTTCTGGCAGACGAAGACGCCGCACTCTTATATCGGCTGGGGCAAGACGACGCAGCTCGGATACGGGCTCGGCCTCGCCATGGGGGCGAAGCTCGCGCATCCGGACAAGCTCTGCATCAATGTCTGGGGCGATGCCGCGATCGGCTTTACCGGCATGGATTTCGAGACCGCGGCGCGCAACCGCATCCCGATCCTGTCGGTGCTGTTCAACAACAATTCGATGGCGTGCGAGCTGCACATCATGCAGACCTCGACCGAGAAATTCCGCTCGACCGACATCTCCGGCAATTACGCCGACCTGGCGAAGGCGCTGGGGGGTTATGGCGAGCGCGTGACGGACGCGGCCGAGATCGTGCCAGCCCTGAAGCGCGGCATCGCGCAGACGAAGGACGGGCGCCCCGCTCTCCTCGAATTCATCACGCGCCAGGAGACCGCCGTCTCGCGCCACCCGCCGACGGTTTAGCCGTCTCGGACCGGCGGGACATCATTTTCCGCCATTGACCCGCGCGGCGGCCTCCTTGACGAGGCTCAGATCGGCGTGTGCCGCCATGTCGATATGCGCCGGCAAGAGGCCCTGCGCCACCAGCTCGTCGACGTTCTGCTGCAAGGCGGAAATGTTCGGCAGGTCGTTCGGATCGCGGTAATAGTCGTCCTTCGTAAAGAGCCAAGGCTCGTAATGGTCGGCCGAAGTCTTGGTGAATTGGGTCACGAGCTTTATCACTTCGGCGTGGTTGGCCGGGTCTTCGAACCAGCGCCGCGTGCGGATCGTGTCCTCGAGGAAATCGACCATGGCAGCGCGGTTCTTTTCGAGGAAGCCGGCGCGCGCCGACCACAGGATCATTTGCGTGGCTCCGGCGGCCTCGCGCTGGGTGAAGAGCGTACGCGCCATCGCGCGCAGGCTCGGATCCTCCGAGAACGGCAGCGGGCTCGAGATCAGATCGACCTTTCCGTCGACGAGCGCGGCGTGGTGGTTCGGCATCGACACCTCGACGATCGTCACGTCCTTCATTGGATCGAGTCCGTGCTTCTTCAGCATCTCGCGCAGCGGCACGTCCATGGCGCCGCCAATTCCGCTCGAGGCCAGCACCTTGCCCTTCAGATCCTCGATCGTGCGGATCGGGCTTTCCTTCTTCACCATGTATTCGTCGGAATAGTAGCCCGGCACGCCGTCCTGCAATTCGTCGGCAATGACGCGGATATCGTCCATTCCGGCTTTCTGGATCGCCGCGGCGAGCGAGGAATAGGCGAACGTCGCCACTTCGATGTCGCCCGTGGCGAGCGCCGGGATCATGAGCGGCGTGCTGTTGAAATGGAGTGACTCGAACGTGTAGCTCTTGCCCTCGTGGCGCGCGATGCCAGGTTTCAGGAACAGGATCGACGGCATGTTGGTGACGATCGCGACCCACGTGACGCGGATCTTGACCGGCTCGGCCGCGGCCGGCGACACGAGCAGAGCAAGATTGAACAATGCGGCGACGACGCTAGCCAAGGCGCGCATCTTCTTCCCCCTCGCTCTTGCCATGCGCGAATTTTGCGCGCAAATCGTCTCACTTGCCAGAGCCGGCCTCGCGCGCTCGGGAACGGGGTCTCCCAATTTCGCCGCCGTTGGGGCAAGCTGGCGACGGACCGATGCAGAAACCGAATTTTAGAGGGGAACATGGTCGCTCGATTGAAGACACTCGCATTCCTGGCGCTCGCGCTCGCCGTGGGATCAACCTCGGGCACGCGCGCCGATCCGGTCAATATCCGCATCGCCTGGGTCGTGGCGCCGGCCGCGCTCTCGCCCATCCTGTTCGCGCCCCCGGGCGTCGCCAAGCATCTCGGCAAATCCTATAACTTCGATCCGATCAACATCACCGCCTCGCCGCAGCACATCACCGCGATCGCGGCCGGCGAGATCGAAATCGCGGCGCTCAATTTCGCCTCGTTCCCGCTCGCCATCGAGAATGCGGGCCTGACCGACCTGCGCATCATCTGCGACGAGCTGCAGGATGGGCATGACGGCTATTTCAGCGCGACCTACATGGTGCGGAACGATTCCGGCATCACCAAGCCCGAGGATTTGAAGGGCAAGGTCGTCGCCGTCAATGGACTCGGCACCGGCGTCGACATGGGCATGCGCGCCGAGATGCTGAAGCACGGCCTTCATTTCCCCGGCGACTACACCATCGTCGAGGTTCCATTCCCGACCATGGCCGCCGTGCTGAGCGACAAAAAGGCCGATCTCATCACCGGCGCCGTACCGTTCGTCTATGGGCCGGAGCTGATGAACACGGCGCACACGCTCTTCACGCTGAAGGACGGGCTCGGCGGCGCCGAGCTGTCGTTCTGGGTCATGCGCGAGGGCTTCATCAAGGCGCACCGCGCCGCGGTCGTCGATCTACTCGAGGACACGGTCAGGGCCTATCGCTGGTACTACGACCCCAAGAACCACGACGCGGCGGTCGCGATCGTGGCGAAATTCACCAAGCGCCCGGCCGATCAACTCGACTGGGCCTTCACCAAGCGCGACAATTATCGCGACACGGACGGCATCGTGAATCTCGGTGAGCTGCAACACAACGTCGATACGGTGCACGAGCTGGGCTTCGTCAAGGCGCCGCTCAAAGTGGCGGACTACGCCGATTTGAGCCTCGTCAAGGAAGCGGCGGCGCGCATCAAATAGGCAGCGGCGCACAACAAGTAATCATCTGGTAAGCAGCGGCGCGCGGTATTTGCTCCTCTTTTCGGGCAAGTACCGCGCGTGTCGCGCCCGATTGACGGGGCCCGGAAATAAATCCTTTACGCTCACCGCCGATCATGCCTTACTTCACCCGCCGGACGGAGGGGGAACCAGTCATGGTACGCTCGGCCCTGATCGTGGCGCTTTTTTTCGCGCTGTGTACAACGCCAGTTTTCGCGAAGACCGAAGCCAAGGCAGAGCGCGGCATCGCATCCACCTATTCGATGAAGCTTGTGGGACATCGCACCGCGTCAGGCGCGAGGTTGGATACACACGGCCTAACCGCGGCGCATCAATACCTTCCGCTCGGCACCAAGCTCCTCGTGACGAATCGCAAGAACGGCCGCAAGGTCGTCGTCACTGTCAACGACCGCGGCCCGTTTCTCAAAGGCCGCATCATCGACCTCTCGCCGGCGGCCGCGGCGCAACTCGGCATGAGACGCGCCGGGCTCGCGCCGGTCGAGATTCGCATCGCCGACGAACGTTGAGCACGGGGCGCGCGCGCGCTTACGCGCCCGCTCTCGCTCAGCGCCAGCTCTCTCCTACGCGCTCGGGCAGGTGACGCCCGTGCCGCCCAGCCCGCAATAACCGCCGGGATTCTTGGCGAGATATTGCTGGTGGTAATCCTCGGCGTAGTAGAAGGGCGGCGCTTCGCGGATTTCCGTCGTGATCGCGCCCAAGCTCTTGTCGCGCAGCGCGCGGTTGTAAGCGAGTTGCGAGGCTTCGGCCTTCTGGCGCTGCTCGGGCGTCGTCCAATAGATCGCCGAGCGGTACTGCGTGCCGACATCGTTGCCCTGGCGCATTCCCTGGGTCGGGTCGTGGCTTTCCCAGAATGTCTTCAGGAGCGTGTCGTATGAGACGCGCTTCGGATCGAACACGACAAGCACCGCTTCAGTATGGCCGGTGAGGCCGCTGCACACTTCCTCGTAGGAGGGATTGGGCGTGTGGCCGCCTTCGTAGCCCACCGCCGTCGTATAGACGCCGGGAAGCTGCCAGAACACGCGCTCGGCGCCCCAGAAACAGCCGAGCCCGAAATAGGCCGTCTCGAGCCCCTCGGGAAAGGGCGGCTCGAGCCGGTTGCCGTTGACGAAGTGCTTCGCCGGCACGCGCATCTTCGCCGTCCGCCCAGGGAGCGCCTTGTCGGCGTCCGGGATCTCGAGCGGTTTTCTCCTCAGCGACCACATGGCGCCTCTCCTCGAAAATCTGCCGGCATTATCCGGGGAACCGCGCCCAGCGCGCAACTGCGCTTAGCGAGAGGTGCGGCTTGTGCTAGGAGGGCGGCGCGAACAGGGGAGAATCCGATGGCGACGACGGTGGTGGTGATCGCGCAGGGCGAGATGGGGGCCGGGATCGGGTCGCGGCTTCACGCGCATGGCGCGCGCGTCCTCACCTCGCTCGCGGGACGCAGCTCGGCGAGCGCCGAGCGCGCGGCCAAGGCCGGCATGGAGCCGCTCTCCGACGACGCGCGGCTCGTCACCGAGGCCGATTTCCTCATGTCGGTCATTCCGCCGGGCGCGGCGGTTTCCTTCGCGCGCCGCTTCGCGCCCCATCTCGCGAAGAGCGCGAAGAAGCCCGTCTTCGTCGAATGCAACGCGATCAGCGCGCCCCGTGTCGAGGAGATAGCAGCGATCATCGCGCCGACCGGCGCGCCCTTCGTCGATGGCGGCATCGTCGGAGGGCCGCCTGCGCCCGACAGGATCGGCGGGCGCATCTATGTCTCGGGACCGCAGGCCGCGCGTGCGCTCGAGCTGAAGGCGCTCGGGCTCGACATCCGCCCGGTCGAGGGACCGGTCGGCGCGGCATCCGCCGTCAAATGCTCCTATGCCGCGCTCACCAAGGGGACGCAGGCGCTGGGCGTGGCGCTGATCCTCGGCGCGATGCGCGCGGGCGTGGCCGAGCCGTTGCGCGAAGAGCTCACCACGAGCCAGAAGACGCTCTATGATTATCTTGCGCGCCAGATCCCCAACATGTACCGCAAGGCCTATCGCTGGGTTGCCGAGATGGAGGAGATCGGCGAGCACCTCGGCCTCGCCGAGCCCGGCGCGCGCGAGATCTATCGCGGCATGGCGCGGCTCTACGAGCATCTCGACGAGAAGCAGATCGCGACGCTCGACCGGTTCCTCGGACGTTGAGATGGCGTATCTCGTCGGCGTCGATATCGGCGGCACCTTCACCGACTGCGTCGTGATCGACGAGAAGGGCGCGGTCACGACCGCGAAGGCGCCCTCGACGCCGGACGATTTCGCGCGCGGCATGATCGACGCGATCGAGGCGGCGGCCGAGCGAATCGGCCTCGCGCCGGACGCGCTCTATCCCGAGATCGGCCTCCTGTCGCACGGCACGACGGTCGGCACCAACGCCATCGTCCAGAAGCGCGGCGCGCGGATCGGGCTTATCACCACGAAGGGCCACAACGACGTCATCCACATCATGCGCGGCTCGAGGGGCGTGCAGGGCCGCGACGTGCGCCTCGTCGTGCATTTTCCGGAAAGCCAAAAACCCGAGCCAATCGTACCGAAGCGCCTCATCGTCGGCGTGTCGGAGCGGGTCGATTGCTTCGGCAAGGTGGTGGTGCCGCTGAACGAGGACGAGGCCGAGGCGGCGATCCGGTTTCTCGTCGATGACGGCGTCGAGGCGATCGGCATCTGCTTCCTGTGGTCCTTCCTTCATCCCGAGCACGAGCAAATTGTGCGCGACATGGCGCGCGCGCTGGCGCCCGACCTCTTCGTCACCTGCTCGTCCGACCTGGTGCCGAAATGGGGCGAGTACGAGCGCACCACGGCAACCGCGCTCAACGCCTATATCGGGCCGGTCGCGTCGGGCTATCTCGGCAAGCTCGACCAGCGCCTTCGCCAAAAAGGCTACGGTCAGGGCTTGCAGATCACGCAATGCGGCGGCGGCACCATCTCGATCGAGCGGGCGATGGCGGCGCCCTTGCTCACGCTCGATTCAGGCCCCGTCTCGGGCGTCACCGGCTCGCTCTACCTGGGCCGCGCCATGGGCTGCCGCAACATCATCACCACCGACATGGGCGGCACCTCGTTCGATGTCGGTCTCATCGCCGCGGGAAAACCAACCTTCTCGTTTTCGAGCGTCGTGAACCAGTACGAGTATTTCATCCCCAAGGTCGATATCCAGGCGATCGGCGCGGGCGGCGGCAGCCTCGTGCGCATCGATGAGAAGACGAAGACGATGCGCGTCGGCCCCGGGAGCGCGGGCGCCGTGCCGGGCCCGATCTGCTACGGCCGCGGCGGCCTCGTTCCCACCGTGACCGACGCCGATCTCGTGCTCGGGATGATCGACGCCGAGAATTTCGCCGGCGGGCGCATGAAGCTCGACCGCGCCAAGGCGGAAGCCGCGCTTGCCGCGATCGGCGCGCGGCTCGGCATGAGCGCCCTCGAATGCGCCGCCGGCATCGCGAAAATCGTCGAGTTTCAAATGGCCGACATCATCCGCAAGATGACGGTCGGCAAGGGTTTCGACCCGCGCGATTTCGCGCTGTTCGCGTTCGGCGGCGCGGGGCCCGTCCATGCCGGCGTGTTCGCGCGCGAGCTCGGCGTTTCCCGCGTCGTCATCCCGCAGCGCGAGACGGCGAGCGTCTGGTGCGCGTTCGGCGCCGCTTCGGCCGACGTGCTGCACATCCACGAGGCGGTCGACATCCAGGCCTCGCCCTTCGAGGGCGCGCGCATCAACCGCGCGCTCGATCAGCTCGAGGACAGCGCGCGCGCGCAGATGGCGCGCGACGGCATCGCTCCCTCGCGCCTGCGTTTCGAGTTCGCGCTCGACATGCGCCACAAGGGCCAGATCAACGAGGTCGAGGTGATCTTGCCCTGGCGCCGCGCGGAAGGGCCGTTCGAGGAGCCATTGAAGGAACTCTTCTACGAACGCTACGAGCAGCTCTATGGCAGCGGCGCCTCGTTCCGCGGCGCGCGGGTCGAGATCGTCACGCACCGCGTGCGCGCCTCGGCCGAAACGCCGCGGCCCAAGCTCGTGGCCGCCGAGCGCATGATCGACGCCATCCCTGCGGCGGCGCGGCGCACGGAGCGCGCGGTCTATTGGGAGGAGCTCAAGCGGCTCGAAGCGACACAAATCTTCGACGGCGAAATCCTGCTGCCGGGCAACCGCATCGCCGGCCCGGCCGTGATCGAGACGCCGGACACATGCGTCGCGCTGCGCCCGGGCCAGACCCTGCGCGTCGACGAGTACGGCAATTTCGAGATCAGCGTCTGACGCGCGACGGTGCGGACAGGGGCCAGCAAAGGATGGCCGAACCCTTCAGCAATGTATCGGTCAGCCTAAGGAAACTTCGCGACTACTGTCTAAGCGAGCGACATCCGCGCGGACGACACAAGGCCCGGGCATTTCGAAACGTACTTGGCCTGACGGCACGCGATGCGTCCAGGCTTCGCCGGGAGTTGATCGCAGCCGTTCGCCAACATGAAAATGAGCCTCGCGCAACGCGACGTGATCAATACGGCGAACGGTACGTGCTCGACTTTTCGCTGACGACGGAAGCTGGGGCGGCAATCGTAAGGTCGGCCTGGATTATCCATCCGGGAGAGACCGTGCTACGATTGACGACGTGTTATGTCTTGCGGGAGCTAGAATGAAGCAGTCCATCAAATTGCTCGACGTGGTCGCGCTGACCGACGACCTGCCCGAGAACGGACTCGCCCGCGGCCAAGTCGGCACCGTGGTCGAAGTTCTTGCCCCCGACGTGGTCGAGGTCGAGTTCGCCGACGATCAGGGCCGGACGTACGCGGAGCTTGCCGTGCCGCGAGAAAAGCTGATGGTACTCCGATACGAACCCGCAAGCGCGAAATGAGACGCTGGAGGCCGAACGACCGCCAACCTTCCTAGCTTTCGCGGAAGCCGCCTCACACCACGCGCTTGCCGGCGTGCGAGGAGACGACGGAGATGCGGTATCCATCCGGCCCCGTGACGGCGAAGCTGTCATGGATAGTGCCGCGCTTGATGCGCGTCGGCTTGAAGCCGTGCTTCACATAAGTGCGGCGCGCGGCATCGACATCGTCCACCATGAGGTCGAAAGGCGCCTCGGTGCCCTTCCGAGGCGGCCGCGCGGCCTTGGTGACGACGAGATGCGTGCCGCCGCGCAGCTCCAGCACGGCGAAGCTCTTGCCGCCGGCGATGCGGCGGAGCCCCGCGGCAGTCAGCCACTCTGTCGCGGCGGAAACGTCGCTCGCGCGGAAGAAAACGTGGCCGATGGCGACGGGCGGACGCTGGTCTGCGGTGCGCGGCATGGCGCGAATATGGGCGCGCCGCGACGTACCGGCAAGAGCGGCTCCGGGGGTACTGTCTCAGTGGAGACACTACCGCTCCTTGACAGAACGCGCGCCGGCTCATATGTACGCATTAGACGGTTACGCTGGCTGGTGCCAGAATTTTGCCGCGCCAGGAGTAATCGGGAGAGCCGGAAATGCCATTTTGGGCCGCGAAAGTGACGCGGGAAAATCGGGCAAAATGACCGTATCGCCCCGTAAAAACAGTACGTTATCGCGAAAATCCACGCGTCGCGTGGCATCGGCGATGGGCATGGATAGGCATTTCGCCAACCGCGCGGCAGGATGAGGCGATGAAGAAGCTCAGCGAGATCACCGGCATCAGCTTCGACGGCGTGCGCCATCCGTACGTGCCGCCGACAAAACTCCGCATCTCGCCGAAGCTCAAGCTGCACCGCGACGCAGCCGCCGATATCGACCCGGTCACGTTCGAGGTCATCCGCCACAATCTCTGGAACGTGAACGAGGAGCACGGCGCCACCATCCAGCGCATCTCGGGCTCGCCGGTCGCCATGTATGCGCTCGATTTGAACCCCTCGATCCTCACCGAGGACGCCGAGTTCGTCTATTTCGGCCCCTACATGCAATACATGTCGGGCGTCACGGACACGCAGGTGAAGTGGATCCTCGAGAACCGCAGCGACAATCCCGGGATCGCGCCGCGCGACATGTTTTTGGCCAACGATCCGTGGGTCGGCGCCGCGCACCAGCAGGACGTGATGCTGATCGCGCCCGTCTTCCACGGCGACGAGCTGTTCTGCTGGGTGACGAATTGCCTGCACCAGTACGATATCGGCGGCATCACGCCCGGCAGTTTCTGTCCCGCGGCCGAGACAGCGTTCGATGAAGGCATCCTGATCCCGCCCGTGAAGATCATCGAGGGCGGAGTGATCCGACGCGACATCGAGGAGCTTTATCTGCGCGCCTCGAGGAAGCCCGAGCTCGTCGCGCTCGATTTCCGCGCGCAGATGGCCGGCAACACGGCCGCGCGCAACCGCATCCAGCAGCTCATCGCGCGCTATGGCGCCGCCACCGTGAAGGGCGTGATGAAGCGCATCCTGACGAACGGCGAAGCGGCTTTTCTCGACAAGCTCAGCCGCCTGCCGGACGGCGTATGGCGCGACCGGACCTATGTCGAATGCTGCCGGCCGGGCGATCGCGGCACCTATCGCGTCGCGATCACGCTGCGCAAGACGGGCGATCACCTGACCTTCGAGAACGAAGGCACCGCCCCGCAGCAGGGCGCGATGAACGCGACCTATTCCGGCTGGCGCGGCTCTATCATGGTGGCGGTGAACCAGCTCCTGTGCTGGGACCAGTATTTCTCGGTCGGCGGCGCGCTCCGCCACGTGACGTTCGACCCGACGCCGGGCACGCTCAATTGCGCGAGCTTCCCCGCCTCGGTCTCGACCGCGCCGGTGCAGGCGATGGAGATCTCGCTCTATCCCGCCTACAACGTCATCTCCAAGATGATCTTCGCCGATCCCGTCATGCGCCAGGACGTGATGTGCATCGGCGGTACGAGCCAATGGCCCGCCACCATCTTCCGCGGCATCGACCAGTGGGGCGAACGCTACGGCTATCTCCTGGTCGATCCGATCGGCGGCGCGATTGGCGCGTTCTCGACGCAGGACGGCATCTCGACGGGCGGTCAGGCGCGCACGCCCATCTGCAAGCTGCCGAACATCGAGCATACCGAGCAGAGCTTCCCGCTGCTTTTCCTGTACCGCCGCGAGGTGCCGGATTCGGGCGGGCCGGGCCGCTGGCGCGGCGGGCTCTCGGCGGAAAGCTGCTTCATCCCGCACAACACCGACAAGGTGGTGCAGGACACGCTCTCCTCCGGCAACGCGATCCCGACCTCGACCGGGATGATGGGCGGATATCCCGGCACCACCAACATCTACAGCTTCGTCCGCGACAGCGACATTCTGGATCGGCTCGCTCGGCGCGACATGGTCGCCGATATCGCCGACGTGAAAGGCGATGTCGTGACCTTGGGATTGCGCCAGGAGAATTTCGAGCAGCATCCGGCCGACGTCTATGCCGTGGTTTGGACGGCGGCCGGCGGATTCGGCGACCCGATGGAGCGCGATCCCGAGCATGTGCGCGACGATTTTCTGAACGGCGCGGTGACGGCCGTCTCGGCGCGCGCGATCTATGGCGTCGTGCTCGACGCAGGCGGTGCACTCGACCTATCCGCGACGCGCGCGTTGCGAGACAAGGTGCGGCGCGAGCGAGTGGCACGCGCCGGCCAAAAGCGATTGCCGCGCCTTGCCGGGCCCGTCGCCCTTCGCATCACCGACAATCTCGTGATCCGCTCGGAAGCCGACGGGCCGCATCATGCCTGCGTTAAGTGCGACACGGATCTCGGGCCCGCGCGCGACAACTATAAGGAGCGCTGCATCGTCGAGCTGCATCCCGTGACGGATGCCGTGCCGCTGGCCGGCGATCCCGCACGCTACATCGATGCGACGCCCGAGTTCCGGCAGTTCTTCTGTCCCGGTTGCGGCGCGCTCGTCGAGAACGAGATTGCGCTCGCAGGCGATCCGGTGCTGCACGATATCGAAGTGGACCTGGATGCCGCCTTGCTGCGGCGGCCGCAGGCGGCCGCGGAATAGTCAGTGCAGCGTTCGCGGCGGCGGGCCGTCCCAGCCGTCCTCGATCAGCTCGTCGAAAATCTCGCGCTCGTCGGCCTCGAGGTGATGCTGGCAATGCCAGATCACGGCGCCGTCGTCGATGATGCGGGAGGTGACCGGCGGCTCGCCGCAGACGCTACAGCACAGATGGGCTCTCTTCGGCACCGGAACCTCCTCCACAGGCGAACGTCGCCTGTTACGTAACGGTTACCCTCCGTTACATTCCGTTACAAGAACTCTTAGGGATCAACCTGCGCGCCGGACCCGCCTCCGGCCCGGAAAATTTTTTAAATCAATGACTTGATCGGAGATTTCGAGCGCTGCGACGTGCCGTCGCGGCCCCGAAAGGACGACGCCTCAGCGCCGTTTCAGCCCGGCTTGTGATTCAAGCAGTTCACAAACCGCGGCCGTGTCCTGGCCGCCGAGCCCCGCGCCCTGGGCCTGGTCATAGACCGGGCCGGTCGCGGCGAAGGTCGGGGTCGGAACGCCGAGCGCGCGCGCAAACGCGCCGATGATCGCCATGTCCTTCTGCCACACGTCGATCTTCATGGTGGGCGGCTCGTAGACGTCCTTCGCCATGAGCGGCGCGCGTAGCTCGAAGACGCGCGAGGTGCCGGCGCCCGAGCCGATCACCTTGACGATCGTGTCGGGATCGAGCCCGGCGCGCAAACCCAGCACCATCGCCTCGGCGCTTGCGACGTTGTGCACGGCGACGAGCAGGTTCGCCACGAACTTCATCTTGCTGCCGTTGCCGAATTCGCCGAGATAGTGGCAGACGCGCGCGAAGTTTCGGAAGACGGGCTCGGCGCGATCGTACGCCGCGCGCTCGCCGCTCGCATAGACGGCGAGGTCGCGCGTCGCGGCCTGCGCGCCCGTGCCGCTCAACGGGCAATCGAGCAGCACGATCCCGCCCGCGGCGAGTTTCTGGCGGCAGCGCTCCTTGTCGGCGATCGGGAGCGTGCTGAGCTCGGCGACGACGAGGCCGCGCTTGCGCTCGACGAGCAGGCTTTCGGCCGTCGCTTCGAGCGCCGCGACGCTCGGGAGCGACGTCAGCACGAGATCGGCGCCATGCGCCGTCTCGCCTGCGGAGGACGCGGCATCAACACCGTCCAGCGCAAGCTCCCGGAGCCGCTCGGGCACGACATCGAAGGCCACGACAGCAACCCCCGCCTTGGCGAGGTTGCGCGCGATCGCGCCACCCATGATGCCGGCGCCGATGATGCCGACCGTCGCTTCCGCCGCCATGGTCAGAGCCCCATGTAGAACTTGCGGATGAGCTCGTTGTTGTTGAGCGCCTCGGTCGATTCGCCCTCAAACGCGATCTTGCCATGCACGATGACATAGCCGCGGTCGGCGATGCGGATCGCCTGGGTGAAATTCTGCTCCGCCATGAGCACGGTGAGCTGATACTCGTCGCGCAGCTCCTTGATCTTGTCGATGACGCGGCGCACCAGCACTGGCGCCAGGCCCACCGACGGCTCGTCGATCAGCAGGATGCGCGGCGCCGACATGAGCGCGCGGGCGAGCGCCAGCATCTGCTGCTCGCCGCCGCTCATCGAGCCCGCGAGCTGGCGGCGGCGCTCCTGCAACACCGGGAACACCTCGAAGCAGTAGTCGAGGTTGCGCTGGAGCCGCGCGCGCGCGGTCTTGCGATAGGCGCCGAGATAAAGATTCTCCTCGACCGTGAGCTTCGGAAAAAGCCGCCGCCCTTCGGGCACCAGCGTAATGCCGAGATCGACGATCTCCTCGGTTGATTTGCCGGTGAGCTCGTGCGCCGCGCCGTCGAGATCGACCGTCACGCTCCCGGAGGTCGGGTGCAGCATGCCCATGATGCATTTCATGAGCGTGCTCTTGCCGTTGCCGTTGGTGCCGAGCAGCACTACGGTCTCGCCGCCCCTCACCTCGAGCGAAACGTCCTCGAGCACGCGTACCGCGCCGTAGGACGCAGAGAGGCCCTTGATCGCGAGGCTACTCGCCAAGATAAGCCCTCTCGACCTCGGGATTGCGGATCACCTCCTGCGGCGGGCCGTCCGCGATCTTGTGTCCCGCCACGAGCACGACGAGCCGCTCGGAGAAACTCATCACCGCGCGCATGATGTGCTCGATCAGGATGATGGTCAGGCCCTGCTCGACGAGGCGATGCAGCACGAGCAGGATGTCGTCGATCTCCGAATGCGACAGCCCCGCCATCGATTCGTCCGCCATCAGAAGCTTGGGCTCGGTCGCCATGGCGCGCGCGAGCTCGAGCTTCCTCATCTCGATCTGCGTCAGGTCCCGCGGGCGCTTCGCCGCCTTGTCCTCGAGTCCGACGAGGTGCAACAGCTGGCCGCTCCGCTCCTCGATCGCGGCTTCGCTCAAATGCGTGCCCGACCGCGCGTTGACGGTGTAGAGAAGCGGGATGCGCAAATTCTGCTGCACCGTCATGCTGCGGAACGGGCGCGGGAGCTGAAAGCTGCGCGCGAGGCCGAGGCGCGTTCTCTGATAGGCGGGAAGCCCGTCGATCGCCGCGCCGGCGAAGGTGACGCTGCCCTGCTCGTTCTTAAGCGTGCCGCAGATGCAGTTGACGAGCGTACTCTTGCCCGAGCCGTTGGGGCCGATGAGGCCAAGCCGCTCGCCCGCACGCACGTCAAGATCGATGCTCTCGAGCGCCACGAACCCGCCGAAGCGCTTGCCGAGCTTGTCGATCTTGAGCAGCGTTTCGCTCATCCTCTTCCCCGGCGCCCGCGGCGCTCGAAGAGGCCGATGATGCCGTTGGGCGCGACCACGACGAAGCCCACCATCAAGACGCCGACGATGAGCAGATTGACCGCGGACGAGATGGTGACGGTCGCGACCTGCTGGATCGTGCCGAGGAAGATCGCGCCGATCAGCGGCCCGAGCCAGTATTGCGTGCCGCCGATCAGCGGCATGGCGATGCTGTTGACGGCGAAGGTCAGGTTGAAGCCCGACGTCGGATCGAGATAGGTCACATAATAGGGGAGCGGCGCGCCCGCCATGCCCATGAGCGCGCCCGACAGCGTCGTCGAGATGAGCTTCAAGCGCAGGGTCGGCACGCCCGATGCTTCGGCCGACATCTCGTCGTCGCGGATCGTGGCGAGGCCGTAGCCCAAAGTCGAATGCTCGATCGTGCGCGCGATCGCGATCGAAATGCCGGCAAGCACCAGCATGACGAGGAAGAGATACTGGATGTAGCTGCCAATCAAAGGCGCGGTCTGCGGCCGGATGATATAGACCCCGCGCGAGCCGCCGACATAATCCCAGTTGGTGATGAATGTTTGCAGCACGACCGCGAGCGCCAGGGTCGAGATGGCGAAGAACACGCCGCGCAGACGCAAGGTGAGATAGCCCATGCCGAGGCCGAGGAGCCCGGCGAGCACGCCGGCGACCACGATCAGCACGGGAATGGGCGGTCCCCACAATTTATGCAGCACCACCGACGAATAGGCGCCGATCGCGAGGAACCCGGCGGTGCCGAAATTGAGATAGCCGGTATAGCCGCCCAAAATGTTCCACGCGGTCGAGAGCACGATGTATTGCAGCACGAGATATGCCGCGAAGAAGAAATAGTCGTTGCTGACGAGGCGCGACAGCCCGAACACCACGGCGACGGTGACGCCGGTGAGAAACCAGAACGTGCTCGTCTTCATCTAGCGTCCCATGATCCCGGTCGGGCGGAATCCCAAGGTCAGCAGCAGGATGCCGAACGAGACGGCCGGCGACCACGAGGGCCCGTAGAACGTCGCGGTGAGGTTCTCGACGACACCCAGGAGGATGGCGGCCAGGAACATGCCGGTTAGGCTCCCCATGCCGCCCAGCACGCAGATCGCGAAGACGCGCCCGATATAGTCGCGCCCGATCGACGGCTCGACCGGCTGGATGATGATGAGGCACGAGCCCGCGAGCGCGGCGGTCGCGATCGAGATCGAGAACGCGATCCGCTTGATGCGCGTCGGGTTGATCGACATGAGGCGCAGCGCGCCCGAGTCCTGCGGCACGGCGAGGATCGCGCGGCCGATGAAGGTGTGCGAGAGGAAGAGTTGCAGGATGACAACGAGCACGACCGAAACCATCGCCGGCATGAGCATCCTGAGCGGCAGATCGACCTCGCCGATATGGAGGCTCGGTCCGATATAGGGCGCCTCGACGAAGCGGTAATCGACGCCGAAGATGAGGATGAGCACCACCTCGGTGATGAAGAGCAGCCCGAAGAAGAAGGCGAGGCCGCGCAAACCCTCCTCACCGCGCCGCTCGAACGACCAGTAATAGATCTCGTAGATGAGCCAGCCGAGCGCCAGGAAGCCCGGGATCACGATCACGCCCGAGAGGATCGGATCGAGCCCGAAATTGGAATTGAGGATATAGGCGGTGAACGAACCCAGGATGATGAAGGCGGGATGCGCGAGGTTGCCGATGTCGAGCATGCCGAACGAGATGGCGACGCCGACCGTAACCGCAGCGTAGAAGCCTCCGAGCAGGATGCCGGACGCAATGGCATTTAGAAAAAGGTCCATCATGGGAGCGTTCGCACTCTCCTCAGCACGGCCGCGCCGCGCCGACCCGGCGCCCGGCCGGACGAGAGACAAGACGATTCCGCATTGGATGGACGCTCCCTGATCCGCGCCCCAGGTTGAAAGCCCCAGGACTAGTTATCGCTCGCGTCTTACTAGCCTCGATCGTGGCGCCGCGCAATTGCCGAGTGGCCGCGCTCGATGGCGGGCTTTTGCGCGGCACCGGCGCGAATTAGGCTCTCCCCGTTTCCGCGATCCGGAAGGCAATCGCATCGCGGTGTTCGTCGACACCGACCGGTACATCCATCAGCCGATTCGGCTCGCGCTCGATCTCGACCAGCCAGAGGCCGAGACCCGCCGCCGCACCGAGGAATTGTGCCGCGCTCAGCCGGGCTTCAAGCCGATCGAGGAGTGGCGCGCCGAAATCGCGCGCAAGATCGCAGCCGATGCCTGATATCGCGCCACCAGATGTAGGCGCGCGCGGAACCCGATGCAGTATTGCTTGTTTGCTCGGTAACCGAACGACGGTTAGCACGCCACCCCTGGTACAATTCGACGCGCATTTTATGCTTAATTCGCGAAATTCGTTTGCTCTCGATTTCCGTCACTCATAGACTGAGGCCGATTGATTTCCGCGGTAGAGAAAAGGGAGGCCGGCATGCGGATCTATACCGTGACATGCGACGGCACGCCCGCGGCAGTCGTGCGCGCGGACAATCCTGCCGACGCGATCGACACTGCCCGTGCGCTTGCGGCGCCGGTCGCGCTCGAAGGATATGTCGCTGCGCGCGAGCCCAACGACAGCGAGATGGTGAGTTGGCTCGAGCATCGCGACGATCACGTGCTGCCGGCGTTCGCATCGGTCAAGGCGGCATAAGGAAACCGCGTTGATGACGTCATCGCTCCTGGAAGACGACGAGGCGGAACGGATCGCCGGCGACCTCGCCGCGAAATACGGCGAGGATGCGATCCCCTATGTGCGCGCGCGCGCCGATCGCGCGCAGGAAGTGGGCGACGAGCTCGCCTGGAGCGCCTGGCAGGCGGTGCTGGACGCGACCGAATCCCTCCTGTCGCGGCACGAGTCCGAATAGCCAGACCGCGTATCGTTGACGCGCTGGCTCGCAGCGAATAGCGTTCGGGCCATGGCGCAGTACCAAACCCTTCTGGCGGAACGGATCGAGCCGGCGGTGCTGCGCGTGACGCTCAACCGCCCGCAGGCCGCGAACGCGCTCAACACGCAGATGGGGCGCGAGCTGCTGGCGCTCTGGGGCGAGCTTGCCGACGCGCGCGACATCGGCTGCGTCGTGCTAACGGGCGCGGGCGAGCGCGCCTTTTGCGCCGGCGCCGATTTGAAAGAACGCCACGGCATGAGCGATGCCGACTGGCAGGCGCAGCACGTGATCTTCGAGCGGCATTACTGGGCGCTTCTCGACGTGCCGATGCCGGTCATCGCTGCGGTCAACGGCCATGCCTATGCCGGCGGGCTCGAGATGATGCTTGCTTGCGACTTCGCCTATGCGGTGCCGGGCGCGCGCTTCGCTCTGACCGAGACGACGCTCGGCATCATGCCCGGCGCCGGCGGCACGCAGCTTCTGCCGCGCGCGGTGGGCGAGCGCCGCGCCAAGGAGATCATCCTGACCGGCCGCCCCTTCACGGCAGAGGAGGCGCAGCATTGGGGCCTCGTCAACCGTCTTGTCGCGCCCGAGGCGCTGATGGACGCGAGCCTCGCGACGGCGGCCCAGATCGCCGAGAACGCGCCCTTGGCGGTGCACCAAGCGAAGAAGTCGATCCACACCGGCCTGCAAATGGACCTGAAGAGCGCGTTCCTGTTCGAGATCGAAGCCTATAACCGCCTCATCCCGACCGAGGACCGGCGCGAGGGCATCCAGGCCTTCAACGAGAAGCGGAAGCCCCGCTTCAAGGGGCGCTGAGCGGTGAGCGATCCGGTGCTGCCGCTGGGCGAAGACTTCGCCGACATCCGCGCGGCGGTGCGCCGCATCTGCGACGGCTTTCCGGGATCCTATTGGCGCGAGCGCGAAGCGCGATCCGAATACCCCGAAGCCTTCGTCGCGGCGCTGACCAAGGCCGGATATCTGGGTGCGCTCATTCCCGAGCGTTACGGCGGCTCGGGCCTGCCGCTCCGCGCGGCATCCGTGATGCTCGAGGAAATTCACGGCGCCGGCTGCAACGCGGGCGCATGCCACGCGCAGATGTACATCATGGGGACGCTGCTGCGGCACGGCAGCGCGGCGCAAAAGGAGCGCTATCTGCCGAAGATCGCGTCCGGCGAATTGCGTCTCCAGGCGTTCGGCGTGACCGAGCCCACGACCGGTTCCGACACGACGCAGTTGAAGACGCGGGCCGAGCGGCGCGGCAACGACAAATTCGTCGTGCGCGGGCAAAAAGTCTGGACCTCGCGCGCGCGGCAATCGGACCTGATGCTGCTCTTGGCGCGCACCACGCCCGCCGAGGAGGTGAAGCGGCGCGGCGACGGGCTCTCCGTGTTCATCGTCGATCTCAACGAAGCCCACGGCAAGGGCATCGAGATCCGCCCGCTCGATGCCATGATCAACCACAACACCAACGAGATCTTCTTCGACGATCTCGAAATCCCGGCCGAGAATCTGGTCGGCGAGGAAGGCAAGGGCTTCCGCTACATCCTCGACGGCATGAATGCCGAGCGCATCCTCATCGCCTCCGAAGCGCTGGGCGATGCGCGCTGGTTCCTGCGCACGGCCGTGGCATATGCCGGCAGCCGCGTCGTGTTCGGGCGCCCGATCGGCCAGAACCAGGGCGTGGCGTTCCCGATCGCGAAGGCGCATGCCGAGACCGAAGCCGCCGACCTCATGGCGCGGAAGGCGGCAGCTCTGTTCGACGCAGGCGCGCCCTGCGGCGCCGAGGCGAACATGGCGAAGCTTCTGGCCGCCGATGCCTCGTGGCACGCGGGCGAGGCCTGCTTCCAGACGCATGGCGGCTTCGCCTTTGCGCGCGAATACGATGTCGAGCGCAAGTGGCGCGAAACGCGCCTCTTCCAGACCGCGCCGATTTCGACGAACCTCGTCCTGGCATATATCGCCGAGCACGTGTTGGGCTTGCCGCGGTCCTACTGATCGGGGCAAAATCGGCGTCACCCGAATCTTGGAGAAGAAAATGGCCGATCCGATTCCCGCACAAAAGAGCCCTTACGGCGTCGAGGTCACCGCTGGGCAGCGCTATGTCTGGTGTGCCTGCGGGCGCAGCCAGACGCAGCCCTTCTGCGACGGCACGCACAAGGATTTCGGGCTCAAGCCCATGCCCTTCGTCGCCGAGAAGACCGAGCAGGTCTGGCTGTGCGGCTGCAAGGCGAGCGGCAACAAGCCGTTCTGCGACGGCTCGCACAAGAAGGTCCCGTGACGCCGCGCCTCGTGCTCCTGATGATCCTGCCGCTCGTGGCACTCGCGCCCAGCCTGTCGAGCGCGGCGGATCAGCCCGCCTTTCCCGACCAGCAGATGATGCAGCAGCTCCTCGAGGCGCAGCGCCTGGCGCGGCAGGCGGGGCAGGACATGGTGCGCGCACTCGACGCGTTGGGCCGCGCCGTGCCGCAATACGGCATTCCCTACCTCGATCGCGACGGCAACATCATCATTCCGCGTTTGCGCCGTGCGGGCGAAGGCACCCCCGTGCCGGAGTATGTTCCGGGGCCGCTCTGAGCCAGGCCCTTATTTGAGCCGGTCGCGGATCGCGTCGAGCCCGGCCTTGGCGCAGGCCTCGTCGAGATTGCCGCCCGGCGCGCCCGCGGCGCCGATCGCGCCCACCACCTCGTCGCCGATCTTGATGACGAGCCCGCCCTGGAACAGCAGCAGGTGCGGCAGCTTCGAGGTCAGAGTCGCGATCGTCGTGGTCTTGGCGCGCTCGACGAGAGCGCCCGTGTCCGCCTTGAAGGTCACGCTCGTATAGGCCTTGTCGTGCGCGCTGTCTAAAGTGTGGATGCCGGCAGTGTCGCCGCGCAGGCTCGCCTGCGTCACGCCGTCGGCATCGACGAGGACCGCGGTCTCGGCATAACCCTGTTTGGCGCAGCTCGCGACTGCGGCGCCGACCGCCTCGTTAGCGAGCGCGGCGGAGACGCGGTGTGTCGCCAGCACGTCGGCGGCGTGGGCGGGCACGGCAAGGCAAAGCGCGAATGGCACGGCGGCGGCGGCGGCAAAGCGGATCATGCTGTCCTCCCGGGTGGCTTGCCGGACGATGATCGCCCTGCCTTAATGGCGGCGCAACATGGCCCGAGCCCGCCTCCTTCCTGCGGTCCTGGCGCTCGCCGCGGCGGCGCTGCTGCTGGCTGCGCGCCCGGGCGGCGAGGAGAACGAGGGTGCCGCCTCGTTCGCCGGCCAGTTCCTCGTCGCCGCGCCCGACATGGGCGATCCGCGCTTCGCCGAGACCGTGATCCTGATGGTGCGGCACGACGAGACCGGCGCCTTCGGCATCGTCATCAACCGCCCGGTCGAGACGCGCTCGCTCGCGAGCCTGCTCGAGGCGCTGGGCGACAAGCAGCCCTCCGCCAAGGGCGAGGTGCAGATCTATGCCGGCGGCCCGGTCGAGCCGGGGGTCGGCTTCGTCGTGCACAGCGCCGAGTACCACCTCGCGAGCACGGTCGCGATCGACGGCCAAGTCGCCGTCACCTCGAACGCCGAGGTGCTGCGCGACATGGGCGCGGGCAAGGGGCCGGCCCAGACGCTCGTGGCATTCGGCTATGCCGGCTGGGGCCCCGGCCAGCTCGAGAACGAGATGGCGCAGCACGCCTGGTTCACCGAGCCCGAGGACCCAAAACTCCTGTTCGATCCCGACCGGGCCGGTCTGTGGCAGCGGGCGCTCGACCGGCGCGACCGCACGCTATAGCTTCTAAGATATTGATTTAGCTTCATTCTCTGAATTGGCTTCGTTCGGCAAAACCGTGCTGTCAACCATCGGCTGCAGCCGTCATCCCGGAAATTGGGTTCGTTCTGCAGAATCACGCGGCGCCAAATTGGGTTCGTTCGGCAGAACCGTGCTGCCAGCCATCGGCTGTCAGCCTTCTCCCGGAAATTGGGTTCGTTCCGCGGAATTGGGTTCGTTTTGTGGAATTGGGGTCGTTCCGCGAAATGCCACACCACCCGGTCGCTGGAATAGCCATCTGCAAGGCCGCGCGAGGCACAATACGCATATCACGTACATGGCGCGGGGCGGGTCTCCCGTCAACCCTCAGAACCGCGCCGCCAGCGTGAGCCGCGCCGAGAGCGGCTCCACGGGCTTGAACTGGATGCCGTAAGTGGGCTTCGTCTCGCCCAGCAATTGCGTCGCATAGAAATAGTCGATCTGGTGTGCGCGCGAATTGAACAGGTTGAAGACGTCGAGCTCGGCGCGCCACACCTCGGTGAAGCGATATCCGATGCGCGCGTCGAAGAGCGCGGTCGGGCCCGAGCGCTCCGTCCCGTCCTCGATCAAGGGCCGCGGCCCGAAATAGCGGAAGCGCAGCCCGCCGTCCCACGGGCCCAAATTCTGGACCGCGATCTCGGCCGACGCGATCACCTTCGCGGCCTCGGGGATGTAGTCGCCGGGATGGCCGGGCTCGACATCGGCGAGGCCGTCGTCGGGCGCGGTGAAGCGCGCGCGGGTGAAGGCGAAGTCGCCGTTGACGGAGAGCCAGTCGAGCGGCGCATAGGTTGCGCTGAGTTCGATGCCGGTGCGGTTGCTCGGCCGCCCGACCGAGGTTACGGCCTCGTCGCCGTCGAAGGTTGCCTCGTTGGCGAGGTTCAGCACGAAGAGCGCGGCCGACGCGCTCACATTCGGCACGATCGTGGTGCGCACGCCCGCCTCGTAGCCTTCGGCCTTGGTGACGAACGGCGTCTTCGCCTGGGTCACGATTGTGCTGCTGCCGCCCTGCTGGTTGACTTCGGTCGCGAGCGCGTCGATCGACGACAGCGCGCCGCGCAGATCGTTGCTGTGAAAGCCCTGGCCGTAGCTCAGATAAAACTCGGTCTTCTGCCACGGCCCGAAGATGGTGTTGAGCTTCGGGCTCAGCATCGGCTTGGTGTCGGTGCCGGAATTGGCGGCGATGGGCGCGCTCGTGTCCTGGCCGTGGAACAAATCGCCGCGCACGCCGGCGATGGTGCGGAACCAGTCCGACCATTCCGTGCGATTCTCGGCATAAAGCCCGCCGGTGGCCTCAAGGATGCGATCATCGCGCACGGTGAAGCGGATAACGTCGTCGGTCGTCTCGTCCAATCCCATGTGGTTGAAGTCGGTGCGCGTCTCGAAGCCCAGCGTGTCGTCGGACTTGCGGCCCAAGAGCGTGCTGTAGGCCGTGTAGCTCGCGGCGCCGCCCACGACCTGGCGCCGCTCCTGCTGCTCGAACTGGTCGCCGATCGGCGGCGGGAAGAGCACGTAGCCGTCGAAATTGTTGAAGAGCTTCAGCTCGTAGCCGATCGCATAGGCATTCGCCTTGAACTGCCCCGCCGCATCGGTCGCGGCGTATGTGCCGGACAGGCTGTAGCGCTCGGACGTGCCGCCGTCGGTCGGATCGAGCGGGCCATAGAGATCGATGATGCCGGATTCGACGGCGCGCTCCGGAATCTGGTTGGTCGCGTGCCAGGCATCGTCCATGAACATGCCGGTGAGCGAGAAGCCGTTATCCGGCGCGCCATTGCTGTAGCGCAGCACCAGATTGCCCTTGTTGAAATTGTCGGGGATCTGCCACGGGCCGTCGAGGTGATCGTATTCGCTGGCGATGAGGAAATTGCCGGTGCCCCCGCCCCCGCCCCAGGGCCGCGACATGGCGGCGAAGGCGCGACCATTGCCGAGCGTGCCGGCGCTCAGCGAGGCCATGTCCTTCGGAAGCGCGTCGACATAGTCGATGCTGACGGCGCCGGCCGTGTCGAAATCGCCCTTGCCGGCGAAATAGGGACCCTTGCTGTAGTCGATCCCGCCGATCAATTCGGGGATCATGAAATTGAGGTCGGAATAACCCTGGCCATGCGCGTTGGTCGGCATGTTGACCGGCATGCCGTCGACCGAGAGGTCGATATCGGTGCCGTGATCGAGATTGAAGCCGCGCATGAAATACTGGTTCGCCTTGCCCTCGGCGCTGTGCTGCGTGACGATGAGGCCGGGCACGGTCTCGAGCAGTTCGCCCGGGCGATAGGTCGGAAATTCCTCGAGATCCGCGGGCGCGACGGTCCCCTGGCTGGCGGTGTCGTCGGTGGCGTCCGGCGGCGCGGCGGTGATGGTCACCTCCTCCATCACTTGCGCATCGGCGGCGCGCGGCAGCGCGAGCACGGCGAGCGCCAGCGCAAGCGGCGCCGGGCACCTTGCGAAACGTTCTGCGAAATCCATGTCCCCCTCGAACGCGGACGAAAACTCCGTCGTCCGCGAACGAAGGGAATCGGGTCTTGGCAAAGGGCGCGCGAGCGCCGGACCGATCCCCCATCGAGACACCCCGCCCGATGCGCCCGCGAATGACCACGGCGATGGCAGGTCTCCTGGCTCGCGGGTCGATGCCGTTCGCGTCGCCTTCCCGGCTCATCGCCAGTGGCATGATGACGCGGGGCTCGCCGCTTACAGTTGCGGGGGCAGCCACGGTTTTGGGCGCGAGGAACGCGCCCCATCCCGTGTTCCCTTTCAATCCCCGAAGGGAACCATCGCAATGATCCTAGGCACGCGGCCGGTATGAAGTCTATAAGAATTTATCCTACCCGCAGAAAGGCGGCACCATGCAACGCATCACCCTCGTGCTCGACGACGAACTCCTCGCCGAAGTCGATCGGATGATTTCCGTGCGCGGCTATCAGAACCGGTCGGAGGCGATCCGCGATCTGGCGCGCGCGGGCCTGCACCAGGCGACCGACGAGACGGCGACGGCGCGCGACTGCGTCGGCGCGCTCGTCTATGTGTTCGACCACGATGCGCGCGAGCTCTCGAAGCGGTTGACGCGCTCGTTCCACGACCATCACGACCTGTCGCTCGCGGCCCTCCACATCCATCTCGATCACGAAAGCTGCCTGGAGGTGGCCGTGTTGAAGGGCAAGACGAAGGAGGTCCGGCATCTCGCCGACCACATCATCGCCGAGCGCGGCGTCCGGCATGGCCGCCTCGTCACCGTTCCGGTCTCGCTCGAGAGCCAGACGCACGGGCATGGCGCCGACCTGCGCCATCGTCATCTCCACGCGCACGTGCGCGAGGCGTGACGGTGGACGGACGGCCCCGAGGCCGCTAGGCGCGCACCCTTTCCGCCGTCGGATGCGGCACACGCGCGCCGATCACGAGGCGGTTCCAGCCGTTGATGGCGACGATGAGAAGCGAGAGATTGACGATCTCGACCTCGGAGAAATGACGGCGCAGGTCCTCATAGACATCGTCGGGCGCGTGCGTCTCGGCGATGAGCGTGAGCGCCTCGGTCCAGGCGAGCGCCGCGCGTTCGCGCTCGCTAAAGGCCGGCGATTCGCGCCAGGCATCGAGCACGTAAAGGCGCTGCTCGCTTACGCCTTCTTTCCGCGCATCCTTCGAATGCATGTCGAGACAGAATGCGCAACCGTTGATTTGCGAGGCGCGCATCCTGACGAGATCGGCGAGCGCAGGATCGATGCCGCAACCGCGCACATATTTCTCGAGCGCCAGCATGGCATTGTAGGCGTCGGGCGCAACCTTCATGGGATCGAATCTCGGTTTCATCGCGCATTCTCCTTGCGGTGGGATTTCGGACGAGAACGCCCTCGGGCGCGATCCGTGCCAAGCCTTTTGCCGCGCCGGCGTTGGGCTATACTGGCCTGGGATCGAGCGAGGAGATGGCCATGACCGAAAGCGCCACCATGACCCGAAGCGCCGCCGCGGAGCGGTCTTTGCCCGCGGTCGAAGCGGAGCTCAATTATCTTACGCCGATGGCCGAGCGCGCGCGCAACTATGCCTGCGAGCCGCCGGCCGGCATTCCGCGCACCAATACGCGGCCCGATCCGCACCGCGTCGCGATCCGCAGCGCGCGGCCGCTGCTCGCGTCGCTCTCGCTCGACGAGGAAGGCTTCGTCGTGACGCGGCACAAGACCGCCGTAAAGGATTTCTTCGACGATGCGGAAGTGCGCGAGCGCTACTACCCCGAGGCCGATGCCTTGCTGAAAGAGGCGACCGGCGCCCGGCGCGTCTTCATCTTCGACCACATCTCGCGGCGGCACATCCCCGGCTCCGACGGCCGCACCGCCGGCGAGCCGCGCCAGCCGGTGCGCCGCGTCCATATCGACCACACCGCGACATCCGGGCCGCAGCGCGTGCGCGATCTCCTGCCGGACGACGCGGAGATGCTATTGAAGGGCCGCGTGCAGATCATCAATCTGTGGCGGCCGATCCGCGGCCCGCTCGAGGACGCGCCGCTCGGCGTGTGCGATGCGAAGAGCGTCGCGCCCGCCGATCTCGTGCCGACCGATCTCGTCTACACGCATCGCACCGGCGAGACCTATTCGGTGACCTACAACCCCGAGCACCGCTGGTACTACATTCCCGAGATGGCGGCGGACGAGGCCCTCCTCATCAAGTGCTTCGACAGCGAGACGGACGGCCGCGCGCGCTTCACGCCGCACAGCGCGTTCACCGATCCGACGACGCCAGCGAACGCGCGCCCGCGCGAGAGCATCGAGCTGCGCGCGTTCGTGTTCCACGCCGCCTGAGGTCACTCCCACTCGATCGTGCCGGGCGGCTTCGAGGTAACGTCGTAGACGACGCGGTTGATGCCCTTCACCTCGTTGATGATGCGCGTCGCCGTGCGCGCCAGGAAATCGTGCGCGAAGGGGAACGAGTCGGCGGTCATACCGTCGGTCGAGGTGACAGCGCGCAGCGCGCACACGTAATCATAGGAGCGGCTGTCGCCCATGACGCCCACCGTGCGCACCGGCAGCAGCACGGCAAAAGCCTGCCAGATCGCGTCGTAAAGCCCGGCGAGGCGTATCTCCTCGAGATAGACCGCGTCGGCCTTGCGCAGGATGTCGAGCTTCTCGCGCGTGATGGCGCCAGGAACGCGGATGGCGAGGCCGGGGCCGGGGAACGGATGGCGCCGCACCAGGCTTTCGGGCAGGCCCAGCTCGCGGCCGAGCTCGCGCACCTCGTCCTTGAAGAGCTCGCGCAGCGGCTCGACCAGCTTCAATTTCATCCGCGCCGGCAAGCCGCCGACATTGTGATGCGATTTGATCGTCGCCGACG